>NZ_AGFU01000006.1 GCF_000226955.1 Sphingomonas elodea ATCC 31461
CCGCCCGCCGAAGCGCGCGAGCATCGGCACCAGAATGACGACCAGAATGATAAACCAGAACAGCAGTCCGATCGGCAGCCCGCCGCCCTGCCGCTTGCGCGCGGAGGATTTGGTCGCCGCGTCCTGCGCCGCCTTGGCCTTCTGCTCGGCCGCCTCGAGCGGCTGCTTCATCTGCTCGGCAACGGCCTGCGCGCCGGCGACGATGCCGCCCGCCATGTCGCCCGCCTTGAACTTCGGCACGATGACCTGGCTGATGATCTGGTTCGACAGCGCGTCGGTCATGATCGGTTCGAGGCCATAGCCCACCTCGATCCGGACCTTGCGCTCATTGGGCGCGACGATCAGCAGGATGCCGTTATTCGCGTCCTTCTGGCCGATCTGCCATGCCCGGCCGAGCTGATAGCCGTAATCGGCAATGTCGTACCCCTGCAGATCGGGGATCGTCGCGACCACCAGCTGCCGGCTCGACGCCTGCTGCACCTCCGCAGAAAGCTGGGTGAGCTGCGCCACCTGCTCGGGCGAGAGCAGATGCGCATCGTCCACCACCCGGCCGGTCAGCTTCGGAAAGGTCGGATCCGCCAGCGCGCCTGTCGCCCCGGTCAACAGGGCGACGAGCAGCAGCAGGAGACGCAGCGTACGCATGATCGACGCTCCGGAGGCGGGACGGATCAGTTGCCGTTCCCGAAGTTCACCGTCGGTGCGACATCCGCGCCGGCCTTGGCCTGGAACGGCGTCATCGGCTTGGCGCCGTAGAAGATCTTGGCGCCCACCGCGTCCGGGAAGGTGCGGATGCGGGTGTTATAGTCCTGCACCGCCTGGTTGTAATCGCGGATCGAGATGGTGATCCGATTTTCGGTGCCTTCCAGCTGGCTCATCAGCGTGGTGAAGTTGGCCTGGCTCTTGAGGTCCGGATAGGCCTCGGTGGTGGCGAGCAGGCGCGAGAGCGAGCCGCCCAGCTGCTGCTGCGCCGCCTGGAACTGCTGGACCTTGGCCGGATCGGTCAGGTCGTTGGCATTGACCTGCACCGACGTCGCCTTGGCGCGCGCGTTCATCACGTCGGTCAGGATCTTGCCCTCCGACGCCGCCGAGCCCTTCACCGTCGCGACGAGATTCGGCACGAGATCGGCGCGGCGCTGATACTGCGCCTGCACGTCCGCCCATTTCGCCTTGGCATTTTCCTCGGCGGTCGGGACGCTGTTGAGTCCGCAGGCCGAGAGCGACAGGGCTGCGATCGGCGCGAGTGCGGTACGAAACTTCATGGGGAAGCAACCTCCAAATCCCATCAACGGGGTGTCTTATACGATGCCTACACCCGGGGACGGAAGCGAAATCGGTAGCTGCGGGGTTGGCGCCGCGGCCGGACTTGGTAATGGTTGCATGCCTTCGCAATGGGAGAGACGGCGAATGTTGAAGGAATTCAGGGCGTTCATCGCGCGCGGCAACGTGCTCGATCTCGCGGTGGGCGTGATCATCGGCGCGGCGTTCGGTACGATCACCAAATCGTTGACCGACGACATGATCATGCCGCTGGTCGGCTGGATCTTCGGCGGGATGGACTTTTCCGGCTATTTCCTGCGGCTCGGTGCGATCCCGGCCGGCTATACCGGCTCGCCGGCAAACTATGCCGCGCTGAAGGCGGCGGGGGTGCCGTTGATCGGCTTCGGCCAGTTCATCACGGTGGTGATCAACTTCCTGATCCTGGCCTTCATCGTCTTCCTGCTGGTGCGCACCGTCAACAAGGTGATCGCCGCCGCCGAACGCGACAAGGCGAGCGGTGACGCGCCGCCGGCGGCCGATCCGGCCGACGTGGTGCTGCTGCGCGAGATTCGCGACGAACTGAAGAAACGGAACGGCGCGGCCTAGGCCGCTGCCAGATCCTCGGCGACGGCATCGGCCAGGCTGGTGCCGTCCAGGATACGGGCGGTTTCGTCGCGTACCCGGGCCATGGCGCGGCGGATCGCGCAGGCAGCCTCGTCCTTGCAGTCGTTGCAGGGCCGGTAGGCGGTACGGCTGACGCAGGGAACCAGTGCCAGCGGCCCTTCGATCACGCGGATGATCTCGCCCAGCGAGATCAGGTGCGCCGGACGCGCGAGGCGATAGCCGCCCATCTTGCCGCGGGTGGAGGTAAGGAAGCTCGCCTCGCGCAGATCGGCAAGGATCAGTTCGAGGAACTTGCGCGGAACATTCGCTTCCGCGGCGATGCGGTTCATCGGCACGGGCGCGCCGCTGATCGGCTGATCGGCAAGGAAAAGCATTGCGCGGAGCGCGTAGCGGGAACGCTGCGTCAACATGATGCACTCTCCATGCCAACCGAATGGGGCCGTGTGAAGGCGCTTAATCCTTGCAACCTGACCTTTTCATTAAGCGCAAACCGCCTATATAGGGTTTCGCCGGGTTCGCCCGGCTATGGCGATAAACAATGGCGTATAATAGATGCAGCGGACCCGGGGGCAGTACCCGGCGGCTCCACCATAACCGGTGGTGTATCTGGACACCGTTTCTGACGGGGCCGAACCAGGATCGACGTGTATTGAAAAGCGCTGTCTTCGCTCGGAATGGGACCACCGCAACGGCCCATTACACAAGTGCCAACGATAACGAAGCACTCGCTATTGCGGCGTAACCTCACGGCTTAACGGCCTAAGGTTATTCTAAAATGCGCGGTTGGGCCACACCGGGCAACAGAAGTGGACTCCAGCGGCCGCCAGGGGGGCCGGGCAACAGAACCCCCTGGACCTTCCTTATGCTAGAGGGTCGCGAGCCACGGCTCTACGGCGGCGAAATGCGCCTCCCAGCTGGGCATGGCATAGCCCTGCACCCGCGCCAGTTGCTCTGCGCGCACCGCGCCTTCCTGCAGATGATGGGCGATCGCCGCGAGCCAGGTCGCGCCGTCCAGCGGGTCGCAATAGATCGGTAGGTCGCCGGCGAGTTCGCGGAAGACCGGCAGGTCGCTCGCCACCACGGGCGTGCCGACACCCAATGCTTCCACCACCGGCAGGCCATAGCCCTCCGCGAAGCTTGGCATCAGCAGCGCGCGGGCGCCGCGGAGATACCCGGCCAGATCGGAATCGCCGCAATCCTCGATCACCTCGACATGACCGGCGAGCATCGGCAGCCGGTCGAGCATCGCCAGCGCCGTTTGCGCTTCCCAGCCGCGCTGGCCGATGATGATCAGCTTGGGGCAGGCGCCGGGATTGTGCGCGATCAGCCGGCGCCACAGCTGGAGCAGCAGGACATGGTTCTTGCGCCCCTCGATCGTGCCGAGAGTGACGAAATAGGGCCGGTCGAGCGCGATGGGCGGTGCGTCGACGGGCAGCGGATGGCCGCCGAGCAGCGCCGGCAGCATCGGCGGGCAGGGCTTGCCTTGTGCCGCGGCAAAGGCGGCGAAATCGTCGAGGGTCGCCTGCGAGTTGCCGATGATTCCGGTGGCGCTCGCCAGCGCGTTCGCCATCCGGCGATGGTGACGGATGTCCTCACCGACGCGGCAGAATTCGGGGTGGGTGAGCGGAATCAGGTCGTGGATAAGATAGACCGGCCGCACCCGCGCGCGCTGCGCCCAGGTGACCAGGCCGGCTGCGTCGAGTCCGGTATGGCCGACATTGAGGTACAGACGGTCGTGTCCCGACTGGCCGCCGCGCTGCGCCACGACGGCGCGCATCGCCAGCCGCGGGGCGCGGGTGCGGAATTTCGGGCCGCCTTCGCGGATCAGCCGGAAGATCGCATCCGACAGGGCAGGGGTGAGGATCTGACGCAAGTTGCCGCGCTGGATCACCGCCTGGGCGCGATCGGCGAACTGGTCGACATAGGCGAGGCAAACCCGGTCGATCCCCGTCGGCAGGCGTCCGGTCCAGGTGCGCCAGATCAGCCGGCTGATGTCGATGAGGAGGTCGCGCTGCATGGGAGCCAGTCAGTCCGTCGCTGCCGATCGGGATGGGAGGTGTTCGCTGCAAGTCATGGCGCTGTCCTCCGCTTGCGCCCGCCGGCCTGGCAAATCAAGCCGTTGCTGCGTCACGGCCCAGCAGCTAGGAGGCGGACGAGACAAGCTGCCGAAAGGGCGGCATAGCCCGAGACTGGTGATGGCGCGACGAATCCTGATGCTACTGTTCCTGCTGTCGCTGGCAGCGAACCTGCTGGCGGCGCTGCTGAACCCCAGCCTGTGGGCGATCCCTGCGCTGCTCGCCGGCTGGTACGCCGCCGATCTCGCCTCGGGTCTGGTCCATATGTACATGGACTATCGCCCCACGCCGGCCGGCAAGGGGCTGGATGCGCTCTATTTTTACGCCGGCTCGCGCGAGTCGGAGCATTACAAGGCGCTGTGGCGCGAGCGCATGTCCAAGGTCGGGCCGATCGACCGGCTGGTCTATGATTTCAAGAACCACCATCCGCGGCCCCATGCGCTCGGCCGCCGGGATCTGTGGCGGCTGATCGGCAGCACGGTGATTCTGGCGGCGCTGCCCTTTTCGCTGATCCTCAATCTTTTGGCGTTCACGGGCGTGGTGCCCGGCTGGGCGGCGGCGGGCGGCGTCGCGCTGATCGTGGGCGGCGCTTTCGCCCAATATTTCCACGGCTCGCTCCACCGCGACCTTAATCCCTGGATCGTCCGTGCGATGCGCCGCTGCGGGCTGCTGATGACGCCCGCCGCGCACCAGCTTCACCACGATACGCTGCAGCGGGACTTCGCGACCAATTGCGGATGGTCCAACCCGCTGGTCAATCGCCTGTTCGCCGCCGGCCGCCGGCGGGGCTGGTTCGACGATGCGGGGCTGGAGCCGACCGCCTGAACTAGACGAACAGCGCGGCTTCGCTGATCCGGGCGATGTCCTCAGCGCCGTCGCCGAGCAGCCGCTCGATGCTGTTCTCGATCAGTGTCTCGGTGGCCGACTGGCTGGCGAGGCCGCCGCGGATCAGGCAATGCTCGTGCAACACGCGCCGGAAGGCATCGTACAATTCCATATCCGGTGCCTGGGGCGCGTCCCAGAAGCGATCGAGATGGCCCTGATGGGTGATTCCCGGCACGTCATAGATCGCCTCGCCGAGCACGATGACCGGCTTGCCGGCGGTGAGTGCCAGTGTGCCCGACGTGCTGTTGACGCACACCATGCCCTGCGCGTCCCGCGCCAGCCGGCTGAGGTCACCGCCTTCGATATGGTGGACCCGGTCGGCGATGCCGAGCGCCTTTGCCCGCTTTCGCACGAACCTGCGCCAGTTGTGGAAGCCGCAGTCGAGCGGGTGCTCCTTCACCAGCAGGTGGGCATCGGCAGGAGCGCACTGCGCGAAGCTGTCCAGCACATAGTCGGCGGCGGTCATCATCGTACCGAACGGCGAATGTTCGCGGATCTGATAATCGCCGGTCAGCTGCAGCGGGAACAGGAAGAACGGCTTGCCGGCAAGGGCGGCGAGCGTCGCCTGCGCCTGTGCCGCGCGGCGGCGGCTGAGCGCGAACTTGCGGATCCAGCCCAGCCCCTCGACGATGATCACGCCCTTGCGGTGCGACCGATAGAAGGGGAACCGGAAGCGGCCTACCACGACGCGGTGGTAGTACCAGTAGGAGTCGCGCGCGCGGCGGCCGAAGCTGGCGGTGATCGGCGGCAGATCGGGTACCGGCGGCAGCGCGCGGGCGCGAGCCCGCAGCACGTCGGGATTGCGCTCCAGCGTCGAATGGCCGTTCACGCCGTCCGGCTCCAGCGTCATCCAGTCGGGGCGGATATAGCCTTCTTCATAGACATGAATGGCCACGCCGCGGAGCTTGGCCAGCCGGTGGGCGGCGAGGTGCATCGGCCGGCAATCGCCGTAGAGCACCAGATCGGTGATCGCATGTTCCCGGATGAATCGATCGACGAACATCGGCCAGTTCGACATGCGTCCGCGAAAATCGACGGCACCTTCCGGCCAGTCGTAGCGATCGCCGCCATTCAGGTTGATTCGGTGAACGGCACAACCGCGGGCAGCGAGTTCGCGACTCAGCTGCCAGAAAAAAGGACCCGGGGGGCCCTGCAGGAACAGAAAAGAACGCCGTAGCGGTCGCACATGTTTCATCGGCCGATCCCCAAGCGGGCTAGACTGCGTCTAACCTTGCCTTGCGCGATACGCAATCGTTCGAGCATGCTCGGCGTCATCGCCTCATCGGCAATCATTCGTTCCACAAGCAGTTCGACTTCACAAGGGATCCGGGTGACCGGGTCCAGGTAGCGCGGATAGACGATGAGCACTGCGGCGACGAGTTCGGCAAGGCTGCGCCGTGCGGTGCGCCGTGCCGGAACCGGGCCCAGATCGTGGGTAAGGCCCCAGCCGGCATAAAAGGGGACGCCGTGGGTGACCACCTGCTTGCCCCGCAGCAGCGCCTCGAACCCGGCCAGCGAGGTCAGCACATGGATCGCATCGACCATGTCGAGCAGCGCGGAAATCGGCGTCTCGCGTTCGATATGGTCGGCATGGCGGCGTGCCACCGAATCGTCGATCGCGCCCTTGCGGTGGCCGGCCTCGACATCGGGGTGCGGCTTGTAGATCAGATAGGCGTCGGGTTCCGCCGCACGCGCGGCCATGAGCAGGTCGAGATTGGTCCTGCCAAAGCCGCCGCACTGGACCGAGCGATCATCCTCGACCTGGCCGGTGACGAGCACGTGGCGCCGCGCACCCGCCGGGCGCGCGATAGCGGCGGCGCCCCGGCCATATTTGCTGAGCCCGGCGGTGACGATCCGAGAGACAAGGGCATCGGCGCGGGCGCACAGCTCGGGGCCGAGGTCGCCATGCTCGAGCAGATGCTCGAGATCGCTCGGCTGCTGCGGATCGAAGTGCACGCCGCGCCGGTCGACCGTGATCGACAGCGGGGGCACGCAGTTCGCACCGAGACCGGTCGATCGGACGAAGCCGTCCTCGATCTCGCCGATCGCGCTGCCGTCGCGTTCGATCGCCTGCAGGATGGCGGGCGGCACCCGCGAGCGCCACAGCAAGGTGATGCCCGCAGCCGAGCCGCTGCTTCGATAGCTCGGCCCGGCGCCGCCATGCCACAGCAGCGCTTCCACCGTCTCGCGCTTCCAGCCGGCGACGCCCAGCACGCGGGTCACGTCGCGATTGCCGTCGATCAGCCGCCGCCAGGCGCCGAACTGCTCCAGAAGCGCATCGAGCGTGGTGGGAGCGTCGGTGAACGGATCGCGATAACTTCGGCCTGCCAGCAGTTCGGCATCGACGGTGGCGGCAAGGGCGGCGGCATCGCTGCCGTCGCCCAGCCCGGCGAAGCGCCCGGTGCCGAACAGCCGGAGGCGGCAGCCGGCGATCGCCGCGACCAGGGCGATCTCATCCTCGGCATCGGCGAACAGCATCGTGCCGTGGGCGGCCAGCCACCAGGGGTCGGCATCGGGTGCCGCCAGCAGGCCCGGCAGCGCCGCGCGGGTGGCGATTCCGCGCGCTTCGGCGTCGGCGGGTGCGGCCGACAGCATCGTGCGGAGCTGGCTGCGCGTGCGGGCGGCGAACACCAGGTCGCGCGCGGCAGGCAATGCGGGCTGTGCACCCCAGAAGGTACCGCCGACCCGAAGGCGGCGCAGTTGCGCGAGGATGGCTTCGGGCGTCCCGGCGGCGCGTCCCGGTGCAGCTTCGATCACCGCCCCCGGCCGGGCGCGGGGGAAGGGGGGGATGCGGAGAAAGGCGGGATGCCCCGCACCGGAAGCGCCGCGCGTCACGCGATGTCGCGCGCGGCCAGCGTGGCTTCGATGGGAGCGAGGTCGGTCGGGTTGTTGAGCTCGATCGGATCCCAGCCCGGCGGATCGAAGGTGAGCACGTCGATCGGGATGCCGTGGTGCAGGAAGCGCAGCTGTTCCAGCCCCTCGGAAAGCTCGGCAGGGGAGGGCGGCAGCGCCCGATAGCGGCGCAGCGCCTCCGCGCGATAGGCATAGAGCCCCAGATGCAGTTGCACGGGCAGCGGCCCCTTCTCCGCGCCTTCCGGCAGGAAAGGCAGCACCCGCTTCGAGAAATACAGGGCCTGGCCGGTGGCGTTGGTGACCACCGTCGTCCCGCCGCTGCGGCCCGCGGCCTGGTCTGCGATCAGATGCGTATAGACACTGGGCGAACAGCGCATCGCCACGGTCGCGACGGCGCAGTCGGGATGCGTTTCCATCCATTCCGCCAGCGCGGCGACATAGGCCGGCGGGGTTAGCAGCGCGTCGCCCTGGAAATTGATTGCATAGTCCGGCGCGATTCCCAGCGCCTCCAGCGCCGCCGCCACCCGCTCGGTGCCGTTGGCGCAGCTTTCCGGCGTCATCACCGGGGTCTCGCCCAGCGCCCGCACCGCCTCGGCAATGCGGACGTCGTCGGTCGCGACATGGAGCGGCAGGTCGCCGCGCGCGGCGTGGGCGGCGGCGATGCTGCGGGCGATCAGCGGCTGGCTGGTGCCGCTCGCGCCGCGAATCGGTGCCAGCGGCTTGCCGGGATAGCGCGCCGAGGCATAGCGCGCCGGAATCACGATCACGCCGCCGGGCGTGCGGGCCTGCTCCATCGTCGAGGCCTCAGCCGCCGAGCTGCAGATCGTGGATGTGCAGCAGCCCCCAGGGCCGGCGCGATCCGGCCTTTTCCATCACGAACAGCACGGTGACCTTGTTCTCCTGCATGCGCGCGACCGCATCGTCGACCGATGCATCGCACGCGATCGTCACAGGATTGCGCGTCATGATCTCCCCGGCAACCGCAATCAGCATACGATCGAACGCGCGGCGCAAGTCACCGTCGGTGATCACGCCGACCAGGTTTCCGTCGCTGTCGACCACGCCCGCGACGCCCTTGCCGCACGAGGTCATCTCCAGCACCACGTCGCGTGCCGAAGTCTCGGGGCGGACCAGCGGCAGCGGCTCGTTGCGGCGGACCAGCGCCGCGACGGTCTGCATCCCCCAGCCGATCCGGCCCCCGGGGTGCCAATAGGCGAGATCGTTGCGCGAAACCCCGCGGCGGCGCATCGCCGCCACCGCCAGCGCGTCGCCCAGCGCCAGCATCATCGTGGTCGAGGTGGTGGGCGCGATGCCTTCTGGGCAGGCCTCGCCGCAATCCGGCAGCTTCAGCGTGATCGCGGCGTTGCGCGCCAGCATCGATTCGGCGCCCGCCGTCATCGCGATCACCGGCACCGCCAGCCGCTGGGCATGGGTCAGGACCGCGACCACTTCGGGCGTCTCGCCCGAGTTGGAAAGAACCACCGCCACGTCCCCGCTGCGCATCACGCCGAGGTCGCCGTGCGACGCTTCGCCGGGGTGGAGATAATAAGCGGCGCTGCCGGTCGCCGAAAGCGTGGCGGCGATCTTGCGCGCGATATGGCCCGACTTGCCCATGCCGGCGAGGATGATCCGCCCACGCGCGCCGACCAGCAGGTCTACGGCGGCCGCGAAGTCCGCATCAAGCTGCCCCGCAAGCATCGCCAGTGCCGCAGCCTCGGTGCGGATTACCTCCGCGCCGTGCTCGATGATGTCCCGTACGCCAACTAGTTCCATTCGTGCCCCCTGGCGATTTCAGCCCCGCCCGGACCAGATGCGCACAAGCATTTGATCCCATTGCTGCCGATCCCGCACCAAACCCGTCTCGCACTCGCGCAGCACCGATGCAAGAGTATTGCCCTCCGTCAATCGTCCAACACGAACTTGTTGCCGCGCGGTTGCCAGGGCTGCCCCATCCATTTCTGCAACCTGTCGCGCAGCTGCCACATATATTCTATCCGGCGCTCGGCGATGCCCGGCATGCTGAGCAGATCGGCGCCGGTCCATGGTACAAAGGGATTGCGGCGGCTGAACGACCAGAGCTCGAGCCGCCGGCTGGGCCGCGAGGCTGCGACCCGGGCGTGGAAGCCGCAGGTGTCGGCGACGACCAGGGTGTTGGCCGGCACCGGGAACTGCTTCGCCGGGGGCAGGCCGAGCGCGCCGAGTTCGGACGCGTCGATCCGCAGCGATCCGCGCGCCGAGAGGAAATCGCTGCTGCCCTGCGCGGTCACGCTGCGGGCGCGTTCCCAGGCTAGCCGTGCGGGCGTCAGCCGGTGCGAGCCGGGCACATAGGAGAAGGGGCCGTCGGCTGCCTCGACGTCGTTCAGGAAGAACCATGCCTTCAGCGTCGGGTGAAACGTATCGGCGTGGAGGCGGGTCTGGGGATCCGGATCCGGCACGTCGCATTCGGTGAGGATCGTCTGGATGTAATGGAGCGGCTCGCTGCGGAAGCTGCCGACATAGCGGCACAGCGCCCGGAACCGTGTATCCTCGATCAGCGCCTTCGCCTCGGGGACAGCCTGCAGGAACGTCGGCCCGATCGCGACGCGGCGGGTGATCGTGTTGCCCTGCCGCATCTCGCGCGTGGCGAAGCGCTGCGCGGTCACGCCGTCGCGCAGGGCGGCGAAGGCGTCGGCGGGCAGGAAATCGCGAACCACGACGAAGCCGTCGCGATCGAACGCCGCGCGATCCGCCGGATCGAGCCCGCGGGTCAGCCGCGCACGGCGCGCCCAGGCCAGCCGGTGCGCCAGCGCCGCGCGACCGCTGTGCAGGCCCATGGCGTTGAGCCGCGGAGATCCGATGATCGGATTGTCGCGAAACGATTTCGCGCCGGTGGCAAGTTGGGCAACCCACAACGGGGATGCCAGGATCGAGGGCATGCTACTCTCACTCGGAACACGATGGTTTGCGACCCATCCCGGTACATATACGTGTTTTGTGCACGTTCGTTCACCCGAAAACCGGTTTCAGGTCAAGCTGCGACAAATTCGCAACAGCGCATTTCGGCAGGCATAGCGCCCGGCCGGCCCGGTCAGGCGGCGAATGCCGCCGCGCGTTCGGTTTCGGCGATCCAGCCGCCGCCCAGCACGCGGTCTCCGGCATAAAGCACCGCCGCCTGGCCGGGGGCGACGCCATATTCGGGCGCCTCGAACACGACCCGGTCGCCGTCGCGTCGCGCCGGCACCGGCTTGGCGAGGCTGCGCACCTTGGCGGTCATCGGGCCTGCATAGTCGCCCGCCAGCCAGTTGATCCCTTCCAGCCTTGCCGCGCCCACCGCCAGCGCCCGGCGCGGGCCGACCACGACGCGTCGTGTCTCGGGTTCCAGACGAAGGACGTAATAGGGCTCCGGTGCGCCGCCGATCTCCAGCCCGCGACGCTGGCCGACGGTGAAGTGGATCAGGCCGCGATGCTCGCCCAGCTTGGTGCCGCGCTCGTCGACGATGTCGCCGCCCGCTGCGGCCTCCGGCCGCAGCTTCTTGACCAGCGACGCATAGTCGCCGTCGGGCACGAAGCAGATGTCCTGGCTGTCCGGCTTGCCGGCGATACCCAGGCCCAGTTCCGCGGCCAGCGCGCGGACCTCGGGCTTGGGCAGGCCGCCCAGCGGGAACCGCAGGAAATCCAGCTGTGCGGCGGTGGTGGCGAACAGGAAATAGCTCTGGTCGCGCGCCGGATCGGCAGCGCGGTGCAGTTCCGGCCCATGATCGCCGACGACGCGGCGGACATAATGGCCGGTGGCAAGGCAGTCTGCACCCAGGTCGCGCGCGAGGGCGAACAGATCGGTGAACTTCGGCCCCATGTTGCACTTCACGCAGGGAATGGGGGTGCGGCCCGCCAGATATTCGTCGGCGAAGTCGTCGATCACCTGGGTCTGGAAGCTGCTGGCGTGGTCGAACACGTAATGCGCGATGCCCAGCGTGTCGCACACCGCGCGCGCATCGCGAATGTCGCGGCCGGCGCAGCAGCTCCCGGCGCGGCCCACCGCCTCGCCATGATCGTAGAGCTGGAGCGTGATGCCGATCGTCTCGGCGCCGCTGCGCGCGGCGAGCGCGGCGACGACGGAGGAATCGACGCCGCCCGACATGGCGACGACGATCCGTCGCCCCTTCAGGGGCTCGGCAAGCTGGAAATCACCCGGGGTCATTGCTCGCAAATAGGGCAGGTCCGGTCCGGATGCCACCCGAGTCCGGCAGCAAGGTTCATGAAACCGGAGTTAAATGTCCGTTCTCAGGCCTTTTACGGCCCCTTCAGTACTGTGGGGTTACAATCGGTTCCGGAAAGACGACTGGAAACGCATTGGTGGACTTGAGTTTTGCCCGTTCCGACCGCGAACTCACCGCGTTGCTGCTCCCCACGGGGCTGGCGGTGCTGATGGCGCGGGCGACGAGCCGGCAGGCCGCGAGCGCCACCGCGCGGATCCAGACCCGCCTTTCCATGCCGCTGCCCGTCGCAGCGTTGCTCGCACCGGTCGATGGGGCTTTCCATCGCGCCGTCGCGATCGCGCTGCACCAGTGGGGAGAGGCGTGAAGCGCGCGTTTACCGTGCCATTTTAGTCGATGTTCAAAGGCGCTGCGTAAAAGTCGTTTCACGGTTGCGTAACAGGGGCGGCCGGCCCCGATGAGGTTGGTAGATGATTGAGAACCAGAAGATCCGTCCCGCGAAGGTCATCGGTCCGCTCGGCGAGCCGCTGACCCTGGACTCGCTGCCGCCGCCGAACACCACCCGCTGGGTCGTGCGGCGCAAGGCCGAGGTGGTCGCCGCCGTCAATGGCGGACTTCTGACCGTGGACGAGGTGTGCGACCGCTACGGTCTGACCGTCGAGGAATTCGCCGGATGGCAGCGTGCCATCGATCGTTCGGGCATGCCGGGCCTGCGCGTCACCCGCATCCAGCATTATCGCTTGCTCTACGAACGGCAGCAGAAGTTCTGAATTTTCTTGAGCGAGATCCCGAAAGTTCCCTTGACAACGTAAAATATCGCTGCGGAACCAATCTGACCATTTGCGGATTTCCCTCTGCGTGGCCCGGGTCGCCGGGCAGGTAAAAGGAGGGACCAATGGTAGGATTTATCGTTTGGCTCGTCATCGGCGGCGTCGTCGGCTGGCTTGCAAGCATCATCATGCGGACCGATGCCCAGCAGGGCATCTTTCTCAACATCGTCGTCGGCATCGTGGGCGCCTTCATCGGCGGCCTGCTGTTCGGCGGCAACATCAACAGCGGCGTGATCACCCCGATGACCTTCCTGGTTTCGCTCCTGGGTGCCGTCATCCTGCTGGCGATCGTGAACCTCGTTCGTCGCGGCGCCGTTCGCTAACGCGAACACGCTTCGATCGTAGTTCCAAAAGGGCCGTCCTTAGGGGCGGCCCTTTTTCGTGTCGAACTTCGCCTGCCTTGGCGCGCCGTCGTCGGGCCATGGCCGGACGACGGCGCGTATCCCGTCATTTGAGCAGGAAGCGGACCGAGACGCTGGCGACGAGCTTCTGTTCCCCCGGCACGATCGCCGTGTCCGCCTCCGCCATCATGCCCTTGGCGCGCATCAGCATCGGCATCGGCTGGACGATGGGCGTGCTGCCCGTTTCCGAGATCATCAGGATGCGATCCACTTTCAGCCCTGCGGCCTGGGCATACAGGGTGGCGCGCGCCCGGGCCTTGGCGATCGCGTCGCGCCGCGCCTCGTCCAGCGCGCCGCTTTCGTCGGCGAGCGTCAGGTTGGGGCCGGAGATGTTGTTCGCGCCTTGCGCCACCAGCGCATCGAGTACCGTGCCGCTCTTCGCCACGTCGCGGAAGCGCACCGTCAGCTGGTTCGATGCCTGGTAGCCGGTGATCACCGGCGGCTTGTTTTCCTGGTAGCGATATTGCGGTGCGAGGTTCACCGCACTGGTCTGCAGGTCGCGCTCGGCGAGGCCCGCCTTGCGCAGCGCCGCGAGCACTGCCGCCATCCGGGCGGCATTCTGCTGCATCGCCTCGCCTGCGGTCGGCGCGGTGGTGACGACGCCGGCCTGGATCAGCGCGAGATCGGGCACGCGGGTGCTCGTCCCCTCGGCGGTGATGTCGAGGACGGTGCCGTCGGCCGGGATCGGCTGCGCCACCGCCATCGACTGCGCAAAGGCATGCGGCGCGGCGGCGAGCGCGATCAGCGCGGCGAGCGGAAGGGTGCGGATCATGGACGTTCCTCCTGTCATTTGTCGTCTCTCAGCCCCGGCTTGTCGACACCTGCAGACGAACGCAGGCTGAACGGGGTGCTGCGGGGAAACGTTTGTCGTTACTTGCAGGCGCCGGCAGGTGCTGCAGTTTTTCTTTTCAGCGACTTGCATCGGGCCAGGCAACCGGGCATTTGCCCGTGCGTTGCTACACCGGCCTTGTGGCGGGTGATATATTCCTATAATACAGTGCGACCTGGAGCGTTTGGGCGCTCCGAACGAGGTGGGCGCATGAACTACGAGGCAGGGATGTTGGATCGGCAGGAGCGGCTCGGCTACGAAGGTGCGCCGGCGCGGGGGCGGCGCTGGTTGTGGGTCGGGCTGGGCGCGTTCGCGCTGATCGTTATCGCTGCCTTCGTGGTGATGAAGCGACCGTCGGGATCGGTGCCTGCAGCGAAGGGCGGCAAGCCGCAGGCGCAGATGCAGACGGTAACCGTCTCGCAGCCGGGCCAGCAGACCATCTCCACCATCGTTACCGGCAATGGCAGCCTGGCCGCCAAGCGCGAGATGCCGGTGGGTGTCGCGGGCGAGGGCGGCCTCGTCACGCGCGTGCTGGTCGATGCCGGCAGCTGGGTCCAGAAGGGCCAGGTGCTCGCCGTGGTCGACCGCTCGGTGCAGGCGCAGACCGCCGAGTCGCTCGCCGCGCAGATCCGCGTCGCCGAGGCCGATGCAAAGCTCGCCCAGGCGAATCTGGAGCGCGCGCAGAAGCTCGTCGGCAACGGCTTCATCTCGCGAGCCGATATCGACCAGCGCATCGCGACCCGCGACCAGGCGCTCGCCCGCGTGCGCGTCGCCAAGGCGCAGCTGGCCGAGACCCAGGCGCGCAACCGCCGGCTCGATATCCGCGCGCCGGAAGCGGGTCTGGTGCTCGCCCGCCAGATCGAGCCTGGCCAGATCGTCAGCTCGGGCTCGGGCACCCTGTTCCGCATGGCGATGGACGGCCAGCTCGAGCTGCGCACCCAGCTCGCCGAGTCCGACATCCAGAAGCTGCACGTCGGCGCGCCCGCCGAGGTGACTCCGGTGGGCACCCAGCTGAGCTTCAAGGGCCAGGTCTGGCAGGTCTCTCCGGTGATCGATCCGACGACGCGGCTGGGCATCGCGCGCATCGCGCTGCCCTACAATCCGGCGCTTCGCCCCGGCGGCTTCGCCAGCGCGCGTATCGTCGCCGGCTCGTTGACCACGGTGGTGCTGCCGCAATCGGCGGTGCAGAGCGACCAGCAGGGCAGCTACGTCTTCATCCTCAACGAGAATAACGAGGCGGTGCGCCGGGACGTGAAGACCGGCGACGTGTCCGATCAGGGCGTGCGGATCACCAGCGGCCTCACCGGCAACGAGCGGGTGGTGATGACCGCGGGCGCGTTCCTCAACCCGGGCCAGAAGGTCATACCCCAGCTCCTCAAGAAGTAAGGGATCGGCGCGATGAGCTTTCGCAACATCTCGGCCTGGGCCATCCGCAACCCGGTCCCGCCGATCGTCCTCTTCCTGTTCCTGACCATCGCGGGGCTGGTCAGCTTCAGCCGCATGGACGTGAACAACAGCCCGGACATCGATTTCCCGATCGTCTGGATCTCGATCAGCCAGCCCGGTGCCGCGCCGAGCGAGCTCGAGACGCAGATCACGCAGAAGGTCGAATCCGCCGTCCGCAGCCTGCAGGGCATCGACGAGATCAACTCCACCGTCTCCGAAGGCAACAGCCAGACGGTGGTGCAGCTCGCGATCGGTACGCCGATCGACCGCGCGGTGGAGGATGTGCGCAGCGCGATCCAGCAGATCCGCGGCAACCTGCCCGACGGCATCCTCGAGCCGCAGGTCGGCCGCGTCGACAGCGCCAGCAGCAACGACATCGCCAGCTTTACTGCCTCGGCCAGTGACATGACCGTCGAGCAGCTTTCCTGGTACATCGACAATACCGTCACCAAGGAACTGCTGTCGATTTCCGGCATGGCGGCGGTGCAGCGCAACGGCGGCGTCAGCCGCGAAGTGAGCGTGGTGCTCGATCCGGTGAAGCTGGCGAGCTATGGCCTCACCGCGAGCCAGGTCAACCAGCAACTGCGCCAGGTGAACCTCAACGCGGCGGGCGGGCGCGCGCAGATATCCGGCTTCGAACAGTCGCTCCGCGTCGTCGGCAACGCCAAGGACGCCTATACGCTGGGGCAGACCCAGATCGCCACCGGCACGGGCCGCACCGTCCGCCTCGCCGACATCGCGACGGTGAAGGACGGCTTTGCCGAGCGCCGCAACTTCGCGCGCTATGACGGACACCCGGTGATCTCGTTCGACATCCAGCGTGCCAAGGGCGCGTCGGACGTCAGCATCTTCGACGAGACGCAGAAGAAGCTGCAGGCGCTCGAGAAGAAGAACCCCAACGTCCATTTCGAGCTGCTCGACAATTCGAGCAAATATGCCAAGCAGCAGTTCGACACCGCGATGGAAGCGATGATCGAGGGCGCGGTGCTCGCCGTCGTCGTCGTGTTCCTCTTCCTGCGCGACTGGCGGGCGACGGTGATCTCGGCGCTGGCGATTCCCCTGTCCGCGATTCCCAGCTTCTGGTTCATGGACATGCTGGGCTTCACGCTCAACCAGATGACGCTGCTGGCGCTCAGCCTGGTGGCGGGCGTGCTGGTCGACGATGCGATCGTGGAGATCGAGAACATCGTCCGCCACATGCGCATGGGCAAATCGGCCTATCAGGCATCGATCGACGCGGCGGACGAAATCGGCATCGCGGTGCTGGCGACGACCATGTCGATCGTCGCGGTGTTCCTGCCGGTGGGCCTGATGCCGGGCATTTCGGGCCAGTTCTTCAAGAATTTCGGCCTCACCGTCGTTGCGGCGGTGCTGATGTCGCTGGCCGTGGCGCGCATGCTGACGCCGATGATCGCGGCCTATTTCCTGAAGGCCCATGGCCATGCCGAACATGGCGGCGGCCCGGTGATGCGCGTCTATGTCCGCCTGCTCGAATGGACGCTGATGCACCGCTGGGTGGCGATCCTCGCCTATGTGCTGTCGCTGGGGGGCACGATCGGCCTGCTCGTCGGCATGCCGCAGACCTTCCAGCCGGCGCAGGATCAGGACAGCGTGACCGCGACGATCGAGATGGTGCCCGGCACCACGCTCGAGCAGACCGATCGCGTCGTACAGCAGGTCGCCGGCATTCTCCGGGCGGAGCCGGGGGTCGAGCATACCTATGCCCGCACCTCGGTGGGCAATGGCCGCGTCACTGCCGATCTGGCGGAGAAGAAGAGCGCCGGGCGCACGGAGACCAGCACCGAGTTCGAAAAGCGCGTCGCCCCCAAGCTGCTCGCCATTCCGGATGCGCGGGTGAACTTCCGCTCGCAGTTCGGCTGGGGTTCGACCGGCCGTGACCTGACGGTGACGCTGGGCGGCGAGGATCCGGAGCTGCTGAACAAGACCGCACTCGCGCTGATGAAGCAGATGGAGGGACTCAAGTCCGTCGTCGCGCCGCGCATCTCGGGCGATCTGCAGCGCCCGGAAATCGTGATCTCGCCGCGTCTGGACCTGGCGGCCGATCTGGGCGTGACCACGGCGGCGCTGTCCAACGCGATCCGCGTGGCGACGCTGGGCGATATCGAGCAGAACAGCGCCAAGTTCTCGCTGTCCGATCGCCAGATCCCGATCCGCGTCGCGCTGGATCAGGATTCGCGTACCCGCCTCGATACGCTGCAGAACATGCGCGTGCAGACGCAGACGGGCAGTTCGGTGCCGCTCTCGGCAGTGGCGGACATCCGTTTCGCCGCGGGGCCGACCAAGGTCGAGCGCCTGAACCTGCAGCGCCGGCTGGTGGTTGGCGCCGACCTCGCGATGAACCCGGCGACGGGCAAGCCCTATATCTCGGGCGACGTGATGAAGGAGATCCACAATCTCCCGATCATGAAGCAGCTGCCGGTGGGCGTGGCCGAGATGACCGTGGGCCAGGCCAAGTGGCAGGGCGAGATGATCCAGAACTTCATCATCGCGCTGGCCTCGGGCATCTTCCTGGTCTTCGCGGTAATGGTGCTGCTGTATCGCCGCTTCGTCTCGCCGATCGTCAACATGGGGTCGCTGCTCAATGCGCCGCTGGGCGGACTGATCATGCTGGCGATCCTGGGCATGCCGGTGAGCCTGCCGGTCTATATCGGCATGCTGATGCTGTTCGGCATCGTCGCGAAGAACTCGATCCTGCTCGTCGACTTCGCGCTGGAGGAGATGGAGAAGGGCGTGCCCAAGGTGGAGGCGATCATCGACGCCGGCCGCAAGCGCGCCCAGCCGATCGTGATGACCACCATCGCGATGGTGGCGGGCATGGTGCCGACCGCGCTCTCGCTCAACGGCGACTCGTCGTTCCGCGCGCCGATGGGCGTGGTGGTGATCGGCGGCCTGATCGTCTCGACGCTGCTCACGCTGGTGATCGTGCCGGCGCTGTTCAGCCTGGCGGTGGGTCTGGAAGGCTGGCTGGGGCCGCGGCTGTCGCGGCGCCTGCTCACCTATCGTCCTGGCGACGACGGCAGCCGCGTGCTGGGTCCGGTCGCGCCCCATGGCGCGATCGATCACAAGCCGGGCGACGACGAAGCCCAGCCGGCCGAGTGATCCAGACGGCCCTGTCTTCCGGAAGGGGGGCGGGGCCGTTTCCTGTTCGCGGCTGCGGGCGCGGCGGACGTCTGCACTAGCTGCTCTGCCGGCCCGCGCGGCCTGTCCATCAAACCACTGGCGGTGCGCGCGGCACACACTATCTTATTGCCGTGCGATCTCCCTCCGTCACCGCCCGCCTCGCCGATGGCGTCGCCTCGATCCCGGCGGCGCAGTGGGATGCCTGTGCAGGCGCCGACAACCCTTTCCTCAGCCACGCCTTCCTGTCGATCCTCGAAGCCTCGGGCTCGGCGACGGCACAGACCGGCTGGCAGCCGCTGCCGATCGTGGTCGACGGGCCGGACGGCACCCCCGCCGCGATCGCGCCGGCCTATGCCAAGAGCCACAGCCAGGGCGAATATGTGTTCGACCATAGCTGGGCCGATGCCTGGGAGCGCGCCGGCGGGCGCTATTATCCCAAGCTGCAGGTCGCGGTGCCGTTCACGCCCGTGCCCGGTCCCCGGCTGCTGCTGCGCGATCCCGACCTCGCGCCATCGCTGATCGCCGCGATCGAGGCGGTGGTCGACCAGCACAGGCTCTCCTCCGGCCATGCCACCTTTGTCGAGGCGGCGCAGGTACCGCTGTTCGAGTCGGCGGGCTGGCTGATCCGCACCGGCACCCAGTTCCACTGGCACAATCACGGCTATGCCAGCTTCGACGATTTCCTGGGTGCCTTGGCCAGCCGCAAGCGCAAGGCGATCCGCAAGGAGCGGGCGGCGGCCGTGGAGGGTCTCACCATCCGCCACCTGACCGGCGCCGAGATCACCGAGGCGCATTGGGACGCCTTCTGGGACTTTTACCAGGATACCGGCAGCCGCAAATGGGGCCGCCCCTATCTTACCCGCCCGTTCTTCTCGATGCTCGGCGAAGCGCTGGGCGACAAGGTGCTGCTGATGCTCGCCGAACGCGACGGGCGGGCGATCGCGGGCGCGCTCAACCTGATCGGCGGCGATGCGCTGTACGGCCGCTATTGGGGCTGCACGGAGGACGTGCCGTTCCTCCATTTCGAGCTCTGCTATTATCAGGCGATCGATGCCGCGATTCAGCGTGGCCTCCCCCGCGTCGAGGCCGGTGCACAGGGCGAACATAAGCTAGCCCGCGGCTATGTGCCGGTGACCACCTACTCGGCCCATTATCTGCCCGACCCCGGCTTTCGGCGCGCGGTCGCCGACTTTCTGGTGCGCGAGCAGCAGGCGGTCGAGCGCGAGCAGGAATATCTGGAAGAGCTGACGCCGTTCAGGAAGGCGGAGTAGCTCAGAGGGTCGTCTGCTTTTTTCGGCTAAGCCAAAGGATGGTCGCGGCACCTGCCGCAATGCCGATCACGCCAGGACGAACTTCAAAACCCAAACTCTCGGCGGCAGAGCCCAATGCGATCACCGCAGCCAGAAGAGCAAGATAAAGCCACATAGAGATCAGCCCCCCTGGTTCGAAGACGCGACGCTAGTCGCGAACGATCGCATCCTCAAGAAGGCGGTGCGGTCCCGTTGCCCGGCAATTCCCCCGCCGCCTCTGCCTCGCGGATCAGCACGGCTTCGGGGCGCGGGATCGGCAGGTCGCCGGGGTTGAGGCCGGGGCCGGGGACATTGTGGTCGACGCGGTACAGCACGCTCGGGCCGTCGCGCCACAGGGGGATCAGCCCCTGCTCGTACCGCGGATCGAACGCGGGCGGGCGGATCAGCCAGACATAGTCGAAGGCGTCGCGCGGAAAGAGCGCCAGGCTGCGCGCGATCGGCCGCCACCATTCGCGCGGGCACTGGACGTTGGTCACCAGCTCCGAGGGATCATGGGCGAAGCGCTTGGCCGCGCGGTAGCGCACCGTCAGCAGCTGGCCGCCCGCCATCGACCATTGATCGTTGGTATAGGCCAGCCGCCGCTCCAGCGCGAGGCCGGGGACGTGCTGCAGCCGGGTCATCGCCCATTCGTTGTAGCAGGTCTCACCGACGAAGCTCACCAGCCGGGCACCCACGGGCAGGTGGTCTAGCGCCTTCAGCTCGCGATCATAGGCCTGGTCGTAGAGATAGAAGCTGGCCGTGGTCGCCCCGATGCGGGCGACGAAGAAGGCGAGGCCGAGCAACGCCACGGTGGTCGCCCCGCGCATCGACAGGCCGGGCTTGGGCCGGATCGCCAGGATCGCGATCGCGATCAGGAACGGCACCAGCCGCATGTCGGCATAGGCGGAGCCGAACACCACGCGCGGCAGGAAGATATAGACCAGCAGCAGGAACAGCGCCGACAGGCCCAGGTTGCGCGAATACTGGATGTTGGGGTCGCGCACCGCCTTCAGGATGAGCAGGAAGATCACGCCGACGCTGGCGAGGTCGAACAGCTGCCAGCGATCGCGGAACACCTGGGTGACCCACAAGGTCTTGGCGCGCCAGTTGAACCAGTCGAAGGTCTGGCCGGAAACATGCTCGCCGCCGCGCCAGATGATCATCAGCACCGCCGGCAGCGCGAGCACCAGGCACTGCACGCCCGCGAAGAAGCAGGGCGCGATCCAGCCGTTCCTGAAATCCTTGTACCAGGGCAGGCTGCGGTTGCGGCGCGCGTCGTGCTGGCGGATCAGCTCGGCCGAGAAGGCGAGCACGCCCAGCACGCCCCAGCCGAAGGTGTGCGCAATCCAGATCAGCACCGAGATCGGCACGAAGACCATGGAGCGGAAGCCGAACTTCCCCAGCCGGCCCAGCCGCAGCCACCAGCCGAAGGCCAGCATCGCCAAGCCCATCGAGAAGGCGAAGTTGACGAAGCCGAAATGGAAGGGGAACGCATAGGCCAGCGGCAGCGCGAACAGCGCGGTCGCGGGGATGCGGCCATGCACTTCCCGCGCGATCATCAGGAAGCCGGCGACGGTCATCGCCGGGATGGTGAGGACGATCAGCTTCACCGCGAGCTCGAGGCCGAGGCCCATCTTCACCAGCGGGATGATCGCCAGATCGAGGCCCAGATTGCCCATCAGCTGCCAGCGGAAATCATACCATTCGCGCAGCCACGGGGTGCCGTCATAGGCGAACTGCACCCGGTAACGGCCCATATGGCCGGGCAAGTCGACGAGCGGCGGAATATCCGGCCATAGCAGCGGCAACGTCGCCACCAGCGTCGCGAAAAGCACGAACCAGCGTGTCTGCCACCAGTGCAGCCGAACCCCATTATCCATCGCGCCGCTTTAATGCGGCGAAGGCCCGGGCGACAAGCGCTTATGGTCGATCCGATAGAGCGCGTCTCCCCCGCTGGCCCAGATGCGGGTCATGCCGGCGAAGCGACGAGCGTTGATCGCAGGCGAATGGATCAGCCAGACATAATCGAAGGCGGCGCGGGGGAGGGTCTCCAGCGACTCCTCGAGCGTCAGAAATCCCGGCTCCAGCGCGCAAGGCTCGGCCAGCACCATCTGCGAGGGGTCGCTGTCGAACCCTGCCATCGCGGCAGGCGCATGGACGGCAAGCGGCGAACCGTCTGCCAGCCGCCACTGGTCATTGGAGAAGGCACGGCGTTCGGCCAGCGCCAGGCCGGGCAGGTGGTTGAGCCGCTGGTGCTTCCAAGGCTGGCCGCAGCGCTCGCCGACGAAACTTACCAGCCGCGCGCCTCGGGGGATATGGTCGAGCGCTGCGAGCCGCTGTCGCCAATCGGCATCGTAGAGCGCTAGGCTGGCGGTGGTGCCCGCGATCCGGACGAGGAAGAAGGCGAGCGCGATCCCCGCAATCGTGGCGCGGCGGCGCTCGGTCATGCCGGGCTTCGCTTCCAGCGCGAGCAACCCGAGCAGGAACAGGTAGGGCACCAGCCGCATATCGGCATAGGCCGAGTTGAACAGCATGAAGGGCAGCAGCACGAAGGCGGCGAGCACCAGCAGGAAGCCGCGGTGCAGGCGTGGCGCGAGCCCGGTGTCGGGATCGCGCCAGCCCTGGTAGAGGAGGCTCACCAGCACCGCGACCGAGACGAGGTCGAGCAGCTGCCAGCGATCGCGCACCACGGAGACCAGCCAGCCGATCTTGGTGCTCCACACGAAGAACGGGCCGGTCAACCCCGCGCCGGTCCCGTCGCGCCAGAGCAGGATGAGCAGCGCGGGCGGCACGAGCGGCAGCAGCCGCAGCGGCAGGCGCTTCCAGTCGCGCAGTTCCGCGCCGAGCACGAACAGCCCGAGCATCCCCCAGCCGACGATATGCGCCAGCCAGATCGCCAGCGCGATCGGCACGAAGAGCAGTGCACGCAGCCGGTAGCGCTCCAGCCGGCCGAGCCACAGCCATAGCGCGAAGGCATTGAGCGCCAGCGCCATCGCCAGCACATAGTTCACGAAGCCGAAGTGGAAGGCGTAGTTATAGGCGAGCGACAGCGCGGCGATCGTCCAGGGGGTGACGCGGCCATGCACCTCGCGGGCGATCCACAAGGTTCCGGCGACCGTCAGCATCACGGTAGCGATCACCACCGCCTTCACCGCCGGCAGCAGCCCTGTCCACGGTGCCAGCACCCGCACCGCCAGATCGACGCCGAGATTGCCGACCAGCATCCAGCGGAAGCGATACCAGGCGGCCAGCGGCGCGGCATCGCCGTCCAGCATCACCCGGAAGCGGCCGAGATGGCCGGGCAGGTCGGTCAGCGGTGGCACGGCGGGCCACAGCAGCGGCACGGCGCTCAGCAGCACCGCCGCCAGCGCGAACGCCCGCGTCTCCCACCAGCGCTTGGGGATCAATGCGTCGTCCCGTGCCCGACCAGCCGGTAGATCATCGGCGCCTCGCCCGGGCGCGACACCTGCGCCAGCCAGCCCGGCACCTGGCCGGCGCGGAGCGCGCCGGCGAGGCGATGCGTGTCGTTGCCGGCGCTGCCCAGCTCGCCCAGCCCGTCGGGGCAGAGCGCGACATAGTCTACGCCCCAGCGCCGGGCGGTCGCCTCGGCCTCGGCGGACGGACGCAGGAACAGGTCGAGCATGGCACGATTTCCTTGGGTGTTGCGGTGATAGGGGCCGGCGAGGAAGCGATGCCGGGTGGCGGGAAGCAGGAAGCCGCTAAGGTCGACGGGCGCGGCGACCAGGCCGGTCGGCAGCGCCGCGACGCGGGCCAGCGCGGCGGGAGAGGTACAATCGGGGCCGGGTGCGGCAGCGGCCTTGGGGGTGAGGGCATCGCCCAGAAACGCATAGACCATGCCCGCGGATGCCAGCCACGCGGCAGCGAGGGGAAGCGCTCCTCGCGCCCGCGCGGCGGCGATCATCGCGGCGAGGGCAGGGGCTGCCAGCAGCGCGGCGGCATAGGCCCCGCGCAGCTGCGTCAGCGCGACCAGCACCGCGACAGTCTGGAAGCCGGCAAGGATCGCCGCGTCGGTCGTGCGGCGCCGCACCGCGTGCCACAGCCCGGCCGCCAGTC
This sequence comes from Sphingomonas elodea ATCC 31461, assembly GCF_000226955.1. Lineage (GTDB taxonomy): Bacteria > Pseudomonadota > Alphaproteobacteria > Sphingomonadales > Sphingomonadaceae > Sphingomonas > Sphingomonas elodea. Next base: position 23,898 of record NZ_AGFU01000006.1, read on the forward strand.
CGACCAGTGCGAGGCCGCAATAGGCGGTGCTGTGCCAGGGCGGCGCGGAGAGGACCGATTGCGCCTCCGCAACCTGCGCCAGCCACACGCGCGCGAGCACCGGGTCGACTGCGCCATAGGGGTGCAGACAGGCGGGCGAAGCGAGCGCCGCGCAGCCGACGGCAAGGCCGCCCGCGGTCATCATCACGTCGAATCGTCGCTTGCGGCTGGTCGTGGCAAAGCCTGCCACCGCCATCACCGCGGGCGCCAGCGCCACCAGCATCGCCGCACGCCACAGGATCGCGGTGAAGCCGTCACAGGCGGGATAGGCCCAGCCGCTCGTTGCGAGCAGCGTGCGGCCGGCGGCCAGCGCCAGCAGCAGCGCGGTGGCATAGCCGGTGATCCGCGCCTGCGCGCCGACATCTCCGCACCACCAGCGCAGCGCGATGGCGAGCCCACCCACCGCCAGCAACGGTGCGGTCTCCAACACGATGACCAGCGACAGCATCGTCGTGAGCCCCGCGACCGCGCCGTTCCGCAGCGATCCCTGCCCCAGCGTCGCCCAGAGCAGCGCCAGCACCAGCACCATCTGCAGAGCGTGGTGATCGATCCGGCCGGGAAAGAAGAGCGTCGTCGCCGGGAAGGCGAGAGCCGCGATCACCGCCGCGACCGTGCCGTCGATCTCCAGCCGGCGCGCGATCGCGGCGACCAGCAGCAATACCAGCGCGAACCACACAAAAGGCACCACCGCCACCGCGCCGACCAAGGCCATGTGGCTGCCCAGCAGCGGCGTCAGCAGCAGGATCAGCGCAGCGGGCAGCAGGTCTGCCCCGCGCGACCAGTGCATCTCCACCCCCGGCGGGGGGCCGAGGCGATGCTGGGCGAGATCGGCGAAGGCCTGCCCATCCAGCCAGTCGCGCACCTGCTGCAGCCGCATGCCGTCATCGGTGTCGGGCAGGCGTAGCGCCGATAGCGGCAGATGGTCGCGCACCATCCAGGCGACCCCCAGCAGCACCGCGAGCGCCAGCGCGGCGATCGAATCGCGCATGGCTTGGCGAGGATGGCCCGGTCCCATGCCACCGGGCTAGGCGCACATGGTTAATGGGCTGTTGAGCCGGGGCTCCGGCGCTATCCGCTGTTGCGCAGCGCGGTCGCGATGGCGTTGATCGACAGCAGGATTCCCTCGCCGATCCGGGGATCGTCCTCGCCGGCACGGTGCCGCTTCATCAGCTCGATCTGGAGCAGGTTCAGCGGCTCGATATAGGGCAGGCGCAGCCGGATCGAGGTGTCAAGCAGCGGGTGCTTTTCCAGCAGCCGCGTCTGGCGGGTCACCTGGAGCAGCGCGTCATGCGTCTGCTGCCAGCCGGCCTGGATGCGCCCGAAGATGCCGTCGCGCAGCTCACCGTCCTCGACCAGCGCCGCATAATGGCTGGCGATGCCCATGTCGGACTTGGCGAGCACCTGCTCCATATTGTCGAGCGTCGCGCGGAACAGCGGCCAGGCGCTCGCCATCTCGCGGAGCAGCCCCTTGTCCTCGAATGCCTCCAGTGCCGCGCCGACGCCGTACCAGCCCGGCAGCATCACGCGGGCCTGCGCCCAGCTGAACACCCAGGGGATCGCGCGCAGATCCTCGATCGCGTCGCTCTTCTTGCGGCTGGCCGGGCGCGAGCCGATCTTGAGGCCGGCGATCTCGGCGATCGGCGTCATCTGGCGGAAGAAGGTGGTGAAGCCCGGCGTCTCGTAGACCAGCCCGCGATAGGTGCGGAACGCGGTCTCGGAGATGCGGTCCATCGCCGCGGCGAAGCGCTCGGCATCGGCGGGCGCGAGCTGTTCGGGCTCGAGGCTGGCGAGCAGCGTGGCGGAGGCCATCGCCTCCAAATTGGTCATCGCGCTTTCGGGGCTGCCATATTTGGCGGCGATCACCTCGCCCTGTTCGGTGATGCGGATGCGGCCCTGCACCGTGCCCGGCGGCTGGGCAAGGATCGCCGAGAAGCTGGAGCCGCCGCCGCGCCCCACCGCGCCGCCACGGCCGTGGAACAGCTGCATCGCCAGCCCCGCCTGCTCGAACACCGGCTTGAGCGCGGTCGATCCGCGGCTGAGCTGCCAGGTGGAGGTGAGGTAGCCGCCGTCCTTGTTCGAATCGGAATAGCCGATCATCACTTCCTGGTGCCCGCGCACCGCGGCGATCGCGGCGACTTCGGGCAGGCCGAGCCAGGCCTCCATGATCGGCGGCGCGGCCTCGAGGTCGGCGATCGTTTCGAACAGCGGGATCGCCATGATGTGCGCCTGCGGGGTTTCGCCCGGCACATAGAGCCCGGCTTCCTTGAGCAGGACATGCACCTCGAGCAGGTCGGAGACCGACTGCGCCATCGAGACGATATAGTGGCGGATGCAATCCCGCCCGTAGCGCGCATGCGCCGCCGCCGCCTCGCGCACGATCGCCAGTTCGGAGGCGGTTTCCTCGGAATAGACCGCATAGGGGCTGGTCAGCGGCCGGGCATTGGCCAGTTCGTGGCGGAGCAGGTCGATGCGTGCCTGCTCGTCGAGCGCGGCATAGTCTTCGCAGACGCCGGCCGATTTGAGCAGCTCCGCCACCACCCGTTGATGGATCGCGCTGTTCTGACGCATGTCGAGCGTGGCGAGATGGAAGCCGAACGTTTCCACCGCGCGGATCAGCCGCCCGAGCGCGCCGCCGGTAGCGAGCGGCCCGCCATTCGCCAGGCCGCGCGCGATGGCGACGAGATCCTCGCGAAACTCCGACGGATGGCCATAGGGTGCGGCCGGGATCGGCGAGGGACGACCGGGGCGCTTGCCGATCAGCTTTTCATGGGTGGCGGAGAGGCGCGCATAGATGCCGGTCAGCGCACGACGATAGGGCTCGTCGCTGCGGCTCTTGCCGGTGTCGCCACTGGCCTCGGCGAGTTGCAGCACGGCTTCGGGCACGGTGACATGCTCGGTCGAGATCGACAGCTCGGCACCCAGCGCGTGGACCGATTCGAGATAATGGTCGAGCACCGTCTCCGCCGCGCGGGCGAGGGCGAAGCGCATCGATTCGGCGGTGACGAACGGGTTCCCGTCGCGGTCCCCGCCGATCCAGCTGCCGGGACGCAGGAAGCTCGGCGCGCGGTCGCCCAGCGCGCGGTCCCAGCGGGCGTAGAGTGCCGGCAGCACCGGCAGGAAGACGTCGCGGAAATAGGAAAGCGCTGTCTCGACCTCGTCCGGCACGCCCAGCTTCTCGCGGCGCAGGATGCGGGTCTGCCAGAGCAGCGCGATCTGGCGGAGTATGGCTTCCTCCACCTGGTCGCCATCGGCCGTTTCGGTGACGCCGTGATCGCGCAGCCGCATCAGTTCGGCGATGCGGTTCTTGTGGTCGATCATCGACTTGCGCCGCACCTCGGTCGGGTGGGCGGTGAGCACCGGGCTGACCAGCGCATGGTCGAGCAGCGCCATCACCGGCTCGCGGCCGATCCCGGCCTTGGCGAGCCGCTCCAGCGCGGCAGCGACATCGGCATCCTTCTCGGTGGCGACGCCCTGCCGATCCTCGGCAAGGTTGGCGAGCATCGAAAAGAGCATGAAGCCGCGGACGAAATCCAGCGTCTCGTCCAGGCTCAGCCGGTCCAGCCCGGAATCGATCGCGCCCGCACCCGCAACCCCGCGATGCCGGTCGACCGACGTCGCGCGGATATATTCGATCCGCTTGAACAGTTCCTCGCCGCCATAGGCGCGAATGACGTCGCCGAGCAGCCGCCCGAGAAAGCGGATATCGGGATTGTTGGTGATTGCGATGCTGGCCATGGTCGCGATTGCTGCACTGCAAAGCGAACGCGGTCAACTTGTTCGCGCTATCAGAGTAGCTACCTTAAGCGCATGGATTTAGTTGCATTTGCAACCCACAGCGTACGGCGCGCGATAATCGGCCAGGTGCGGGCCGTGTTCAACGATGCGTCGCGCGGCGAAACCCCGGTGCAGCGGAGCGCGAACGGGCTCTTCGGCCCCGAATCGGTGGTGTGGCGCGTGCATGGCGACGTGACCGCCATGATGGTCGGCGGGGTCGCGGCGCTGCTGCTGCAGATGCTCCATCCGGCCGTGCTGGCGGGGGTGTGGGACCATTCCAAGTTCCGCCACGACATGCTCGGCCGGCTGCGCCGCACCGCCCGCTTCATCGCGCTCACCAGCTATGCCGATCGCGGCGAGGCGGAGGCGGCGATCGCGCGGGTGCGGGACATTCACCATCACGTCCAGGGCACGCTGCCCGACGGTACGCCCTATCGCGCCGACGATCCCCGGCTGCTCGCCTGGGTGCATGTGACCGAGGCGACGAGCTTTCTCGATGGCTGGATCCGCTATGCAGAGCCGGGCATGTCGCGCGCCGACCAGGACCGCTATTTCGCCGAGTTCGCGCAGGTGGCGGAGGCGCTGGGGGCCGATCCGGTGCCGCACAGCCGTGCTGCCGCCCGGGCACTGATCGCGGAGATGCGCGGCGCGCTTCGTTACGACGAGCGCACGCGCGAGGTGGCGCGGCTGCTGCTCGAACAACCGGCGCCGAACCTTGCCACTAAACCCTTCCAGGCGATGACCTTCGCCGCCGCGATCGACCTGCTGCCCGGCTGGGCGCGGCAGATGCACCGGCGGTCCACCCCTGCGCTGGCGGCTCCCGCCGTCCGCCTCGGCACGCGTGGGGTGGCGGAGACGCTGCGCTGGGCGTTTCGCTGATTTTCCAAACCGGAAAGTTTTCGCTTTCCAAAACGGAAAAAGGCGCTATCGCTTTCCATATCGGAAAGGGAGTATCGTCATGTCCACCGTCGCCGAGGCCCAGCAGGCCCTCGCCCAGATCCAGGCAAGCCGCGCGCAGCTTGCCCGCATCGCCCATTGCCCGCCGGCGCGGCACCTCGCCTTCGCGGCGCTGGAGGCAGGCATCGTCGTCTCCCCGGCCGCCGCACCCTATCAGTTGCTCGCCATGGCGCCGCTCCTGCTGGGGCTGGTGCTGGTCGTCCGCTGGGATCGCCGGCGGCTGGGCATGTTTATCAACGGCTATCGTCGCGGCCGCACGCGCCGGGTGATCGCGGCGTTCCTGCCCGTGCTGCTCGCGCTCTACGGCACCAGCGTCTATTTCGTCTTCGCGCGGCAGGAAATCTGGCCGTCGCTGCTGCTCGGCGGGGTGATGTTCGTCGTCGCGACCTGGATGAGCGTGATCTGGCAGCGGGTATTCGTCCGCGAGCTCGAGGAAGGTCTGTGACCGTGCCCGAGTTCGACGCGGTGATCCACCCGCCGACCCGGCTGCAGATCATGGCGGTGCTGACCAATGTGCAGGAAGCCGAGTTCGCAGCCCTGCGCGACCTTGCCAAGGTAAGCGATTCGGTCCTGTCGAAGCATCTCTCGGCGCTGGCCGAGCCGGGCTATGTCAAGTTGCGCAAGGCCGCCGCCAATGGCCGGCAGCGGACCTGGGCGTCGGTCACCCGCGCCGGGCGCACCGCGTTCGAGCGGCACGTCGCGGCGCTGCAGGCGCTGGCGGGGCTGGTGCCTGCCGAGGGGGTCAGCGCACCGGCGTGAGGTTCGGGCGCGGCCGGGTCATGCTGGCGAGCAGCAGCGTCAGCACGGCGGCGAAGAGCGGCGCCAGCCACAGCGCGTTCCAACCCCAACGGAACTGGCTCTCCGCGCCGATCACCACCCCGCTGACAAAGCCCAGCCACAGCGCCAGATAGCGCAGCCAGCCGAAGCGATCAGTGTCGCCCATCAGCGCACCGGCCAGCTTCTGGCCCAGCTTGACCAGCGATCCGGTCATGTAGGTGAGGCCGATCGTCACCTCGCCGTCGCGGTGAAACACGCCGTTCTCGGCGCCCATCGCGGCGGCGAGCAGCAGCAGCACGATGGGGCCCGGCATCAGCATCGCGACCATCGCGGCCAGCGCCAGCAGCAGCGTCACCGTCGCCATCACCGCCGGCTGGTGGCGGTGCGCCCTCGCCCGCGCGATGATCGTGGACAGGATCACCCCCGCCACGAAGCTCATCACCAGCGATGCCGCCATTGCCGCATCCCGGGTGGAGCCGCTGCCCAGCCCGACGCCAAGGCGGGTGGAATTGCCACTCATGAACGAGGCGAAGAAACCGCCCAGGCTGGTAAAGGCGAGCGCATCGACGAAGCCGGCGAGCGCCGCCAGGAGGATCGCCAGCGCGATCAGCGGGGACTCGGTACGTTGCATGGTTCCTCTCTGCCCCAAGCAGGTTCAGCTCGCCAAGGGCCTGTTTGACTTGACGGTCGCCTGCGCGGCAAACCGAGCCGCATGAACGCATCGGTTGCCTTCCAGATCGGCCCCATCCTCCCCTGGCTCGACTTGTTCGGCATCGCCGTGTTCGCGGCCACCGGCGCGCTGGCGGCTACCCGGCACCAGCAGACCATCGTCACGGCTACGTTCTTTGCGCTGATCACCGGGGTGGGCGGCGGCACGGTGCGCGACCTGCTGATCGGCGCGCCAGTCTTCTGGGTGCATGACGCGACCGTAGCGGCGCTGTGCCTGGGCATGTCGGCGATCGTCTGGATCACGCCCCAGCGCTGGTGGAGCGACCGGACCTTCGCCTGGCTCGATGCGCTGGGGCTGGCCGCCTATGCGGCCTTCGGTGCGGCCAAGGCACTCGGCTATGGCATCCCGCCGGTGCCGGCCGCGGTGATGGGGGTGGTGACGGCCTGTGTCGGCGGCATCATCCGCGACGTGCTGGCCGGCCAGCCCTCGATCCTGATGCGGCCGGAACTCTATGTGACGGCAGCGGCGTTGACGGCCTCGGTCTATGTGGTGCTGAGCCTGCTCGGCTGGCCTCCCTATGCCGCGGGTCTCGTCGCCGCGGCTGCCGGCTTCGCGCTGCGGGCGGCCGCGATCGTGTGGAAACTGGGCCTTCCCGCTTATCGTGCAGATCAGGGCAAACCCGGCGCATGATGCGCCGCAATATAGTTCCAATATGATACATGATGGTTTTTGGCGAAATCGCACAATGTGCTATGTCTTCGCCCCATCGGGTCCCCAGAACCATAAAAACATATGATGAGCCATAGGTAGAGGGGAAATTCTGTGAAAAGATTCATGCTTTTTGCGGCGACCGGTGCTGCTGCTCTCGCAACCGCAGCGCCTGCTCAGGCCGCACTTTATTCTTTCTCGATCACCGGTAGCCAGACGATCAAGTTCGTTCTCGACTCGTCTCCGACTCCGCCAATCGTCTCTTCCGGAGACTATTTTGTGCTCAGCGGCGTCAACGGCACGATCAACAACGTAGCCGCCACCTTCGATCTTGGTTTTGGCAGCCCCACCTATTTCTTCAATTTCGGCCTGCTCAACAACATCGTCGGCACGAGCTTCGTCTCGACGGGAGCGGCGATGTACACCGGCAGCGAGGCTTCGCCGAGGTTCAAGCTGGGCACGTTCACCCTGACCCCGAACGACCCCGGCCCTGCCTACACCATGACGATCTCTGCAATCCCCGAACCCGCAAGCTGGGGGATGCTGATCGCCGGCTTCGGCGCCATCGGCGCGATGGTGCGTCGCCGCCGGAACGTGACCGTGCGCGTCGCCTATAGCGGCTGACGGAGTCTGCGTGCCGCTGGTCCCTCCGGAACGGCGGCACGTTTGGAAGCCGGATCAGTCCTTCATCGCGTCGATCAGCTTCTTCACTTCCTGGCTGCGGCCGCGCGGCAGCACCAGCACATCGGCCCCCGAGACGACGACGATCAGGTCCTTCACCCCGACCAGGGCGACGCGCTTGCCCGGCTCGCTCTGCACCAGGCAGTTGGTCGCCTCGATCGCGACCACGTCGCCGCGCACCACGTTGCCGCCGGCATCCGGGTTGCTGATCGCATGCAGCGCGTCCCAGCTGCCGACGTCGCTCCAGCCCATTGAGACAGGGACGACGGCGACGCGCGGCGCCTTCTCCATCACGGCATAGTCGATCGAATCGGACGGGCAGGCGGCGAAGGCCGTCGCGTCGGGGAAGATGCGGAGACCTTCGCGCCGGGCGCTGTCCATCGATTGCTGGGCGGCGACGAGCATTTCGGGCGCGTAGACGCTCAACGCACCGAGATACATGTCGGCGCGAAACAGGAAGATGCCGCCGTTCCACGCGTGATCGCCCGATGCCAGCATCGCCTCGGCGCGGTCGCGCGGGGGCTTCTCGACGAAACGCTCGACGCGGTGAACGCCGGGTGCCAGCTCCTCCTCGCCGATCTTGATCCAGCCATAGCCGGTCTCGGGTGAGTCGGGCGCGATACCGAAGGTGACGAGCCAGCCTTCATTGACCAGCGGCAGCGCCGCATCGATGGCGGCATGGAAGGCGCCGACATCGCCGATCACATGGTCCGACGGCATGACGAGGATCGGCTCGCTGCCGCCACCCGCCGCCATCGCGGCGAGCGCGATGGCGGGCGCGGTATTGCGGCCGATCGGCTCCAGGATCAGTGCCTTGAGCGTCGCCCCGATAGTAGCGATCTGCTCTTCTACCAACTCTGCGTGAAACGCGTTCGCAACGACGATCGGTGACGTGAAACGTTCGCCTGACGCCCGGCTGACGGTAAGTTGCAGCATGGTTTCTTCCGCCGTCAGCGACAGCAGCTGTTTTGGCCGCTCCGGACGGGACATAGGCCAAAGCCGCGTTCCCGAACCACCCGACAGAATGACGGGGGTGATCGGCTTCGAATCCGACATTCGATAAAGCTCCTGTTTCGATGTCTGCGTGCGATTGCAAGAAAAGCCCGTCTGAAACAAGCAGAAGGCCATTTTGTTACGGCTTGCGCAAATTTGATGGTGGCTAAGTGGCTTGCGTCTGCTGATGGCCGTTTCGTTTACCCTTGTGCGCTATCCCGTTCCGGCCATGATCCGCCTGTTCAAGCATTATGTCCCCAACACCGTGCTGCTGCTCGGCCTGCTGGACGTGATCCTGCTCGTTGCCGCCGGCGAGATCGGCTGGCAGCTGCGTGCCCACCAGATCGCGTTCGACCCCGGACCGATCGCCGAAAGACTGCCGCAGCTGGCCAGCTTCACCCTGGTGCTACTCACCGCGATGGTGGCGCTCGGGGTCTATGGGGCGGAGGCCTTGCAGTCGCTGCGCCATGCGCTGGTGCGATTGCTGGTCTCGATCGCGCTTGGCGTGCTCGGGCTCAGCGTGCTCTACTTCCTGCTGCCGCCGATCGGTTTCTGGCGGTCCAACCTGCTCTACGCCGCGCTGGCCGCCGTCGTGCTGCTCCTGCTGATGCGGATCCTGCTGGGAAAGACGCTCGGCAGCCAGGCGTTCAAGCGCCGCATCGTGGTGCTCGGCGCCGGCCCGCGCGCGGCGCGGCTGAAGCAGCTGTCCAAGATGCCGGGCGCCAGCTTCGCGGTGGTCGGCTATGTCGCGATGAGCGAGACCAACCGCGTGATCCCCGAGGCGATCGCGCGCGACGCCATCTACAACCTTGCCGATCATGTCGTACTGCTCAACGCCAGCGAGGTGGTGCTGGCGCTGGAGGAACGCCGCAATTCGCTGCCGCTGAAGGACCTGCTGCGGATCAAGACCACCGGCGTGCACGTGAACGAGATCTCGACCTTCCTCGAGCGCGAGACCGGCCGCGTCGATCTCGACAGCGTCAACCCCAGCTGGCTGATCTTCTCCGACGGCTTCTCGTCCGGCCGCATGGTTTCCGCCCTGTCGAAGCGGCTGTTCGACATCCTCGCCAGCCTGATCCTGCTCGTGCTGTCCTTCCCGCTGGTGCTGCTCACCGCGGTGCTGATCAAGCTGGAGAGCCGCGGCCCCGTGCTCTATCGCCAGCAGCGGGTCGGTCTGTACGGCCAGGCCTTCGACGTGCTCAAGCTGCGCTCGATGCGCCAGGATGCCGAAGCACCGGGCGAGGCGGTGTGGGCGGAGGAAAACGATCCCCGTATCACCCGGATCGGCCGGATCATCCGCAAGATCCGCGTGGACGAACTGCCGCAATGCTGGAGCGTGCTGAAGGGCGAGATGAGCTTCGTCGGTCCTCGCCCCGAACGGCCGCAGTTCGTCGACGATCTGGAGCAGAAGCTGCCTTATTACGCCGAGCGGCACATGGTGAAGCCCGGCATCACCGGCTGGGCGCAGATCAACTATCCCTATGGCGCCTCGATCGAGGACTCACGCCAGAAGCTCGAATATGACCTGTTCTACGCCAAGAACTATTCGCCCTTTCTCGACCTGCTGATCCTGCTCCAGACCGCCCGCGTCATCCTGTTCCCCAGCGGCGCGCGATGATGCTCACGCCCGCGCTGAGCCTGTGGCTGCACGCGCTGGCGGCCCTGCTGTTCGCGCTGCTGCCGCTGGCAGCGCTGCGCACCGGCGGCGACGCGCTGCCCCGCCGGGCGCTGGCCGGGGCGCTGGTCCTCACCGCGCTGGCAGCGCTCGCCATGGCGGGAATCGGGGCGGAGGCGATCGTCACGCGCGTCGTCGAGGCGCTGTGCACGCTCGGCTGGCTCGTCTTTCTGTTGCTGCTCCACCGCCGCGCCGGCGAACCGCGGCCGCCGCTGGCGCTCGGCACCGTATACGGCGTGATTGCGCTGGTCACGCTGGCGGCACTGGCCGTCGATGGATTTGCGGGAACGCCCGGACCGGTGGCGGACGAGACCGCGTCGGTCGCACTGCTGCTGCACATGCTGGTGGCGGTGGGAGCGCTGGTGATGGTGCAGGCGCTCCATGCCGCGCTGGCGCAAAGCGCTGGGCCCGGCCTTCGCTGGACGGTGGCGGCGCTGGGCGGACTGTGGTTTGCCGAGTTCGCCGTGCGCACGCTCGCCTATCTGGGCGTGCCGATGGACGGGATGCTGCTCGTCGCCCACGGCGCCGCCTGGGTCTGCGTGGCCGCCGCCATGGGGCTGGGACTGCAGCGGCGCGGCGACTGGCGGGTGCGGATGTCGCGCACGGTCGCCTACCAGTCGCTCACCCTGGTCGCGGTGGGCGCCTATTTCGTGCTGCTCGCGCTGGCGACGAGCGCGCTGGCCACGCTGGGCGGGGCTCATGCCCGGCTGCTCCAGACCGCCTTCGTCTTCGGCGCCACCGCCGCCATCCTCGCGCTCGTCTCCAACGGGGCGCTGCGCGGCTGGGTGAAGGTGAAGCTCGCCAAGCACCTGTTCCGCCATCGCTATGATTACCGCGCCGAGTGGCTTCGCTTCACCGAGACGCTGGGCGCCCCCGGCGCCGCGCCGCTCGACCAGCGGATCGTGCGCGCGCTGGCCGACCTTACCGATTCGCCGTCCGGGCTGCTGCTGGTGGCCGAGGAGGGCGGACTGGTTCCCGGCGCGGGCTGGCATTGGGAGCGAACGGCGCTGCCGCAGCTGGGCGACGCGACCCTTGCCGCCCATCTGGAGGCGACGGGCCGGATCCTCGAGGTCGATGCGGTTCGCCTGGGCCTTGCCGATGCGCGGGATGCCGCTGCGGTACCCGGCTGGATGTGCGACTCGCCCGCCGCCTGGGTGGTGGTGCCGCTCCTCCATCGCGGCGCGCTGGTCGGCGCGATCCTGCTCAGCCGCCCCGCCGTCGCGCGGCGGCTCGACTGGGAGGATTTCGACCTGCTCAAGGCCGCCGGCCGGCAGGTGGCAAGCTATCTCGCCGAGGCGCGGGCGCAGGAGGCGCTGGCCGAGGCGCAGCGCTTCGACGAGTTCAACCGCCGATTCGCCTTCCTTCTCCACGACATCAAGAATCTGGTCAGCCAGCTGGCACTCACCGCCCGCAATGCCGAGCGCCATGCCGACAACCCCGCTTTCCGCGCCGACATGATCGCGACGCTGCGCGATTCGTCGGACCGCCTGAATGCGCTGCTCGCGCGGCTGGGTCAGCATCATCGCGGTCGCAGCGAACCCGCCCGGCCGACGGCGCTGCTGCCGCTGCTGGAGCGCCTCGCCGCGCGCCATCCCGCGCAGGTGCGGCTGGCGCCCGCCGCCAAGGCCTGGGCAACGGCCCAGCCGGCCGCACTGGAGCAACTGCTCGCCCATCTCGTCCAGAACGCGATCGAGGCGAGCCCTGCCGATGCGCCGGTCACGCTCACGCTCGCCACCGATCCGGATCACGCCATCATCGACGTGCAAGACCAGGGCTGCGGCATGTCGCCCGGCTTCGTGCGCAACCGCTTGTTCAAGCCCTTCACCTCGTCCAAGCCCGGCGGCTTCGGGCTCGGCACCTTCGAGGCGCAGCAACTGGCGCAGGGCATGGGCGCCCGTATCGAGGTCGAATCGCGCGAAGGGCAGGGCACCCGCTTCCGCATCCTGTTGCGCGCCGCCCCGGCGGTGGAGGCGGCGGCATGAGCGATCTGCTGCCGAAGCTCCTCATCGTGGAGGACGATGCCGGGCTGCTGCGCCAGTTGCGCTGGGCCTATGAGGGCTACACGATCCTCGCCGCCGCCACCCGAGAGGAGGCGATCACCCTGCTGCGCGCCGAGGAGCCGCCGGTCGTCACACTGGATCTCGGCCTGCCGCCCGATCCGGACGGCACCAGCGAAGGATTCGCCGCGCTGGAGGCGATCCTGCGCCTTGCACCGGCCACCAAGGTCATCGTCGCTTCGGGCCATTTCGAGCGCGAGTCGATGCGCCGCGCGATCGAGCTGGGTGCGTGGGACTTCTACCAGAAGCCGATCGACATCGATGCGCTGGGGTTGATCGTCGCGCGGGCCTTCCACGTCCATGCGCTGGAGGCGGAGAATCGCCGCCTCGCCGAGCGGGTGGAAGCGAAGACGGTGCTCGGCGGCATGATCACCGCCGCGCCGGAAATGCTGAAGGTCACCCGCACGATCGAGCGCGTCGCCGGCGCCGACGTATCGGTGATGCTGCTCGGCGCCAGCGGCACCGGCAAGGAACTGCTCGCGCGCGGCCTGCACGAGGCGAGCCCCCGCGGGCGCGGCAATTTCGTCGCGATCAACTGCGCGGCGATTCCCGAGACGCTGCTCGAATCGGAGTTGTTCGGCCACGAAAAGGGCGCCTTCACCGGCGCGGTGAAAACCACCGAGGGCAAGATCGAGCTGGCGCAGGGCGGCACGCTGTTCCTCGACGAAGTGGGCGACATCCCGCTGCCGCTGCAGGTCAAGCTGCTGCGCTTCCTGCAGGAGCGGGTGATCGAGCGGATCGGCGGTCGCAAGCCCATCCCGGTCGACACGCGCATCGTTTGCGCCACCCACCGCGACCTCGACGTGATGGTGGCCGAGGGGCGGTTTCGCGAGGACCTCTACTACCGGCTGGCCGAGATCGTGGTGCGCATCCCCTCGCTTGCCGAGCGGCCGGGCGATGCCGGGTTGCTCGCCCGCCATTTCCTCAAACGCTATGCCGAGCAGATGAAGGCCGGGCCGAAGAGCTTCGCCCCCGATGCGCTGGCGGCGATCGACGCCTGGGGCTGGCCCGGCAATGTCCGCGAGCTGGAGAACCGCATCAAGCGCGCGGTGATCATGGCCGAGGGCAAGACGGTGCACGCCGAGGATCTCGACCTCGCGCCCGGCGATGCGGCGGCGATCAACCTGCGCGCGGTGCGCGAGGCGGCGGACCGGCAGGCGATTCGCCACGCGCTGGCGCGCAGCGACGGCAACGTGTCGGCGGCCGCGCGGCTGCTCGGTATCAGCCGGCCGACACTCTATGACCTCTTGAAGGCGTATGATTTGCAGACCTGAATGCGCTTGGCGAAACGCCATCGTGTGAGAAATCGATCAGGTAAACGAGCAAGAGTAGTAAGCACCCCAAAGGTGTCGGCATCCCACCAGGTCTCCGCCGAAAAGCTTTGTCACCCGCTCCGGCGCGGCAAAACGACCTTTGGCGTCGAAGCCTTTCGCCAGCATCACGTCGCCGGTGGGATCATAGATGATGCCAGCCCAGTTATTGAGAAACCCCGCGGGGTTGAACGCTACGCGCAGCGGCGGACCTGGATCGGTCGTGAACGACACCCCGTCCTCCTCGCCTCTCCATTCTCCTGGGCCATGCTTGCGCGCCTTGGCAATGATTCGCTCATACCTGCTTTGGTTGAGCGCCAGCCTCGATAACGTGCCGACGACCCCTCCAAAACTGAGCAAGGGAAGGGAAAGAAGTAGCGTAGCGACAAGCATCGAGGGCGCAGCCAGAACAAGCATCGTGCGTTGAAGCAGCGAGCCCGCATCGCGTGCATTTCGGATCCCCCGGAACAACCAGAACATGGTGCCCGAAAGCGTGATCAGAAACGCGAACGGTATGCCGAACAAGAACAGCGCGAACAAGGTGCTCTCATCCCATGCACCGACAACGCCGAACATGAAAGGAGCGGAGAGGACGATGAGGAAAAACAGCGCGACCGAACGGAAATAGGCGTGCACCGCGCGCTTATCTGTCATATTTTGTTCGTGGGAGCCCAGATCCGCATGATCACTTCTTCTTCTCGGCCTGTACCGCCGCCTGCGGGTCCTTGGCGGGTGTGCCCTCGGCCGGCGTCGCCTGCTGGACGTTCACCGAGACGTCGGCACCTTCGGCCGCGCCGTTGCTCTGCACGCCGGCATTGTCCGGAGCGGAGCCTGCCGCGGGGGCGGCCGGCAGCGGCAGGTTCGAGCCCTGCTTGTTGAGATAGAGGATCACGTCGGCGCGCAGCTGCGGGTCCGAGATGCCGGCGAAGGTCATCTTGGTGCCCGGTGCGAACTTGCGCGGGTTGGTGAGCCAGGCGTCCATCTTGTCGAGGTCCCAGTTGCCGCCCACGCCCTTCAGCGCGTCCGAGAAGGCGAAGCCGCCCTTGCCCTGCGCGATACCCTCGCCCAGCGTGGCATAGAGGTTCGGGCCGATGCCGTTGGCGCCGCCCTGCGTGATCGTGTGGCACGAGGCGCACTGCTTGAAGCCGCTCTCGCCCTTGGCGGCATCGCCCTTGGCGAGGCGCACCGCCAGCGGCTCGGCTGCCGCGGCACCGCCGGCGGCATCTTCTACTGCCTCGACGACATAGCCGGGGCGTTCGGGTTTCTCAGAGTGAAAGATCTTCGCGCTGACGATCGAAAGTCCAAGGGCCGCGATGCCGCCCGCCAGTGCCCAACCTGCGATCGTATTGAAGCGATCTTGCATTCATCCGCTCCCGCCTGTGCTTTGGTGCATCTTTAGAGCGTCGCCGACGACAAAGGCAAGCGGACTTGCGGCGGAGTTCTACGGAGGCTAGCGCCGCCCCCCATGGAGAATTTCGCCGCACCCGCCCGACCGATCGTCGCCCGCATGCTCGCGGAGGCCGAAGCGGCGCCGGCGCGGGCGGTCGCCTATCAGGGGGCGCCGGGGGCCAATTCGCATGTCGCGGTGCGCGAGGCCTTCCCCGAAGCGTTGCCGATGCCCTGCTTCTCGTTCGACGACGCGATCGATGCGGTGAAGGAAGGCCGTGCCGACCGGGCGATGATCCCGATCGAGAATTCGCTGCACGGGCGCGTCGCCGACATCCATTTCCTGCTGCCCGAATCCGGCCTGTCGATCATCGGCGAGCATTTTCTGGCGATCCGCCACACCCTGATGGGTACCGGCGTGCTCGACGGCGTGCGCGAGGCGATGAGCCATCCCCAGGCGCTCGGCCAGTGCCGCCACTGGCTGAAGGCACACGGCATCGCGCAGGTCGCCTATCCCGATACCGCCGGCGCAGCGGCGATGGTGGCGGAGCTGAACGATCCCAAGGTGGCGGCGCTGGCGCCCGCGCATGCGGCCGAGCTCTACGGCCTCACCGTGCTGGCGAGCGACATCGCCGATGCCGCCCACAACATGACGCGCTTCGTGGTGCTGTCCCGCGAGGCGCCGGCAGTGACCGGCGAGGGGCCGTTCATGACCTCGCTGGTGTTCGAGGTGAAGAACATCCCCGCCGCGCTCTACAAGGCGCTGGGCGGCTTCGCGACCAACGGCGTCAACATGACCAAGCTGGAGAGCTACCAGCGCGAGGCGAGCTTCGCCGCGACGGAGTTCTATGCCGACATCGTCGGCAGCCCGGAGGAGGAAGCGGTGGCGCGGGCGCTGGACGAGCTGTGCTTCCATTCGAAATGGGTCCGGCTGCTCGGTACCTATCCCCAGGCGCGCCCGCGGCCCTGAGCGTGGGGGGAGGGGGCTCCCGCCTCTGGCATCGGCACGGCAGGGTCCCCATCTCCTTGCCATGACTGCTTATTCGCTGCTCGATCTGGTTCCCGTCGTTCAGGGCGGGACGATATCCCAAGCGCTCGTCAACGCGGCCGATCTCGCCGCCCATGCCGAACGGCTCGGCTTCCAGCGCTACTGGATGGCCGAGCATCACGGGATGGAGGGGATCGCCAGCGCCGCGACCGCGGTGGTGATCGGCCATGTCGGCCAGGCGACCAGCCGTATCCGCATCGGCGCCGGCGGCATCATGCTGCCCAACCATTCGCCGCTGCAGGTGGCCGAGGCGTTCGGCACGCTCGATGCGCTGTTCCCCGGCCGGATCGACCTCGGCCTGGGCCGCGCCCCGGGATCGGACCAGCGGGTTTCCGCCGCGATCCGCCGCAACCTCGACAGCGACGGCAACGACTTCCCCCGCGACGTGATGGAGCTGCAAAGCTACTTCGCCGATGACGGCCGCACCGGCATCCGCGCGACTCCGGGCGCGGGCGCGGACGTGAAGTTGTGGATCCTCGGCTCCAGCACGTACGGCGCGCAGCTCGCCGCGGCGCTGGGGCTACCCTATGCCTTCGCCTCGCATTTCGCGCCGGGGCTTATGGACGAGGCGATTGCCGTCTATCGA
Organism: Sphingomonas elodea ATCC 31461; assembly: GCF_000226955.1. Classification (GTDB taxonomy): domain Bacteria; phylum Pseudomonadota; class Alphaproteobacteria; order Sphingomonadales; family Sphingomonadaceae; genus Sphingomonas; species Sphingomonas elodea. The sequence goes on from NZ_AGFU01000006.1 coordinate 40,559, forward strand.
CGCAATTTCCGTCCGTCCGAGGTGCTCGACAAGCCGCACGTGATGCTCGGCTTCAACGTGTTCGCCGCCGATACCGACGCGGAGGCGGAACTGCTCGCCAGCTCGCAGCAGCAGGCCTTCGTCGCGATCCGCACCACCGGGCGCGGCATCCAGCTGCCGCCGCCGGTGCCGGGCTATCGCGAGAGCCTGGGCGCGCAGGGCAACGCGATGCTCGATCAGGTGCTGTCCGCCTCGGCGATCGGCGGTCCGGCCAAGGTGCGCCGCGAAATCGAGGCGTTCGTCGAACGCACCCAGGCCGACGAGCTGATGCTGACCAGCGCGATGTTCGATCACGAGGCTCGCAAGCGCAGCCTGACGATCGCCGCCGAAGCGATGCGCGCGGTGGAGCCGGCCTGAGCCTCAGCCGGCGGCGGGCAGGCGCAGGCGGACCAGCAGGCCGCCCAGGTCCTCGCTCTCTTCCAGGCTGACCGTGCCGCCATAGATTTCGGCGACGTCGCGGACGATCGCGAGGCCGAGCCCTGTGCCCGGCTTGCCGGTATCGAGCCGCACGCCGCGATCGAAGATGCGGATCCGGTCGGCCTCCGGGATGCCGACGCCGTCGTCCTCGACCATGATCTCGGCGAAGCCGGAATCGAGCTTCGCCGTCACGAACACGCTGCCGCCGCCATATTTCGCGGCGTTCTCGACCAGGTTACCGAGAATCTCGTCGAGATCCTGCCGCTCGATATGGGCGACCGCGTCCTTCACCCCGTCCACGTCGATGCGGACATTGGGGTAGAGCCGGGCGACCGCGCGCTCCACTGCCTCGATCGACGGCCACACCTCGGCGCGGCTGTGCGCGCTGCCACGGCGACCGACGGCGCGGGCGCGGGCGAGGTGATGGTCGATCTGCCGCCGCATCGTCCGCGCCTCGCGGATCACGGTATCGGGCAGGTCTTCCTGGCCCGCCGCGGCGGCGTTCATGATCACGCTGAGCGGGGTCTTGAGCGCATGGGCGAGGTTTCCGGCATGGCGCCGCGCCTCCTCGGCCTGGCGGTCATTATGGTCGACCAGCGCGTTGAGTTCGTCGACCATCGGGCCCACCTCGGCCGGCAGCGGCCCGCCGACGCGCTTGGTGTGCCCGGCGCGGAGGCTGGCGATCTCGCGGCGCACCTTGCGCAAGGGGCGCAGGCCGTACCAGGTCTGCAGCGCCGCCATCGCGACAAGCCCCAGGCCGAGCAGCGCGAAGCTGCGCACCAGCGTGCGGCGCACGGTGGCGATCTGCGCATCGAGCACGTCGCGGCTCTCCGCCACCTGGAAGCGCCAGCGCACCGGCGAGCCGGGCAGCTTCAGGTCGCGCTCGGCAATGCGCAGCTTCTGGTCCTGGAACTGGTTGCTGTCGTAGAAATGGATCTCGCGATCGTTATGGACCGCATCCATCTTCAGCCGCCGGTCCCACAGCGAGCGCGAGTAGAAGGGTTCGTGCCCGTCGCCGCTGATCTGCCAATAGGCGCCCGAATTGGGTTCGAGGAAGCGCTGGTCCGCCAGCTCGCGGGTAAGCCGCACCTCGCCATTGCCGTCCAGCTCGGCGGAGACGATCATCGACGAGACCAGATAGTCGAGCTGGTCGTCGAAATTGCGGGTGATCGCGCTGGTCAGCACCCGGTCGAGCGCCAGCCCGCCGCCGACCAGCAACAGCAGGATCCAGGCGGTGGCGACCAGCAGCATGCGCCGGCTGACCGATCCGGTGACGCGCACCCGCCCGCGCGGCCGGCGCTCGCCTGCGCCGACCTCGCCGTCGAGGTCGCTCTGGATCGGCTCCGCCTCCATCTGGGGGTCAGCCGAAGTTGGCTTCGTCCAGGCTGTAGCCGAGACCGCGGATGGTGGTGATCACGTCGGCGCCCAGCTTCTTGCGGATGCGCGTCACGAACACTTCGATCGTGTTGGAATCGCGATCGAAATCCTGGTCGTAGATATGCTCGATCAGTTCGGTGCGGCTGACCACCTTGCCCTTGTGGTGGAGCAGGTAGCTGAGCAGCTTATATTCCTGCGCGGTGAGCTTCACCGGCTCGCCGGCCTTGGTGACCTTGCCCGAGCGGGTGTCGAGCCGGATGTCGCCTGCGGTCAGCTCGGCCGAGGCGTTGCCCGAGGCACGGCGGATCAGCGCGCGCAGCCGGGCGATCAGCTCCTCGGTCTGGAACGGCTTGGCGACATAGTCGTCGGCGCCGGCATCGAGGCCCGCCACCTTGTCCGACCAGCTGTCGCGCGCGGTGAGCACCAGCACCGGGGTGGTCTTGCCTTCCTTGCGCCAGCGATCGAGCACCGTCAGCCCGTCGATCTCGGGGAGGCCGAGATCGAGGATGATCGCGTCATATTGCTCGGTCGAACCGAGGAAATGCCCTTCCTCGCCGTCCGTCGCCAGATCGACGGCATAGCCGGCCCCCTCCAGCGCCGTGCGCAGCTGGATGCCGAGATTGGGTTCGTCCTCGACGATCAGAAGTCGCATTCGCTGTTCCGTCCTTCTCTTGTGCTTCGCTCAATTGCCCACGCGGCGCAGGATCTGGCCGGTATGGCCGTCCACCTCGATCCAGATGACCGATCCATTGCGCAGGAATTTGAGGGTGTAAACGTCGTGCTCGGGATCATAGTCGAACCCGAGATATTGCGCGCCGGGCATGCGGGGGATCACCCGCCGCTCGATCTCACGCGCAGGCAAATTCTGGCCACGAAGCCGCCGCTCGCGCGCCGCACGCTGGCCATCGTCCTGGGCGGCCGCGAAGGGGCGCGCCACGGCCGGGCTCGTGAGCGCGAGGCTCGCAAGACACGCGACCAGAACAGAGGGAACCAGCATTCGCATGGGCATGGCATAGGGTCCGGGCATTGAATAGCCCCTGAACATGGCCGCCAGCAGCGGCTCGGCAATTGTGGCATTGGTGCATCGCTTTCGTACCTACGCTTGCGGGGCCGCCCGCCGCCGCCTAGGTGCTGCACCATGGCTGCTCCGGTGCTTTCCTATGAAGGGCTGGGTCTCGTTCAGGGATCCGGCTGGCTTTTCCGCAATCTCGACCTGCATGTCGGCGAACGCGATCGTCTCGCGCTGATCGGCCGCAACGGCGCAGGGAAAACGACGCTGCTCAAGCTGATCGCCGGCGTGATCGACAGCGACGAGGGCCGCCGCACCATCGTGCCCGGCACCCGCGTGATCCTGCTCGAGCAGGAACCGCGCATGGCCGGCTGCACCACGCTGATGGACTATGTCCTCTCCGGCGACGACGCGCCCGCCCAGCACGAGGCGGAGGCGATCGCCGACCAGCTCGGCATCGACCTGTCGCGCGAGGCGGCGACGGCGTCCGGCGGCGAACGACGCCGCGCCGCCATTGCTCGCGCGCTGGCGCAGGATCCCGACGTGCTGCTGCTCGACGAGCCGACCAACCATCTCGATCTCGGCGCGATCGAATGGCTGGAAGACTGGCTGACGCGCTTCAAGGGCGCGTTCGTCGTCATCAGCCACGATCGTACCTTCCTCACCCGCCTCACCCGCCAGACGCTGTGGCTCGATCGCGGTTCCATTCGCCGCGCCGAGATCGGTTTCGGCGGCTTCGAGGCCTGGACCGAGCAGGTCTATGCCGAAGAGGAGCGCAACGCCCAGCGGCTCGACGCCAAGCTCAAGATCGAGGAGCATTGGCTCCAGCGCGGCGTCACCGGCCGGCGCCGGCGCAACCAGGGTCGCCTGTCGAAGCTGAAGGAAATGCGGGCCGAACGCGCCGCGATGACGGGGCCCCAGGGGACCGCCGCGCTCGCCACCGCCTCGGACGGCAACCAGACCAAGGTGGTGATCGACGCCAAGCACGTCACCAAGCGCTTCGGCGACCGCACGATCATCAAGGACCTGACCTTCCGCGTCACCAAGGGCGACCGGATCGGCATCGTCGGATCGAACGGCGCGGGCAAGTCGACGCTGCTCAAGATGCTCACCGGCGAGCTGGAGCCCGACGAAGGCACGGTCAAGCTCTCGCAGACTCTCGACGCGATCATCATCGACCAGCAGCGCAGCCTGATGGCGCCCGACAAGCGGGTGCGCGACGTGCTGGCGGACGGCGGCGACTGGATCGACGTGCAGGGCGCGCGCAAGCACGTCCATGGCTATCTCAAGGAATTCCTGTTTGATCCCAGCATCGCCGAGGCGCGGGTGGGCACGCTGTCGGGCGGCGAGCGCTCGCGCCTGCTGCTGGCGCGCGAATTCGCCCGACCGTCCAACCTGCTGGTGCTCGACGAGCCGACCAACGATCTCGACCTCGAGACGCTCGACCTGCTCCAGGAGGTGATCGCCGATTATGCCGGCACGGTGCTGATCGTCAGCCACGACCGCGACTTTCTCGATCGCACCGTCACGGTGACGCTGGGGCTGGACGGCAGCGGCACGGTGGACGTGGTGGTCGGCGGCTATGCCGACTGGGAGGCCAAGCGCCGCCCGCGGATCGAGGCGAAAAAGGCGAGCAAGCCTGCCGCCGCGGCGCCCGCGCCCGAGGTCCCCAAGGCCCGCACCAAGCTGAGCTACAAGGACCAGCGCGATTACGAGCTGCTGCCCAAGCGGATCGAGGAGATCGACCAGATCATCGCCCGCGACGAGGCGGCGCTGGCGGATCCGGCGCTCTACACCAAGGATCCGGCGAAGTTCGCCAAGCTGAGCGAGGGAATCGCGCGGCTGCGCGACGAGAAGGATGCCGCCGAGATGCGCTGGCTGGAACTGGCCGAGATGGTGGAAGCGCTCGGCTGAGGAGCCTCGGGAGCCAAAGAAATGCCCGCCGGAACCGGTCCGGCGGGCATTCTTTCTCCAGAAGGCTCAGTGCGCCGCGAAGCGGACCCGGATGGTCCGTCGTGCCGTCCGCAGCATGCCCCCGGCAAAGCCGAAGCCGGCGATCAGCATCGCCCAGTTCGCCGGTTCCGGTACGGCGGAAAATGCCGTTGCCGAGAAGCTGGTAAGCCCGCTGCCCTGCGTCGTCAGCGACACCGCGCCGGGCGTGTCGGTGAAGCCGGCTACGCGGAAGGTTCCCTTGGCGAGGATTTTCAGGCCGCCGCCCGACCCGTCCGGCGTCACCGTCACCGAAGTGATGGAGGCGAGATCGAAGAAGATCGTCGAACCGATGTCGAAGAACGAGGCGATCGGTCCGCTGGTGAAGGTCGGCAGGTCCTTGATCGTCCCGCAGGGGCCGATGCACGCGAGACCGGCGAACACACCCGAGGTTCCCAGAACGGAGAAGAGGGTACCGGGAATGCCGCCGTCATTTGCGGGACTCGCAGGCAACGAGAATTGATAGAAATCCAGACCGGTGGCGGCGTTCATCGTGGGTGCCCCGATCGGTCGAACGAAGCCGGTAAAATTGATCTGGCCGATCAGCGTGGCGGCCCCGGCCGGTGCTGCCACGCACGTCAACGCTGCCGCGGCAGCGAGCCTAGTTACGATACGCATGTGCGGTACCTCTCCATCGAACGGTATTATTTTCACGCGACTCGATTTTTTCGCACTGCGTCCAAGTTAATCTTCCGTTAATGAGGAACAACACACTTCATAGATGCATAACTCTACATATATGCATTGTGCGGCACGGGTGGTTGTGTGGGCGAACGCAGCGCATGCACGGCTGGTCGCCGAACAGGGGCCTGCCAGAATCTACAATTTCCTGCATTTTTTCGATTGCCCGCGCATCTGCCTGATGCGATTCGGTCGCAGCAGGGATGTGCGTGCGCACAACGGTTTTCGGGCGCTCGGGCCGCTGTCCCGTTTTGATACGCTGCAGCATGGCGCAGCGTCGGCCGCTGCATCCAAGTTTCTGATTTCGATGGCGTAACGAGCTAGAGGCGCTTGCCCTGACGGCCTGCCAGCTCGACGACATATTGCCAGGCGACCCGGCCCGAGCGGCTTCCGCGCCGGGTTGCCCACTGGATCGCTTCCTGCGGGTCGAAATCCAGCCCGTGCGCTTCCGCATAGCCGCGGACGATCGCGACATAGGTGTCTTGATCGACGACGTGGAAGCCCAGCGACAGGCCGAAGCGGTCGGCGAGGGCAAGGTCGTCGTCGATCGAATCGCGCGGATTGATCGCGCTCGCCTGCGCCTCCAGGTCGCGCGGCAACAGGTGGCGGCGATTGGAGGTGACGAGCAGGCGGCAATTGGCCGGCCGCGCCTCGGCGCCGCCCTCCAGCAGCGAGCGGAGCGCCCGCGCATCGGCGGCGGCGTCGAAGCCGAGATCGTCGATGAAGATCGCGAAGGGGCGATCGGTGGTGGCGAGCAGCGCGAACAGATCGGGCAGCGTCTCCAGATGGGTGGTCGCCGCCTCGACCAGCGCGAGCCTGCCGCCCTCGGCCTGCACCGCGCCCACTGCACCCTTCACCAGCGCCGACTTGCCGGTGCCGCGCGCACCCCACAGCAGCACGTCCTGCGCGGCATGGCCGGCGGAGAGGCGCTGGAGATTGGCGAGCAGCGCCGCCCGCTGCTTCTCCACCCCCTGCAGCAGGGCGAGCGGGGTCGGTGCGAAGGCGCGCGCGGGCACGATCTCGCGGCCGCGCCACACATAGGCGGGATGCGCCTCCACGTCGGCCGGCGGAGCAGGGGGCGGCGCCAGTCGTTCCAGCGCCTCGGCGATGCGGATCAGCGGATCGGTCATGGCGGCGCTATAGCGCAACGCTGCGCCGGCGCGAGCCTCCCGACGATGATCAGCTGCTTGCCGTTTCCTTGTTCCGCCAGAAGTCCTGGACGATTTCCCAGCCCTCCTCGGCGGTTTCGCAGAAGCGGAACAGGTTCAGATCGCGCGGCGAGATCACGCCCTCGTCGCACAGCGCCTCGAAATTGACGACGCGATTCCAGAACTCCTTGCCGTAGAACAGCACCGGGATCGGATCGACCTTGCCGGTCTGGATCAGCGTCAGCAGCTCGAAGCTCTCGTCGAACGTGCCGAAGCCGCCCGGGAACACCGCGACCGCGCGGGCATGCAGCAGGAAGTGCATCTTGCGGAGCGCGAAATAGTGGAACTGCATGCTGAGCCCCGGCGTGACATAGGGGTTCGGTGCCTGCTCGTGCGGCAGCACGATGTTGAGCCCGATCGTCTCCGCGCCCACGTCCTGCGCGCCGCGATTGGCCGCTTCCATGATCGAAGGACCGCCGCCCGAGGTGACGACGAAGTGCCGCTTGCCCGCCGCGTCGAGCGGGAAGTTGCTCGCCAGCTGGCCCAGCTTGCGGGCGACGTCGTAATATTTGGACTTGGCGACCAGGCTCTCGGCGATGCGCTTCTGCTGCTCGGTCTCGGCGAGCGCCAGCACGGCCTCGGCCTTGGCGGGCTCGGGAATGCGCGCCGAACCGTAGATCACGAAGGTGGAGGCGATGTTCGCCTCGTCGAGCAGCAGCTGCGGCTTCAGCAGCTCCAGCTGGAAGCGCACCGGCCGCAGGTCCTCCCGCAGCAGGAAATCCATGTCCTGGAAGGCGAGCCGGTAGGCGGGATGCTCGGTCTGGGGCGTGCCGGTGGCGGTGTTGGCGGTCTCGGCCTCCTGCTGGGCAGGGCGGAAGACGCGCGACGGGACTCTCGTATCGCTCATTACCGGCCGATTAGGCGCATCCGCGCCGCTTGGAAAGCCTCAGGCGCAGAACGGCCCGCGGCCCATGTCGAGGTGGAAATGGTCGCGGTGGACGTAATTATAGTTCGGGCTCAACACGGTAGCGAAACGCTTGCAGGCGGATCCGTGGACCGTTTCCAGGAAACGGCGGATGGCCGGATCGGGGTTCGCCCAGTCCTTCAGGATGGAGATCCGCCGTCCGTCCTTCAGCACGAAGCCCGACACGTCGACCGCATTGGCAAGGCCGTGCTCGGACAGCTTGGTCGAGGCCTGGACATTGCCGACCACCGCCCGGCAGACATAGGTGCCGAACGTGTCCACCCGGACCAGGTCGCTGCCCAGGATCTGCCGCGCGGCGGGGGCGACGGCGAACTGCACCCAGCCGGTGAAGGCGCGGGCGAGCGGGCAGCGCATCGCCTTGATGCCGCCCACCGGCACGCCGATGTCGAGCAGCTGCACGGCGCCCTGCACCGCGCAGCCCCCGCCGAAGTCGCGATCCGGCAGCGGGCTGTAGCGCACGCCGGCGCGGCTGAGGTCGGTGAAGCATTGCTGGGTGTCGCGGGGGGTAGGGCCGTTGAGCGTGATCGGGCCGCTCTGGCGCGGGCGGGCGACCGGCGGGCGGGCGGGGCGCTTCTCGCCGCCGTCTCCGCTGCCGAAGATGCAGGCCGAAAGCAGCAGGGGCAGCAGCAAGGCGGCCGGCAGAAACGCGCGCGAGGAACCCATGGCGCGACCCTACGCCAGTTCGGCAGCGTCGCGAACCACGGCTCGTCGCACGCGCGACTCGCTTCGTCAGGCGGTCGTGTCGAGAAAGCGTGCGCTGAGGTCCGCCGGTACCCGCAGCAGCCGGCCCGAGGCGCGGTCGATCAGTGCCCAGGTGGTCACCGCCTCCACCCGCACCTTGCCGTCCGGGCCGAGGAAGCGGACATGGCGGTTGAAGCGCGCGCCGCGCGGCGGCTCCGGCACCCAGGTTTCGGCGGTCACCGTCTCGCCTTCGCGGACATTGCCGCGATAGTCGATCTCGTGGCGGGTCACCACCCAGACCAGCGCCGCCTGCTCCTCCGCCGTCGCGAGCGATGCCCAATGGGCGCCGGCGATGTCCTGAATCCAGGCGACCCAGACGGCGTTGTTGACATGGCCGAGGATGTCGATGTCGTCCGGGCCGGCGGTGATGCTGAGCGAGAAGCGCGCCATGACTGCAATGTGTAGCCCGGTTCCTGCCCCGCGACTATTGCGCCGGCTTGCCGGGATCGCTCCGGAACTTGATCGCCCGGATGCGCCATTGGCGCTGCTCCGGCGTCGCGCCGTCGATCTCGCCGGCGCGGTGGAGCGTGACCTCGCCGAGTTGGTGGAAGGGTTTGCCGGTCGCCTTGATGCGACCATAGGCCTGCACCGGCACGGTAACATAGCGCTGCCCTGCACCCGCCTCGATCCGGCCCGGTGCACCGATATTGGCGTGATATTCGGAATAGGGGGCAAAGCGCGCGGTGAAGGCCCTGGCGTCCCCGCCCGATGCCTTGCCACCGTCGCTCCACAAGGCCCAGGCCTGGTCGGTGCGACCGCTTTCGATCAGCGCATAATAGGTCTGCACGACATTGGCGGCACCCTGGGCGCTGTCCGGCGTGAACTTGGCTTCACGCACCGGGGTGCGGTCGTCGGGCAGGCTGCCGGGCTGGCCGGGGGCGGGCGGATCGAGCGGTTCGAGCGTCCCGTTGGGCGGTGCCTCCTGCGTGGCATTGGCCGGTGCCTGCAGCGTCGCGGCCGGGGCGGTCCGGTTCACCGCGGTCGTGCCGTTCTCGGTGCCGTTCTCGGCCGTCGGGGGCAGACCCGAGGAGCAGGCGGCAAGCGAGCAGGCGGCAAGTAGGGCAGGAATCAGGCGCATCCGGGTCTCTTCCACTTCGAGACTGGGCGAACGAGCCACCGGATGCGCCGGTTCCTCAATCCTTGAGCGGCTGGTTGCCGACAAAGCCTAGCTTGACGATGTTCGCTCGCTTGATTGCGGCGAGCACCGTGTCGAAGCGGTCGTAGCGGGCCTCGGGATCGGTTTGCAGCTCCAGCACGGCGGAGTCGGTGCGAAGGCTCGCCAGCTTTGCTGCCAGGGCCGATTCGGCGAGGCGTGCGCCGTCCCAGAACAGCGCCCCGTCCTTGTCGATGGCGAGGCGGTGGCGGGCATCGTCCGTGGGGATACCGTCCTGGGGCATGTCCACCGGCACCTTGTGGGTCATCATCGGCATGCTGAGGATCATCACGATCAGCAGCACCAGCATCACGTCGATGAACGGCGTCACGTTGATCGCGCCGATCGGCATGGGGTCGGACGCGGGTACGAACTTGCGCATGGCCTCTCCTCCAACGTTATTACGGTATAACGTAACATAGGTCGGGGCCGACGCAAGCGTCATGCATGTTTCCAGTTCCGTCGCTTGCCGTCGCGGCGCCAGGCGATGGCCTCCTCCGTGCGGCGGGCCCGCGTTTCGGGGCGCTTCGCCGCGCCGATCCATTCGCAATAGTCGCGGCGACAGCTCGGCGGGTATCGGCAGCTCGGGGCGGGGTTGGCGTGCCGGTCGCCTGGACACGCCGCCGCTCGCCAGGCGATCGGCCGCCGCGCGCACCATCGCTTCGAAGGGTGCGGCAGCCTCGACATAGGCGTCGACTCGGGGGTCGGTGGGCATGGCGCGTCGAGCCTCCGCCCACCGCGCCACCCCGTCAAGCATCAGGGTCGAAGCGCTGCCTCGTCCCGATCGTCGAGTTCTTCGTCCAGATCGTCCTCGTCGACATCCTCGTCGTCGAAATCGTCCTGGATGTCGTCCTCGTCGAGGTCGTCCTCATCCTCGTCGGCGTCGTCGTCTTCCTCGCCGACCTCGTCGTCGGTCATGGCGAGATCGTCGAGATCGTCGTCGTCATCCTCGCCGCCGCCCAGATCGGGGGCGAGATCGGTCAGCAAGGATCCGTTGTCGGGGCCGTCGCTGGTCGCTTCGAGAATTTCGGCGCGTTGGCTTTCGTCATAGCCTTCCGCGTCATAGCCGTCGTCGCCGGGGCCCTGGATGCCGCTCATCGCCCATTTCCTTCCCAAGTCCGGCGGGGATCGCCGGGGTTCGAATGCGCAACGGCGCAGCCCCCGGCTGCGTTCCGACTCAGCTGGGGCGGAACATCCGTCCGCGCTCCGTTACTGCTACAACCACCAGCGATAGCCCGCCCATGAGGAGAAATCCGCTGTACAGGGGTATGGTGGTGCCTTCGAAGGCCTGGCCGATCGCCGCACCGATCAGCGCGCCGGCGATGGTGGTGACGAAGCCCTGCAGGCTGGAGGCGGTGCCGGCGATCGCGCCCATCTTCTCCATCGCCATTGCCGAGAAGTTGGAGGTGGCGAGGCCGAAACATGCCATCATCAGCGCCTGCAGCGCGGCGAAGCTCCACAGCGTCTCCAGGCCGAGCAGGGTGACGGCCAGGTGGATTGCGGCGAACAGCGTCAGCAGGCTGAGCGCGGTGTGGGAGATGATGCGCGTGCCGATCCGCATCACGATCCGCGAATTGAGGAACGAGCCCACGGCCATGGTTCCGGCCACGCTGGCGAAGACGATCGTCATCAGTTCGGGACGGTGGAAGACGTCCGCCATCACCTGCTGGATCGACCCGATGAAGCCGAACAGCGCGCCGGAGAGCAGGCCGGTGGCGATGGTGTAGCCCACCGCCGCCCGGTCGCGCAGCATCACGCCATAGTCGGCGATCACCCGCGCCGGCTGCAGCGACTGGCGGGCGCCGGCCGCCAGAGTCTCGGGCATGCGCGCGGCGAACCAGGCCATCACCAGCGCGCCGATCGCGCCGATTCCCCAGAAGATCGTGCGCCACGATCCGCCGGCGGCGAGGATGATCTGCCCCACGGCCGGCGCAAAGATGGGGGCGGCCATGAACACGATGAAGACAAGGCTCATCACGCGCGCCATCGCGCGGCCGGCATAACAGTCGCGCACCAGTGCCACGGTGACGACGCGCGATCCCGCCGCCGCCGTGCCCATCGCAACGCGGGAGGCGAGCAGCAGTTCGAAACTGCCCGAGATCGCCGCGATCCAGCTCGTCACCACATAGCAGCCGAGCGCCACCAGCAGCACCGGCCGTCGCCCGAACCGGTCGGACAGTGGCCCATAGGCCAGCTGTGCCGTTCCGAAGCCGATCAGGAAGGCGGTGATCACGAACTGACGGTGATTGGCCGATTCGACCCCCAGGCTGGTGCCGATCGCCGGAAGCGCGGGCAGCATCGAATCGATGCCGAGCGCGGTCAGTGCCATCAGCGCGGCGGCGAGCGCGACGAACTCGGCGAAGCGCAGCGGGGCCTGGCCGGCCGAGGCGGTGCTCAGGTGCGGGGCGTTCATGGCAGCGGCAATGGCGCAAGCCTGCCGCTGCGTCACCCTTTTTCCGGTTGACGTGGATACCCGCGCAACAACATTGCGGGGTGTAACCGCACCAGGAGTATCCCGATGAATCGCCTTTTCGTGCCCCTGTTGCTGCCGATCGCGCTGGCTGCCTGCCACGGCAACGCGAACATCAACTTCGATGGCAACGATACCGACGGCAACAGCGTGATCTCCACCGACGCGAGCGGCCGTATCCAGATCAAGGCGCCGGGCATCCAGGGCTCGATCACCCTGCCGAAGATGCCGCTCGATGCGAAGAACTTCGACATCGACGGGGTCACGCTCTATCCGGGTTCGACGCTAAAGAATCTGAAGGTCAACGACGGCGCCGGCGACAAGGACGGCCAGGTCATCGTCGAGTTCGAGAGCCCGGCGGCGCCGACGGTGGTGCGCGACTGGTTTCGCGACAACATGACCAAGCAGGGCTTCAAGGTGACGACCAAGGACGATAACCTGATCGGCACCACCGACGACGGCCAGCCCTTCGCGCTGCAGCTGAGCGCGCGGGGCGACAAGACGAAGGGCCTGATGCAGGTCGGCCGCTGAGCCCGGAGCGGGACACCGGCGGGCCATTGGGAATGTCCCCAGGCTTGTAGGCCCCGCGGTGGCACGACTAACCACGCGTTTTTGCGTTCGGAGATTGTGATGTTGGATACCCTCGCCGAAATTCCGGTGCTGTCGCTGAAGGAGCAGGCCGGCGATCCGGAAGGCTTCGCTCAGGCGTTCGGCCAGTCGTTCCAGCGGTTCGGCTTTGCGGTGGTGCGCGATCATGGCGTGCCGCAGGAACTGATCGAGCGCGCCTGGCGCCTGACCAAGGCGTTCTTCGACCTGCCCGAGGAAGAGAAGCGCGCCCACTTCATCCCCGGCGGCGGCGGCGCGCGCGGCTACACGCCGTTCAAGACCGAGATCGCCAAGGGTGCGACCCATGTCGATCTGAAGGAATTCTGGCACATCGGCCGCCAGCTGGCCGCCGGCCATCGTTTTGCCGACGTGATGGCGCCGAACATCTGGCCGACCCGGCCCGAGGGCTTTCGCGAGACCTTTATCGAGCTGTTCGCCGCCTTCGACGCGGCCGGCGACAAGCTGCTCTCAGCGGTGGCGCGCTATCTGGGCCTCGCACCCGACTGGTTCGACACCGCGGTGAAGGACGGCAACTCGGTGCTGCGCCTGCTCCACTATCCGCCGGTCGCCGCCGATGCGCCCGAGGTGCGCGCCGGTGCGCATGAGGACATCAACCTCATCACCCTGCTGCTCGGCGCCGAAGAAGCCGGGCTCGAGCTGCTCGATCGCGACGGCAAGTGGCTGGCGGTGAAGCCGCCCGAGGGCGCGATGGTGATCAATGTCGGCGACATGCTGCAGCGGCTGACCAACCATGTGCTGCCCTCGACCACGCATCGCGTGGTCAACCCGCCGGCCGAGCGTCGCGGCCATTCGCGCTACTCGATGCCGTTCTTCCTGCATCCGGCGCCGGATTTCCTGATCAAGACGCTGCCCGGCTGCATCAGCGCGGAAAAGCCGAACCGCTATCCGGAGCCGATCACCGCGCATGACTATTTGCACGAGCGGCTGGTCGAGATCGGCCTGATCAAGAAATAAACAGGGCGTGGGCCTGCCCGCCCGCGACAAAATCTGTCTTTCCTTCTGCAAAGGGAAGGCGCTAGGGACCAGGGACGGCGGCAGGGCGGAAGCGCTCGGCCGCCGCCTTGCTGTACGGATCTAGAGGAACGACGAATGGCGGAAGCGTTGCGCGTGGCATTGGCGGGGCTCGGGACGGTGGGCGGAGGCGTGATTCGCCTGCTCGACGCCAATGCCGAGCTGATTAGCCGCCGCGCCGGCCGCCGAATCGAGGTGGTCGCCGTTTCCGCCCGCGATCGCACCAAGGACCGCGGCATCGACCTGTCGCGCTTCGACTGGGTCGACGATCCCGTCGAACTCGCCCGCCATGCCAAGGCGGACGTGGTGGTCGAGCTGGTCGGCGGGTCGGACGGCCCGGCCCTGGCGCTCGCCCGCGCGGCGCTGGGCGCCAACAAGAGCTTCGTCACCGCCAACAAGGCGATGATCGCGCATCATGGGCTGGAGCTTGCGCAGGCGGCGGAAGACGCTTCGGTCGCGCTGAAGTTCGAGGCGGCCGTCGCCGGCGGCGTGCCGGTGATCAAGGGCCTGCGCGAAGGTGCCGCAGCCAACGCGATTTCCCGCGTCTACGGCATCCTCAACGGCACCTGCAATTTCATCCTGTCGAAGATGGAGGCCGAGGGCCGCGACTTCGCCGAGATCCTCGCCGAGGCGCAGGCGCTGGGCTATGCCGAGGCGGACCCCACCTTCGACATCGACGGTATCGATGCCGCGCACAAGCTTTCGATCCTCGCCAGCATCGCCTTCGGCACCCAGCCCGCCTTCGGCGACCTGAAGGCGAGCGGCATCCGCCATATCCTGGCCGCCGACATCGCCGAGGCGGCGACGCTCGGCTACCGCGTGCGGCTGCTCGGCATTGCGGACGCGGGCGCGCACGGGCTGTTCCAGCGCGTCCATCCGCACCTCGTTTCGCTCAGCCATCCGCTGGCGCACGTGACCGGTTCGACCAACGCCGTGGTCGCGGAAGGCAATTTCGTCGGCCGGCTGCTGTTCCAGGGTGCCGGCGCCGGCGACGGCCCCACGGCCAGCGCGGTGGTGGCAGACCTGATCGACATCGCCCGCGGCGAATTCGGCCCGCCCTATGCGATGCCGGCGACGGCGCTCGTTTCCCAGCCCCCGGCGGACAGCGGCGAGCGGCGCGGCCGGTCCTATGTGCGCTTCACCGTGGCGGACCGGGTCGGCGTGCTGGCGGAGATCGCCGCGGCGATGCGGGATGCCGGCGTCTCGATCGAGAGCCTGATCCAGCGCGGCGTCAGCCCCGACGGCAGCGCCCTTGTCGCCATCGTCACGCACGAGGCGCCGGAACGGAGCATCGCCCAGGCGCTGGAAAAGCTGCGGGGGTCGCAGAGCCTCACCGGCGAGCCGATGTGGATGCACATCCTCGACGCGTGAGCGCCGGTCGATAGATCAGTAGTTCAGCCGCAACAGCCGGTGGCCGCTTCCCGGGCACACCGGCATGCCGGTGCGGTTGCAGGCAGGGCCCGCGGCCGCCTGAAGCATCTCCATCTTGCGGTCGATCACCGTCTCCTGTGCGCGGGTCAGGCGGAAGCGGTTGCGCGCGGCGCGGCTGCCGCAATCGCGCTCGACATCGCAGGTGCTGATCAGCGGAGATCTTTCAGGGGCAGGGCGTGCCGATCGGCGGAGCGTCGCGCGGATCACGGCCGGCCGCTCTGCCGGTGCCGCAGCCAGCGCGCCGGCCATGCTCGCGCTTTGCAACGCCAGTGCGATCAACAACATATGCCCTCCTGTCGTGTCCCGCGGACCGAACGCGCCGAAACACCGCCGGTTGCGCAGCCATGCAGGGCTTTCGCCGCGCTCACGGGGCGAGTTCCCGCTGCTGCGTCCGCACCGTGCCGTCGAACCCGACCGTCATGGTAACGCCGACCTTGCCGCACTTGGCCATGAAAGCCCCCTTGCCGCAGGCGACATAGCCCTGCTGCATCGGATCGCCGATCAGGCGGTTCAGCCGCGCGGCATCGGAATCACGGCTGAGATCGGGCGTGACGAAGGGGACGCGGTAGCGATCCGCCTCGCGCCGGGAACAGACGATGATCTCGCCCTGGTCGCTCGGGGCCCGGCACGGAACCTCCGCCCGCGTCAGCGTGCGGTAGTCCGCAACCGCGGTGGCGACCATGCTATTTTGCGCGAACATCAGTAATGCCAGCAACATCGTGTCGATCCTCCACGATTCCACGCAAGGATAGCGCGATTTCTTCTAGAAATCACTAAAGCTCTTCGGGGAACGTCGCTGACAACGTTAGCACGGTCGACAGCACGCCGGTGGGCTCCTATCGCGGTGCACAAATCGAACAGGGGATCACTGAAACGATGCCGAACGCAAGCCATGTTCTCGACCGTGTCCTGGTGCTCGAAATGGTGCGCGTCACCGAAGCCGCGGCGATCGCCGCCTCCAGCCTGATCGGCCGGGGCGACGAGAAGGCCGCCGACGCCGCCGCGGTCGAAGCGATGCGCGAGGCGCTGAACCAGCTCTACATGGACGGCACCGTGGTGATCGGCGAGGGCGAGCGCGACGAGGCGCCGATGCTCTATATCGGCGAGAAGGTCGGCTCTGCGATCGGCAAGGGTCCCAAGATCGACATCGCGCTCGATCCGCTGGAAGGCACCACGATCACCGCCAAGGCCGGCCCGAACGCGCTGGCGGTGCTGGCGGTGGCCGAAGAGGGCAACCTGCTCAACGCGCCCGACGTCTACATGGACAAGATCGCGGTCGGCCCCGGCTATCCGCAGGGCGTGATCGACCTCAACAAGACCCCGACCGAGAATGTGCAGGCAATCGCCGCCGCCAAGGGCGTGAAGCCCAGCGAGATCATCGCCTGCGTGCTCGACCGTCCCCGCCACGAGAAGCTGATCGCCGAGCTGCGCAGCATCGGCTGCGGCATCATGCTGATCTCCGATGGCGACGTGGCCGGTGTGATCGCGACCAGCGATCCGGATACGACCATCGACGTCTATATGGGCCAGGGCGGCGCCCCCGAGGGCGTGTTGGCCTGCGCTGCGCTGCGCTGCGTCGGTGGGCAGTTCCAGGGCCGGCTCATCTTCCGCAACGAGGACGAGCGTGCCCGCGCCCGTAAATGGGGCATCGAGGATCTGGACAAGGTCTATTCGCTGGAGGAACTCGCCAAGGGCGACTGCATCTTCGCCGCGACCGGCGTGACCGACGGCTCGCTCCTGTCCGGCGTCAAGCGCGTCCGCGGCAAGATGACCACCGAGAGCGTGGTGATGCGCGCCAGCTCGGGCACCGTCCGCTGGGTGAAGGGCGAACACCGCGTCGACTAACGGGCTGCAACGGCGCCGCCGGCTTGATCCCGGCGGCGTCTTGCTCCACTAAGTCACCCTGACTTCAGGGGGACGAACGAACATGCGGCATTGGCTGGTTTCCGTAGCGCTCGCGGCACTTGCCGCCCCTCTCGTGGGCGCTGCGCCGCCCCAGCTTACGCCTACCGCGACCGAGGCGCCCTTCGTGTTCGAAGAGGCGATGATCCCGATGCGCGACGGGGTGAAGCTCCACACCGTCATCCTGCGCCCCAGGGACGCCAGGGGGCCGCTGCCGATCCTGTTCCAGCGCAGCCCCTATGGCTCGCCCGATGCCGCGCCGCCGCGTGTGCCGAACAGCTGGGCGCCGCTGGTGCGCGACGGCTATATCTTCGTCTTCCAGGACATGCGCGGCCGCTTCAAGTCCGAAGGCGGCCCTTTCACCCTCTCCACCGAGGTGAAGACCGGCAAGGGCGCGGTCGACGAGGCGACCGACGCCTATGATTCGATCGACTGGCTGGTGAAGAACGTGAAGCCGAACAACGGCAAGGTGGGCATGTGGGGGGTGTCCTATCCGGGCTTCACCGCCGCGATCGCGCTCGCCAAGCCGCATCCGGCGCTCAAGGCAACCAGCCCGCAGGCGGCGTGGATCGACTATTGGAAGAACGACGACCTGCATCGCTGGGGCGCGATGCGGCTCACCTATGCCAGCGACTGGGTGAACAGCCTTCAGGCCGACAAGACCAACGACGGCATCCCCCTCTACGACCGCTACGACACGTACGACTGGTTCCTCCACGCCGGCTCGCCCGACGAGATCGAGAAGACCTATTTCAAGGGCCGGGTGCCGCGCTATCGCGAGATGATCGAGCATCCCGACTATGACGAGCACTGGAAGAAGCAGGTCTGGTCGAACGCGCTCGGCAAGACGACGGTGCCGACGCTCAACGTCGCGGGCTATTGGGACCAGGAGGATCCCTGGGGCAGCTGGAAGATCTGGGAAAAGCAGCGCGCCAACGATCCGAACAAGCTCGCGCTGATGGTCGCGGGACCCTGGGCGCACGGCACCTGGCACTCGCCCGCCAACAGCCTGGGGCGCATTCCGTTTGGCGTCGACAGCGGAGTGCAATTCATCGAGCAGATCGAGGCGCCGTTTTTCGCCTATTGGCTGCACGGCACCGGCACCAGGCCCGACTTCGCGCTGAAGAGCTTCCAGTCCGGCTCGTGGCAGTGGAAGACCTATCAAACCTACCCGCTGGCCAATGCGCAGGCGACCAACCTGTACTTGCACGCCGACGGCTCGCTCAGCTTCACCGCGCCGGCGGCGGGGGAGGGCTGCCGCGACTATGTGAGCGATCCGGCCCGCCCGGTGCCGTTCCGCCCGCGGCCGATGTCGGCCACCTATGCCACGCCCGACTGGCGCTGGTGGGAAGCCGAGGACCAGCGCTTCGTCGACGACCGGCCCGACGTGCTCAGCTATGTCTCCGCGCCGCTGGAGAACGACCTGACCGTCACCGGCGAGGTCACCGCCAAACTGATGGCCTCGACCAGCGGCACCGACAGCGATTTCGTCGTCAAGCTGATCGACGTGTTCCCCGAGAACTACGAGAAGGCGCCGACCGCGCCGGGGGCCTATGCGAAGGGCCTCAACGGCTATGAGCTGCCGATCGCGATGGAGATCCGCCGCGGCCGCTACTTGAAGAGCTTCGAGCAGGCGACGCCGCTGGTGCCCGACCAGGTGACCGCCTGGGACTTCCCGCTGCGCGACCACGACCATGTGTTCAAGAAGGGCCACCGGATCATGGTGCAGGTCCAGTCGAGCTGGTTCCCGGTAATCGACCGCAACCCGCAGACCTTCGTGCCGAACATCTACAAGGCCAAGCCGGAGGACTATCGCAAGGCGACGCAGCGGGTGTGTGCGGGGTCTGCGGTGACGCTGCCGGTGGTGAAGTGATCTGACTTCTTAAGCCCCTCCTCCTTGGAGGAGGGGTTGGTGGTGGAGGGATGCCAGACCAGACGTTGGTCTCGGTGAGACGCGCCCCACCCCAACCCCTCCCCTGAAGGGGAGGGGCTTAAGGTAGGCGTTCAGTTCTTCAGCCGATACCCGGTCCGGAAGATCCACACGATCAGCCCCAGGCACAGCAGCAGGAACACGCCGGTAAAGCCCAGGCTCCAGGCGATGCCGACATCGCCGTGCCCGAAGAAGCTCCAGCGGAAGCCGCTGACCAGGTACACGACGGGATTGAACAGGCTCACCGTGTGCCAGGGCTCGGGCAGCATGTCGATCGAGTAGAAGGCGCCGCCCAGGAAGGTGAGCGGCGTCACCAGCAGCGAGGGCACGATGTTGAGCTGTTCGAAGCTCTTCGCCCAGATGCCGATGATGAAGCCGAACATGCTGAAGGTAACCGCGGTCAGTACCAGGAAGGCGAGCATCGCGGCGGGATGGTCCACCCGCAGCGGCACGAACAGCGCCGAGGTGGCGAGGATGATCAGCCCGATCACCACCGACTTGGTCGCCGCCGCTCCGACGAACCCCACCACCAGCTCGATCGCCGAGATCGGTGCGGAGAGCAGCTCGAACACCGTGCCGGTGAATTTGGGGAAGTAGATGCCGATCGAGGCATTGGCGATGCTCTGCATCAGCAGCGACAGCATGATCAGCCCAGGCACCAGGAAGCTGCCATAGTTCACGCCGTGGATCGCATCGATCCGGCTGCCGATCGCCCCGCCGAACACAACGAAATAGAGCGAGGTGGTGATCACCGGGGTCGCGATCGACTGCCACAGCGTGCGGATCGTCCGCGCCATCTCGAACTTGTAGATCGCCCAGATGCCGGGAAAGTTGATGCCGTTCATGCCTGTGCCCCCACCAGGTCGACGAAGATGTCCTCCAGGCTCGACTTGGACGTGTCGAGATCCTTGAAGGCGATGTTGAGGTCGTGCAGCTTGCGCAGCAGCGACGGGATGCCGGTGCGCTCGGCCTGCGCGTCGAAGGTGTAGCGCAGCTTGTGGCCCTCGTCGGCGAGGCTCAGCTGCCATTCGCCGAGCTCGGCCGGGATCGCGGCGAGCGGCTCGACCAGGCTGAGGTCCAGCTCGCGCTTGCCGAGCTTCTTCATCAGCGCAGTCTTTTCCTCGACCAGCAGCAGCTGCCCCTTGTTGATCACGCCCACCCGGTCGGCCATTTCCTCGGCCTCCTCGATGTAATGCGTGGTCAGGATGATCGTGGTGCCGCGGTCGCGCAGGCGGCCGATCAGCTTCCACATGTCGCGGCGCAGCTCGACGTCGACGCCAGCGGTCGGCTCGTCGAGGAACAGGATGTCGGGTTCGTGGCTGAGCGCCTTGGCGATCATCACGCGGCGCTTCATGCCGCCCGACAGCTCCATGATCTTGGCGTCGCGCTTGTCCCACAGCGACAGGTCCTTGAGGAGCTGGTCGCAATAGGCGTGGTCGGGCGCCTTGCCGAACAGCCCGCGCGAATAGCGCGCGGCCGAGCCGACGCGCGAGAACATGTCGACCGCGATCTCCTGCGGCACCAGCCCGATCCGGGAGCGCGCCGCGCGCGGCTGGCGGATCGCGTCGTGCCCGTCGACCAGGATCGTCCCTGTGCTGGGCGTGACGATGCCGCAGATGATCGAGATGAGCGTGGTCTTGCCCGCGCCGTTTGGCCCGAGCAGGGCGAAGATCTCGCCGCGGTGGATGTCGAGATCGACATGGTCGAGCGCGGTATGGCCCGACGCGTAGGTCTTGGAGACCTGGCGTAGCGACAGGATGGGTTGCATGGGTGATGGAGCCCCGGCCGGAAGGAGCCTGTTAGCTAGGGTGGCGTTCATCCTGGGGCAAGGTGTGGAACCTCGCCCTTTCTTCTCAAGTGGTTCCTTCCCCTGCGGCGGGAGAATGCGCACGCGGCGGGAAGGCTGGTTCCTACTTCGTCTTGCGGGCGGCGGCGACGGCGTCGGCAAGAGCGGAATAGTCGCGCGCGCCGTAGAGGATCTGCTTGCCGACGACCCAGGCCGGCGTGCCGTTCATTGCCAGCTTCGCGCCCAGCTGGTGATTGGCCTCGATCTCCTTCGCGATCGCCGGGCTGGCCGCCAGTTTTTCCGTCGCGGCAGGGTCGAGCCCGGCCTTGGCGAGTGCCGCGCCGATGCTGGCGTTGCTCGGCCCGCCGCTGGCGAACAGCGCGTCGTGGAACGGGCGGAACTTGCCCTGCTGCGCGGCGGCCAGCGCGAAGCGCGCGGCGACCACGCTCGCCTCGCCCAGCACCGGATATTCGCGATAGACGACGCGGACGTTCGGATCCTTGGCGATCAGTTCGGCCAGCGCCGGCAGGCTGGCCCGGCAATAGCCGCACGCATAGTCCATGAACACGGCTATGGTGACGTCGCCATCGGGATTGCCCGCCCAGGCGCTGCCGAACGGCGTGGTGAGCGCGGGCAGCACCGCGGGCACGGCGGCCTGCGCGCCTTCCTGCGCCTTCTGCGCCGCCGCGGTTTCCTGCTGCTGCAGCCGCTCCATCATGTCTCGCAGGATGGCGGGGTTCTCGAGCAGATACGTCTGCACGATGCGCTCCACCTGTGCCTTGTCGCCGCCGATACCCGGGAGCAGCGCCTGCAGCGCCAGCGCGGCGAGGCCGCCGAGCAGGGCGGCGACGAGCAGCGCCCCGCCGAAGAACAGATTCGGGCGATTCATTACTGGCCGCGTCCCTTGTTGCGCTTGTCGTCCTTCATCGCCTGTTCGGAGACCATCGCGATGTCCTGCGCGCGGATCCATTCGGGCGAGCCCTGGGGCAGGCCGCCCATCGCGCGACGGGCGCTGACCATCGCGGTGCGCGCGTCGCCGATCAGGTTGGCCCGCTCGGCGGTGGCGAGGGCGGTTCGCGGCTCGTCGCCCTTGCGATCATAGACGGTGCCGAGGTTGATCCAGGCGAAGGGGTTGTCCCGGTCGCGCGTCAGTGAATCGCGCAGCACCTGCTCGGCCTCGTTCAGGTTCGCCTTGTCCTCGGTCGCGACCAGCGCGTGGCCGAAGGTGCTCGCGATCAGCGGGGAGTTGTTGGAGAGCTGGGTCGCCTTGCGCAGCGGGTCCAGCGCCGCCTGGGGCTGGCCGGATTCGAGCAGGATCTGGCCCTGCAGCTCGAGGAAATAGGGGTCGTTCGGCGCCAGCTTGACCAGCGCCGCCGTCTCCTCGGCGGCCTGCTCGGGATAGCCCGACTGATGATAGGCATAGGCACGCGCATAATGCGCCGGGATCGAATTGTCGGCCTTGGGATAGAGTCGCAGCGTCTTCTTGGGATCGTTGGTATAGCCGCGCAGCTTCGCCTGGACGCGCTTGAAGCGGCGCTCGAGATCGGGATCGAGCGGCTTGTTCCAGTTGGGGGATCCCTGGAGATCGGCCTTCAGCGTCTGCACGCGATCCTGCGACATCGGGTGGGTCTGGGCGAAGGGATCCACCTCGGGATCGGTGGCGTAATAGCCGTAGCGGTGCATCTCCTGCGTCAGCTTGTCGAAGAAGCCCAGCATCCCCTTGCCGCTGATGCCGGCGGTGTTGAGAAAGCGGACCCCGGCCGCGTCGGCCGAGGATTCCTGCACCCGGCTATAGGCGAGATACTTGCCGATCGCGGCGCGCTGGCCGGCCATCAGGATGCCCGTGCCGGCCTCGGCAGAACCGGCCGCCATCGCCGCGGCACCGAGCAGCAGGCTGAGGATGGAAATGTTGCCATAGCCGCCGTCGCGCTGGAACACGGCATGGCCGCCGACGATATGGCCGATTTCGTGGGCGACGACGCCCTGGACCTGATTGGCGCTATCCGCCGCGTCGATCAGGCCCGCATTGATGTAGACAATCTGGCCGCCGGCGACGAAGGCGTTGATCGACGGATCGGCGATCAGCACCACCTTGCCGTTGGCGGGGTTCAGTCCGGCGGCGGTGAACAGGGGCCTGGCCATGTCGGCCAGCAGCGCCTCGGTTTCGGCGTCGCGGAGCACCGATTGCGCCATCGCGGGGCGGGATGCGAACGATGCGAGGCAAAGCATCGCGAGCAGCGTGGCCAGTCGGTGGATGCGCGCCATGATCGAAACTCCCCGGGGCAAATTCAACGGGCCGCCCTGGCAATAAGGCCCTGAACCGACACTGAAAGCCCCGGCGCGGCGAGCAAGCCGCGCCGGGGATCTTCCTCAGGCGCCGAAGGTGCGCTGCCACCAGCCGCGGCGGGGCTGGCCTTCCTCTGCCGGCGCCTCTGCCTCGGCAGCGGGGGCCTCCTCGGCGGGCGTTACCTCGGCAGCGGCCGGCGCTTCCACCGCCGGTGCCTCGGCTGCCGTGTCCGCCTTCTTGCGGCGGGTGCGCTTGGGCTTGGCCGGCGCTTCCTCGGCCGGTGCTTCGGCCGCGGCGGGCTTCGCCTCGGCTTCGGCATCCGCCTTCTTGCGGCGGGTGCGCTTGGGCTTGGCCGGTGCTTCCTCGGCGGGTGCCTCGGACGCGGCAGGCGCCGCCTCGACCGGTGCGGCCTCGGCATCGACCTTCTTGCGACGGGTGCGCTTCGGCTTGGCCGGTGCTTCCGCCTCAGCCTCTACGGCTGCGGGCGCAGGAGCTGCTTCGGCGACGGGCTCGGGGGTCGCGATCGGGGCGTCGGCCTCGGCTTCCGCCGGCTCGCCGGCATCGTCGGCGGCCTGCTCGGCCCCTTCTTCGCCGGCACCGCGACGACCACCGCGACGGCCGCGACGGCGGCGCTTGCGATTGCGCTCGCCTTCCTCGCGCTGGGCGGCGCTTTCCTCGGTTTCGGCAGCAGCCTCGACATCGGCGTCGACGGTATCGGCCTCGGTCTCGGCCTCGTCGGCGTCGCCCTCGGTGCCTTCGGTTTCACCCTGCTCGTCCTGGCCGCCTTCCTCGCGACCGCGGCGCCCGCGACCGCGACGACGGCGACGGCGCTTGCTGCGGCCTTCGCCGTCGCGGTCGCCACGCTCCTGGCGCTCGCCGCGCTCGCGCGGCTCGGCGGCTTCGGCTTCCGCCTCGGTCTCGACCTCTTCTTCCTCTTCCTCGATCTCCTCGACGAAGTCTTCTTCCGGCTCCTCGAGCAGCGGCTCGATCTTGGGCGCATAGGCGGGCGGCGGGCCGGAGGCCTCCACCGTCATGCGCGCGCCTTCCAGCTCGCCGTCCGCTGCGATTTCGATCATCACGCCGTAGCGGTCCTCGATCTCGGCCAGCTCGCCGCGCTTCTTGTTGAGCACGTAGAAGGCCGCTTCCTGGCTGGCGCGCAGCAGGATCTGCGAGCCGCGGCCGCGGGCGGCCTCGTCCTCGATCATGCGCAGTGCCGACAGGCCCGCCGAAGAGGCGGTGCGCACCAGGCCGGTGCCCTCGCAATGCGGGCAGGTGCGGGTCGAGGCTTCGAGCACGCCGGTGCGCAGGCGCTGGCGGCTCATTTCCATCAGGCCGAAGGGCGAGATGCGGCCGACCTGGATGCGGGCGCGATCGTTCTTCAGCGCCTCCTTCATCGCCTTCTCGACCTTACGGACGTTGGACGAATGATCCATGTCGATGAAGTCGATGACGACCAGGCCCGCCATGTCGCGCAGGCGGAGCTGGCGGGCGATTTCCTGGGCGGCTTCGAGGTTGGTCGCGGTCGCGGTCTGCTCGATATTGTGTTCGCGGGTCGAGCGGCCGGAGTTGATGTCGATCGAGACCAGCGCCTCGGTCGGGTTGATCACCAGATAGCCGCCGGACTTCAGCTGCACCACCGGGTGGTACATCGCGGCCAGCTGGTCCTCGACGCCGGCACGCTGGAACAGCGGCACCGCATCGGCATATTGGCGCACCTTGCGGGCATGGCTCGGCATCAGGAGCTTCATGAAGTCCTTGGCCTGGCGATAGCCTTCCTCGCCCTCGACGATCACCTCGTCGATGTCGCGATTGTAGATGTCGCGGATCGCGCGCTTCATCAGGTCGCTGTCGCCATAGACGAGCGCGGGCGCCGACGAGGTGAGCGTGCGCTCGCGGATCTCGTCCCACAGCCGGGCGAGATAGTCGAAGTCGCGCTTGATCTCGGTCTTGGTGCGCTGGAGGCCGGCGGTGCGGACGATGCAGCCCATCGAGGCGGGCAGCTTGAGGTCCGCCATGATGCCCTTGAGGCGCTTGCGGTCGGCAGCCGAGTTGATCTTGCGCGAGATACCGCCGCCATGCGCGGTGTTCGGCATCAGCACGCAGTAGCGGCCGGCGAGGCTGAGATAGGTGGTCAGCGCCGCGCCCTTGTTGCCGCGCTCTTCCTTGACGACCTGGACCAGCAGCACCTGGCGCCGGCGGATCACGTCCTGGATCTTGTAGCGGCGGCGCAGGTTCATGCGGCGCTGGCGCAGCGCCTCGGCCTCGTCGCCATTGCCGCCACGGCCGCGGCGACGGCGGTTGCCCTGGGGCGCGTCCTCGCCCTCCGAGACTTCCTCGTCGTCGTGCGGGCGCTCAACGACCTCGACGCCATCCTCATGGTCGTCATGGTCGTGATCGTGGTGATCGTCGTCGTCTTCCCCATCGGCTTCGCGCAACGCCGCTTCCTGCGCGGCATGCTCGGCCTCTTCGCGCAGCAGCGCTTCGCGGTCTTCCTTGGGGATCTGGTAATAGTCGGGATGGATTTCCGAGAAGGCGAGGAAGCCGTGGCGGTTGCCGCCGTAATCGACGAAGGCCGCCTGCAGCGACGGCTCGACCCGGGTCACCTTAGCGAGATAGATATTGCCCTTGAGCTGCTTGCGCTCAGCGGACTCGAAGTCAAATTCCTCGATTCGATTCCCTTTGACGACGGCCACGCGGGTTTCCTCCCGGTGGCGTGCGTCGATCAGCATACGCATGGTCATTTATGATTCTCCGGGCGCGCCGGCACAGTTCCTCGAAGGAATGGGGCGCGAGCGCGCGATACAAGAAGCGCACCCGGCGGCCGGCAAGGCCGATTCGGGTGGCGCGGGTTTCAAAAACTGCTGTTGCTGCACGGGCACGAGCGGACCAGCGGTCCCCTTGCTCCACCATCGCCGCGCTGCCGGCCGCAAGGGCCTGGCGATGCGGACGGTGGGGAAATTGCCTCATGCGAACGTCAACCTGAACTGTCGCGACAAAGAAGCGTCGCGGGCCTGATCCGGCGCAGTGCCGGAAGCGTAACCTGCCTAGCACCGCTATGTCGTTGCGGCAACCGGGGGAGCATGGGCAAGATATCATCCCCCGGCCGCCACAAAGCATTTCGGGGAATTTCGATCCGTCGCTTTCGCAGATGGCGATTAGCATCCGGTTAACCAAGGTGGTGATCGCGGATTTCCGGGCTGGACCGGGTGGCGGCGCGCACGGCATAGCGGCGGCCGTGTCGTGGATCCTGCTTCTGCTCGCCGGTTGGGCGACCGGTCTGCCCGGCTGGGTCGACGCGGTCGCGCGGCTCCGCGTCGAGGACGGCGCGGTCGTCGTGCCGGTGCCCGCCGCGGGTGAGACGGGTGCGCTGCGTTTCGCGTGGCGCAGTCCTGACTACAGCGTGAGCCTGGCGATGCCCGCGCCCGTCGCCGCAGCCGGCGGTCCGCTGCCGAAGGTTCGGGGCGCCGCCGGGCTGCCGCTCGTGATGCTCGATCCGGGCCATGGCGGGCGCGACCCGGGTGCTCCCGGCGTCGACGGCACGACCGAAAAGGCGCTCACCCTGGCGGCGGCGCAGGCGATCCGCGACGCGTTGCTCGCTTCCGGTCGGGTTCGGGTGGCGATGACACGGGAGGACGATTCGTTCGTACCGCTCCAGCAGCGTACCGACATGGGTCGCCGGCTGGGTGCGGCGCTGTTCCTGTCGCTCCACTGCGACAGCGCGGCGGATCCGCTTGCCTCGGGCGGTACGCTCTACACGCTGTCCGATGTCGCGTCGGACAAGGAATCGGCGCGCTTGGCGGCGCGCGAGAACCGTGCCGACCTCATCGCCGGCATCGATCTGGGCAGCGAGCGCGCCGATATCGCCTCCCTGCTGATCGACCTCGCCCAGCGCCGCACCATGGGCGTCTCTGCGCGCTATGCCGATCTGCTCGCCCGCGAGGTCGCGCCTGTCATGCATCTCCACGCCCGCCCGCGAAGAATGGCGGCGCTGGTGGTGCTCAAGGCGCCCGACATGCCTTCGGTGCTGTTCGAGCTCGGCTATGTCTCGAACGAGGCCGACGCGACGGCGCTCACCTCGCCGGAAGGGCGCGCGCGGCTCGCCGCTGCGGTGCGCCGGGCGACCGAAATCTTCCTCGCGACGCGCTGAGCCGGGGCAAGCGCCGGGCACCGCTCCCTTTCCTCCGCCCGAAAAGGTGCTACACCGCGCGCCGCATGGCCGACGGCGTCCCCTCCGATACTCCCCAGCGCAGAGAAGGCGTGCCCGGCCGCTGGGCCCGGCTGCGGCGACGCTGGTGGTTCCGCATCCTTGCCGTGCTGGCGCTGCTCGCCGGGCTGTTGGTGCTCGCCCTGTGGCTGCTCGTCGCGCGCGATCTGCCCTCGGTCAACACGCTGCGCCGCTACGAGCCGCAGCTGCCCAGCTATGTCCGCTCGGCCGACGGCACGCCGATCCACGCCTATGCGCAGATGCGGCGCGTGCAGCTCAGCTACAACGAGTTCCCGCCGCTGCTCGTCCGCGCCTTCATGGCGGCCGAGGACCGCACCTTCTTCTCGCACCACGGGCTCGATTTCCCCGGCCTGGTGCGCGCCGCGGGCGAGGGGATCATCCGCGGCAAGACCCCGCGCGGCACTTCCACCATCACCCAGCAGGTGGTGAAGAACATCGCGGTCGGCAACAAGGCGACCTATACCCGCAAGCTGCGGGAGGCGATCCTCGCCTGGCGGATCGAGGATACGCTCACCAAGCCGCAGATCATGGAGCTGTACCTCAACACCATCGAGCTGGGGCGCAATTCCGGCGGTGTGGCGGCGGCGAGCGACGCCTATTTCGGCAAGCCGCTCGACAAGCTGACGCTCGCCCAGATGGCCTATCTGGCGATCCTGCCCAAGGGGCCGGCCAATTACGATCCCGACCGCAACACCCGGCGCGCGCTCGATCGCCGCAACTGGGTGCTCGGCGAGATGCTGCGCAACGGCTTCATCAACCAGGGACAGCATGACGCGGCGGTGGCCGCACCGCTCGGGACCGTGCCGCGCCAAACCCCGCGTTTCGAGCGGGTGGGCGGATATTTCGTCGAGGAAGTGCGCCGCCAGCTCGCCCGCACCTTCGGCGAAAACCCGCAGGACGGGCCGTACAGCGTCTATGGCGGCGGACTGTGGGTGCGCAGTTCGCTCGATCCGCGGCTCCAGGCCTATGCCCAGCGTGCGCTGCGCGACGGGCTGCTGCGGTTCGATCGCGGGCGCGGCTGGTCCGGCCCGCTTGCCAAGGTCGCGTTCGATGGCGACGGCTGGTATTCGGCCTTCGCCTCCAGGAACATCGGCGTCGATTACGACAATTGGCGCGCGGCGGTGGTGATCGCGCGGGATACGCGCAGCGTTCAGCTCGGCTTCGACGATGGCGAGACCGGTACCATGCCCGAGCGCGCGGCGCAGATGCCGATCCGCGGCAAGGGTGGCCGTGCCTTCGATGCGATCAAGGTGGGCGACGTGCTCGCCGTGGCGCCCGAGGGCGGCCAATGGGCCCTGCGCAGCATCCCCCGGATTTCCGGCGGCATGGTCGTCGAGGATCCCGCGACCGGCCGCATCCTCGCGATGCAGGGGGGCTTCGATTCCCGGCTCCAGCCATTCAACCGCGCCACCCAGGCGACCCGCCAGCCGGGATCGACGATCAAGCCGATCGTCTATGCCGCCGCACTCGAGAACGGGATGACGCCGGCCTCGATCGTGGTCGATGGTCCGTTCTGCGTGTGGCAGGGCGCCGGGCTCGGCCAGAAGTGCTTCCGCAACTTCGGCAATGCCCGTGGCGCCGGCCCGCGCACGCTGCGCTGGGGCATCGAACAGTCGCGCAACCTGATGACGGTCCAGATCGCCAACGCCACCGGCATGGACAAGGTGGTCGACGTGATCCAGCGGCTGGGCGTCTCGAAGAACCGGCTGCCGCCCTATCTCTCCTACGCGCTGGGCGCGGGCGAGACGACGGTGCTGCGGATGGTCAACGCCTATTCGATCCTGGTGAACCAGGGCCGCGCGCTGAACCCGACGCTGATCGACTTCGTCCAGGATCGCCGCGGCCGGGTGATCTTCCCCGCCGGCTGGCGCGCCTGCCAGGGCTGCAACGCCCGCGACTGGGACGGCAAGCCGATGCCCCGCCCGATCGTGCGCGCCCGGCAGCTGATCGATCCGATGGTGGCCTATCAGATGGTCCACATCACCGAAGGCGTGATCCAGCGCGGCACCGCGACCGTGCTGCGCGACCTGAACCGGCCGATGATGGGCAAGACCGGCACCACCACCGGCCCCACCGACGTGTGGTTCGTCGGCGGCACCCCGCAGATGATCGGCGGCCTGTATCTGGGCTACGACAATCCCTCGAACCTCGGCGGCTATGCGCAGGGCGGGGTGATCGCAGCACCCATCTTCAAGGAATTCGCGGTGCCCGCCTATGAAGGGCTGGACCCGCTGCCGTTCCGGGCGCCGCCGGGCATCCGCATGGTGCGCATCGATCGCGGCAGCGGCCGGCCGGTGCAGGGCGGCTGGCCGACCGACGATCCGCTGGCGCCGGTGATCTGGGAAGCGTTCCGCCCCGACAGCGATCCGCGCCGCACCCGGCGCACCGCCAATGCCGAAGCCGCGCCCGTCACGGCGGCCCCCGTGCAGCGCAAGGCCGAGCGCCAGAGCGACAGCGACTTCTTGCAACAACAGGGCGGAATCTACTAGCGGAGCGTCCGCACCCTATATGGCTAAAGATCGCCGCATCGTCCGTGGTGCGGCCGGCGGTTACTTCGGAAGGTTTGGAACATGCGCGCTGAAGCGCAGGCATATGTCGACAAGATCAACGCGGCCCTCGCGCTGCTGCGCCGCTCGCTCGACTGGGACCGCGCGCTGCGCCGCCTCGACGAGCTGAACGCGCGCGTCGAGGATCCGACGCTGTGGAACGACGCCAAGAAGGCGCAGGACGTGATGCGCGAGCGCCGTCGCCTCGACGAATCGATCAGCGCCACCCGCGCGATCGAGAGCGAGCTGAACGACACCGTCGAGTTGATCGAGATGGCCGAGGCCGAGGGCGACGAGGAAATGGCGGTCGACGGCACCGCCAGCCTGCGTGCACTCGCCGAGCGGTCCGATGCCGACAAGGTCAAGGCGCTGCTCTCGGGCGAGGCCGATCCCAACGACACCTATGTCGAGATCAACGCCGGCGCCGGCGGCACCGAATCGAACGACTGGGCCGAAATGCTCCAGCGCATGTACACGCGCTGGGCGGAGCGCCACGGCTACAAGGTGGAGCTGGTCGACTATCACGCCGGCGAACAGGCGGGCATCAAGTCGGCGACGCTCTTGTTCAAGGGTGAGAACGCCTATGGCTATGCCAAGACCGAGAGCGGCGTGCACCGGCTGGTGCGCATCAGCCCGTTCGATTCGAACGCGCGCCGCCAGACCAGCTTCGCCAGCGTCTGGGTCTACCCGGTGATCGACGACAATATCGACATCGAGATCAACGAGAGCGAACTGCGCATCGACACCTATCGCGCCTCGGGTGCGGGCGGGCAGCACATCAACACCACCGATTCGGCGGTGCGCATCACCCACTTGCCGACCGGCATCGTGGTGCAGTGCCAGAACCAGCGTTCGCAGCACAAAAACCGCGCCGAGGCCTATAACCAGCTCCGCGCCCGCCTGTACGAGCGCGAGCTGGCCGAGCGCGAAGCGGCGGCCAACGCGGTCAACGCCACCAAGACCGATATCGGCTGGGGCCACCAGATCCGCTCTTACGTGCTCCAGCCGTACCAGCTGGTGAAGGACCTGCGTACCGGCGTCACCTCCACCGCGCCGAGCGACGTGCTCGACGGCGACCTCGACAGCTTCATGGCCGCCGCGCTAGCACAGCGCGTGACGGGCGAAGCCGTCGTGGTGGAGGATGTCGATTGACCCTGGCGCGGCCCCTGCTGCTCGGCGCGACGCTGCTGCTCGCAGCATGCGACGGCAGCCCGCGGGGGCCGGGCAACGTCACCCGGGAATCGTCCAACACCGGCTTTCCGGCCGCGGACCGGCCGGTAGCGACGATCGTATCCTCGCGCTGGTCGAGCGAGGAAGAGCGTGACCGGCTGAACGAGGCCGCCAAGGTGATGGACCTGGCCGGGATCAAGCCCGGCATGACCGTCGCCGATATCGGCGCGGGCGAAGGCTATTACACGATCCGCCTCGGTCAGCGCGTGGGAGCCAAGGGCCGGGTCGTCGCCGAGGACATCGTCCCCGATTACATCAGCCAGCTCGCCACCCGGGTGGTGCGCGAGAAGCTGGACAATGTCAGCGTGCGATTGGGCCTGCCCGCCGATCCGCGACTGCCCGAGAACAGCTTCGACCGCGTGCTGATGGTCCACATGTATCACGAGATCGAATCGCCCTACGAATTCCTGTGGCGGCTGCGGCCGTCGCTGGCGCCGGGGGGCCAGGTAGTCGTGGTCGATGCCGATCGCCCGACCGAGAATCACGGCACGCCGCCGGCGCTGCTCAAGTGCGAGTTCGCGGCGGTCGGCTACAAGCAGGTGTCGATCCGGCCGATGGCGTCCGCCGGCGGCTATATGGCGGTGTTCGAGGCGAGCGGCGGTCGCCCCGAGCCGGAGACGATTCGCGCCTGCAAGTCCGGCGCGCATGCGCCCACGGTAACGCCCAAGCCCAACGGCGCACACGAATAGCGCGCACGCACCGTTGCTTGACGGGAGGTTCAGCTGGGATGCGCCTCGGGCTCGGCATCGTCGCCCCGCTCGCTGGCGGCGAAGTCGCATACCGTGTCGCTGAAGCCTTCCACCTCCACCAGCGGGTCCTCTTCGCCGGTCATCGGAATGCCGTCCCGGTCCTGACCGGCCAGCGCATCCACCCGGCCTTCGCGCGGCAGCGTCCCCTGCCGGTTCGCGGCGTGGACGCGGCGTTCGTGCTCGGTGCGCTCGCGCGGGGGATTGGCGGTCATTCGGCGGTCCTTCCGTTCAGCGTCCAGGCAGGGGTGAACGCACGCGGCGCGCGTGCTTTCCCCGAACCCTATCAGGAAAGCCGTCGCGCACCGAGCACGAACGCGGCTCAGGGCTGGTCGGCGAGCGCAAAGATCTGTTCGGTCGGCACCCACTTCACGCCAGGCTCGGCAAAGGCGAGGCGGCGTTGAAAGCCGTCCATCAGCGCCTCCCAGGCCTGCACGTCGGGATCGGCGGCGTCGTTCGCGCGCTTGGCCTCGGGATCGAAGGCGGGGCCGGTCTCCATCACCATCACCAGCCGGTCGCCGGCGTGCCAGATCTCCATCGATTCGATGCCCGCGTCGCGGATCGACCTGGTGACGGCCGCGGGTGGACCTCCCGGCCGATGCCAGTGGCGGTAGGCGGCAATCGCGTCGGGATCATCGTTCAGGTCGAGCAACAGGACATGGCGCATGGCAGGGCTCCGGCACGGGGGAGCGCCTGCATAGCCGCCGCCTGCCGGGGGACAAGCCTTGTTCCGCATCTCCGCTTTTCCGATCGGTGCGCATCGCGTACCTCCCCTTGATCTACGGGTGGAGGCAAGGACGACGTGGCGAAGGCGGGCAGGCCGGCACAGGGAGCCACGGTGATCGACGTGGCGGCGCGGGCAGGCGTTTCGGCGATGACGGTATCGCGCGTGATCAACGGCCGCAGCGGGGTGAGCGCCGCCACCCGCGAGGCAGTGGAGCGCGCCATCGCCGAGCTGAGCTATGTCCCCAACGTCGCCGCGCGCAGCCTGGTCACCTCGGCCGAGCTGCGGATCGGGGTGGTCTATTCCAATCCCAGCGCTGCCTTCATGAGCGAACTGCTGACCGGCGTGTTCGAAGAGGCATCCACCCGCGGCGCGCGGCTGGTGCTGTTGAAGGGCGAGGGCGGAAAGGCCCCCGATGCCGCGGCGCTGGCACGCTTCGCGGCCGCCGGCCTTTCCGGTATCCTGCTGGCGCCGCCGCTCGGCGAGGCGAGCGCCGTGCTGAAGGCGCTGCGCGGGCTCGACGTCCCCGTCGCCGCGATCGCCGCCTATCACGTGCCTGGCGCGACCTGCGTGCGCATCGACGATCGCCGCGCCGCCTGCGAGATGACCCGTCATCTGCTCGATCAGGGGCATCGCCGTCTCGGCTTCGTGACCGGGAACCCAAACCAGGCCGCCAGCGCCGAGCGGCGAGCGGGCCTTGAGGATGCGTTGCGGGACGCGCCCGATGCGAGCGTGCAACTGGTCCAGGGCGATTTCAGCTATGCCTCGGGCCTGCGCGCCGGCGAGGAACTGCTCGACGGGCCATCACCGCCGACCGCGATCTTCGCCAGCAATGACGATATGGCGGCGGCGGTCGTCTCGGTTGCGCATCGCCGCCAGCTCGACGTTCCGCGCCAGCTCACCGTCGTCGGATTCGACGATACGACCGCGGCGGTGACCCTGTGGCCGCCGCTGACCACCATCCACCAGCCCGTACGGCGGCTCGCCGCCGAGGCGCTGGCGCTGGTCGCGGATGCGGCGCGCGGCAGCGAGGGGCGGACGCCTACCGGACGCGACCTGGTGCTGGAGCACGAGATGGTCCTTCGCAGCTCGACGGCCGCGCCGCCTGCCTAGGCCCTTCCGTCCGGGCAGTGCAGCGTGACGCGCAGCCCGCCGAGTGCGCTGTCTTCCAGCGCCAGCCGCCCGCCATAGAGCGCCAGCAGGTCGCGCACGATCGCCAGGCCGAAGCCGTCGCCGGCAGGCCCCTCGTCCAGCCGCACCCCAGGCTGCAGCACCTGCTCCCGGCGCTCGGGCGGGATGCCCGGTCCGTCATCCTCGATCGTCACGCAGGCTTCTCCGGGGGATGCACCGGCTGCCGTAACGGAAACCGTGGCGCGCGCGTGGCGGGCGGCATTGTCGAGCAGGTTGCCGAGCATCTCGGCCAGGTCGTGCGCGTCGATCGCCACGCGGAGGCCGGCGGGGATCGCGAGCCCGATGGCGATGGCGGGCCGCAGCCGGCCGATCACGGCCGCGACATCGCCGGCAATCGGCGCGATCTCGCTGCTCGCCCGCTGGTTGACCGCGACGGCGCGGGCGCGCGCGAGCGTGTGGCGGATCACCCCTTCGATGCGGCGCACCTGCGCGGCCTCGGGGCTGCCCGGCGCCACGGTCAGCGCCAGCGTCGCCACCGGCGTCTTGAGCGCATGGGCAAGGTTGGCGGCCGAGGCGCGTGCGGCAGCGAGCGTGGCCGCGTTGGCCGCGGCGAGCGCGTTGAGTTCGCTGGCGAGCGGCTGCAGTTCCTGCGGCTGTGCTTCGTCCACGGACTCGCGCTCGCCCCGGCGGATCGCGGCGATCTGGCCGACCAGCACCGCCAATGGGCGGAGCGCGAAGCGCAGCTGCAGCCAGGCGGACAGCGCGAAGATCAGCGCGAGCAGCAGGATCACCGTGGCTAGCGGCACCAGCGCGTCGCGGATCGGCCGGCCGATGACCCGGCCGGGGGCCGAGGCGGTGAGCGTCACCGGCCCCGCGCTGCTCGCCAGCACGAGGCGTCGGGCATGGACGCGGCCGTGGCGGTCCTGACCCTCCAGCGGCATCGGCGGCAGGTCCGCACCGCCCGGGCCGGGCAGATGCGGGCGCAGCGCCGGAAAGTCCGCCGAACCATAGGTGCCCGTCGGCCCCTCGATCCGCCAGCGCCAGCCCGGCGCGGCGGCCAGGCTGCCCTGGCGGGCCGCCAGACGGTCGCGATCGACGCTGCCGTCGTCGCGCACCACGCTCGCGAGTACGGCGATCTGCGCATCGAGCCGCTGGTCGATCCCGCCGGTGACGACCCGGCCGAGCACGCCCGCCATCGTCCAGCCGGCCAGCCCCAGCGCGACCAGCGTCGCCAGCGCGGAGAGCAGGATCATGCGGGTGCGCAGCGAGCGGCGCTTCATGCCGCGGGCTCGCCGCAGGTCAGCCGATAACCGCGTCCGCGGACCGTCTCGATCCGCTCGGCGCCGATCTTGCGGCGCAGTCGACCGATGATGACCTCCAGGCTGTTCGAATCGACATCGGCATCGCCTTCATAGACTCGTTCGAGCAGCTCCAGCCGCTCGATCACCACCTCGCGGCGCAGGATCAGCTGCGACAGCACACGCCATTCGAAGGCGGTTAGCTTGAGCGGCAGGCCGTCCAGCTCGAACTGTCCGGTCTGGCTCTCGAAGGCGAGGGGGCCGCAGGCGATGCGAGTCTGGGCATGCCCGGCGGCGCGGCGGACCAGCGCGCGCAGCCGCATCATCAGTTCCTCGACGCGAAAGGGCTTGGTCAGATAGTCGTCGGCGCCCGCCTTGAACGCGGTTACCTTGTCCGCCCAGGCCTCGCGCGCGGTGAGCACCAGCACCGGCAGGGTGCGGTCCGCGGCGCGCCAGGCGGCAAGGATCTCCGCTCCGGTGCGCCCCGGCAGTCCCAGGTCGAGCACCGCCGCATCATAGGCCTCGGTCTCGCCGAGATGCTGCGCATCGATGCCGTCCGCCGCCAGATCGACCGCGCAATGCTCCGCCCGCAGCGCCCGCGCGATGGCGGGGCCGAGATCGGGGTCGTCTTCTACCAGCAGGATCCGCATGGGTATCGCCTAGCTCCCCGCCCTAAACCCAATCTGAACCACCGGGTTCAGCGCGGGTCGGGACCGACTCGGTAGAACGGCTGCATCGAACACCCAAGAGGAGTTGATGGAATGACCGATTGGAAGACCCGGATCTCGCCGCGCCACCGCCTGACTGCCGCCGCCGTCGCGCTGCTCGTGGCTGGGGCGACGGGCGGCGCCGGCGCGGTGCAGCTCACCCGGCCGCCGGTGGAGATGGCGCCCGCGACGCTGACCGCGACCGCGAAGCTGTCGCAGACCAGCGGCATCGTGACGGTGAAGGGCCGCGTCGCCGAGACCTATGGCGATCGCTTCGTGCTGCAGGATGGGTCGGGCCGCGCGCTGGTCGATGTCGGACCCGCGGGGGACCGCGTGACCAGCGGCAGCACGGTGACGGTGCAGGGCCGCTATGCCGACGGGCAATTGCACGCCTCGTTCCTGGTCGACGGGCAGGGCAATGTGCAGGCTGTCGGCAGGCCGCCGCACGGGCCGCACGATCGTCGCGGAGGCCCGCCGTTCCCGCCGGGCGGCCCGGGCACTCCGCCGCCGCCGGGTGCCGGCGCACCGCCGCCTCCGCCGCCCGGTGCGGTTCCGCCGCCGCCCGAGGGGAGCGTGGCATCGCCCCCCGTGGCATCTGCGGCACCGGTCGCCGGGGCGGCCGTGCCGCCCCCACCCGCGCCCGCGCCCAGCGCGGCGCCGCGCCGCTAGGGCATGTCCCGGCCCTCGCACCGTCCGGTGCGGGGGCCGTTACACCAGCTGGTCGCCCTCCACGATCAGCGCCACGCCGATCGCGTTGCGGCGCGCCTCGGGCAGGGTGACCTGCACGCCCTCCGG
Organism: Sphingomonas elodea ATCC 31461; assembly: GCF_000226955.1. Taxonomy (GTDB): domain Bacteria; phylum Pseudomonadota; class Alphaproteobacteria; order Sphingomonadales; family Sphingomonadaceae; genus Sphingomonas; species Sphingomonas elodea. The sequence goes on from NZ_AGFU01000006.1 coordinate 76,944, forward strand.
GCCGGTGCGGAAGGCGAGGGGCGCGCTGTGCCCGGGCAGCGTCACGCGGCGGACGGTGCAGCCCTTGGCGAGCGCGGGCAGCGTCGCCACCCCGTTGTCGGGCCAGCCGAGCACCAGCGCGTGCACCGCCATGCCCTTGCGGACGTAGCGCACGTCCTGCGCGGTATAGGGCGAGTCCTTGGTGCCTTCGTTGAAGTCGCCGCTCTTCGGCCGCGTGGGGCCTTCGCCGAACAGTCGCCAGGGCCGGGTGCCGTAGATCGCGTCGCCATACTGCCCCATCCAGGCGGCGATCCCTTCCACGACCTTTTCTTCCTTCTCGTCGATCGTGCCGTCGCCGCGGATCGGCACCGACAGCATCAGGTTGCCGTTCTTCGACACCACGTCGCATAGCGTGTGGAGCACCTTGGCGGGCGTCTTGTAGCCGTCGCGCTCGTAGAGTGCGCGGTCATAATGCCAGTTGCCGATGCAGGTGTCGGTCTGGAACGGATAGGGCTGGATGTCGTCGTGCACGCCGCGCTCGACATCGTCGACGATGCCGGCGCGCCGTTCGGCCGGCGTGCCCTTGGCCGTCACCACCGCCTCGTTGCGCCCGCCATGCCAGCGCATCGACTGGTTGTAGAAATGGGCGGTGATGTCGAGGCCCGCCTGCCCCAACGGCAGGGTGAAATTGTCGAAATAGACCATGTCGGGTCGATACTGGTCGATCAGGTCCTGGCAGCGCGCATACCAGTTCTTGGTGAACCAGGGGTTCGCCGCCGGCGCCGCCTCGTCCCACACCCGGTCGTGCTTCTCGTGCCAGGCATTGGCATCCTTGATCGTGGTGAAGCCGTCCGGCAGCTTCATGGTCGCGCCGGTATAGAGCTGCTGCGGGTCCAGCCCGTCCCACCATTTGCCGCGACCACCCGCCTTGTTCAGCCAGGCCGCGTCGTAGCGCTTGCCCGCCATCGGGCCTTCGGGATCATAGCCATAGGCCGACTGGTACCAGTGCCAGGCATGTGCCGAATGGTTCGACACGCCGAATCGCATGCCTTTCGACCGCGCCAGCTTCGCCCAGCGCCCGACAATGTCCTGCCGGGGGCCGATCCGCGTCGCGTTCCAGGCGTGATGGCGCGAGGCGTAGCAGTCGAAATTGTCGTGATGGTTGGCCAGCGCCATGAAGTATTTGGCGCCTGCGCGGTGATAGAGATCGATCAGCCGCTCGGGGTTCCAGTTCGCCGCCGTCCAGCGCGGGTACATCTCCATGAATCCGGTCTGCGACGGGTGGCCATAGGTGGCGAGGTGATGCTTGTAGGCGCGCGAGCCCTGCAGGTACATTTCGCGCGCATACCAGTCCCCCGCCTCGGGCACGCACTGCGCCGACCAGTGCGCCCAGATGCCGAACTTGGCATCGCGGAACCAGTCGGGGGCTTGATAGCCCTGCACCAGCGACTGCCAGCTGCCCGTGAACGGCCCTGCCGCGCCGGCCTGCGCGGCGCGCGCCCTTGCGGCAAGCGAGGCGAGCCCCAGCCCGGTGGCAGACAGCATCGATCGACGATCCAGGCGCATCGTATCTCCTCCACGGTTCGCCGGTGCCCGGCCCGCTTTCGGCGAAGACGCTAGTCCCGCGTTTCAATTTCGCAAGTGCTTATAAGATTTCACGAGCGATATTGATTACACGAACGCGGGGGATGTGCCCAACGATCGACGTGGCGCAAGCGGCCGTGCTCGCCGTGCACCGGTGCGCGGGAATCAGGCCGGGAAGAGGACGTGCCGGGAAGGACAAGGCGGCATCACCGGAGGGCGGTGGTGACAAACCAACCGCAGCGCTGCCGGCCATGAGGCCAGCGCGCAGGGTTTTGATGCATTGGGGTTTTGTGTCCCCGCCCGATGGGGGAAGTGGTGCCCAGAAGAGGACTCGAACCTCCACGACCTTGCGATCGCCAGCACCTGAAGCTGGTGCGTCTACCAATTCCGCCATCTGGGCACGGGGTAGGCCGGCGCCTCTAGTGGAGGTTTGCGGGGGGTGTCAAACACTTTTTGCGAAAAATATTGGACTTCGCGTCGCGCTTGCCGTTTAGCCGTCCAGGCGGCATTGGGGCCGCGAGCTACGCGAGGCAATGAGGCGCAAGATGAAGGATCGGCTGGTAACCCTGATCGGCGGTGGTGGCTTTCTGGGCCGCTACGTGGCGCAGGAGCTGCTCGCCGCCGGCGCGCGCGTCCGCGTTGTCGAACGCAAGCCCCGCGACGCCTGGTTCCTGAAGACGCAGGGCGGCCTCGGCCAGACCCAGCTCGTCGTCGGTGACATCACCAGGCCGGAAACACTCGCCCGCGCGCTGCAGGGCAGCGATGCCGTGGTCAACTTCGTCGGCATCCTATCGGGCGATTTCGAGAAGGTGCATGTCGACGGCGCGCGCAACGTTGCCGAAGCCGCCAGCGCGGCCGGCGCCGGCGCGCTGGTGCACATCTCGGCGCTTGGCGCCGATGCCGCGTCGCCGTCCGCCTATGGCCGCAGCAAGGCGGCCGGCGAGCAGGCGGTGCTCGCCGCCTTCCCGGGTGCGACGATCCTGCGCCCCTCGATCGTGTTCGGCCGCGAAGACGCGTTCGTGAATCGCTTCGCGGGCATGATCGCGGGTGCGCCGCGCGGCATCGTGCCGGTGGTGCGCGGCGAAACCCGGTTCCAGCCGGTGTTCGTCGCCGATGTCGCCCAGGCGGTCACGGCCGCGCTCGCCGATCCGGCCGCGCATGGCGGCAAGACCTATGCGCTGGGCGGCCCCGACGTGCTGAGCATGACCGGCCTGCTGCGCTGGATCGCCGGTGCGATCGGCCGCAAGCCGTGCCTGATCGAGCTGCCCGATTCGGTGAGCGGCCTGATCGCCGCGCTGCCCGGCACGCCGATCACCCGCGACCAGTTCGCGATGCTCCAGGCCGACAATGTCGTGCCCGCGGGCGCCGAGGGGCTCACCGCGCTGGGCGTGACGCCGACGCCGATGGCGGCGGTGGCACCGAGCTGGCTCGTGCGTTTCCGCCAGGCCGGCCGCTTCAGCCGCTTCCGTACCGCCGCCTGATTTCTTCCCGACCGGGCGGCCTTGTCAGGGCCGCGCGGCGCGGATCTGCCACGCGAACCTGCAAGGAGCCTCCCCATGACCACGCTGCTGGTGGCGATTCTGCTCGGCATCGTCGAAGGCGTCACCGAGTTCCTGCCGGTCTCGTCGACCGGCCACCTGGTCCTCGCCAGCGAGCTGATGGGCTATGATTCGTCCCGCTGGGCGATGTTCAACGTCGTCATCCAGCTGGGCGCGATCCTGGCGGTGGTGGTCCTCTACTGGCGCACCTTCTGGGCGGTGCTCGAAGGGCTGATCAAGCTGAACCCGGTGTCGATCCGCTTCGTGCGCAACCTGCTGATCGCCTTCATTCCCGCCGCGGTCATCGGTCTGGCGCTCCACAAGCATATCGAGGCGCTGCTCGGCGCACCCAAGGTGGTCGCCTGGGCACTGATCGTCGGCGGCGTCGCGATCCTGGTGATCGAGCGTCTGGTCAAGTCGGCCACCATCCACGGCATCGCTGAGATTCCGGTGCTACGCGTGATCGGCATCGGCTTCGTCCAGTGCCTCGCGATGGTGCCGGGTGTCAGCCGTTCGGGTGCCACGATCATGGGCGCGCTGTCGTTGGGCGTCGAGCGGCGCACGGCGGCCGAGTTCAGCTTCTTCCTCGCCATCCCGACGATGCTCGGCGCCACCGCGCTGGAGCTGGTCAAGAACCGCGAGATGCTGACGACCAGCGGCGTGGGCTGGGGCGAGATCGGCGTCGGCTTCGTCGTGGCCTTCATCGTTGCGCTGGCGGTGATCAAGTGGTTCGTGGGCATTGTGAGCAAACATGGCTTCGCGCCCTTCGCCTGGTATCGAATCGTTGCCGGCGCGACCGCGCTGATTTGGCTTTCCATGCGTTAAGGCCGATACGGACCTATATGATTGCAGTTTTTAGGCGTAAACGCTCTTTTTTAGAGCTCTAAAGGTATATAGGTCAGTATTGCTGTCTTTATAGTCGTTTCGCTCTCCTGTACGGGGGCGGCATGGCTGACGATCCCATGCTCAAATTCGTCGGACGCCCCCAGGCGTATCCGGCCAAGCGCCCCGCCCAGCTGCGTGCGGAAGATTTTCGCGAGATTGCGGAACGCTATGCGGTGCCCGATGCGGAATCGCAGGCCGGTCGCTGCAGCCAGTGTGGCGTGCCCTATTGTTCGGTGCACTGCCCGCTCCACAATCATATCCCGGACTGGCTGCGCCTGACCGCCGAGGGGCGGCTCAAAGAGGCCTATCAGCTCTCCAACAGCACTTCGACCATGCCCGAGATCTGCGGCCGCATCTGCCCGCAGGACCGGCTGTGCGAGGGCAATTGCGTGATCGAATTCTCGGGCCACGGCTCGGTGACGATCGGCTCGGTCGAGAAGTTCATCACCGACACCGCCTGGGCCGAAGGCTGGGTGGAGCCGGTGCAGGTCGGGCGCGACCGCGGCCAGTCGGTCGGCATCATCGGTGCGGGGCCCGCGGGCCTTGCAGCCGCAGAGTATCTGCGCGGCTATGGCTATGCCGTGCACGTCTATGACCGCTACGACCGGTCGGGCGGGCTGCTCACCTATGGCATCCCCGGCTTCAAGCTGGAGAAGGACGTGGTGATGCGCCGTGTCGAGCGGCTCGAGCAGGCTGGCATCGTCTTCCACCGCAATTTCGAGGTCGGCCGCGACGCGACGCTGGGTGAACTCCGTGCACGCCATGATTCGATCCTGGTCGCCACCGGGGTCTACAAGCCACGCGGCATCAAGGCGCCGGGCGTCGGTGCCAAGGGCGTGGTCGACGCGCTCGACTATCTCACCGCTTCCAACCGCAAGAGCTTCGGCGACAGCGTGCCGGCGTTCGAAGACGGCAGCCTCAACGCGCTCGGCAAGCATGTCGTGGTCGTCGGCGGCGGCGACACCGCGATGGACTGCGTCCGCACCGCGATCCGCCAGGGCGCGGCATCGGTGAAGTGCCTCTACCGCCGCGACCGGGCGAACATGCCGGGCTCGCAGCGCGAAGTCGCCAATGCCGAGGAGGAAGGCGTGGAGTTCGTCTGGCTCTCCGCGCCCGAGGCGTTCGAAGGCCCCGAACAGGTGACCGGCGTGCGCGCCTCCAAGATGCGGCTGGGTGCGCCCGACGCCTCGGGCCGCCGCGCGCCGGAAGTCGATCCCGGCGGGGCGCTGCAGATGCCGGCGGATCTCGTCATCAAGGCGCTGGGCTTCGAGCCCGAGGACCTGCCCAAGCTGTTCGGCGCCGAGGAACTGGGCGTCACCCGCTGGGGCACGCTGCGCACCGACGGCAAGACGATGATGACCAGCATGGACGGCGTGTTCGCCGCCGGTGACATCGTCCGCGGCGCCAGCCTGGTCGTTTGGGCGATCCGTGACGGCCGCGACGTGGCCGCGCACATGCACGCCTGGATGAAGGCGCATGCCAAGGTGCCGGTCGCGGCACCGGCACGGGAAGCGAGCCTGGCATGAAGGCCTTCGCCGCCGCGCTGCTGTTCGCGCTGGGCACGCCCGGCCTCGCCGTCGCGCAGACCCGGCCCGAGACGCGTGCGCCCCAGGCGGGCGACGCCGCGCGGCTTGCCGGGCTGATCATCCCCGAGGCGCAGATGCCCGCGCTGATCGGCATCGGCTTCCGCCAGGGCTTCGGCGCCAGCCTGGCCGGCAATCCCGAGGTCAAGAAGACCTATGACGCAAATCCCGGCATGCAGGATTTCGTCGCCGAACGCGTCTCGCAATACCTCGCCCGGCTCGCCATCGCCGATCTGCCCAGCCTGCGCGAGCAACTGGCCGCGGTGGTGCGCGACGAGCTGGAGGCCGAGGAGATCGTCGACACGATCACCTTCTTCGAAAGCCCGACGGGCATGAAGATGCGCGCCCGGGCCACTGCCGCGCTGCAGGAAAAGGGGGCGACCAGCGCCGAGGAGGGGCAGAAGACCGCGGTTGCGGCAGCGGTGGCCGACCTGACCGAGGACGATTATCCTGCCCTCACCGCGTTCGGCGCCAGTTCGGCGGCCAAGAAGATGCAGCTGGTCAACACCCGGATCATGGAGGTTACCAAGGCCTGGGGCCGCCAGCTCGCCACCGGCAACGCGGCGTCGCTGGAAACCGAGCGGGTGGCTGCCGAGAAGGCGTTTCTCGCGAAGGGGAAGGCAAAGTGATGCGGACCGTTGGGTGGAGCGCCGCCTGCGCGCTGGCGGGAACGATGATCGCCGCCGCGCCCGCCGTCGCGCAGACCGCGACGACGCACGCCGTGGCCGTCGGGTCGTCGGCACCTGCCCCTGTCGAGGCGCAGGACCCCGCCCGTCTCGCGGTCGCGCGCGAGCTCGCCGACAAGCTGATCCCGCCGGGCATGTACCAGCGGATGATGGGCGAGAACCTCAACCACATGATGGAAACGGTGGTCGGCAGCGCCGCCGATCTGCCGATACGCGACTTTGCCCAGATCGGCGGGTTGTCCGAGGAGGAGGTGGCCCAGCTCGGCAAGACCACGCTGCGCGAGGTGATGGAGATCTATGATCCGCACTGGAAGGAACGCCAGCAGCGGACGCTGCGCGCGATGATGGGCGAGATGGGCAAGCTGATGTCCACGCTGGAGCCGAAGGTGCGCGTTGCGTTCGCCCGGGCCTATGCCCGCGCCTATACGCTGCCCGAGCTGCAGGAGCTCCAGCGCTTCTTCGCGACACCGGCAGGCGATCACTATGCCCGCAGCTCGATGGAGCTAATGATGGGGCCGGACATGGCGCAGGCCATGGCCGAAGCCATGCCGGAGATCATGAAGCAGATGCCGGCGGTGATCCAGGCGGCCCAGGCCGGCACCAAGGATCTGCCGCCGCCGCGCAAACCGGCCGACCTGACGCCGCAGGAGCGCGCGAAGATCGAGAAGTTGCTGGGAAGCAAGGCCGCCCAGCCCACCAAGAAGTAAGCACCGCGTCCCCCCGAGGATGCGCGAACGAAGATCGAGGAAGACCATGGACGACATCAAGCTGGCCGCCGAGCGCGAACGCCTCGCCCGCGAGGGCATGTACCGCCCCGAATATGAAGGCGATGCCTGCGGCGTGGGCATGGTTGCGGCGACCGACGGCCAGTCGTCGCGCCGCGTGGTCCAGTCGGCGATCGACGCCCTGAAGGCGGTGTGGCACCGCGGCGCCGTCGACGCGGACGGCAAGACCGGCGACGGTGCCGGTATCCATGTCGACCTGCCGCTGCGCTTCTTCGACGAGCAGATCGTCGGCAGCGGCCACCGCGTGCTGCCGAACCGCCTCGCCGTCGGCATGATCTTCCTGCCGCGCACCGATCTCGGGGCGCAGGAAACCTGCCGCACCATCGTCGAGAGCGAGATCATCGAGGCGGGCTACACCATCTATGGCTGGCGCCAGGTGCCGGTCGACGTGTCGGTGATCGGCATGAAGGCGCAGGCGACGCGCCCCGAGATCGAGCAGATCATGATCGCCGGGCCGATGCCCGAGGCGATGGACGCCGCCGAGTTCGAGCGCCAGCTCTACCTGATCCGCCGCCGCATCGAGAAGCGGGTGATCGCAGCCCAGGTCGGCGGCTTCTACATCTGTTCGCTGTCGTGCCGCTCGATCATCTACAAGGGCCTCTTCCTCGCCGAATCGCTGTCCGACTTCTATCCGGACCTCAAGGATTCGCGCTTCGAGAGCCGCGTGGCGATCTTCCACCAGCGCTATTCCACCAACACCTTCCCGCAATGGTGGCTGGCGCAGCCGTTCCGCTGCCTCGCGCATAACGGCGAGATCAACACGATCCGCGGCAACCAGAACTGGATGCGCAGCCACGAGATCAAGATGGCGAGCATCGCGTTCGGCGAGCAGAGCGAGGACATCAAGCCGGTGATCCCGGCGGGCGCGTCGGACACCGCCGCGCTCGACGCGGTGTTCGAGGCGATCTGCCGCTCGGGCCGCGACGCGCCCACCGCCAAGCTGATGCTGGTGCCGGAGGCCTGGCAGCAGGACGAGGATACGCCGGCCTCGCACGCCGCGATGTACCAGTATCTGGCCTCGGTGATGGAGCCGTGGGACGGCCCCGCCGCGCTTGCGATGACCGATGGCCGCTGGGCGGTTGCCGGCATGGACCGCAACGCGCTGCGCCCGCTGCGCTATACCCAGACCTCGGACGGGCTGCTGATCGTCGGCTCCGAAACCGGCATGGTGCCGGTGCCGGAGGCGAACGTCGTCGCCAAGGGCCGGCTGGGGCCGGGCGAGATGATCGCGGTGGACCTGGACGAGGGCAAGCTGCTCCACGACCGTGCGATCAAGGACCAGATCGCCGGCGAGGCCGACTACGCCTCCATGGTGCAGGGCTTCCTGTCGATCGACGACCTGCCCGCGGCACCCGCCGAGACCTATTATGAGCGCGCGGAACTGTCGCGCCGCCAGGTCGCGGCAGGGCAGACGCTGGAGGACATGGAGCTGATCCTCGCGCCGATGGTCGAGACCTCGAAGGAGGCGATCGGCTCGATGGGCGACGACACGCCGCTGGCGGTCATCTCCTCCAAGTCGCGGCTGATCAGCCAGTTCTTCCGCCAGAATTTCAGCCAGGTCACCAACCCGCCGATCGACCCGTTGCGCGAGCGCTATGTGATGTCGCTCAAGACGCGGTTCGGCAACCTCGCCAACATCCTCGATACCGAGGGCGCGGGGAGCCCGGTGCTGGTGCTGGAAAGCCCGGTGCTGACCAATGCCGACTGGCATCGCCTGCGCGCGCATTTCGGTGCCAATGCGGCCGAGATCGACTGCACCTTCCCGGCGGACGGAGATCCCGAATCGCTCAAGCTCGCGATCAAGCGCATCCGCCACGAGGCGGAGCAGGCGGTCCGCGCCGGCTGCACCGAGCTGTTCCTCACCGACGAGCATAGCGGGCCGGACAAGGCCGCGATCGCCGGCGTGCTGGCGGCGGCGGCGGTGCACACGCACCTCGTGCGGCGGGGCTTGCGCTCCTATGCCAGCGTCAACGTCCGCACCGCCGAGTGCCTCGACACCCATTATTACGCGGTGCTGATCGGCGTCGGCGCGACCACGGTGAACGCCTATCTGGCCGAAGCCGCGATCGCCGATCGCCACGCGCGCGGCCTGTTCGGCGAGATCAGCCTGGCCGATTGCCTCAAGCGCCACCGCAAGGCGATCGACGAGGGGCTGCTCAAGATCCTGTCGAAGATGGGCATCGCGGTGATCAGCTCCTATCGCGGCGGCTATAATTTCGAGGCGGTGGGCCTCAGCCGCGCGCTGGTGAACGACCTGTTCCCCGGCATGCCCGCCAAGATTTCGGGCGAGGGCTATGCCTCGCTCCACCTCTCGGCGATGATGCGGCATGAGGCCGCCTATGATGCGGGAGTCGCGACGCTGCCGGTCGGCGGATTCTATCGCCAGCGCGCGGGCGGCGAGGCGCATGCCTATTCGGCGCAGCTGATGCACCAGCTGCAGACGGCGGTGTCGAACGACAGCTATTCGAGCTACCTCGCCTTCTCGCGCGGGGTGCGGGACTTGCCGCCGGTGTACCTGCGCGATCTGCTCGAGTTCAACTTCCCGGAAACCGGCGTCGCGATCGACCAGGTCGAGGCGATCACCGAGATCCGCAAGCGGTTCGTGACCCCGGGCATGTCCTTGGGCGCGCTCAGCCCCGAGGCGCACGAGACGCTGGCCATCGCGATGAACCGGATCGGCGCGCGCGCCGTCTCGGGCGAGGGCGGCGAGGATTCGGCGCGCTACAAGCCCTATGAGAATGGCGACAACGCCAACTCCTCGATCAAGCAGGTCGCCTCGGGCCGGTTCGGCGTGACGGCGGAATATCTCAACGCCTGCGACGAGATCGAGATCAAGGTGGCCCAGGGCGCCAAGCCCGGCGAGGGCGGGCAGCTGCCCGGCTTCAAGGTGACCGAGTTCATCGCCAAGCTGCGCCATGCGACGCCGGGCGTGACGCTGATCTCGCCGCCGCCGCACCACGACATCTATTCGATCGAGGATCTGGCGCAGCTGATCTACGATCTGAAGCAGATCAATCCGCGCGCGCGAGTGTGCGTGAAGCTGGTCAGCTCGGCCGGCATCGGCACGGTCGCGGCGGGCGTGGCGAAGGCGCATGCGGATGTGATCCTGGTCGCCGGCCATAATGGCGGGACCGGTGCGTCGCCGTTCACCTCGATCAAATATGCCGGCACGCCTTGGGAAATGGGCCTGTCCGAGGTGAACCAGACGCTGACGCTCAACGGCCTGCGCGGCCGCATCAAGCTGCGCACCGATGGCGGGCTGAAGACCGGGCGCGACATCGTCATCGCCGCGATCCTCGGCGCCGAGGAGTTCGGCATCGGCACGCTCAGCCTGGTCGCGATGGGCTGCATCATGGTCCGCCAGTGCCATTCGAACACCTGCCCCGTGGGCGTGTGCACCCAGGACGAGAAGCTGCGCGCCAAGTTCGTCGGCACGCCGGAAAAGGTCATCAACCTGATGACCTTCATCGCCGAGGAAGTGCGCGAGATCCTCGCCAAGCTGGGCTTCCGCAGCCTGGACGAAGTGATCGGTCGCACCGAGCTGCTCCGCCAGGTCAGCCGCGGCGCCGAGCATCTCGACGATCTCGATCTCAACCCGATCCTCGCCAAGGTGGATGCGGATGATTCCGAGCGGCGCTTCAGCCTCAGCACCTTCCGCAACGCGGTGCCGGACAGCCTCGACGCGCAGATGATCAAGGATGCCGCCCCCGTGTTCGCGCGCGGGGAGAAGATGCAGCTCAGCTATTCGGTGCGCAACACGCACCGCGCGGTGGGCACGCGGCTCTCGGCCGAGGTGACCAACAAGTTCGGCATGTCGACGCTGGCGGACGGGCATGTCCATGTCCGGCTGCGCGGCTCGGCGGGCCAGTCGCTCGGCGCGTTCCTGTGCAAGGGCATCACGCTCGAAGTGTTCGGCGACGCCAACGATTATGTCGGCAAGGGCCTGTCGGGCGGCGTGATCGTGGTGCGGCCGATGGTCAGCTCGCCGATCGAATCCTGGAACAACACGATCATCGGCAACACCGTCCTCTACGGCGCGACCTCGGGCCGGCTGTTCGCCGCGGGCCAGGCGGGCGAGCGTTTCGCGGTGCGCAACTCGGGCGCCGATGTGGTGGTCGAGGGCTGCGGCGCGAACGGGTGCGAGTACATGACCGGCGGCACCGCCGTGGTGCTGGGACGCGTCGGCATGAACTTCGGCGCGGGCATGACCGGCGGCATGGCGTTCGTCTATGATGTCGACGGCAGCTTCGAACGCCACGCCAACCCGGAGAACATCACCTGGAACCGGCTGGCTTCCAGCCATTGGGAAGCCAAGCTCCGGTCGCTGGTCGAGGCGCATGCCGAGGCGACCGACAGCAAGTGGTCGAAGGGCCTGCTGGAGGACTGGGACCGCGAGGCGGGCAAGTTCTGGCAGGTGGTGCCGAAGGAAATGCTCACCCGTCTGCCCCAGCCGCTGAACGACACGGTCGAGGCGGTGGCAGCAGAATGATCGACAGGGGGTGGGGCCCGTCCCCACCTCCTGGACATTGGCGGGAGCTTGGAAACCTTCGCCCGTCGTGCCCCGAATGGGGCGCGCCCGGCATCCGCTGGATCCCCGGAAATGCGGCGAGCCGTATAACGAGTCTTCCCCGGCCCATTTCCGCTGCTTATGGCTTCTCCCATGTGGCAGCTCCTTCAATTTCCGCTCTGTCCCTTTTCGCGCAAGGTCCGGCTCCTGCTCGGCGAGAAGGGCATCGCCTATGAGCCGGTGCGCGAATCGCCCTGGCTGCGGCGCGACGAATTCCTCGACCTCAATCCCACCGGCCAGACGCCGGTGATGATCGACGGCGAGCGCCATGTGACGCTGATCGACTCGACCGTGATCTGCGAGTTCTTCGAGGAGACGGTGAGCAAGAATGCGCTGCTCAACGGTTCCGCCGTCGACCGCGCCGAGATCCGCCGGCTGGTGGTGTGGTTCGACAACAACTTCTACAGCGACATCACCGCGCCGCTGCTCCACGAGCGGATGATCAAGCGGATCGTCTATCGCCAGCCCCCCGACGCCAAGCTGCTGCGCGACGCGATGAAGGCCGCAGTCGGCCATCTGGATTATATCGATTATCTGCTCGACCACCGCACCTGGCTGGCGGGCGCGACGATGAGCCTTGCCGATATCACGGCGGCGGCGCAGATTTCGGTCGCCGATTATCTGGGCGGGATCGACTGGAAGAGCCACGAGCTCGCCAAGCGCTGGTATATCGGGATGAAGAGCCGCCCGAGCTTCCGCCAGCTGCTCGCCGAGCGGATGGAGGGAATCACGCCGCCGGCCGATTACGAGAAACTCGACCTCTGACCGCGGGATAATCGCGGGACCAGGCGCGTTTGGCTGCCAAACGGGAGAGACCGCGATGCTCGAACACATACCGCACTGGCTGGGAAGCGCGCTCAAGGGCTTGCGTGCCGGGGCCAGGAAGCTGGCGATCGTCCAGCCGGAGCTCGGCAGCTTCGAGGTGCTGCATCTCGCCAGTCCGGCCTTCGCTAATGGCGGCCGCCTGCCGGAGCGTTTCACCGCAGACGGCGCAGGCGTATCGCCGCCGCTTTTCTGGACGGGCGCGCCGGAAGGCACCGAATGTCTCGCGCTGATCGTCGAGGATCCCGACGCACCCGCGCCCCAGCCGCTGGTCCATGCGGTGGTCTGGGGCCTTCCCGTCGATGGGGACCTGAAGGAAGGCGCCATCCGCGCCGATGGCGCCGGCGATGCCGAAGGCAAGGATGTCGGCCGCAACAGCTATCTCGGCGAAGGCTGGCTGCCGCCCGATCCGCCGACCGGCCATGGGCCGCACCACTATGCCTTTCAGCTGTTCGCGCTGGGCGGCGGCTGCGAGATCGGGGAAAATCCCGGCCGCAGCGCGCTGGTGAAGGCGATGGCCGGGCATGTGCTGGCAGCCGGCTTGCTCACCGGTGTCTATTCCCGCGGCGAGGAAGCGCCGACGGGGCTGGTCGGTGAGGCCGCGCCGGTCTGAGACCGGCGCGGCGCATGCTCAGCCGTTGACGACGGTGCCGCCGTTCGGGTGGAGCACCTGCCCCGACATGTAGCTCGAATCCTCGCAGGCGAGGAACAGGAAGGCGGGGGCGACCTCGTTGGGCTGGCCTGGGCGGCCCATCGGCACGCTCTCGCCGAAATGCTCGAGCTTCTCGGGGCTCGCGCCGCCGCTGGGGTTGAGCGGCGTCCAGATCGGGCCCGGCGCCACCGCGTTCACGCGGATGCCCTTCTCGATCAAGTTCATCGACAGGCTGCGGGTGAAGGCCGTGATCGCGCCCTTGGTCGCGCTGTAGTCGAGCAGCTCGGGCTCGCCCTGATACATCGTCACCGAGGTGCAGTTGACGATCGCGGCGCCTTCCTTGAGATGCGGCGAGGCGGCCTGCACCAGAAAGAACATCCCGAAGATGTTGGTCTGGAAGGTGCGGCGGAGCTGCTGCTCGGTGATGTCGGTGATATCCTTGTCCGGGTGCTGCTCCCCGGCATTGTTGACGAGGATGTCCAGGCGGCCGAACTCGGCAATTACCTTGGAAACGGCCTCTTCGCAGAACGCCTTGTCGCCGACGTCGCCAGCAATCGTTATTGCTCGGCGCCCTTCGGCACGCACCGCTTGCGCGGTGTCCTCGGCATCCCGGTGCTCGTTCAGATAGACGATGGCGACATCGGCGCCTTCGCGGGCATAGAGCGCGGCGACCGCGCGGCCGATCCCGCTATCGGCGCCGGTGACGATGGCCACCTTGCCGTTCAGGCGATCCGATCCGCGGTAGCGCGGCTGCCATTCGGGTTTGGGATCGAGGGAGCGCTCCTCACCGGGGAGCGCATCCTCGTGGACTCGGTCTATGGTGTATTGGTCGGACATCGGCTCGTCTCCGGGAACAGGGGGGAGGGGTGCCGAACAAGCGGGCGTAGCCGCGGTAAGTTCCTGAAAATTGGGCCGTCGGGGCGGCCGCCAGGGTCAGCCGATGAGGCTGGAGCCCTGCAGGCCGCTGCCGAGGATCATAACGCTGGTGATGGCGAACGACGCGACGCCGAACATGAAGCTGCGGAACATGCTGATCTTCTCCTGCACTGCGAGGGGGCTCAGGCGACCGGGATCACCGGGGTCGAGAACAGCACCAGCGCGGCGGTGAGCAGGACGGCGGCGCTGACGGCAACGGTCTGGTGCAGCGAGACGAAACGAGCGGTCATGATGGATACTCCCTGATCTTCCGGCTGGCGGACCCTTCCGCCAACCGATGCCAGATGTTATGCAGGGAGCGTGCCAGATTACATAAGTGACTGATTATATTGATTCACTAGCCCTGGCGCGGGTAAAGCTGGTTCGAAGACGCATCCGCAATCGGCGAAAAATGCCATTTATCGGCGGTTTTTGCCGCCACCTTCGCCAATCTGTATCTGGTTTCGGCCCGCATTCTTCGCTGCGTACAGCAGCCTGTCGGCGCGGTGGAAGGCGGTCTGGTGCATTTCGCCGGGGGCGACCGGCGTCAGGCCGGCGGAGAAGGTGATGGCTCCCAGCGGTTCGTCGTTGTCGCGCAGCTTGTAGCGCTTGGCCTGGACCGTCGCGCGCGCGCCCTCCAGCACCAGCTGCGCGCGCTCGAGCGAGACGCCGGTGAACAGGATCGCGAACTCCTCGCCGCCATAGCGCGTGACGAGGTGGCCCCGGCAGCTCTGGCTGAGCGCATCGGCGATGACGCGCAGCACGCGGTCGCCCACGGCGTGGCCGAAGCGATCGTTGACCGACTTGAAATGATCGATGTCGCACACCGCGATGCACATCCGGCCGCCGGCGCTTTCCTGCGCGGCGAAGGCTTCTTCGAAGGCGCGGCGGTTGGGCAACTGGGTCAGCGGGTCGCGCCGGGCGTTGTCGCGCGCTTCCTCAAGCTTCTGGCGAAGATCGTTCGCCTCGCGGGTGGTTGTCTCCAGTTTCTCCTCGGCGACGCGGACGCGCTCGAGCATCGCGGCGGTGATCCGGGCGATGTCGTCCGCCTGGGGCGCATCGCTCGCGCTGGAGATCGCTTCGGCGCTTGCCGCAAGATCGCGACCGAACCCGACGGTTTCGGCACGCATCGCCGTCACCATGTCGGCAAAGCCCTCGACCTGCATCTGCGTGCGGGCGACCAGTCCTTCCGCGCGTGCCTTCAGGTCGACGTCCGATTCCGCGCGTTCCTCGGTGCGCTCGTCGGCGGTCAGGGTCTGGATGTCGCGCGGCGTGATGCGGACGCCGCGGTCGGTGATGAGTTCCACCGCACGGGCCAGCGTGTCATCCGGGTCGGTGAACAGCCGGTGCGCGAAGGCGTAGTGGGTCGGGGTCGGATCGAGGCGCTGATCCACCAGGAACGCGCCGATCCGCTCGAACAGCGCTCGGCCCTCTCCCTGTCCTGCTTCCGAACGAACGGCACGCGCGATGCGCATACGCTCCCAACCCCCGTGCAATCACGGCTTCCAGATCGCCATGTTACCAAAAAGGAATAAGCGGAGAGTGCTAATATCTGGTTGCCAATCGCTTCACGATGGCCGTCGGCGGACAAGTCCGTCGACGATCCAGTCGCATATTGCCGGCTAAAATCAGCGCTTTTCAATATGTAGCACACGCAACCATTCCGATTCGGAGGATTAACGCCTCCGGATCGGCGATGGCATGGGGAGCGATATCGGCTCCCGACTCGGGATCAGCCCTTGTGCGTCTTCCGGTAGTTCTGCACCGCCGCCAGGGTCAGGCGGATATGGTCGGCCGGATTCGGATCCGAATGAACGAACAGCACCTTGCCGTCTGGCGCGATCACGAAGCTGGTGCGGGTGGTGTATTTGGCCGCGGTGCCGTCCGGCTTCTTCATCAGCACGTCATAACCCTGCGCGATCTCGGGCGACGCGGCCGCAACCGCGAACTTGCCGGCGCAATACTGGCTGCTGAACTGCTCCAGCTGGTCGACATTGCCGGCGGTCATGCCGATCACGGTGGCGCCCGCCTTGGTGAAATCGGGCAGCGCCTCGGCGAAGGCATGCGCCTCGGCATTGCACCCCGAGGTGAAGGCGGCCGGGAAGAAGTAGAGCACGACCGGGCCCTTCTTCAGCGCGGCCTTCAGGTCGACGTTGATCGGCTTGCCGGCCACCGCGCCCTTGGCGGTGAACACGGGGGCCTTGGCACCGGCGGGAAGGGACGCATTCGCCGGCATCATGGCGAGGGGCAGGGCAAGGGCGGCAAGGGCGAGCTTCAGGCGCATATCGGTCTCCCTGGATGGTTGCGCATCTGTCTACGCCAGCATCCGCGCGGCGGCTAGCGGGTGAAGGCGATGCCGATCCGCGCGTGCGTGTCGTTGACGTTGTACCGGTCTAGCGCCTCCCCATGGCCGGTGAATGCCTGTCCGAAGAGGTAGATGCCAAGGCCGCCGCCCAACCGGCGCAGCGGGTAGGAGACGAACGCTTCGGCCGCGCCGCGCCCGGTCTTCACATTGCCGCGGGCGGTAAGCGCCAGCTTGATCCCGTCCTTCTGCTGGATCGAGGCGGCGAGGCCGGTATAGCCGAAATACTCCTTCATGTCGTGGAAGGTGCCGCTGTTGCCGACATAGACCCAGGCCTGCGGCGCCACGTCCAGCCGCCAGTCGCTGCCCAGGTCGAACGTCTTCTCGCCGCGCAGGAAGATGCGGTTGATGTCGACCGAGTCGAGCTCGCCGCGCCCGTTTGAATCGTGCCGCCAGCCGATCGCCACGCGGGTCGACTCGTCCACGGGGATGTCGGCGTAGAGTTCGGGGGCATAGTTGGTCGAGCGGAAGGGTCCCGACGGCTCGTTCAGCGCCCAGAACATCGTCTGGGTATAGGCGAAGCGGAGGTTGCCCAGTTGCAGCGGCGCATCCTCCGCGAACGGCCGCACCGCGAAGCTCAGCTGCAGCTTGCCGCCCGCGTCGCTCAGGCCGAAGGCGCCATAGACCGGCTCATGCGGCTCGAACCGGGCCAGCAGGCCGCTGGAGCTGCCGGTCGAGCTTTGCACCACGGTCTCCTGCTCGGGGATCTCGGCGGGTCGATGCTGTGCGGCAGGCGGCAGCGCGACGCCGGCGACGCCCACCGGCACATAGCGTGCCTTGGCGAACCCATGGGGGGCGATGGTCGGCGTGGGGCCGGGGGTGCGCTCCAGCATCAGCCTTGTGCCGTCCGCGGCCGTCACTTCGATCTGGCGGGGGCCGGCATCGGCGATCGGCGCCTCGGTCTCGTTGACGAGGAACACCTCCACCCCGCGGAGTGCCGCCTGCTCCGAGGCGGGCTGCGCCGGCACCGCACGGACCTGCGCCAGCGCGGGAACCGCGATAATGGACAGGCCGAGCATCGGAAGAGCAGCGAACACACGCATGTTCGGCGAAGTGACAGGCGTTTGTGACCTTGGCGAGTCAAAATCGGCCTTGTAGGGCAGGACCATGGCCGTTTCCCAAACCGACATCGCGCTTGCCGCGCGCCTCGCCGACGCGGCGGGTGCTGCGATCCGCCCCTATTTCCGCGCCGAACACGGCGTCGAGGCGAAGGAGGACCAGTCTCCAGTCACCCTCGCCGATCGCGCGGGCGAAGAGGCGATGCGCAAGCTGCTGATCGCCGAGCGGCCGATGGACGGGATCATCGGCGAGGAATTCGGCGTGCGCGAAGGTACCAGCGGGCGGCAATGGGTGCTCGATCCGATCGACGGCACGCGCGCGTTCATCGCCGGGCGGCCGGTATTCGGCACGCTGATCGCGCTGGTCGACAACGGCTGGCCGGTACTGGGCGTGATCGACCAGCCGATCATCAACGAGCGCTGGCTGGGTGTCACCGGGCGACAGACGCTGTTCAACGGCAAGCCCGCCAGCACGCGTATCTGCCGCGAGTTGGGCCAGGCGATCCTCGGCACCACCTCGCCCGCTTTGTTCGACGACGGCCAGCTCCACGCCTTCGAGCATCTCGACGCGCAGGTGATGAGCACCGTGCTGGGCGGCGACTGCTACAATTATGGCTGCGTGGCGAGCGGCTGGCTCGACATCGTCGTCGAGGCCGGCCTCAAGCTCCACGACTTCGCGGCGCTGGTCCCGGTGATCGAAGGCGCGGGCGGGCGGATGTGCGACTGGCAGGGCGATCCGCTCCATGCCGGCAGCAAGGGCGAAGTGATCGCGGCTGGCGACCCGGCGCGGATCGACGATATCCTCGACGCGATGGCCTGCCGGGGGCACTGAGCCGGAATCAGCGCCCGTCCCAGAAGCCGGGATGGGCGTCGATGGCGTGAACCAGCCAGTCGGCGATCTGGCGCTGCGCCTCGAGGCCATAATGACCGTGGCAGGCGGTGCCGCGGGACTCGGTGGCGGGAAAGGGCAGAAACAGCAGGTCGCGCACGCCGGCCGTACGGGCGGCATCGCTGATCCGCGTTTCCGCGTTGCGCAGCATCGCGGCCTGTTCAGGCGGGGCGCCGCTGGTGTCGAACCACCAGAGGATGAACACGGCACGTGGATAGCGGGCATGGAGCTGGACGAGGAAGCGGCCATAGCTGGCCGCATAATCGGCGACCAGCGCTTCAAGCGTCGGCCAGCGCGCATCGGGGCGGAAGCCGACGAAATCGGCCTGCAGCTTGAGCACCACGATCTGCGGCTGCCAGGCGAGATCCTGGTACGGGGCGGGCTCGACGGGCAGGCGACGCGGCCATAGCTTTGCCATGGTCCCATCCGGCGCCGTGCCATCGAAATTGCGGATAAGCCCGCGGCCGGAGACGGCGTTTATCTGATAATCCGCATTCTCATGCTGCGCAGCAAGCGCTGCGAAGGCGTCAGGCGTATCGGTGGTGGTTCGAACCTCTGCCTGCGTGCAATCGACATGGTCGGCGCGGGCGCCATAGCCTGTCATGGACGAGTCGCCGATGAACTCGATCTGACGTTGGCGAGGCGGCGGTGCGGGTAGGGTCTGTCCTTTGGCAACGAAAGCACCAAGGAAACGGGCCGGAGCGGTGCTCTCGGTCATCTTGTCGATCCGGAGGCGGTGGTCGCCCGGCGCCAGGTTGTCGATCGTCACGTCGGAGCGGCCGGGGCGATCGATGGTCACCGCCGGACTGCCGTCGACGCTCAGCCGCCATTCGTTGATCGGGTCGTCGAAGCGCAGCGTCGCCGCGCTGCCCCGGAACGCCGCCTCGACATAGATGCCGGGCCATTGATGGCGGAATCCGTCTCCGGAGCGATCCACGCGGCCGCCGACGTGGAGGGGCAGCGCGTCTACGGCGCCCGGGTGCTGGCCGCCGACGATCACCCGGAGCGGCGGGCGCACGTCTCCGCCGATCACGAGCGCAGCGGCGAGGCAAAGGAAGCGCAGCATCGCGGGCACTCTGCGCGCACCGCCCAGCGGGTCGCAAGCGTTCAGAAGATGCCGAGGAACTTCTTGCGCTGCCGCTTGGCCTCGCCCGCGTTCGTTCTGCCGTTCTCCGCCTTGGCGGTGGTGCCGCGGCCGACATCCTCGCGCGGACGGCCCGTCACGTCGCGCTGGCCTGCGGCGGTGGCGCCCGCCAGTACGGGCCCACAATCGGCAGCCTTGGCATCGCCGAAGTCAACGAACGCCAGCACGCTCGCGAGCGGCGAGGCGACGAGACCGAGGCCGAGCCCGGCGCCCGCGCGCCCGACCAGCTCCGGGCTGATCACGTCGATTCCCGGCTTGGCGAAATAACCGCCGATTCCCACAGGCGACTGGCCGGAGAACAGGCTGAACCGCTTCGAATCGGCGCGGAAGGCGAGGTCGATCGTTTCGTTCCGGAAGCTGAACCCGCCGCGGCCGAGCATCACGTTCTTCTGCGTGTCGATCAGGATCGGGTCCGCCGCCGCCACGCCGTCGCGCACGGTGAAGCCGATCAGCCCGCAATTTATCTGCACTGGCTCCTTCAGCTTCTTCTCGAACATCTTCTGGACGAAGGTGCCGATGTCGAACTCGGCGAGCTCGGTGTTGCGCGTCCAGAAATCGCCCTTGGGGAGGATCACGGCGATCCGGCCGTTCGCGGTGCCGAGCGAATCACGCACGCTGTTGCCGCTGCCGTTCATCTGGACACGCGCCTTGAGCATGCCGGTGGTGCCGGACTGCTCCGCGCCGAAGCCTGCGAGCAGCACGCCCATCGGCGTCGGCGACAGGCGGATGTCGTAGGTGGTGAACACCGGCGTCTTGCGCGCGTCGATGCTGATGTCCGAGGTGACCGTGCCGCGCGCCAGGCTGAAGTTGAGCGGGCTCAGCTTGAGCAGCCGGTCATTGAGGTCGAGGCCCAGTTCGATGTTCGACACGGGCAGATTGGGCGCGCGGACGGTGCGCACCTGCCACTGCACCTTGGCATCGAAATTCTTGAGCGCCTCGATCCGCAGCGGCGCGTCGGGCAGCAGCCGCGGCGTGCCCGAGACCTGCGTCACCGCCGCCTGCGCACCTTGGGCCGCCAGTGCATTGGGATTGTAGCCGATGAACGGCCCGGCATCGACGATGTCGAGCACATGGGTGAACAGGTCGGCAGTCAGCAGCATGCGCGGCTCGCCGAGCTTCACCGTGAACTTGCCGGCGAGATCGCTGTCGCCGAACCGGCCCTTCATGCCGGTGAAGCGCCATTCGTCGCCCGCCCTGGTGACGACCGAGGTCAGCCGATAGGTCCGCGTGTCGGGCACGGCGATGCCGGCGAGCAGGAAGACGTCGGCAAGGTTCTGCCCGCGCAGGTCCATATGGAGCTTGGCGCCTTCCAGCACCGTCGCGCCGGGCAGGGTGCCGGCGATATCGACCTGGCTGCGCACGCCCTCGGCATGGAGCCGCAGCCGGTTCTCGCCGCCCGCCAGCGTCGCGTTCGACGACAGCAGGGCGCCCGCCAGCGTGAAGCGGGCGCCGCGCGCGGTGCCGTTGCCGTCGAAGCGGATCGTGTCGGCGAAGCGATTGTCCTCGGCCGCCACGGTGTCGACGCGAATCGCCGCGTCCAACTGATGGCGCGGATCGAGATAACGGATCTGGGTGCCGGCGATTCTCGCGCGCTGGATCAGCGGCATGGTCAGCGGTTTTCCACCGCCGCTGCCGAAGGTCCATGTATTCTGCTTGCCGTCGCGGTCCCACTGCAGGTCGATTCGCCCGTCGGTGAGGCCGAGCCACCGGAAGCGCTTCTGGTCCGCGAGAAGCGAGAAGGTGGCGATTCGCGCGTCGATTCGCTTCGCGGTGAAGAAGGGGCTGGTGCCGGCCCAGTCCGGGTTCTCGACGCTGAGGCTCTCGGCAACGAACTTCAGGTTGAACGGCGCGAAATAGAGCTGGAAGTCGCCCGCCACCCGCACCTTCCGATCCGCGCTCGAACTGGCGATCGATTCGAACGTCCCCTTGAGGAACCGGCCCTTGGTGACGAACAGGATGGCCCAGGCAAGCACCATCAGCCCCACCAGGCTGGTGACGACCGCGATCGTCGCGGCGAGCGGCGCGCCCATCGCGCGCACCGGTCGGGGCGGCGGCGCCTGTTCGGCGGCGAGAACGGGGCTGTCCGGATCGGCCATGAACCTCAAAATCCCTTCTGCACGTGCAGTTCCCCGGTGGTTGCATATCGCGGATCCATCCGCTAATGGGCCGCCTTTCCGCGATCGAGAGACCGTCCGGCTAATAGGGCTGCCGAGGCTGTCTGCAATCGTCGAACCATAAGGAGACGAAAATGCCCAAGCTCAAGACCAAGAGCGGTGTGAAGAAGCGCTTCAAGTTCACCGCCACGGGCAAGGTGAAGCACGGCGTCGCCGGCAAGCGCCACCGCCTGATTTCGCACAATTCGAAGTATATCCGTACCAACCGCGGCACCAGCGTGCTGGCCGACGCCGACGTGGCACACGTCAAGGCGTGGGCGCCGTACGGCCTGAAGTAAGGGAGTCCTGAAAAATGGCACGAGTGAAGCGTGGTACGACCACCAAGGCGAAGCATAAGCGGATTTTGGATCAGGCGAAGGGCTATTATGGCCGTCGCAAGAACACCATCCGTATCGCGCGCCAGGCCGTCGAAAAGGCCGGCCAGTACGCCTATCGCGACCGCAAGGTAAAGAAGCGCAGCTTCCGCGCCCTGTGGATCCAGCGCATCAACGCCGGCGTCCGCGCCGAAGGCCTGACCTATTCGCAGTTCATGCACGGCCTCAAACTGGCCGGTATCGAACTCGACCGGAAGGTCCTGGCCGACATCGCGATGCACGAGGGTGAGGCGTTTACCGCCATCATCGCGCAGGCGAAGGCGGCACTGCCCCAGGCCGCCTGAGCGGACCTGCGCGCAAGCTGATTTGGGGCGTCGAGGCTACGGCTTCGGCGCCCTTTTTCATTCCAACCGGGAGGGACGATCCCGTGGCGATGAAGACCTGGTGGCTCTACGTCACCGCCGTGTTTTTCGTGTCGATGACGCCGGGGCCGAACATGCTCCACGTGATGGTGCAGAGCATCCGCGAGGGCGCGCGCAGCGTGCTGCCGACCACGGCGGGGCTGATGAGCGCGAACCTGTTCTGCCTCATCGCCTCGGCGGCGGGGCTGGGGGCGCTGCTCAAGGCGTCGCCGGGGCTGTACGACGTGCTGCGCTATGCGGGCGTCGCCTATCTGCTGTGGCTGGGCATCAAGGCCTGGCGCGCCCCGGTGGCGGAGGCCCATGCCGATGCGGCCGTGCCGGTGCGCCAGTCGGTACGGGCCCGCTATCTGACCGGGCTCGGCACGGGGCTGTCCAATCCCAAGCTGATCGTCTTCGCAGCCGCGCTGTTCCCGCAGTTCCTCGACGTCGGTCGGCCGTTCCTGCCGCAGCTGGCGATCCTGATCGCGACCTTCGTCGTGATCGAGGCCTTCTGGTTCTCGGTCTATGCGCTGGGCGGCCGCTCGCTCGCGGCTTGGCTGGCACCTGCGGCGCGCCAGCGGATGTTCAACCGCGTTACCGGCGGCGTGTTTGTCGCCTTCGGCGCCGCACTGCTCGGCAGCCGGGTGTAGCGGACCCTCAAACGCCTTGACCTAGGGGCCCGTCTAGGGTTCCAGCCATCTCGCACAGTGAACGGAAAACGATGACCACCGATCTCGATACCCTGCGCGGCGAGCTGCTTGCCGCGATCGATGCCGCCACCGCGCTCGATGCGCTGGAGGCGGTGCGCGTCCAGGCGCTCGGCAAGCAGGGCGCGATCACCGGCCTGCTCAAGACGCTCGGCAAGCTCACCCCAGAAGAGCGGCAGGAGCAGGGGCCGCGCATCCACGGGCTTCGCGAGGCCGTCACCGAGGCGCTCGCCACCGCCAAGGCGGCGATGGAGCAGGCCGCGCTCGATGCGCGCCTCGCCAGCGAGACGGTGGACATGACGCTGCCGGTCGACGGCGTCGCGCCGGGATCGGTCCACCCGGTCAGCCAGGTGATGGACGAGCTGGCCGAGATCTTCGCCGATCTGGGCTTCGCGGTCGCCACCGGCCCCGAGGTCGAGGACGACTGGCACAATTTCACCGCGCTCAACATCCCGGAGACGCATCCGGCGCGCGCGATGCACGATACCTTCTACCTCGCCGGCGAGCATGAGCGGCCGATGGTGCTGCGCACGCACACCTCGCCGGTGCAGATCCGCACGATGACCAGCAGCAAGCCGCCGATCCGCATCATCGCGCCGGGTCGCGTCTATCGCTCGGATTCGGATGCGACGCACACGCCGATGTTCCACCAGATCGAAGGCCTGGTGATCGACAAGGGCATCACCCTCGGCCACCTCAAATGGACGCTGGAGACCTTCCTCAAGGCGTTCTTCGAGCGCGACGACATCGTGCTGCGCCTGCGCCCCAGCTATTTCCCCTTCACCGAGCCTTCGGCCGAAGTGGATGTCGGCTTCACCTGGAAGGACGGCAAGCGGGTGATCGGCGGCAGCGGCGACGCGCCCGGCGGCGGCTGGATGGAAGTGCTGGGCAGCGGCATGGTGCACCGGCGGGTGATCGAGGCCTGCGGGCTCGATCCCGAGGAATGGCAGGGCTTCGCCTTCGGCACCGGCGTCGACCGGCTGGCGATGCTCAAATATGGGATGGACGATTTGCGCCCCTTCTTCGACGGCGATCTGCGCTGGCTCAAGCATTACGGTTTCTCAGGCCTAGACGTGCCCACGCTGAGCGGGGGAGTCGGCGCATGAAGTTCACCCTGCGCTGGCTCAAGGAGCATCTGGAAACCGAGGCCTCGCTGACCGGGATCCTCGAGGCGCTGACCCGTGTCGGCCTCGAGGTCGAGGGCGTCGAGAACCCCGCCGAGCGGCTGGCCGGCTTCCGCGTCGCCCGCGTGCTGTCCGCCGAGCGCCACCCCCAGGCCGACAAGCTGCAGGTGCTCAGCGTCGATTTCGGCGAAGGTCCGCTGCAAGTGGTGTGCGGCGCGCCGAACGCGCGGGCAGGGCTGGTCGGCGTGCTGGGCCTGCCCGGCGCGGTGGTGCCGGCCAACGGCATGACGCTCAAGGTCGCGGCGGTGCGCGGCATCGAATCGAACGGCATGATGTGCTCGACCCGCGAGCTGGAGCTGGGCGAGGACCATGACGGCATCATCGAACTGCCGGTAGATGCGCCGGTCGGCACGGCGTTCGCCGACTATGCGGGCCTCGACGATCCGGTGATCGACGTGTCGATCACGCCGAACCGGCAGGACTGCATGGGCGTGCGCGGCATCGCGCGCGACCTCGCCGCGGCGGGGATGGGCACGCTCAAGCCGCTCGACGCGGTGGTCGCGGACCTGCCGACGATCGTGCCGCAGGGCGCGGGCCCCGACGTGCGCACCGACGACGCGGCGGGCTGCCCGGCCTTTTACGGCCAGATCGTGCGCGGCGTGAAGAACGGGCCGTCGCCCGACTGGCTCCAGCAGCGCCTCAAGGCGGTGGGGCAGAAGCCGATTTCCGCGCTGGTCGACATCACCAACTTCGTGATGTTCGGGCTTGGCCGGCCGCTCCACGTCTATGACATGGCGAAGCTCTCCGGCGGGCTGGTCGCGCGCAAGGCGAAGGACGGCGAGACCGTGCTCGCGCTGAACGGCAAGACCTACACGCTCACCGACAGCATGACCGTGATTGCCGATGATATGGCGGTGCACGACATCGGCGGCATCATGGGCGGCGAGCATTCGGGCTGTTCGGACGACAGCACCGACGTGCTGATCGAATGCGCCTATTTCGATCCCGAGCACATCGCCCGCACCGGCCAGAAGCTGCTGCTGACCAGCGATGCACGCACCCGCTTCGAGCGCGGCGTCGATCCCGCGTTCCTCGACGAGGGGCTGGCGATCGCCACCCGGCTGGTGCTGGCGCTGTGCGGCGGTACCCCGAGCGAGGTCACCCGCAGCGGCACGCCGCCGAAGGTGGGCGCGGTCGTCGGCTATGATCCCGATCTGGCCGAGACGCTGGGCGGCCTCGCCGTCCCGGCCGCTAGCCAAGTCGAGATCCTGGAGAGCCTCGGCTTCGTCGTGCAGCCGCTGGACGGCAATGGCGATCCGGTGGAGCTAGGCGAGGGCTTCGAAGCCTTCCGCGTCACCGCACCCAGCTGGCGCCGCGATGTCGATGGCCCGGCCGACATCGTCGAGGAAGTGATCCGCATCGCCGGCATCGACAATGTCCCCTCGACGCCGCTGCCGCGCACGCCCGGCGTCGCGACGCCTACTGCCACGCCCGAGCAGAAGCTCGAGCGCCGGATGCGTCGCACCGCCGCCGCGCGCGGGCTGAACGAAGCGATCACCTGGAGCTTCCTCCCCGAGGCCCAGGCCGAGGTGTTCGGCGGTGGCGCCTGGACGCTCGCCAACCCGATCAGCGAGGACATGAAGGTCATGCGCCCCTCGCTGCTGCCCGGCCTGCTGGCGGCGGCGGAGCGCAACCTCAAGCGCGGCGCCACCAGCGTCCGCCTGTTCGAGGTCGGCCGCCGCTATCTGGCGGACAAGGAGCGGCTGACGCTCGGCGTGGTGCTGGCCGGTTCCAAGGCCGCGCGCGGCTGGCAGGGCGGCAAGGCCCAGCCCTTCACCGCGTTCGACGCCAAGGCCGAGGCGCTGGCGCTGCTGGAGGCTGCCGGCGCACCGGTCGCCAACCTGCAGGTGATGGGCGAGGCGGGTGCCGCTTACCATCCCGGCCAGTCGGCGACGCTGCGGCTGGGGCCCAAGAACGTCCTCGCCAGCTTCGGCATGGTGCACCCGAGCGTGCTCAAGGCGTTTGATCTGGACGGCGCGGTGGCGGCGGTGGAAATCCATCTCGACGCGCTGCCCGCCAAGAAGGCGACCGGCTTCACCCGCCCCGCCTTCACGCCGCCTGCGCTGCAGGCGGTGACGCGCGACTTCGCCTTCCTGGTGCCGACCGCGCTCGCGGCGGGGGACCTCGTCCGCACCGTGAAGGGCGCGGACAAGGGCGTTATCGTCGATGCGCGGCTGTTCGACGTCTTCACCGGCCAGGGCGTGCCCGAGGGGCAGAAGTCGCTGGCCATTGAAGTCACGCTCCAGCCGGGCGACAAGAGCTTCACCGACGCGGACCTGAAGGCGGTGGCCGACAAGGTCGTCGCGGCGGCGGCGAAGCTGGGCGCAAGCCTGCGAGGATGATGCGATGATCGAGCGGTTCCTTCCCGGGCTCGACGCCCTCATGGCGGAGCCGCTCGACACGCATGCGGTGTCGGTCGCCTTTCCCGGCGACATGGATCCGCACGAGCGCGAGGGCCGGTTCGGCGTGTTTCTCGACGCCGAACTACGCATCGCCGGGCTGGGCAGCTGCGGCGGCGGCACGCTGATCGAGACGCTGGACGATGCCGGCCAGTGGCGCCCGGCCTGCGCGATCCTCGATGTCGATCTGATCGATCTGGAGCGCGGGCGCGTCTTTTGCCGCGACGAGCTGGTTGCGCTGGGCTGCCCGCCCGGCACGCTCCTCCAGTTCGGCACGCTGGAAGACCGGTGGGACGGGGCGCTGTGGCATCTCGATCTGCCGCGCTCGTTCGACGAGGACATGCTGCCCTATCGCGATAATTGAGGGGCGGATGCAAAAAGGGGTTGCGCTACCCCCGATCCTCGGTTAGGCGCCGCACCTCACCGCGCGCCCGTAGCTCAGCTGGATAGAGCATCAGACTACGAATCTGAGGGTCGGACGTTCGAATCGTTCCGGGCGCGCCATTTCTCCTGACATCGCAAACGCCGTACCGCACCTCATCGTGCGGGCCCCGGCACATGCTCAGAGCAGGACGTCGACCGCGTGGATCGCCACGCCGACCAGCCCGCCGACGACGGTACCGTTGATCCGGATATATTGCAGGTCGCGCCCCACGGCGTTTTCCAGCCGCGAGGTGACCGTCTCCGCGTCCCAGCCGCGAATCGTGTCGGAGACGAGCCGGACGATACCGTCGCCATAGTCCGATGCCGCCCCCACCGCGGCGCGGCGCACGAAGCGGTTGATCGTCCGCGCAAGCTTCGCGTCGGTCTGCAGGGTGCCGCCGAACTGGCGCAGCGCCTCGCCCATGCGGCCGCCCAGCGCCCGCTCGGGATCGCGCGCCAGCCGCAACATCGCGGCGCGGCTCTGCTCCCACAACCCGTCGATCCAGCGCTGGAAGCCCTGATTCTCCAGCATCTCGAGCTTGAAGCTCTCCACCCGCGCCTGCAGCTCGGGATCGTGCTGGAGGCGCTCGGCGAGGCTCTCCAGCCCCTCCTCGATCTTGGCGCGGACGGCATGGTCGGGATTTTCCGCCATCTCGTCGATCAGCTTCTTCAGCCCCTCGATGATCTTGGTGGCGAGCGTCTCGTCCAGCCCGGTCCAGCGCATCACCGATCCCGCGCGGGCATGGACCATCTCGCGGATCAGATGCTCGTTTGCCTCCAGGATGCGGGCGGCGCCCCGGATGATCGAGTCGAGCAGCGGCAAATGCCGGCCGTTGGCGATCGCCGCCGCCAAGGCCTGGCCGAACAGCGGCGCCACCTCGATTGCCCGGAGTCGCGCGGCGATCGCGCCCTTGGCCATGCCGCCCAGCCGCTCCTGATCGAGCGATTCGAGGATGTTCGCCGCCAGCCGCGACGCACCCGCGCCGATCCGCCCGGTGCCGTGCGACGGCGCCGCCAGCCAGCGCCCGGCGGCGCCGGCCACGTCCAGCCGCTGCATCCGCCGCGCGACCACGCGCGGGATCAGGAAATTGGCGCGGAGGAACTGGCCGAGCGTCTCGGCGATGCGATCCTTGTTGCGCGGAATGATCGCGGTGTGCGGGATCGGCAGGTGCAGCGGGTGGCGGAACAGCGCGGTCACCGCGAACCAGTCGGCCAGCCCGCCGACCATCGCCGCTTCGGCAAAGGCGCGGACGAAGGGCAGCGCCGGGTGCAGGCCCTGGAAATGGCGGGCGGCGAGGAACAGCGCCGCCATCGCCAGCAGCAGCCCGGTCGCGACCATCCGCATCCGGCGCAGGCCGGCGGGCGGAGGATCGCTCCGAAGGCGGGGGGGGAGGCTCATGGCAGGTGCAACGCCGCGAAGGCCCCGTCCGCTCCGCTCACCCTTCGCGATGCACCGCGAACGGGCCGTTGCCCTGGTTCACCGGCATCAGTTCCAGCGTGTTGACCGCGAAGTGCGGCGGCAGCGTCGCCACCCACAGCATCGTCTCGGCGATATCCTCGGCGGTCATCGGGTTGACGCCTGCATAGACCTTGTCCGAGGCTTCCTGGCTGCCGGTGCGGACCAGGGTGAACTCGGTCTCGACCATGCCCGGCTCGATCGAGGTGACGCGCACGCCGGTGCCGATCAGGTCGGCGCGCAAGTTGAGCGTGAACTGGCGGACGAACGCCTTGGTCGCGCCGTAGACGTTGCCGCCCGGATAGGGATAGGTGGCGGCGACCGACGACAGGTTGATGATCCCGCCCTTGCGCGCGACCAGGCCCGGCAGCAGCTTGTGGGTGATCGAAACCAGTGCGGTGACGTTGGTGTCGATCATCGTCCGCCAGTTTTCGAGCGACGCCTTGTGCGCGGGCTCAAGGCCGAGCGCGAGGCCGGCATTGTTGATCAGCAGGTCGATCTCGGAAAAGGGCGCGGGCAGGCTGTCCAGCGCCGCATCGCGCGCGGCGTCGTCGCGGAT
Source organism: Sphingomonas elodea ATCC 31461 (assembly GCF_000226955.1). Classification (GTDB taxonomy): domain Bacteria; phylum Pseudomonadota; class Alphaproteobacteria; order Sphingomonadales; family Sphingomonadaceae; genus Sphingomonas; species Sphingomonas elodea. The sequence goes on from NZ_AGFU01000006.1 coordinate 106,010, forward strand.
GTCGAAGGCGAGGGTGTGGACGCGCTCGCCGGCCAGCTTTTCCAGGCGATCGGCGCGGCGGCCGGTCGCCACCACATGCCAGCCGGCGTCCGCAAAGGCACGGACCGAAGCTTCGCCGATCCCGGCGGTGGCGCCGGTGATGAGTACGGTAGGCATGGAAAACTCCTGGGATGACGGGTTTGGCTTCCTATACGCGCGTCGCGACGGTTTGGATCAGCTTTTTGCGGGGTTGCAGCCGGAAGCGCCAGTTCCGGCGGGGCCGCTGACCGACCGGCACAGCATCGGCTGTGCGTCGGCGGGGTAGAGCGGCATCCGTGTCTCCATCTCCCTCGCCCGCTTGCGGGAGAGGGAAAGTACGCCCGGTTCGCATTGGACCACCGTGGCCTGAAAGCGAGCGGTTAGCTGCCGTTCACCCGTGCGAACGAATACCGTCCGCCATCCGCAGCATCACCAAGCAATTCTAATTGGCGAGGATGAGCTGGATCGTCGATACGTAGCTTCAGCGGGTAAGCATCAGACCTGACCACGATGGCATGCGCTGACGCTCCAACGTATGCCGTTGGCAGAACATACGGGCCTGCCTTATCCCGCTCGACGATGTAATCAACGCGCTGATTTGCAACGGTCATCACCCCGTCGTGCAAAACGATCGTGCCGCAACAGCCGTTCGAATATCGGCCGTTTGCGATGCTCGTCGGCAAACGCGGTTCTCCCGAGAGCGCAATGTAAACCCACGCGCAAAGAACCATGACGACGGTGGCGATCCCAACAGTCTTGCTCGCGCGCATAATGCCTGTTTGAACTGGCATAGGCATGTCCGCAACCAGGCGCGAACAGCCAGCTGGCTTCAGGATGCCACCACCCAGAACGCCGACGATGCACGACATGGCGCTGCCGGAAAGGAGGCAAGGGGACAATCGAAGGTCGAAACCGACTTCAACCGCCCCCTCGCTGGTCCGCTAACCCCTCGCCGGCCGCCCGTCGAGCGACAGATCAAACGTCGAGATTGGCGACGCTGAGCGCATTCTCCTGGATGAAGTCGCGGCGTGGTTCGACCACGTCGCCCATCAGCTGGGTGAAGATCGCGTCGGCGACATCGGCCTGGTCGATCGCGACCTGCAGCATCGAGCGGTTCTGCGGATCGAGCGTGGTTTCCCACAGCTGCTCCGCGTTCATCTCGCCCAGACCCTTGTAGCGCTGGATGGCGAGGCCCTTGCGCCCGAAGGCGAGGATCGCGTCGAGCAGCTGCGAGGGACGCGACACCAGGCTTTCGCCCTTGCCCACCGCGACGGGCGCCTCGTCCTCGGGCACCGGCGCATCCACCTCGGTCGCGAGGCCCTTGTTCGAGACCAGTTTCGACGGCGTCAGATACGCCGCCGCCTGCTCGCTCGCCAGCGTGTGCAGCTTGCGCGCCTCGGCCGAGACGAGGAAATTCGCCTCGACGATGTGGTGATCGGTCACCCCGCGCCACAGCCGCTCGAAATGATAGCCGCCATCCTCGGTGATGCGTGCGCTCCACCGGGCTTCGGTATCGGCGGCGTCGAGCCGGTGGACGACCGTCTTGAGCTCCTCGGCATGGCGCTCGCGGCTGACCGAGGGATCCAGCGCGCCGCCCAGCGCCAGCGATTCGATGATCATCGGATCGTAGCGGCGCGGCACGTAGCGCATCAGCGTTCGCATGCGGCGGGCATGCTCGACCAACGTGCGCAGGTCCTCGCCGGAGCGCTGGCTGCCATTGGTGTCGAGCACCGTGCCGCCCACGCCCGCATCGACCAGATACTGGTCGAGCGCGGCATCGTCCTTCAGATACACCTCGGACCGGCCCTTGGTCGCCTTATAGAGCGGCGGCTGGGCGATATAGAGGTGCCCGTTGGTGATGATCTCGGGCATCTGGCGGTAGAAGAAGGTCAGCAACAGCGTGCGGATGTGCGCGCCGTCCACGTCGGCGTCGGTCATGATGACGATCTTGTGGTAGCGCAGCTTCTCGATGTTGAAGTCGTCGCGGATGCCGGTGCCGAGCGCGGTGATGATCGTGCCGATTTCGCGGCTGGCGAGCATCCGGTCGAAGCGCGCGCGCTCGACGTTGAGGATCTTGCCGCGCAGCGGCAGGATCGCCTGGAAGTGGCGATCGCGGCCCTGCTTGGCCGAGCCGCCGGCCGAGTCACCCTCGACGAAGAAGAGTTCGGACTTGGCGGGATCGCGCTCCTGGCAGTCGGCGAGCTTGCCGGGCAGGCTGGCGATGTCCATCACGCCCTTGCGGCGGGTGAGCTCGCGGGCGCGCTTGGCGGCCTCGCGCGCGGCGGCGGCGTCGATCACCTTCTGGATGATCTGCTTGGCGACCGCGGGGTTCTCTTCCAGCCACTCGGCCAGCTTGTCGGCCATCAGGCTTTCGAGCGGCTGGCGGACTTCGGAGGAGACCAGCTTGTCCTTGGTCTGGCTGCTGAACTTGGGGTCCGGCAGCTTGACCGAGACGATCGCGGTGAGCCCCTCGCGCATATCGTCGCCGGTGAGGGAGACCTTCTCCTTCTTCAGCATCCCCGACTTGTCGGCATAGTTGTTGAGCGTGCGGGTCAGCGCCGCGCGGAAGGCGGCCAAGTGGGTGCCGCCGTCGCGCTGCGGGATGTTGTTGGTGAAGCAGAGGACGTTTTCGTAATAGCTGTCGTTCCACTCGAGCGCGACGTCGATCGTCACGTCGTCGCGGGTGCCGCTGATCGCCACCGGATCGGGCATCAGCGCGACCTTGTTGCGATCGAGATACTTCACGAACGCGGCGATGCCGCCTTCGTAGAACAGCTCTACTTCCTTCACTTCCTCGTGCCGCGCGTCGCGCAGGAACAGGCGTACGCCCGAATTGAGGAAGGCGAGCTCGCGATAGCGGTGCTCGAGCTTCTCGAAATCATATTCGGTGATCTTGAACGTGTCTGGGCTGGCGAGGAAGGTCACGCGGGTGCCCTTCTTGCCGTTTGCCGGGCCGATCACCTTCAAGGGCGCTTCGGCATCGCCGTGGCGGAAGCGCATGTAATGCTCCTCGCCGTCGCGCCAGATGTTGAGATCGAGCCACTCGCTGAGCGCGTTGACCACCGACACGCCCACGCCGTGCAGACCGCCCGAGACCTTGTAGGCGTTGCTGTCCGAGGTGTTCTCGAACTTGCCGCCCGCATGGAGCTGCGTCATGATCACTTCGGCGGCGGACACGCCCTCTTCGGAGTGGATGCCGGTCGGGATGCCGCGGCCGTTATCCTCGACCGAGACTGATCCGTCGGCGTTGAGCGTGATCTGGATCAGGTCGCAATGCCCGGCCAGCGCCTCGTCGATCGCGTTGTCGGAAACCTCGAACACCATGTGGTGCAGGCCCGAGCCGTCGTCGGTGTCGCCGATATACATGCCGGGGCGCTTGCGGACCGCATCCAGGCCCTTGAGGACCTTGATCGAGTCGGCGCCATATTCGTTCGCGTTGGGATCGTTCGTCTTGGGAGTGTCTGCCATGCCGAGGATATAGGGATTCGAGGGGCGGAACGAAAGCAAAATGGCGGCCGCCGCGCCTCGCAATCGAGGCCGGCGATCCCATATCGACCGCCATGGCGCTTGGCAGCTGGCTCACCCCCGATCCTACCGGGATCTATCTCCCGGCGGCGGATGCGTGGATCGACCCGTCCAAGCCGGTTGCCCGCGCGATCGTGACGCACGGCCATGCCGATCACGCCCGCGGCGGGCATGGCGAGGTGTGGGCGACGCCGGGCACGCTGGCGATCATGGCGGCGCGCTACGGGCCGCAGAACGGGCGGCCGGTCGACTATGGCGAGCGCGTCACGCTCGGCCCGATCGAGGTGGGCTTCGTCCCCGCCGGGCATGTGCTGGGCTCGGCACAGGTCGTGCTCGACCATGCCGGCGAGCGGATCGTGGTCTCGGGCGACTATAAGCGCCGCCCCGATCCCACCTGCACGCCCTTCCAGCCGGTGCAGTGCGACGTGTTCATCACCGAGGCCACCTTCGGCCTTCCCGTATTCCGCCACCCCGAGACGACCGACGAGATCGACAAGCTGCTGACGGCACTCCGCACCGAGCCCGAACGCTGCGTGCTGGTCGGCGCCTATGCGCTGGGCAAGGCGCAGCGGGTGATCGCCGAGCTGCGCGGCATGGGCTTCGACGATCCGATCTACCTCCACGGCGCGCTGCAGGCGCTGTGCGACCTCTATGTCGAACACGGCGTGGCGCTGGGCGAGCTCCGCCCGGCCACCGGCGTCGCGAAGAAGGAACTGGAGGGGCGGATCATCCTCTGCCCGCCGGGGGCGCTGAGCGATCGCTGGTCGCGGCGGCTGCCCGACCCGATCACCGCGATGGCGAGCGGCTGGATGCGCGTCCGCCAGCGCGCCCGCCAGCGCAACGTCGAGCTGCCGCTGATCCTGTCCGACCATGCCGATTGGGACGAACTGACCCGCACTATCGAGGAACTGGCCCCCCGCGAAGTGTGGGTGACACATGGCCGTGAGGATGCGCTGGTACATTGGTGCAGGCTCCGGCAGATCCGCGCGCGAGCGCTCGATCTCGCCGGGTTCGAGGACGAAGACGATTGAGGGAGTTTCGGTGATGGCGAACGGCAAGACCTGGGCCTGGGTGGGCGGCCTGCTGGGCGGCGCGGCGATCGCGGGCGCGGCGACCTATTACGCGTTCGAGAAGGCGAGCGAGCAGCCGCCCTTCACGCTGGTGGAAAAGGACGGCAAGTTCGAGATTCGCGACTATCCCGAGCTGGTGGTGGCCGAGACCCGCGCGATCGGCGCGCGCGACGCGGCCCTCAACGCCGGCTTCTCGCGCCTTGCCGACTATATCTTCGCCAAGCGGCGCGGCGACAATGGCGGCAGCGGCGGCGAGAAGATTTCGATGACCGCCCCGGTGCTCAGCGCCAAGCAGGATGCCAGCTGGCGGACGCAGTTCGTAATGCCGTCCAAGTTCACCCTGGCGACGCTGCCCAAGCCTGCCGACAATGTCGATCTGGCAACCCGCCCGGCACGCCGCGTGGCGGTGCTGCGCTTCGCTGGCTCGCCCGACGACGCGGCGCTGGACAAGCGCGAGGCCGAGCTGCGCAGCTGGCTCGCGGCGAAGGGCATCAACGGCGGCGCGGTGGAATATGCCTTCTACAACTCGCCCTTCATCCCGGGTCCGCTGCGCCGGAATGAGGTGCTGATCACGCTGTAATCTAAGGTGTGGGGGGCGTGGCGCTCGTCCCCCCAGCCGCCATCCCGGCGAAAGCCGGGATGACCCTAGGTTGGCAACATCAGGCGCAACTTCTGCCGCGATCTTGCCGCCGAGCCTTTCTAGAGAACCTCCATGACGATTCGTCCGCTCCTCGCCGCCGCTGCGGCTGTCGCTTCGTTCCTCGTTCCGGCCGCCGCTGAGGCCCAGGCGCGCGATCCGTTCGGCGAGTGTCTGCGCGCGCATAGCAGCCGCGCCGATCGCGACGTGCTGATCCGCTGGGTGTTCGCCGCCGTCGCCCAGAGCGGCGCGGTGCGTGACATGGTGAAGCTGGACGAGGGGCGTCGCGCGCAGGCGAGCCAGCAGGCGGGGCAGCTGATCACCCGGCTCGTCACCCGCGATTGCCGTGCGCAAGCGATGGACCGGATGAAGCGCGATCCCGGCGCCGTCCAGAACAGCTTCACCGCCCTCGGTCGTGTTGCGCTGATGGATCTGGCGCAGGATCCCAATGTCGTCGGCACGCTCGCCGGCGTCCTTCAGTACACGGACATGGGCAGCATCACGATGATGCTGATGGAAGGCGGCCTGCGCCCCGGCGGCTGACCTGCGCCGTAGTCCGCTTGCCGCCGCCGTCGCGCCCGCTTGCACATCGTGAGGCGCGATGGGTTTCCCGCCTGGCGATGCGCGCTTCCCGACGCTAGGGTGCCGGCCGACCCGTAGACGCGGGGAAGGGGGATGATGATGCTTGGATGGTTGGCCTATCTATCGGTTGCCGCGATGGCGCCCGCGCCGATGCAGGTGCAGGGCAAGCCGCAGCTTGCCGCGTGCCTGAAGGCGCACATGACCACGCAAGACCGGGGCATCCTAGTGCGCTGGATCTTCGCCGGCATGGCGCGCTCCGCGCTGGTCCAGGACATGTCGAAGGTCAGCGAGGAACAGCGCGTTATCGCAATGCGCGAGGCCGGCAAGGTGATCGAGCGGCTGATGATCGCGGATTGTCGCGCCGAGACGGTAACTGTGATGAAGGCCAATGGCGTTGAGGGTACCGAGGAGGCATTCGGCCAAGTCGGCGAAGCCGCCATGGCCGACCTGATGACCGACAGCGAGGTGATGGCCACCTTCGCGGGAATCATCCGCTATGTCGACATGAACGCGCTGATGAAGCTGCTGCTCGACGGCGGCGTGATGGACAAGAAGAAGTAAGGCGACGGCGCCGGTCGGGTGCGGCTCAGCGCGCGAGCTGTACCCGCGCAACGACCGGATAATGGTCGCTCGGATAGACCGGACCCTGGTGCGTATCCACGGTCGCGATCCGCTCCACCTTGACGCCGCGGGTCAGGATCCAGTCGATCCGGCTGTCGCCCTTGCCGGTGAAGCCGTGGAAGGTGAACCCGGGACCGCGATGGTCCGGCCTGGCGAGCCAGGCGTCGGACAGCGTCTTCGTCAGAACGGCGTGGGCCGGCTTGTCGTCGGTGGTATTGAAATCGCCGGTGACGATCACCGGGAGCGCCGCCGGCCCCGCGGCGATGCGATCGGCCAGCAGCCGCGCGCCGCGGGTGCGGGCATCGTCGTCCTCGTCGCGATAGGGGAAATGGGTGTTGTAGAAGCGGAAACGCCGGCCGTCCTTCGTCTCGAACGTCGCCCAGGTGACCATGCGGGGGAAGGGATGCCCCCAGCTGATGCTGCCGGGCACCTCCGGCGTGTCGGAGAGCCAGAACTGGCCCTGCTCGATCAGCTTCAGCCGATCGTGCCGGTAGAACACGCCCATATGCTCGTCGGCATGCCCGCCGCGCCGGTCGATGCCGAACCAGCGATAGCGGGGCAGCGCCTTCACGATATCGTCGCCCTGGCGCTGGAAGAGTTCCTGCGTGCCGATCAGGTCCGGGTCGGCGGCGCGGATCGTCGCAATGGTAAGGGCGCGGCGCTTTTCCCACAGATTGGCGCCATCGTCCGGGCTGGGATAGCGGATGTTAAGGCTCATCACCGTGAGCGCCGGACCGCCCTGCGCCAGTGCCGGCGCGCACGCCAGCATCGCGGCGATCGCCGCCATCCACCGCCAGAAACGCATCATCAACCCGCTCCTTCGAGAGCCTTTTGGCGTCGGCGCTGGACCGAACTGCCGATACCCATTGCCTCGCGGTACTTGGCCACCGTCCGGCGCGCGATGTCGAAGCCTTTGGCGTTGAGCAGCTCAACCAGCGTGTCGTCGGACAGGATCTTCTTGGGATCCTCCGCCGCGATCAGCGATTTGATCGCGCTCTTCACCGCCTCGGCCGAAACCGCCTCGCCGCCATCGGCCGACTGGATCGCGCTAGTGAAGAAATATTTCAGTTCGAAGAGGCCGCGCGCGCAGCTCAGATATTTGTTGCTGGTGACGCGGCTGACCGTCGATTCGTGCATCTCGATCGCGTCGGCCACCTGGCGCAGCGTCAGCGGGCGGAGGTGGGCCACGCCTTTCAGGAAAAAGCCTTCCTGCTGTTTCACGATCTCGCTCGCCACCTTGATGATCGTGCGCTGGCGCTGGTCGAGCGCCTTGACCAGCCAGTTGGCGCTGGCGAGCATGTCGGTGAGCCAGGCCTTGCTCGCCTTGTCCTGCTTGCCCGACGAAACCTCGGCATAATAGGCGCGGTTGACCAGCAGTCGCGGTAGCGTCGCGGCGTTGATCTCCACCATCCAGCCGGCTCCGCGCCGCGCGACGAACAGGTCGGGGGTCACCGCCGGTACCGGATCGCCGCCATAGCGGCAGCCGGGCTTGGGATCGTAGCTTCTTAGCTCGCGAATCATGTCGGCGAGATCCTCGTCGTCGACATTGCAGATCCGCCGTAGCCGGCCGAGATCGCCGCGCGCGACCAGCTCCAGATTGTCGATCAGCCGCGCCATGCAGGGATCGTAGCGATCCGCCTCCTTGGCCTGGAGCGCGAGGCATTCGGCGAGGTCGCGCGCCCCGACACCGGTCGGATCGAAGGTCTGGATCACGCCCAGCACCGCCTCGACCCGGGCGAGCGACACGCCCAGCCGCTCGGCGATTTCGCGCAAGGGGACGGTGAGGTAGCCGCACTCGTCGATCTGGTCGATCAGATGCTGGGCGATGAACAGGTCCGGCCCGGCGACGGTCGATCCGGCCTGCGCGAGCAGGTGGTCGGCCAGGCTCAGCTCGCCGCTGCCGAGACTGTCGAGATCGGGGCCGTCCTCGGAGGCGCCGCCGCTCGCGCCGTTCAGCCCCAGGCTGCCATCCAAGCCACCGATCATGTCGGAGGCCGAATCATGGTGGAAGGCCTCGGTCGCGAGATCGACGTCGAGCGCCGCCTCGCCCGACGCCTCGCCGCCCCCGAGGATCAGTTCGCTGGCGTCGGCCGGGCCATCGCGCGGCTCGAACGCCTCCGCCTCGCCCATCGGCTCGGACGGGCCGTCGTCGTCCCCCCCGCCGGCATCGAGCAGCGGATTGCGCTCCAGCTCCTCGGCGATGAAGGTCTCGATCTCGAGGTTCGACAGCGCCAGCAGCTTGATCGCCTGCTGGAGCTGGGGCGTCATCACCAGCGATTGCGACTGGCGCAGATCGAGGCGAGGCGCGAGACTCATACGCGTTAGAGCGAGAAGCTTTCGCCGAGATAGAGCCGGCGGACATTCTCGTCGCGGACCAGATCGTCGGGCGAGCCGGCGAACAGCACGCGGCCGTCATAGATGATATATCCGCGATCGACGATTTCCAGCGTCTCGCGGACATTATGGTCGGTAATCAGCACGCCGATGCCGCGCTGCTTCAGCTGCTTCACCAGATCGCGAATGTCGGCGATCGAGATCGGGTCGATGCCGGCGAACGGCTCGTCGAGCAGGATGATCGTCGGGTTGGCCGCCAGAGCGCGGGCGATCTCGGCGCGGCGCCGTTCGCCGCCGGATAGTGCCATTGCGGGCGAGGTGCGTAGCCGGGTGAGGCCGAACTCGTCGAGCAGCTCGTCCAGCCGCGCCTGGCGCGCATCGCGGTCCGGCTCGGCCAGCTCGAGCACGGCAGAGATGTTCTTCTCGACGCTCAGGCCGCGGAAGATCGAGGTTTCCTGCGGCAGATAGCCGAGGCCCAGGATCGCTCGGCGGTACATGGGCAGGCGGGTAATGTCCTCGCCGTCGAGCATGATGCGGCCGCTGTCCGGCTTCACCAGACCCATCACCGAATAGAAGCAGGTCGTCTTGCCAGCACCGTTCGGCCCGAGAAGGCCGACGACTTCGCCGCGCCCGACCGAGACCGACACGTCCGTCAGCACGGTGCGCTTGTCGTACGACTTGGCGATCGAAACTACCGCGAGCCCGCGATCGGGCAGCGGCATGGGATCGGGGGCAGACTGGTCGGGGGCGGCGATGGCGACGTCGGTCATGACGGCTCCTGCTGAGTAAACGCTGGTCTGGTCCCCGCCCGCTGCGTGGCCGCTTGGCAGGGTTCCTGCATGATAACGCGCGCGAAGAAAAGGCTTTGCAAGGCGTGCCGTGGCATTGCCCCGGCCTATTGCTTCGGCGCGTCGCTCGAGTCGCGCTTCGGCACCGAGAAGCGCCCGGTCACTCGGCCGCCACTGTTCTGCGTGTTCGGACCCGCAGGCGCACCCCCGAAGGTCGCGCGGCTGGTATCCAGGTTGATCGTCAGGCGCGGGCCGGCCGCGTTGGCGACGTTCGATCCCGCCTGCTGCAGCGTGACGTTGCCGATCATGGTGATAATCCGCCGATCGACATCATACACCGCATAGCTGGAGCGCGCGGTCTGGTTCGGGCGGGTCACGGTGACGCCGCCTGTGGCATCTACCCGCGTCGCCTGGGGCGAACCGCTCACTGCGCTGCCGGTATAGGCGATCGTCACGCGCGCGGCGCGCAGCGTCATGTCCGCCTGCTTGATCACGACATTGCCGCTCAGCAGTGCGCGGCTGGCCTTGTCGTCCAGCTGGATGCTGCGCGCGTCAAAGTCGATCGGGGCGTCCGAGTTGTGGCGCGATTGCCCGGCCGCCGGAACGGCGGCGAGGAGCAGCGGCAGCCCGAGGGCGAGCGAAGCGAGAGCGCGAGTCATCAGGGTCTCCTTGCCGGCTTCGGCATCATCCGCAAGTGCGCATTGCCGTCGAGTGAGATCACGCGCTTATCGAGATCGGCGCGAAGGCGATCGGCGCGGAACGTGCCGGTCGGGGTGTTGCCGGTCACCGCACCGCCGCTTTCCAGCTGCCGCGTCTTGAGGTCGATCGTCGCGTCATGGGTGTTGAGGATATAGCCGTCGGTCGTCTGGAACTTGATCGGGCCGTCGATCATCACCTGGTCGCTGTTCAGATTGTACCGGCCGTGATTCGCCACCAGCGTCGCCGGGCCATCGGTGAGGCTTAGGCGCGCATTGAGCTCGTTTAGCTGCACCACGGGCTCGGCCGAGCTCTTCTGCACCGCGGAGCCCGCATGCAGTTCGAACTGGCGGCCCTTCGAATCTTCGCCGCGATAGTCCGCCGCGACGATCTTCAGTCGCTCGGGCGACATTGCCACCTTGTTCTTGTCGAGCACGAAGCTGACATCGCCGCCCATGAACAGCGGCGCGGAGACGAGGAACGCCGCCAACGCGCCGATCATCACTGGCAGGAACACCAGGGTGACGCGCACGGCGCGATCATGGTTGCTCCCGGGATGGGCCCAGGCGCGGCGCTGCGTGCGCAATCGAGCGGCGATCTCAGACATAGGCTTCCTTGTGGGGAGCCGAAACGATCCAGACAACCACTCGATCCGCGCCGCGATCAGGCATGGGCGAAGATATCCGTGTCCGGCCATCCGGCGATGTCGAGTTCGGCCCGCCACGGCAGGAAGTCGAAGCAGGCCTGCGCCATCTCCATCCGGCCCTCGCGCTCGAGTCGCTTGTCGAGCTCGACCTTCATGGCGTGGAGGAAGCGGACATCGGACGCGGCATAGTCGCGCTGGGCGTCGGACAGCTCCGCACCGCCCCAATCCGACGACTGCTGCTGCTTGGAGATTTCAGCGCCGACCAGCTCGCGCGCGAGGTCCTTGAGGCCGTGGCGATCGGTATAGGTGCGCACAAGCCGCGAGGCGATCTTGGTGCAATAGACCGGCCCGGCGGTCACGCCGAGGTAGAAGCGGATTGCCGCCAGATCGAACCGCGCGAAGTGATAGAGCTTCAGCCGCTCCGGATCGGCCAGCACCGCGCGCAGGTTCGGCGCAGCGTAGTTGGACTGCGGGCCGAAGCGCACCAGATGCTCGTCCCCCGAACCGTCGGACAGCTGGACCAGGCACAGCCGGTCGCGCGGCGTGATCAGGCCCATCGTCTCGGTGTCGACGGCGATGGAGGCGCCGGGGGCGAACACGCCTTCCGGCAGGTCTTCTTCGTGGAAATGGACGGTCATCGCGCTCGCGTAGCGAGGTTGGCCGCGTACCTCAATGCTTTGCGTTGCCTGCACGACTTTGCATCCCGCCGATTCGCACGCTATGGCACGGATGCTCTCCCTATAGGCGTTTATGGATCCAACACTGGATGGGTCACGGTGCCCGACGGCGAGAAAACGTCACCACCGTTGCCCTGCGGACACTTTCCTGCTGCAAACCGGACGATCGCGCGATTTTCGTTCGCGCACCCTGTTTTTTTGGGGTATGACTCTTCCCCGGGCGCTAGGTTAGCGCCGGAAGACCTGCGTTTTTCGTCCGGCGCTCGGGTTTTGATTGGTAGTTTGTAGGGCGAACCGGGAAGACGAACAGGGCATGAGTTTCGATAGAGGACGTCGCGGCGAGCGCGGTGGGCGCGGCAGGGACAAGCGCGATGGTTTCGGCGACGATAACTTCGGCGGCGGCGGCTTTGGCGGCGGCTTCGAAGATCGCGGCGGCTTTGGTGGTGGCGGTCGCGGCGGCTTCGGCGGCGGTGGCGGCTTCGGCGGTGGCGGCGGCTTCCGCGGCGGTGGCGGCGGCTTCGGCGGCGGC
>NZ_AGFU01000005.1 GCF_000226955.1 Sphingomonas elodea ATCC 31461
GACAGCGTGATCGAGGGCCTCGACAAGATCGCCTTCCAGACCCGGGTTCTCGCGATGAACGCGGCCGTCGAGGCGGGTCGCGCTGGGGAAGCCGGTCGCGGCTTCGCGGTCGTGGCGGACCTCGTCTCCGCCTTGGCGATGCGTGCCGAAGAGGAAGCCGGCCGCGCCCGCGAGCAGCTGACCATGACCCAGGCGGAAATCGTCACGGCGGTCGACGCGGTGCAGAAGGTGGACGGCGCGCTCGCCAACATCTCCGGCGATGTCAGCCATGTGCACGACCTGCTCGGCAGCATGTCCGCCGACAATGGCGCGCAGTCGAGCGCGATCAGCGAGATATCGCACGCGATCGGCGACATGGATCGCGCGACCCAGCAGAATGCCGCGATGGTGGAGGAGACTTCCGCCGCCGCCCAGAACCTCGCCCGGGAAGTGAGCGACCTCGCGAACCTGGCAACGCAGTTCCGCACCGAAAAGGCAGGCGCCCGCTTCGGCGGCTATCGCCCGCTGCCGGCCTCGGCGGTACCGGCGCTGACCCGTCCCGATCTCTGATCGGCTAGGCGACCGGCACTTCCAGCACGATCTCCTCCGCCAGTTCCTCGGCGCTGAACGTCTCCCGTTCCATTACGAAAGCGCCGGAATAGTGGGCGAACTGCCAGGTGCCGGCGATGCGGGTGGCATCGTCGCGCACCTCCCCTGAATAGTGGACGGCATGGGCAAACGGGCCGGCACCGTCATATTGCTTGATCCAGTGGATCGCGCCGCCGCTGCGTGCGCCACGCAGCGTTGCGTGGACGGGCGGGCCGCCCCCCCGATCGGGTTCGCTGACGGTACCGCTGATCGCGCCGCCCTGCTCTTCGAGGAGTGCGATGAAGCGGTTCGGTTCCACCGCGCCATCGTCCGAGGCCCAGCGCCCATACCAGACGCCGGTAACGCTGTTTCCGCTCACCAGTCGCGCACCAGGGCGGCCAGTGCGGGCACGTCAATCGGCTCGGAACACAGGAAACCCTGGAAATACTGGCAACCTTCCTTGGCCAGCATGTCGAGCTGCGCCTCGGTCTCCACCCCTTCGGCAACCACCGCCAATCCCAGCGAGCGCGCCATGTCGATCACCCCGCGCACCACGATCCGGTCGCGCGGGGAGCCGGTGATCTCGCTCGACAGCTTCTTGTCGATCTTGAGGTAATCGAGCGGCAACGCCTTCAGATAGGCGAGGCTGGAATAGCCCGTGCCGAAATCGTCGATCGCCACGCGGCACCCGGCGGTGCGCAGTTCGGAGAGCAGCCGCGCCGCCTCGCTCAGATCGGCCATGATGCCGCTCTCGGTGATCTCGAGCGTGAGCCGGTGGCGCGGGAAGCCGGTCGCGTCCACCCAGCGCAAGAGGCTCTCGCCGAAACCGGCTCGCCCGACATCGCCGGCTGTGACGTTGATCGACAGGCGCAATTCGCCCAGCAAACGCGGCCAATGCGCGGCGATGGTCAATGCCCGGCGCTGGACATGCTCGCTCAGCACACCGACCAGCCCGGCCCGCTCGGCAGCGGTGAACAGCGGCTCGGCGCCGATCTCCCCGTGCTGCGGATGCTGCCAGCGGGCCAGCGCCTCGACGCCGACGATCTGCCCGGTGGCCACCGCCACCTGCGGCTGGAACAGCACGCCGATCTCGCCGCGCTCGATTCCCCGTCGCAGGTCGCCGATCAACGATTCGATCGACGGGCCGCTGCCCGGGCGGGCCGGCCCCTCGCCCAGCAGCGTCTCGCTCGCGCGGCGCAGCAGGCTGGCGGCGCCGTCGCCCGCCACGCTTTCGGTCAGCGTCACCTTGGCCCCCAGATGGACCAGCTCGCCCGCCGCGACGAACGGGCGCGACAGTGCCTCCTCGATTCGCCGTGCCGCGTTGCGCAGCGCGGGCGTCCCGGGGTCGACCGCAGCGGCAAGGAAGTCGGATCCGCCGATTCGCGCGACCACCGCATCCGATCCGAGCGTCTCGCGCGCCGCCTCCGCCACCCGGCGCGAAACGCCGCGCAGCAGCTCGTCGCCGGCGGGTCGGCCATAGGCGGTGTTGATCGTGTCGAAGCGGGTAAGGCCCACCAGCACCAGCCCGATCCGCTGCCCCTTCTCCAGCAGCCGGTCGATCCAGCGCCGGGCGCTGGACGAATCGCGCGCGCCGGTCAGCACGTCGCGCACGGCGGCGCCGGCATCGGGCGCCAGGCCCAGCGGCTCGACCAGGGCATCGATCTGGCCGGTCTCCGCGTCGTACTGGAGGTGCTGCACCACCCGGCCCTTGCCCGGCAGGTCGTGCGCGAACGCCGTCGATCCCGCCTCGCGCAACCGGCGCAGCGCCGCCCAGGCCAACCGCCGGTCGGAGAGTTCAAGCCGGGCGAACAGCGCGCGCGGCCCCGGTGCCTCGGGCAGGTCCAGCAGTTGCGCCAGCGCCGGCGTCAGTTCGATCGACCCGGAGGCGGGGTCGAATCGCCACCCCAGCGGGTTGGCCAGGCTCGTCCCCTGCCCGGCCCAGCCGGACAGCCGCTCCACATAGCGTTCGGCGAAGCGGATCGCGTGGGCGATGGCGGCAGACGACATCGGGCTGCCCAGAAAATGGGTCGCCCCCGCATCGTAGAAGCGGCCCATATGCACCGTGTCGCTCTGCGAAACGAGGATCAGCAACGCCGCGCCATAGGCCTTGATCGTGGGGCCGAGCAGCCGTGCCGCATCCAGCCCTTCGCTCATCGCCCCGCGCGCGTCGATCACCGCCACCGAGGCGCCGCTCGCCAGGAAGCGTGTTTCCAGCCCCTCGCTGCGCCGCGCAGCCACGACCCGCCAGCCGCCCCCCGCCGCCGCTGCCGCAACCTCGTCCCGCTGACGGAACGAGAGTACGAAGACCGGCACT
Source organism: Sphingomonas elodea ATCC 31461 (assembly GCF_000226955.1). Taxonomy (GTDB): domain Bacteria; phylum Pseudomonadota; class Alphaproteobacteria; order Sphingomonadales; family Sphingomonadaceae; genus Sphingomonas; species Sphingomonas elodea. The sequence continues at coordinate 2,882 of NZ_AGFU01000005.1, forward strand.
TCCTGGACCGGGGCAGTACTCTGGACGATCGTGAAGCCTTCTTCCATGTCCCTCCGATAGCGGCTCGAACCGCGCTCCGCCATCCAAGCCTTGTGCGGGCGGGCCCAACGCCTTACCTCGCCTGTCATGGCCAGCGCTCCCGCCCTTGCGACGCCGCCCTCGCTGGTCGATCGCCACGGCCGTGCGATCCGCTATCTGCGCATTTCCGTCACCGATCGCTGCGACCTGCGCTGCCGCTACTGCATGGCGGAGCACATGACGTTCCTGCCGCGCGAGGCGGTGCTGAGCCTGGAGGAGCTGGCGGCGATCGCCGGCCGCTTCATCGATCGCGGCGTCACCAAGATCCGGCTGACCGGCGGCGAGCCGCTCGTCCGCCGCAACATCATGACGCTGGTCGAGCAGCTCGGCGCGCGGATCGGCGACGGGCTGAAGGAACTCACCCTCACCACCAATGCCACGCGGCTCGCCAGTTATGCGCGGGGCCTCGCCGATGCCGGCGTCCGCCGGATCAATGTGAGCATGGACAGCCGCGATCCCGAGACGTTCCGCTACATTACCCGCCACGGCGATGTGGGCCAGGTGCTGGAAGGCATCAATGCCGCACGGGACGCCGGGCTGCGGGTGAAGATCAACATGGTCGCCCTGCGCGGCCTCAACGAGGACGAGATCGCGCCGATGCTCGCCTGGGTGGCCGAAAACGACATGGACCTCTCGCTGATCGAGACCATGCCGATGGGTCTGATCGACGAGGACCGCGCCGATCGCTTTCTGCCGCTGCCCGACGTGCTGGCGCGGCTGAAGACGCAGTTCGTCCTGACTGCCGATTCGCACGACAGCGGCGGCCCGGCGCGTTACTGGCGCGTGGGCGACACCGGCAGCCGGCTGGGGCTGATCTCGCCGCTTACCAACAATTTCTGCGCAAGCTGCAACCGCGTTCGGCTCTCGACCGACGGACGGCTGCACATGTGCCTGGGGCATGAGGATTCGGTGGACTTGAAGGCAGCGATTCGCAGCGGGGGGCTGCAAGCCGTGGACGACGAAATCGACCGGGCGCTCGCCGCCAAACCAGAACGCCATGATTTCCGCATCGAGGCCGGCGCTGCCCCCGCCGTCTCCCGCCACATGAGCGTGACCGGCGGATGAGCGCGACGAAGCCGCGGGCGCTGCTCGCCTCGCCCACCCCCCCGGCGCAGACCGCGGCCGGCGAACTCCGCGACCTGTACGATTGGGTGCCGATCGAGGAGGCCGAGGAAATCGTGGCGCTCGGCGGCGACGGCTTCATGCTCCAGACGCTGCACGCGATGCTGGAACGTCGCCGGCTGCTGCCCGTGTTCGGGATGAACCTCGGCACAGTGGGCTTCCTGATGAACGACTGGCGGCTGGAAGGGCTTACCCACCGCCTGGAGCGTGCCCGGCCCTTCCGAGTCGCGCCTCTGGCGATGACCGCCACCACTGTCGAGGGCGAGACCTGCGTCCTGCCCGCGATCAACGAAGCCTCGCTGCTTCGCGAAACGCGCCAGACCGCCAAGCTGGAAGTGACGATCAACGGCCGAATCGTGATCCCCGAACTGGTGTGCGACGGCCTGCTCGTCGCGACGCCCGCCGGCTCCACCGCCTATAACTTTTCCGCTCAAGGACCGATTCTCCCGCTCGGCTCCGCACTGCTGGCGCTGACCCCGATCAGCCCGTTCCGCCCGCGGCGCTGGCGCGGCGCGATCCTGCCGGAGAAGACCCGCATCGATATCCGCGTGCTGGAGGCCGAAAAGCGGCCGGTCAGCGCCGTCGCCGATCAGCGCGAAATCCGCGAGGTCGCGCACGTCCATGTCGAGATCGACCGCATGCGCGACCTCACGCTGCTGTTCGATCCGGAGCACGCATTGGACGACCGGATCACGATGGAACAATTTATTGCATAAACCCCTTGCGCGTTCCGAAAACCCGGTGCTAAAGGCGCGCCTCCCGACGCGGTGACCCACCGCCGAGGGGTTGACCAGAGTGGTCCCCGATAGCTCAGCGGTAGAGCATTCGACTGTTAATCGAATGGTCGTAGGTTCGAATCCTACTCGGGGAGCCATCTCTCGTCTGCCGGTTCGAAGGCGGAGCAATCCCGGATCTGCCGGTCGAAATAGCTTCCCTTCGAGCCCGCCGCGGCACGCACCTCCGCTACATTCTCGGGCATCTCCAGATACCGGCATCGCTTCATCCCGGTGAACCTTCCGTGCTGCGTCTGCGCATCCAAATCATATTACCATTGGCGAATCACGGTCGAAGGCATGTGCGCTAAATGCAAGGCCTCCGTCCGGGGTTGCGCTTGCGACTCGCGGTGGCCGCTGCGATGGTCGGGCGATGGAAAATCTGGACGCCTTCATCGCCGGCCTGCCCAAGGCCGAACTCCATCTCCACATCGAAGGCAGCCTTGAGCCCGAGCAGATGTTCGAGTTCGCGCGGCGCAACGGCGTGGCCATCCCCTTCGACAGCGTCGAGGCGGTGCGCGCGGCCTATGAATTCTCCAACCTGCAGGACTTTCTCGACATCTATTATGCCGGCGCCGACGTGCTGCGCACCGAGGCCGATTTCCGCGACCTCGCGATCGCCTATTTCGAACGCGCCGCGGCGGACGGCGTGCGCCATGCCGAGATCTTCATCGATCCCCAGACGCACACCGCCCGCGGCATCGCGATGGGCACGGTGGTCGAAGGGCTGGTGGCGGGCATGGCAGAGGCCGAGCGGCGGCTCGGGGTCTCCTCGCAGCTGATCCTGTGCTTCCTGCGTCACCTCGACGAGGAAGACGCCTTCCGCACGCTGGAAGCCGCCGAGCCCTGGCTGGACCGCATCGCCGGCGTCGGCCTCGATTCGTCCGAACTGGGCCATCCGCCCTCCAAGTTCGCCCGCGTCTTCGCCGCTGCCGCCGCAAAGGGCCTCAAGCGCGTCGCCCATGCCGGCGAGGAAGGCCCCGCCGACTATGTCCGCGAGGCGCTGGACCTGCTCCAGGTCGACCGGCTGGACCATGGCAATCGCAGCCTGGACGATCCGGCGCTCGTCGCGCGGCTGGCGCGCTCGGGGATGACGCTCACCGTCTGCCCGCTGTCCAACGTCAAGCTGTGCAACGTGGAGACCATCGACGCCCACCCGATCGACCGGATGCTGGAACTGGGCCTGCGCGCGACCGTCAACTCGGACGACCCGGCCTATTTCGGCGGCTATGTCGGCGAGAATTACCGCGCGGTAGCGCGTGGCCGGGGCCTCACCAAGCAACAGCTCGCCACGCTCGCTCGCAACAGCTTCCTCGGCTCCTTCCTCCCCGACGAGGCCGTCGCGGCGCACTGCGCGGCGATCGACGCCTGGGTTGCGGAGGCGGCGTGATGGGCGACATCGTCTTCACCCACTTCACCCATGACCAGCTCGTCGCCGGGGTCCACGCCATTGCCGAGGCGGTGGCGGACTGGCACCCTACCCTGCTGGTCGGTGTCGGGCGCGGCGGGCTTACCCCGGCGGTCTATCTGTCGCACCGGATCGGACTGCCGCTGGTCTCGATCGACCATTCCACCCGCATCGCCCAGTTCGGCGAGGAGCTGGTCGCCGTACTCGCCCGGCGTACCCGCGACGGCGAGCGGCTGCTGTTCGTCGAGGACATCAACGACAGCGGCAAGACGATCGGCGAGCTCCGCGCGGCACTCGCCGATCAGGGCGCAGTGGCCGAGCAGGTCCGCTTCGCCGTGCTGATGGACAATGTCCGCTCGTCGCAGCGGGTGGAGTATGGCGCGCAGACCATCGACCGCACCGTTCAGAAGGACTGGTTCGTCTTCCCGTGGGAGGCGATGGCGCCGCACGCCGCGCTCGACAAGGACGCGCGCGAAGTGCCGGAAAGGCTAGGTTGACATCTCCCGTTCAGCAACGGTCAATCGTGGCTGTGCCACGCCTCACCGCGTGAGCGCGCGGGAGAGTTTCGCCGGCCCGTGCGTTCGAGGGGCTCGAGGCGAGAGTATTCGCTTGTTAAGTTTCGGAGGAACAATGCCAATCTTATCAAAGAAGGGCCGGCGTCTCGCAGCACTCGGCCTCACGGTCGCAGGCAGCCTCTCGCTTGCTTCGTGCATGACCGCCACGCCGTACCAGCCCGCCTCGGCGAGCGGATCGGTCCGCAACGGCTATTCGGACGAACAGATCGAAGAGAATCGTTTCCGGGTGAGCTTCTCCGGCAACAGCCTGACCTCGCGCGAAACGGTGGAGCGTTACCTGCTCTACCGGGCGGCCGAGCTGACGTTGCAGAACGGCTATGACTATTTCGTCCTCGCCGATCGCGAGACCGAGAAGAAGACGCAGACCTACACCACGCCCGGCCTGGCAGGCGGCGGCTTCGGTGCCTGGGGCGGCGGCTGGGGGCCCTATTGGCGTTTCCACAATCCGGGCTGGGGCTGGCGCGGCTGGGATCCCTTCTGGGGTGATCCCTTCTTCGGTCCGGGCTTCGATATCCGCACCGTGGATCGCTATGAGGCCATTGCCGATATCGTGATGGGCAAGGGTCCCAAGCCGGTCGACAATGTGCGGGCGTTCGACGCACGCGCGGTGAAGGAGCGCCTCGGCGCACGGATCCAGATGCCGCAGACCCGCTGATCGCGGGCAAGCGGATACAAAAAAGGGCGGCGCCGGAGACCCCGGCGCCGCCCTTTCCCTTTGTGCCCCCTCCCGCAACCGGGCGGGGGCGCATCGCGGTTACGCCACCTGGCCGTGGCAGTGCTTGTACTTCTGCCCCGAGCCGCATGGGCACGGCGCGTTGCGGCTGACCAGCCCGACCCACTGCGAGGGATCCGCGCCGAACTCGTCGCCGGTCGGCTGCGGGATGCTCAGCTGCGGCAGGCGCGTGGTCACCAGCCCGGCCGAGCCGCCGTCCCAGTCCGCGCTGTTGTCCTCGCCGGTCAGCGGATCGATATGCGTCGTCAGGAACGCCGGCAGCTCCGGCAGTTCCGGCGGCGGTGCCATGCGGAACTGGGCGAACGCCATGGTGCGCGTCACATCCTCGCGGATCGTGTCGAGCATCCGCTGGAACATCGAGAACGCCTCGTGCTTATACTCGTTGATCGGCGTCTTCTGCGCATAGGCGCGCAGGTGAACGACCTGGCGCAGCGCGTCGAGCATCGCGAGATGCTCCTTCCAGTGATGGTCCAGGTTCTGGAGCAGGATCGACTTCTCGATCGAGGTCCAGGTCTCCGGCTCCAGGTCCGTCGCCTTCTCGGCGATCGCCGCATCGGCGGCCTCGCGGATGCGCTCTTCGAGGATCTCCGGATCGATCGCCTCCTCGTCCTTCACCCACTGGTCGACCGGCAGGTCGAGGTTCAGCGTGTCGGCGAGGCGGGTCTTCAGGCCCTCGACGTTCCACTGCTCGGGATAGCTGTTGGGCGGGCAGGCCTCGCCGACGATCGCGTTGACCGTCTCGTGGCGCATGTCTTCCACCACGGTGCCGACGGTATCGGCATCCATGATGTCGGCGCGCTGCTCGTAGATGACCTTGCGCTGGTCGTTCATCACGTCGTCATATTCGACGACCTGCTTGCGGATGTCATAGTTGCGCGCCTCGACCTTGCGCTGCGCGGTCTCGATGGCCTTGCTCAGCCAGCGCGACGGCGGCATCGCCTCGCCGTCTTCCAGGCTGGAGCGCATCATGCGGGCGAACAGCGTGTTCGAGCCGAAGATGCGCAGCAGATCGTCGTCGAGGCTGAGATAGAAGCGGCTGAGCCCCGGATCGCCCTGGCGGCCCGAACGGCCGCGCAGCTGGTTGTCGATGCGGCGGCTTTCATGGCGCTCGGTGCCGAGCACGAACAGCCCGCCGGCGGCCTTGACCTGCTCCTTCTCGGCCGCGACTTCCGCCTTGATCCGCTCGATCGCGGCGTCGCGCTCCGGGCCCTCCGGCATGTCGCGCAGTTCGTCCGCCACCCGGAACTCGACGTTGCCGCCCAGCTGGATGTCGGTGCCGCGACCGGCCATGTTGGTGGATACGGTCACCGCGCCAAGCCGGCCCGCCTGCGCCACGATATGCGCCTCGCTCTCGTGGAAGCGGGCGTTCAGCACCTCGTGCTTCACCCCTTCGCGGTGCAGGAACTCGGACAGCATTTCCGACTTCTCGATCGAGACGGTGCCGACCAGCACCGGCTGGCCGCGCTCGGCATGCTGCTTGATCGTCTTGGCGATGCCCGCGAACTTGTCCTCGGTCGACTTGTAGAACACGTCCTCCTCGTCGACGCGCTGCACCGGCAGGTTGGTCGGGATGGTGACGACGTTCATCTTGTAGATGTCGTAGAACTCGGCCGCTTCGGTGGAGGCGGTGCCGGTCATGCCGCCGAGCTTCGGGTACATGCGGAAATAGTTCTGGAAGGTGATCGAGGCGAGCGTCTGGTTCTCCGGCTCGATGGTCACGCCTTCCTTGGCTTCCACCGCCTGGTGGAGGCCGTCCGACCAGCGGCGGCCGTCCATCATGCGGCCGGTGAACTCGTCGATGATGACGATCTTGCCGTCCTTGACGATGTAATCGGTGTCGCGCTTGAACATCACGTTCGCGCGCAGTGCCTGATTGAGGTGGTGGACGACCTGGGTATTCTCGAAGTCGTACAGGTTGGCGCCGACCAGCACCCCGGCATCCTCGAGCAGCCGCTCCACCGTCTCGGTGCCCTCCTCGGTCAGCACGATGGTGCGCTGCTTCTCGTCCTTCTCATAGGTCGAGGCATCGAGCTGCTTCACCACGGCGTCCACCTTCAGGTAGAGCTCGGACCGGTCGTCGGTCGGGCCGGAGATGATCAGCGGGGTGCGGGCCTCGTCGATCAGGATCGAATCGACCTCGTCGACGATCGCGTAGTTGAACGGGCGCTGCACCATGCTCGCCCGATCATATTTCATGTTGTCGCGCAGATAGTCGAAGCCGAACTCGTTGTTCGTGCCGTAGGTGATGTCCGAGGCATAGGCGTCGCGGCGCTGCTGGTCGGACAGGTTGGGCACGATCACGCCGGTGGTGAGACCCAGGAAGCCATAGACCTGCGCCATCCACTCGGCGTCGCGGCGGGCGAGATAGTCGTTGACGGTGATGACATGGACGCCGTTGCCCGGCAGCGCGTTCAGATAGGTGGCGAGCGTCGCGACGAGCGTCTTGCCCTCGCCGGTGCGCATCTCGGCGATCTCGCCGCGATGGAGCACGATGCCGCCGACCATCTGCACGTCGTAATGGCGCTGGCCGATCACCCGGCGGGCGGCCTCGCGCACCGTGGCGAAGGCCTCGGGCAGCAGGTCGTCGAGCTTGGCGCCGTTGGCCAGCTGTTCGCGGAACTTGATCGTCTGCTGGGCGAGCGTGTCGTCGTCCATCGCCTGGAGCGTCGGCTCGAAACTGGCGATCTTCTGGACGATCGGCTTCAGGGACTTGACGTAGCGATCGTTGGACGAACCGAAAAGCGACTTGGCAATACCGCCGAACATGCGAAATCCTGACCTGTTGGATGGGGGTGCGCAACGGCGGCCGAAAGCGGCGAAGCCATCACGGGGCGTGCCGCGCGACCGAGGCGCGGCGACGGAAGGGAGGACGGCCCGGCATGCGGGCCGGAAACGCTATTCGCGCCGCTGCTCGAAGGCGAGGCGAAGCCCAGGCCGCGGTTCGGCGGCGCGGTGGAACACCGGCAGGGAAGCCACAAGCGGCAGGGCCGGCAGCGCGGCTGCGGCGGCCATGATGGCGCGCGAGGGCTGCACGGAGGCCTGCGCCGCTTCCGCCACGCGCACCACGGCCACGCCCTGAACGGCGCGCAGCCCACGCTCGCCCGACACGCCGGTCAGGCTCGCGAAAAGCGCAGTAAGGAGCAGCAGCAGTTCCAAGCGAAACCCTGTGTTACACGGTGATTATGTCGCAACCGATGAGCCGCAACGCACGACACATAGGGATCGACGCACGGTTCGTCTAATCAAAAGCTAGGGCTTGGCCGGCGTGTCGGCGCGGAATGAGACGATGTATTCCGCAGTCTTGGCCGCCGCTGCTCCCGCTTTCAAGGACGGCGCCGTGGCGAGCGCCCGCAATTGCCCGCAGGCCGCACGATCGATTGCACTGTTTCCACTCGACTCCAGGACGCGACAATCGACCACGCGTTGGTCGGTCCCGAACGATACCGACGCTCTCGCCGGCTGCCGATAATCCGATGGCAGCCTCTCCACCGTCAGCTGCAATGCACCCGGCGGAACCGGCGCTGCCACGCCTACGCCGCCATCAACACCATTGCGATAGGGCGGCGCGTTGCCCAGGCGCCACGTGAAGTTGCCTGTCACGCGCGAGTCCAGCGCGCGCCCATTCTCTAGCGCCGGGTTGAAGCGCGCTCGGCGCATCATCAGGAAGCAGGTTTGCTTGTCCAGGCCGACATATCCGCTGGTTGCGGTCACATCGCACTTCACCGCGTGGCCGAGCACATCCACTTGCAGTGCGAACCCGACGACACCCTCATGGTGGGCGCGCGCCTCTTCCACTGGATAGTCGTCGTTGGTGATCCATGGCGCATCACCTCTAGGGATCGGCTTCACAGAAGCTTCCGTCGTTGCCTGCGCCGCCAGCAGCGCCATCACCAAAAGCATTGATCTTTCTCCCCCCATGCACGAAGCACGCGCCGCACTTTAACCGGAGGGATTTCCATGTCCACCAGCACCTCCCCGCTCGCGCTCCCCTTCCCCGCCTTGCCCGCGATTCCCGGCGTCACGCTGCGCGTCGCCCGGGCGCGGTACAAGAACTGGGATCGCTGCGACCTCACCTTCGTCACGCTCGACGAGGGAACCAGCGTCGCGGGGGTGATGACGACCAGCAAATGCCCGTCACCCGAGGTGGAATGGTGCCGCAAGGCACTGCCGCTCGGCAAGGCACGGGCGCTGGTGGTGAATGCAGGCAACTCCAACGCCTTCACCGGCAATCGCGGCCGCGCCGCCGTCGAGGCGATCGCCGCCCGCACCGCGCAGCATCTCGGCTGCGATCCCTCGGACGTGTTCGTCTCCTCGACCGGTGTGATCGGCGTGCCGCTGCCGATCGACAAGGCCGAGGCCGGGCTCGACGCCGCCTATGTCGCCGAGCCGTGCAGCTGGGAGCAGGCCGCCGCGACGATCATGACCACGGACACCTTCGCCAAGGGCGCGGTGACCACCGCGGTAGTCGACGGCCGCACCGTCACGCTGGCCGGCATCATCAAGGGATCGGGCATGATCGCCCCGGACATGGCGACGATGCTCGGCTATGTCTTTACCGATGCCGCGGTCGACCCGGTGTTCCTCCAGCGCGCGCTGAGCGAGGCCAACGGCACCAGCTTCTCGTGCATCACGGTGGACGGCGACACCTCGACCAGCGACACCGTCCTCGCCTTCGCCACCGGCAAGGCGGGCAATGCCCCCCTCGCCAGCGACGAGGATGACGGCGCCGACGCCTTCCGCGCCGCGCTCGCCGATCTCTGCCGCCAGCTCGCGCTGCTCGTCGTCCGCGACGGCGAAGGCGCGCAGAAGCTGATCGCAATCACCGTCGAGGGCGCGGAGAGCGACCGCAGCGCGCACCGCATTGCCATGTCCATCGCCAATTCGCCGCTGGTGAAGACCGCGATCGCGGGCGAGGACGCCAATTGGGGTCGCGTCGTGATGGCCGTGGGCAAGGCCGGCGAACCCGCCGAGCGCGACAGGCTCGCGATCCGCTTCGGCACCACCCAGGTGGCGCGCGAGGGTCTCGCAGTCGAGGGCTATGACGAGGCGCCGGTCGCCGCGCACCTCAAGGGGCAGCAGGTGGAAATCGGCGTCGACCTGGGGCTTGGCGAGGGCCGCGCGACGGTTTGGACCTGCGATCTCACGCACGGCTATATCTCGATCAACGCCGACTATCGGAGCTGAGCCCATGCATCGCCACCACGAAGCCGTCTCCGCGCTGATGCGTTCCGTGGCCGAGGCGGTGGTGATGCCTCGCTTTCGCAACCTCGCGGCGGAGGAGGTGCTGGAAAAGACCCCCGGCGAACTGGTGACGATCGCCGATCGCGAGGCCGAACTGCGCCTGACCGAGGGGCTTGCGGCGATCGACGGCGACGCGGTGATCGTCGGCGAGGAAGCCTGTGCCGCCGATCCGGCGCTGATGGAGCAGGCGACCGCGGCGCGCGCGTGGATCATCGATCCGATCGACGGCACCGCCAATTTCGCCGCCGGCCAGCCGCCCTTCGGGATCATGATCGCGCTGGTCGAAAACGGCGTGACCCAGGCCGGCTGGCTCTACGATCCGGTCGCCGAGCGGATGTGCCATGCGGTGCTGGGCGGCGGCGCGTTCCTGAACGATGCGCCGGTGCGCGCACGCGCCAGCGGCGCCGCGCGCCCACTCGCGGCGGTGTCGAAGGTCGGACAGTCGGAGGAAGAGCATGCCGCCCGCGCCGCGCGCTTCGCGCAAGCGTTCGAGATTGTGCCGCTGCCGCGCTGTGCCGCCGAGAATTATCCGCGACTGGTGCTCGGCCAGAATGATGTCGCCGTGTTCCGGCGGACCTTGGTGTGGGATCACGCGCCGGGCGCGCTGTTCCTCACCGAAGCCGGCGGCTATGTCGGGCGGTGGGACGGCAGCCCCTATCGCATCGATGACGAGGGCGTGGGTATCGTCGCGGCATCGACGCCCGAACTGGGCCAGCGCGCGACGGCATTGCTGTTCGGCTGAAGCCCGCGCTCCCCGCCCGCGAACGGACGGGGAGCCGCAGAGCACGCGATCAGAGCTCGCGCTCGATCCAGTGCTTGATGCCGCTCTTCGGCAGCGCGCCGACCTGGGTGGCGGTCTGCTGGCCGTTCTTGAACAGGATCATCGTCGGGATACCGCGCACGCCATATTTGGTCGGCGCATCGGGATTCTCGTCGATGTTGATCTTCACGATCTGCACCTGATCGGCCAGCTCTTCCGAGAGCTCCTCCAGCGCCGGGGCGATCATGCGGCACGGACCGCACCATTCCGCCCAGAAATCGACGATCACGGGCTTGTCGGCCTGCAGCACGTCGGTTTCGAAATTGGCGTCGGTGGTCGCCAGAGTGGCCATGTCATAGTCTCCTGAATATCGTGTCGACCGGCAATCTATGGATGCCGGCCCCGCCGCTCAAGCGCGGCGGGCCAAACTTTGCTGCTAGGCCCCGTAGCCCGGCTTGTGCGCGTCGAGAAGATCCTCCGGCAGGACAAAGAGGGAAGGCCCCGCCGAATAGAGCAGCGCCGCCTCCACCGCGCGATCCGGAAAGATCACCCGCAGCGCCGCGACATAGGCCGACATCTGCCGCAAATGATAGGGCGGCACGTCGCCCAGCGAGGCCGGCGCCCGCCGCCCGGTCTTGAAGTCGACGACCCGAACGCGATCGGGCAGCACCACCAGCCGGTCGACGGTGCCGGAGACGACGACCCCGTCCGCCACCACCGCGGCGATCGGCGCCTCGCCCAGCGCGTCGGGGCCGAACAGCTCGGCGAAGCGCGGGTCTTCGGTGACCGCCAAGGCGGCGTCGATCAGCGCGGCCCGTTCGGCCGGATCGGCGATGGCGCACGCCCCCGCCAGCCAGCGATCCGCCGAGGTCCGCCGCGCCTCGGGCGCAACGCCGGGCAGGCGCTCGAACAGCGCGTGGAGCAACCGCCCGCGCTCGGCGGCGGCGCGCAGCGCCGGCCCCGGCGGCGGATCGGACACCCGATCCTCGCCCAGCGACGAGGGGGCGAGCGGTCGCGGGGGCCGCGCCTCTTCGGGCGCGCGCACATGGAGCCAGCCGGGCACGGCCGGCGCGGGTGCCGCCGCGCGCGAGGCGTGCGCCGCCACCGGGCGGACCGGGGCCTGCGGCACCACGCCGTGAAAGTCACGCACGCCCGCCTCGTCCTCGGCCACGCCCAGCGCATCGAGCGCGGCGGCGCTGGCGGCATACCAGCTCGCCCTGGGCGGCTCGCCCCTGGCCTGGGGGCCGAGCGCGCCGGCGATCACCAGCCGCTCCTCCGCGCGGGTCGCCGCGACGTAGAACAGCCGCCAATGCTCCTGCAGCTCGCGGGCATCGGCCTCGGCCAATGCCTCGGCCAGCGCGCCGCCGCGCTCGGCGCTGCGCGGACGGAAGATCGGGAATTTCTCCTCGCCCTCCGGCGCCCATTTGAGGAAGCTGCGCGGGCTGCGCGTCGGGTCCACCGTCGCATCCGCCAGGATCACCAGCGGCGCCTGCAGGCCCTTGGAGCCGTGCGCCGTCATCACCCGCACCGCCGGCTGCGGCTGCGCCGCATCGCGCACGATCTCGACATCGCCGCGATCGAACCAGTCGAGGAAACGCTGGAGCGACGGCGTCGCCCGCGTCTCGAAGGTAAGGGCTGCGTTGAGCAGTTCCTCGATCGGATCGCGCGCCTCCTCGCCCAAGCGCAGCAGCAGCTTGCGCCGCCCCTGCATTGGGCCCGACAGGATCTCCTCCAGGAAGCGATAGGGCGTGGCGAGGTCGGCACGGCGCAGCAGATCGTAAAGCGGCGCCAGCCGCTCGGCCGGCTGGGTCTCGCGCAGGTGGCGCCACAGCCCGCCGCGCTGACGCACCGCCGCGGCCATCAGCTCCTCCTGGGTCCAGCCGATCAGCGGCGAGACCAGCAGCGACGCCAGCGACAGATCGTCCTCGGGCTGCAGCGCGAAGCGGATCGCCGCCAGCAGGTCCTGCACCGCCAGCGGCGCGTTGAGCCGCAGCCGGTCGACGCCGGCCACCGGGACCCCCTCGGCATAGAGCCGTGCGACGATCAGCGAGGCGAGCTCGCCGCGCCGCTTGACCAGCACCATCACGTCGCCGGGCGCGAGCATCCGCCCCTTGGCGGAAAGCGGCAGCGTGCCGATCCAGCCCTTGATCGCCCGCGCGATGCGGGCGGCGAGCGCCCGGGTGGCGTCGCCGATCCATTCCTCCTCGTCGGCGTCGCTGCCGCCTTCGATCACCGGCGGCCACAGCGTCACCGTGCCGGGGCCGGGCACTTCGCTGGCGTGCGGCTCGCTGTCGCTCATCGGCCCCATGCCGGGTGCCGGCAGCAGGCCGAGCGCGGTATCGACGAACTCCAGCACCGGCCGGGTCGAACGGAAGCTGTGGGTGAGCGAGAGCGACTCCAGTGCGCGCACCTCGGCCTCATAGCCGGGGCGGAAATTGGCCAGCCGCTTGAACCGCTCGAACGCCGCCTGGAAGAAGATCGGATCGGTGCCCTGAAAGCCGAAGATCGCCTGCTTGTAGTCGCCCACGGTGAACAGCGTGCGCAGCCGCTCGCCGCGCGCGCCCTCGCCCGCGAAAAACTCGTCGGCCATCGCCGAGACGATCGCCCATTGCCGCGGATTGGTATCCTGCGCCTCGTCGATCAGGACGTGCTCGGTCACCTGATCGAGCTTGTAGCGCACCCATTCGCCCATGCCGGGCTCGCGCAGCAGCGCGATGGTGCGGCCGATCAGGTCGTCGAAATCCACCGCGCCCAGCCGGCGCTTGGCGGCGGCATAGGCGCGGGCATACTCGCGGCCCGCTTCCAGCCCGCGCGCGAGCAGATCGGCATAGGCGGCGCGAACCCGCATCGCGAGCAGGTCGGCACAGCGGCCGTGCAGCCGCATCGCCGCCTCGGCATAGTCGGGATCCTGCGGCGCCTGCCCCTTGGCGAAGCTGCGCGGATCGCCCTTGGCGGTCGCCCAGACGAGGTGGAGATCGGCCAGCGTCTCGGCCCGCGCCTCGGGCGAGCGTGCCAGCCAGGCGGCGATCACGTCGGCGCGCTCTAGGCCGCGCGCGGTGCCCCAGGCAGCATTGGCGGAAGCGATATTGCGTAGCGTTCGCAAATCGAAATCGTCATCGCCACAGCTTATTGCGAGTGATTCTCGAATATCCCCGGCGGGCAAGTCGAATGCCCGTCGCAGCCAGGGCTGGATGCCGCTGGGCAGCGCCTCCAGCGCGTCGCCAGCCCGCGCACATTCCTGCAGAAAGCCTTCCGCCCCGCCCTCGCCCAGCCGCAAGGAGAGCGCGCCGATCGCCTCGATCACGCCCTCGCGGCCTTCGCGTCGCGCATCGACCAGCATCTCGGCCAGCGTCTCGCGGGCGAGCACCGCCTCCTCGCGCGCCTCCAGCGGACGGAAGCCGGGGACCAGCCCGGCCTCGATCGGGAAGGCGGCGAGCAGCGACTGGCAGAAGCTGTGGATCGTCTGGATGCGGATGCCGCCGCCGGGGGCATCGAGCACCTTGGCGAACAGCGTGCGCGCGGCCGCCCGGCTCTCGGGCCCGATGCTCTCGCCCAGCGCCTCCAGATCGGCGACCAGTTCGGCATCGTCCGCCCGCACCCAATGCGCAAGCCGGCCGGTGATCCGCTCGGACATCTCGGCCGCGCCGGCCTTGGTGAAGGTGAGGCAAAGGATCGCGGACGGGTCGGTGCCGGCGAGCAGCAGCCGCCACACGCGCGCGGCGAGCACCTGCGTCTTGCCGGTGCCGGCCGAGGCGGACAGCCAGATATGCCGCGTGGGATCGCTGGCGCGCTTCTGGTTGCCCTTCAGCGGGTGGAGCTTGGCGGGGCTGCGGCTCATGGGCGGGTTCCCCCAACCCGCACCCCTGCGAAAGCAGGGGCCCAGGAGTCGCTAGGGAGTCCGTCGTGGCCCTGGGCTCCTGCTTTCGCAGGAGTACGAAAAAGCTCAATCACGCCCATACCATTCGTCGCGTCGCATCAACTGGTCATATTCCGCATAGGGGGCATATTCGGGCACCAGCTTGGCGGTGAACGGGCGATCCCCGGTCAGCCACTCGCCGGCCGCCGTCGTGAAATGCTCGGCGGCGATCGAGACGAAGTCCTCGGCCGGCACCGGCTCGCGCTTCTTCGGATCGACCGGCGAGTCGACGAAGCCGAAGCCGCCGCTCTTCGGATTGCGCGCCATCGACCAATATTCGAACGCCCGCGCCGCACCCTCGATGCCCTTGAAGCCCCCGCGCTCGGCGATTAGCCCCAGCAGTCCCAGCTGCAGGCTGAACCCCGCCTTCACCGCGCGGGTGCTCGGCGGCTGGCCGGTCTTGTAGTCGACGATCGCCAGCGCGCCCTCGTCCAGCCGGTCGACCCGGTCGAACTTGCCGCGCAGCGTGACGCCGGCAAAGTCGATCGAACCGTCCTGCTCCACCGCCAGCACCGTACGGCCCCGGGCCCCCTGTTCGGCGAGCTCGCCGGCGATCCAGTCGATCGCCTCGATCAGCCGCGGCTGCCACAGCGCGCGGATCAGCGGGTGGGTGCGGGTGTCGGCCAGCATCGCCTCGGCGCGCACGCGCAGCAGATCGGGGCGGCAGTCATCCTCCTCGAACCATTTCTGGAGCACGTCATGGACCGCGGTGCCGCGCCACGCGGCACTGGGATCGGCATCGACGGGATCGAGCGGCAGCAGCCGCAGCATCCGCCGGGCGTAAAAGGCATAGGGGTCCGCCTTCAGCCGGTCGACTTCGGTAACGGAGATGACCCTGGGCCGGTCCTTCGCGGGCGGCGCGGGCTCCGGGCGGGCGACCGGCGCGAAGGCCCCCGGCGCGTCGATCGCGGCCATCCAGCCGGCGAGATCGTCCGCCCGCTCCAGGCCGCCCGACAGCGCCTCCAGCCGCATCCAGAAGCGCGAGGCGATGGTGGGCGCGCTCGCATCGCGGCGCGCGCGGGTGAGCAGTACTTGCTTGGCCCCCAGCCCGATCGCCAGATCATGGGCGGAGACGCCGATCCGCCGCTCGAGCCCCGGCAGCCCCAGCTCGGCGCGGATGCGCGGTGCCAGCCACGGGTCGGGCGCGGGCAGGCCCGGCCAGACGCCCTCGTTGAGACCGCCCAGGATCATCAGGTCGGCGCTGTGCAGCCGCGCCTCGATCAGGCCGAGGATCGCGAGCCGCGGATGCCCGCCCTGCGGCGGCCGCACCGCCACCTCGTCCATCAGCGTGCGGAGCATCGGCGCAAGGCTGTCGGGCTCGGCGAGCGCCGGGCCGTGCGCGGCCTCGCGCTCGAGATCGTCGAGCAGCAGCGCGGCGGCACGGCCGTCCTCGCGGCTCCACAGCATGTCGCCACCCAGCGCCTGCGCCGCTTCGCGCAGTGCCGCGACGAGTCGCGCCAAAGGCTGCGGTCCACCCGCGAACACGTTCTCCAGCGGCGCGAGCAGCGTCCGCGCCGCCTCCCACCACCCGGCAGCGGTGCGCCGCAGCGCCCCGTCCCGCCCGCCCTGGTCCGCGAGATGGCCGTCGACCCCGGCCAGCCCCGGCGCCGGCCGCGGGCCCCGCAGCGCGAGATCCAGCGCCCGCGCGCCGTCCAGCCATGCCGCGCGATCGTTCGGCCGTACGAGCGGGTGCTTGAGCAGCGTCAGCAGCGGCATCGGCGCGAAGGCCTGGGCTGCGGCATCTGCGAGCGCGAGCAGCAGCGTGCCCGGCGGGGTCAGCGACAGCGGCTGGCCCGCCGAATCATCGACCGCGATCCCCCAGCGCGCGCAATGCGCCGCCACGCGCCGGGCGAGCGCGCGATCGGGCGTGACCAGCGCGGCAGTGCGCGCCGGCGTCTCCAGCGCCTCGCGCAGCGCCAGCGCGATCGCCTGCGCCTCTTCGGCCGGCGTCGCCAGTTCGAGCGCACGAACGCCGTCCAGCCGCCGCTCGCCGGCAGGCAGGCGGGTCCAGTGGTGGGTGAGATCGGGCGGCTGCATCGCCGAGGCGATCGCCTTGCTGCGCGCCGGCGGCGCGTCGAGCTCGCTGGCGACGCGCCATTGCTGGAACTCGCCGCGGCCCACGCCCATCCGGTCGAGCAGCAGCTTCAGGTGGAATTGCGGATGCGTCTCCAGGTTGCGCCGCCGCCGGCCGGTGACGGGATCGGGCTTGTGCGGCCCGAGCGCGCCCCATTCCTCGTCCCCCATCGCGGTGGCGAGGCCGGGCAGCACGACCATCCCCTCGGGCAACCCCGCGACCACGCGCAGCAGCCGTGCGATCGCCGGCGCCGCCGTGGTGATGCCCGCCGCGCAGACGAACCCGCCCGGCGCCGCCGCCTTCCAGCGGGCCGATACCCGATCGAGCAGGCGCCGCCGCCGCTCGGGCAGGTCGACGCGGCCCAGCCCGGCCAGTTCGGCGGGCCAGCGGGTGAGCACGATCTCGAACAGCGCGAGCGAGCGCTCCCAATGCGCCGAAAGCTCGGGCGCCAGCTCCAGGTTGCGCAGCCGCTGCGGCGCGACTTCCTCGACCAGCAGCTGGTCGAGCGTGGTGCCCAGGTCGCCCGCCAGTCGCACCGCCTCGGCCGCGTCGAGCCGCGCGTCGTGCGCCTGGAGCAGCCGGGCCAGGATCATCCGCCGCTGGAGCGGATCGACGGCCGGCGGCACCGGCTCGGCATCGTCCACCGTCTCGAACACCGCCTCGTCCAGCTCGGGATCACCGATCGCGACCAGCCGGGGGAGCAGCAGCCCGCCACCGCTCTCGCGCACGAACGCATCCTGCATCGCCCGCTTGGCGCGGTTGTTGGGCAGCAGCACCACACCGCGCGCCAGCCGCAGGGGATCGCCGCCGAAGCGGCGGATCAGCCCGATCGCCAGCGCATCGGCAAAGGCGCGATGCGGCGGGATGGTGTAGACGTGGAGGGCGTTCGTGGTCATCGCGCGTATGCCAGGAAGGAACTTGCCGCAAAGGCCGGTTGCGATACGTGAACGAACCAGTCGCCGCGAAATCCCGGTAGCGTCGCCAGTCGCGCTTGCAGGACAGTCCAACCCCGCATCTCTTCATGGAAGAGCCATTGCCGAGTGCCCCCGTCGATTTCGCAGCAGACGAGGTCGGTCGTCAGTTCGTCACGCTTGAAGAACGTGACCCGCTCCACCGCTGACCAGTCGATAGCTGCCACGTCCGGCTCACTTCTTCGCATCATGTCGGACTGCCAGCGTCCCCCGGGGACCGCAAGTGCGGCGGGTACGCCCCCGCTTATGCTCGCGTGAAAAACGGGGTTGATCAGAGCTCCGCTAGCGCCAGCTCGGTCTCGCGGATGGCCTTGGGCGAGCCGACGTCGAACCACAGCCCCTGATGCACCGCGCCCCACAGCCGGCCTTCTTCCATCGCCCGGTTCCAGAACAGGTTGGTCGAGAACGGCCCTTCCGGCCAGTCGCGGATCACACGGGGCGAGAGGATTTGCACGCCAGTATAGACGAACGGCGCCAGCCGGCCCGGCTTGCGCCGCTCGGTGATGCGCCCGAAGGCATCGAGGCGGAAGTCGCCCTGGCCGCGATGGCAGGCGGCGCGCGCCTGCGGGACGAGCAGCAGCAGCGCGTCCATCCTGGCGTCGTCCCACTGTGCCGAGAGCAAGCGGATCGCATCGCTGGGGCCGTCGACCCAGAGATTGTCGCTGTTGACGCACAGGAAGGGCGCATCGCCCAGCATCTCCCGCGCCTGCACCAGCCCGCCGCCGGTCTCCAGCAACTGGCGGCGCTCGTCCGAGATCAGCAGTTCCATGCCCTTCACCCGCGCGCGCAGATGCGCCTCGAGCTGGTCGGCGAGATAATGGACGTTGACCACCGCGCGCTCGACGCCCGCGGCGCCCAGCCGATCGAAGACATGGTCGATCAGCGGCTTGCCGGCCACGTCGATCAGCGGCTTGGGGCGGGTGACGGTGAGCGGGCGCATCCGCTTGCCGAGCCCCGCCGCCATCACCATCGCGGTCTTGGGCACGGGTGCCGCCGGCTGCGGGCGCAGCGAATAGATCGTCATGCCGCCACCTGCATCGGGTCGCCGCGCTTCTCCGCGGGCACGTTGGCGGCGAACCAGTCGGCCACCGGCTTCAGCGCCGGATGGGCCAGGTCGCGCTCCAGATAGCGCCATACTCGCGGGCAGAGCGACGGGTAGCGCGGCTTGCCGTCGCGCTTCCACAGCCGGGTGAAGATGCCGATAATCTTGGCGTTCCGCTGCGCGCCGAGCACGTGATAGGCGATGTCGAACGCCGCGCCCGCGCCGGTCGCCGCACGATAGCGCGCCAGCATCGCCGCCTCGGTCGCCTCGGGCACGTCCCGCCGCGCATCCTGCAGTAGCGAGACGAGGTCATAGGCGGGATGGCCGGCAAGTGCGTCCTGAAAGTCCAGCAGTCCCAAGCCCTCGCCACCCTCGATCAGCATCAGATTCTCGGCGTGGTAGTCGCGCAGAACCGTGACGGGGCGATGACCATCGGCGAGCGGCGCCAGCACGGCGTCCCAGGCATCGCGATAGCCGGCGAGATCAGTTTCCAGCCCCACCGCCGGGCAATACCATTCGACGAACAGCGCCACCTCGCGCTGATAGACGGCGAGGTCATAGGGCGCCTCGACCGCTGCTTCCACTTGGTGCAGCCGCACCAGCAGGTCCACGGCGGCGCCGTACAGGCCCTGCTCGCGCGTGGGCTCGGCATCGACGGTCTCGCGCAAGCGCATGTCGCCGAAATCCTCGAGCAGCACCAGACCCTGCGCCAGATCCTCGTGCAGGATCGCGGGCGCGGCAAAGCCGTTGCGGGTCAGCCAGCGCGCGACCGCGAGGAAGGGGCGCGGATCCTCGTGCGGCGGCGGCGCGTCCATCAGGATCGCGCTGCGGCCGCCGTCCACCACGCGGAAATAGCGGCGGAACGAGGCATCGCCCGCGACGGGCAGGATGTCTGCCCCGTCCCAACCGGCGGAGGCGAGAAAGGCGGGCGCCGCAAGCGGCGGAGTCATGTCAACGGCCATCGGGCTTCCCATGCCGAGGGCACGCGCGCTGTCAAGCGACGGGTGCCGTCGGCCGCGACGTCCAGCGTCAGCCACAAGGCGTCGTGCCAATAGTCCTCGCCCAGCCGCTCGGGCCATTCGACCAGCAGCAGCGAATCGATCCGCGCATCGTCGAGCCCCAGTTCCTCGGCCTCGTCCGGATCCTCGATCCGGTAGAGGTCGACGTGGAGCACCGGCAGCCGCACCTCGGGCGGATCATAGGGCTGGACGATGGCGAAGCTCGGCGACGGCGCCTCGCCCTCCAGCCCCAGCGCCGCGAGCAGCCCCCGCGCGATGCTGGTCTTGCCCGCGCCGAGCGGGCCGGACAGCGCGATCACGTCGCCGGGGCCGACCAGCGCCGCCAGTCGTTCGCCCAGCGCCAGCGCCTCCTCCAGCGAGGCGAGCGTCATGCCTTCTCCGGTCATCCGCGCGGAAACTCCACCGTGACGAGCGTCCCCTGCCCCGGCTCGGAGATCAGCTCGATCCGCCCGCCATGCGCCTCGACGAACTGCTTGGCCAGCGGCAGGCCCAGGCCCAATGCCCGATCGCCCCCGCGCGAGGTGCCGACCTGCGCGAAGCGATCGAAGGCCCGCGCCACCGCCTCCGGCGCCATGCCCGGCCCGTCGTCGCTCACGATCACCCGCGCCACCCGCGCATTGCCGTCGAGGTGGAGCAGCACGCGGCCCCCCTCCGGGGTATGCGACACGGCATGGCGCAGCAGGTGCTCCACCGTCTGGCGGATGCGACGGGCATCGCCCTGCACCACGCCCGCCGTACCTGCATCCTCGATCACCAGCTCGATTGCCTTGCCCTTGGCGAGCGGCGCGATCACGTCTGCCGCACTGGTCGCCGCCAGCTCGACATCGACCGTCTCGCGCTCGATCGGCTGGCCCTCGCTCTGGGTGAGGTCGAGCACGTCGTCGATCAGCCCGCCCAGCCGATCGACCGACATCAGGATGGCTTCGACATATTCCTTGCCGTCGGCGCTCAGCTTGCCGGCGAACCCGCCCTGCAGCATCTCGCCAAAGCCCTTGATCGAGGTCAGCGGCGTGCGCAGCTCGTAGCTCATATTGGCGACGAAGGCGGTGCGGACGCGGTCCGCCGCCTCAAGCGCCTCGTTGCGGTCGCGCAGCGCGCGCTCGACCCGCTGGCGATCGGTGGTGTCGAGCATCGTCACCAGCGCGTTGCCGTCGGGCAGCGGCACCGCGGCGATATCGAAATGCCGGCCATTGGCGAAGGTGATGCTCGATCCGCGCTGCTGGCGGTCCTTCGCCGCCAGGCGGATCAGGTCGCCGATGATCTCGGCCCGGGCCGGATTGACCAGCTTGCCGCCCGCCGTCTTGACCAAGGTGCCGATCTGCGGGTGGCCGTCGAGAAAGCCGTCCTCGAAACCCCAGACCTGGCGGAACTTGCGGTTCCACAGCTGCAGCCGGCCCTTTCCGAACACCGCGACCGCCTCGGCCAGGCTGTCGAGCGTGGCGGTGCGCACCTGCTGCATCTCGCCATGCTCGCGTTGCAGCTCGAACTGCTGGGTCTGGTCCTCGAAGATCAGCAGCAGCCCGCCTTCGGGCAGCGGCTGCGCGACGACGCGCAGATGGGTGGTGCCGATGCTCCAGCTTTCCTCCACCGCTTCGGGCGCGGTGAACCACTCGCGCCGCTCCGCCTTCCAGTGCGGAAAGTCGCGCACGTCGGGCAGCTTGCGCGCCTCGCGCATCCGCTCCAGCACGCGATCGAATTCGGGGCGATCGGCCAGCCACTCGTTCTTCATCGCAAACAGGCGGCGGAAGGGCTGGTTGCAGAAGACCAGGCTGCGGTCCGAGCCGAACTGCGCGACGCCGGCGGACATCCGGTCGAGCATCGCCCGCTGCGCTTCGGCAAAGCGCTTCAGCCCGCCGCGCGCGCGTTCCAGCTCCTCGATATCCACCGCGAAGCCGGCGATGCCGCCCGTCGGCAGCGGCACGTCGTGCAGGCGGAGCATCCGGCGCGCGCCGGCGATGGTCGCGGGCATCGCCGCCGATTGCGGCTCCTGCGTGTCGCGCGCGATCGCGGCATTGGCGAGCGGACCGCCCAGCCCGGCGCCGTCGACCAGTTCCAGCCCGCGCGCCACGACGTCCTCGGCATCGCGCCCTTCCACCGCGCGGACATAGGCGGTGTTGACCATCAGCAGCCGCAGGTCGGGCCCGCGATACCACATCGGCATCGGCGCCGCCTCGATCAGCGCGGTCAGCGCGTCGAAGGCCGCGCGCAGCCGATCCGCCTCACGCTCCAGCGCGCCGACTTCGGCCTGGCTGTCGGTCGCGTCCAGCACCCAGAGCAGCACGCTGCCCGGCGTCTCGACCGCTTCCGAGGCGCGCTCGCCCAGCACCAACAGCATCCGCTCGGAGCCGCGCACCGGCAGCGACAGCCGAAAGGACTGGCCGGCCCGCTGTGCCGCCTCCACCTGCTCGGAGAGCAGCGCGACGTCCTCGGCCTCGAGCCCGGCATCCTTCTGCGACAGCCGCGAGAGGGACTCGACCGGACCGTCCAGCCCCAGCCAGGCGGCAAGCCGCGGCGACATCTCGATCCGGCCGTCGGCGCGGACCACCATCGGCAACGCGGGCGAGGTCCGCGAAAAGCGCAGCAGCCGGCGGTTCTGCTCATAGGCGGTGCGCGCCGCCGCGCGCGCGGCCAGCCCGGCATAGAGCGCCCACACCGCGGCGATCAGCACAAAGGCCAGCACCGCGCCCGCGATCGCCGCGCTGCTCTGCGAAAGAACGATCACAGGAGGGGGAGCCGACTGACCATCCTCCATCCCTTATGCGAAACAGGGCGCAGACGAAAAGGGGCCCGGCATCCGCCAAGCCCCTTCCCGATCGATTTTGGATAAACGATCAGAACTTCACGCTGGCCGCGATCCGCGCATAGCGGCCGAGGATGCCCGAGAAGTAGGTGGTCGTGCCGCCACCGGCTGGGGCCGGATAGGGCGGGCTGACGTCGAACACGTTGTCGACGATCAGCTTCAGGCCGAACTGCTGGTTCACCCGCACGCCCAGCGTCGCGTTGATCATCCACCAGTCCTTCACGCCGGCGATGTTCCGGGTGTTCGGCGCCTCGTCGAGGTCATAGGCGCCCTTGCCGGTGTACTGGGCCTGCACCAGGGCGTTGAAGTGATCGCTCTCGTAGGTGAAGTTCGCCGTGCCCGAGTGGCGCGGATAGCCGATCTCGCCCGCCTGGTGGTTGATGTCACCCACGCCGACGCGCGTCTCCAGCTTGTCCCGGTAGAAATAGTTTACCGAGAGGCCGGCCACGCCGCCGTTCGACACGCCCAGGCGCGACAGCGGCAGGCGATAGGCCGCCGTCACCGTCAGGCCCGACGTCTCGTAGGACGAGGCGTTGTAATAGCCCTCGCGGATCGTGGTGATCTGCCCCGTCGCGTCGCGGGTGACGAGCCCGCAGAAGCTGTTCGGGTAGCTGGCCGAATCGTAGCAGGCGTTGAGGATGTCGTCGCCGCCGAGCGAGACGATCGCCTGCTTCAGCTTGATGTCGACCCAGTCGACCGCGATCGTCAGGCTCTTGGCGAAGCGCGGCTGGATGATCGCGCCGGCCGTCCAGCTGTCCGCCACCTCGTTGCGCAGCCCCGGATTGCCCGAGACCGTCACCGGCACGGTGAAGTTGCTGTAGTTCGACACGAAGTTTGGCGAGTCGATGCCCGCAGCGCGGCAGTTGGCCTGGCGCACGGCCGGATTCGGGCCGCTCTGGTAGTTGTTGAGGTCGCACGGATCGGCGCCGCTGTCGAAGGCGCGCGAGGTCGGGTTGAACGCCTCGGTGATCGCCGGCGAGCGGATCGAACGGGTGTAGTTGCCGCGGAAGGTCAGGTCCGAGATGAAGCCGAGGCGGCCTCCCGCGGTCCATGCCCAGTCGCCGCCCGACAGCGAGTTGTCGACATAGCGCGCGGCGCCGTCGAACTCGACCGTCTTCAGCCAGCTGATGCCGTTCTTCGAGGTGACGAACGGGATGACGAGCTCGCCAAAGCCTTCGTTGGTGTGGAAGCGGCCGCTCAGCGGGTCGATCGGGATGCTGCGGCCATATTGGGTGCGCGTGCCGTCGCCATTGTCCTGGCCATAGTAGAAGCTGCCGGGATCGAACGAAGTCTTCTCGCGGCGATGCTCATAGCCCGCCGAGATGCTGACGTCGTTGCCGAACAGCGTCGCGATCGCGCCGGTGACGTTGGCGTTGAACACCAGCTGCTCGTTGGTCGAGACCGGACGGGCGATGGCGAAGATATAGTCCTTCGCCGCCTGGCTGGCCTGGCCGATGCCCAGCACGTTCAGCGGCGCGCAGGTCTTGCTGATCGTGTCGGCGGTGGAGTTCACCACGCCCGGGCGGCAGGTGATGTTGCCGTTGGCGTCGCGCACGGCGTCGAGCGCGTTGAAGAAGTTCTGGTTGTCCAGCTCGAAATTGCGGCCCTTGGTCTGCGAACGGCCGTAGTTGACCGAGGCTTCCCAGTCGAAGCTGCGGCCACCCACGCCGAAGTCGCCGGCCAGCCCGCCGACGAAGCGATAGGTCTGGATGCGCGCTTCGGCGCGGCCCGTCGTCAGGTCGCTCAGCGCACGGCCGACATAGAACTGGTTCTGGCCCGCAGGCAGATTGGCGGCGATCGTCGCGCGATCGGCGCTGCTCAGATAGGGATTGTCGAGCGAGATGATCAGGTTGCCGTCCGGCGTGCCGGCGGCGTCGAACAGGCCGGTATTGTAGTTCGGCTGGTCGATCAGGTTCACGCCCTTGGTATGGGTGTACCAGCCTTCGCCGAAGAAGCGGACATGGTCGGTGAACTCATAGTTCAGCTGCGCGCTGGCGATATAGCGCTCGGAGCTGGTCAGCAGGTTGCTCTGCGCCGGCAGGTCGAAGCCGTTGCCGCCGCTGCTGATATAGCCCTGACGCAGCACGTTGCCGAGATCAAGCGGCACCAGCGTGCCGTTGGATCCGAACTGCAGCAGCTGGCCGGCCGCATTGCGGATGCCCGAGCGGCTGGCGAGGAAATCGTCGTCGCTGAACGGCACGCCGCCGGCGGTGAACGCCGAATAGCGCTGCTGCGGGTAGAGCAGGCGACGGAACTGCGAATTGGCCGACGCCGGGGGCGTACCGAAGAAATTGCCCTGCGCGGTGACCGCGCGGTCGCTGGCGACGAGGCCGGTGGTGTGGTTGTACTCGCCCGACACCACGATGTTGCCGCGACCCTCGGCGAAGTTCTTGCCGGCGAGCACGTTCAGGCGGGCTTCCGGCGCATCACCACGCTCGGAAATGCCGTACTGGCCGCCGAATTCGAGGCCCTGATAATCCTTCTTCAGGATGATGTTGACCGTACCCGCGATCGCGTCCGAGCCGTAGATCGGCGCGCCGCCCACGGCGACGGTCTCGATCCGCTGGACCAGCGTGGTCGGGATGTTGTTCAGGTCGACCTGGGTACCCGGGCTTACGGGTCCGAAGATGCTGGCGGTGTTCGACGAGACGAAGCGACGGCCGTTGACCAGCACCAGCGTGCGCTGCGTACCGAGGCCGAAGAAGTCGACGAAGGTCTGCGACGGGCCGAACGACGACTGGGCGCCGACCGAGCTGTTGCCCGGAGGGCCGAATGCCGGGATTTCCTTCAGCGCCTGGCCGACATTGGTATAGCCGCGCGATTCGATCTGGGCAGCGCCGACGACCTGGGTCGGCTGCACCGTGTCGAACTCGGGACGCGCGATGCGCGAACCGGTGACGACGATCTCGTTGGACTCCTGCGCGGGTGCCTGGGCCTGGGCAGCGGTGTCGTCCTGGCCGGCGGCAGGCGCGCTGGTCTGGGCGAACGCCGGCGTGGCGAGCTGGGCAAAGGCGAGAGCAGCGGCGGAAGCGGTGATACGCAGGCCGAAACGCCGGCCGGAAACATCGAAACGCATGTACGAACCCCTTATCTGTACGCTTTGGTACGGTCCTGCCCCGATCGAACGCATTGAAGCATCTGGGATTTTGCCGGTTTTGCTGGACCGTTTCCGAAAACGCACAAATCACCGCCCGGGGCGCACGGTTCGACACAAATGATACAGTTTCTCCACGACCGTTGCCCTGGCGCAACACACCCGGGGTCGCGGGTGTGGTGCTGGAGACATCGCTGGAACAAAAAGGCCGCCCCCTTGCGGGGACGGCCTTGCTTCGCGCTACGATGTCCGCTGCGGATCAGTAGCGATAATGATCCGGCTTGAACGGGCCTTCCGGCTTCACGCCGATATAGGCCGCCTGCTTCTCGCTGAGCTTCGACAGCTGGACGCCCAGCTTTTCGAGGTGCAGCGCCGCGACCTTCTCGTCGAGGTGCTTCGGCAGGACGTAGACTTCGTTTTTGTAGTGCTCGCCGCGGGTCCACAGCTCGATCTGCGCCAGCGTCTGGTTGGTGAAGCTGGCCGACATCACGAAGCTGGGGTGGCCGGTGGCGCAGCCCAGATTCACCAGGCGGCCCTTGGCGAGGATGATGATCTGCTTGCCGTCCGGGAACTCGACCAGGTCGGTGCCGGGCTTCACTTCGGTCCACTTGTAGTTCGACAGCGCGGCGATCTGGATCTCGCTGTCGAAGTGGCCGATGTTGCACACGATCGACATCGGCTTCATCGCCTTCATGTGATCGGCGGTGATCACGTCGGCGTTGCCGGTCGCGGTCACGAAGATGTCGGCGCGCTTCACGGCCTCGTCCATCGTGACGACCTCGAAGCCTTCCATCGCCGCCTGCAGTGCGCAGATCGGATCGATTTCGGTGACCATCACGCGGGCGCCGCCGTTGCGCAAGCTCTGGGCCGAGCCCTTGCCCACGTCACCGAAGCCGGCGACGCACGCAACCTTGCCGGCGAGCATCACGTCGGTGGCGCGACGGATAGCGTCGACCAGCGATTCCTTGCAGCCATAGAGGTTGTCGAACTTCGACTTGGTGACGCTGTCGTTGACGTTGATCGCCGGGAACGGCAGCTCGCCCTTCTTGGCGATCTCGTACAGGCGGTGCACGCCGGTGGTGGTCTCTTCCGAGACGCCCTTCAGGTTCTGCACGGTCTTGGTGAGGTAGCCCGGATACTTGGCGACGAACGCCTTCAGCGCGCGCTGGAACTCGACTTCCTCGTCATTCTCCGGCTCGCCCAGCGTCGCGCCGGCTTCGAGCTTGGCGCCCCACAGCGCGAACATGGTCGCGTCGCCGCCGTCATCGAGGATGATGTTGGCGGTGGTGCCGTCACCGTCGGCGCCCCAGTTGAAGATGTCGCCGACATAATCCCAATATTCGGCCAGGCTCTCGCCCTTCACCGCGAACACCGGCACGCCGGTCGCGGCGATCGCGGCGGCGGCATGGTCCTGCGTCGAGAAGATGTTGCAGGTCGCCCAGCGGACCTGCGCGCCCAGCGCGGTCAGCGTCTCGATCAGCACCGCGGTCTGGATCGTCATGTGCAGCGAACCGGTGATCCGCGCGCCCTTCAGCGGCTGCGACGGGCCGAATTCCTTGCGGAGCGCCATCAGACCGGGCATTTCGGTCTCGGCGATCTCGATCTCCTTACGGCCGAAATCGGCGAGCGCGATGTCCTTGATGACATAGTCGTTGGTAGCCACGGGCTGCTTCTCCAGTTCAAGCAAAATGCAGGCGCACCGGGAGTCCTCCCGGCCGCATGAACGCGCCCCTAGCCGCTTCGGATCAGGGGCGCAATGTTAATATAAAGATATCTTTATATGCCGCCCGGGCAGATTCAAGCGGTCCCGGTACTATTTGAAAGCAGCCGCGGATCGATGCCCGCGCCGACGAACCCTTCGGCCCAGCGCGCGTACACGTCGGTGTCGTAGAGCAGGCCGATATCGGCGGACGTGTTGAACCAGCCATGGCGGGTCAGCTCTTCTTCCAGCTGCCCTTCCCCCCAGCCGGCATAGCCCAGTGCGACCAGCCATTGGCTCGGCCCCCGCCCCTCTGCGATGGCACGCAGCACGTCGATCGTGCCGGAGAGCTGCCAGCGCCCCGCAACATCGATCGTGTCCTGCCCGCTCCAGTCGGCGGAATGGAGCACGAAGCCACGCCGCGGCTCCACCGGGCCACCGAAATGCACCGGCACGTTGGGGACGTCGCCGGGATCGATCTCGAACTGTTCGAGCAGGTCGTGCAGCCCGAGCCCGTCGATCGTCGCACCGATGCCGATGCCCAGCGCGCCGTCGCTGTCGTGCGCGCACATCGCGATGACCGCGCGCTCGAAACGCGGGTCGCCGATTCCCGGCATGGCCAGCAGGAACTGGCCGGTCAGTGAAGGCGCCGAATCCATGATCCCCACCATATCGTTTGCACTCCTTACGAGCCACGCTTGAATTTGTTTCGCGGGATGCGATGGAGGCCCGGCGGCCATGCGGCCGCAGGATTCGCACAAGGAGAGAGCAGCATGACGATCCAGACCGGCGATCGCATCCCCGACGCCACGCTCGTCAAGGTCACCGCCGAGGGCCCGGACCAGATCGACGCCCCCGCCTATTTCGCCGGCCGCAAGGTCGCGCTGTTCTCGGTGCCGGGCGCGTTCACGCCCACCTGCTCGGCCAAGCACCTGCCGGGCTTTGTCGAGAAGGCGGACGAGATCAAGGCCAAGGGCGTCGACGAGATCGCCTGCACCGCGGTCAACGACTTCTTCGTGATGAAGGCCTGGGGCGATGCCAATGGCGTTGCCGACAAGGTGACGATGCTCGCCGACGGCAATGGCGGCTTCGCCGAAGCACTCGGCCTGACGCTGGACGGTTCCGCCTTCGGCCTGGGCACGCGCGGCCAGCGTTTCGCGATGATCGTCAATGACGGCGTCGTCGAGCAGCTGTTCGTCGAGGCGCCGGGCGCGTTCGAGGTCAGCTCGGCCGACTATATGCTGAGCAAGCTCTGATCCGGGTGCCCCCGCCCGGCGCGGGGGCATTTCGTTTCGCCGACTTGCCAGAGTCATCTTCCGCGCTTAGCGATGGAAGATGACTCAAGCCTCCGATATCGTCGCCGATCTGGATCGGCTCTATCGCGCCTCGGTCGAACGACTGCAGCAGGCGCTGAACCGCTACATCACCGATGGCACCACGCCGGATCCCGAGACACGGACCGACGGCAGCTTTGCCTATCCGGAACTGCGCGTTACCTATCGCGGCGGCATCAACCGCCCGATCCCGCGCCGCTCGTTCGGGCGACTGGTGGAAGCGGGCGATTACCGCATCACCGTCACCCGCCCGGCGATGTTCGCCGACTATCTCACCGAGCAGCTCACGTTCCTGATCGAGGATTATGACGTCGAGGTGCATGCGGTCACCGGACGGCAGGAAATCCCCTTCCCCTATGTGCTCGATCCCAACACGATCCTGAGCCTGGACGATATATCCGCGACCGAGCTCGGCCGCCATTTCCCGGCGACCGAGCTGTCGCACATCGGCGACGAGATCGCCGACGGCATCTGGCTGAGCCAGGACGAGACGCGGCCGCTGGCGCTGTTCGATGCGCTGCGCACCGATTTCTCGCTGGCGCGGCTGAAGCACTATACCGGCACGCCGGTCGAGCATTTCCAGCAATACATCCTGTTCACCAACTATCACCGCTATGTCGATGAATTCGTCCGCTGGGCCTGCGCGCAGCTGGGGCCGGACAGCCGCTTCACCGGCGTGTCGGGCGCCGGCGGGATCGTGATCGAGGATGCGGCGGACGCCGATCGACTGGTCAGCGACGGCGCATGGCGGCGGCACCAGATGCCGGCCTATCACCTGATGGCCGAGGGCCGCACCGGCATCACCCTGGTCAATATCGGCGTCGGCCCGTCCAACGCCAAGACGATCACCGATCACCTCGCGGTCATCCGCCCCGAAGCATGGCTGATGATCGGCCATTGCGGCGGGCTGCGCCCCAGCCAGCGGATCGGCGACTATGTCCTCGCCCACGCCTACTTACGCGACGACCATATCATGGACGACGTGCTCCCGCCGGAAATCCCCATTCCCGCCATCGCCGAGGTCCAGCAGGCGCTGGCGCGGGCGGCGGAGACGGTCTCCGGCCAGTCGGGCGACGAGCTCAAGCAGCGGCTACGCACCGGCACGATCGTCACCACCGACGATCGCAACTGGGAGCTGCGCTATTCGCAGTCGGCGCTGCGCTTCTCGCTGAGCCGCGCGGTGGGCGTCGACATGGAATCGGCGACGCTGGCGGCGCAGGGCTATCGCTTCCGCGTGCCCTACGGCACCCTGCTCTGCGTGTCGGACAAGCCGCTGCACGGCGAGCTCAAGCTGCCCGGCCAGGCCAACCGCTTCTACGAGCGGGCGATCGCCGAGCATCTCAAGATCGGCATCGAAGCCTGCGAGGAGCTCCGCCGCGAGGGCGCCAAGCTCCACAGCCGGAAATTGCGCGCGTTCAACGAACCGCCGTTCCGGTGATGTCGGGCCAGTCCTCTCCCCTTGGGGGGGGGGCAGGGCTATCACATTTGAAACGAAGGGATGGCGGCGTCCCAAAAACGATCGTCATCCCGGCGAAAGCCGGGATCCATTGGCGCTGAAATTACGGTTCTTTCCCCCAGCGCACAGGGCAATGGATCCCGGCTTCCGCCGGGATGACACTGTCCCTTGGGCATACGCGATACCCCTGCCCGCAGGGGTGGAAGGGTAAAGTGGTTCAGAACACCACTTCGAGCAGCACCACGCTCGGATCGCCCTCGACCTCGCGCGCGACGAATCCCATCTCGCGCTCCAGCTCGATCGCCAGGTGGTTCTCGCGGCTCTCGATCGACTGCAGCCGCTGCACGCCGCGCGCCTTGGCCTCGGCAGTGATGTAGTTGAGCAGGCTCCAGCCTACCCCCTGGCCCTTGCGGTCCGCGCGGATCGAGATCGCAACCTCGGCCGTCTCCATCGCATCGTCGCACGCCAGCATCGCCGAGCCGACCAGCTGACCGCCCTCGGCGGTGAAGGCGAGATAGCTCTCGGTCTGCTGGTGATCGACGTCGATCAGCGCCGCCGCCTGGTGCGGCTGGAGATGCGGGCTGGCGGTGAAGAAGCGGAAGCGGCGATCCTCGTTCGAGACATGGTCGAAAAAGTCCTTGAGCAGCGCCTCGTCATCCGGGCGCACGGTGCGCACGTCGATGACGAGCCCGGAACGGGTCGGCAGCTGGACGGGCTCGGCGGTGGTCGCGGTCATGACGGTATCTCCCGGGGAATGCTGGTGACGCGATAAACCTATCGGGAACGCGCTCGTATCCGTAAAGGCCGCAGGCTTCAGGCCGGCGCGACGGCGGCGCCGCCGTCCGCGCCTTGCGAGGCGGTGATCGCCACCGAGACGACGCGATTTCGGCCGCCTTGCTTCGCCGCATACAGCGCGCGGTCAGCCTCGTTGACCAGGCGCTGCCATGCACCGCTTCCGTCCCGCGTCTCCGCATGGCCCACACTGATCGTGCAGCGGAGAACCGCGCCGCCCTCCACCGCGATCTGCAGGCCCGCCACCGCAGCGCGCAGCCGCTCCGCAAGCGCCAACGCCGCACCGGGATGCGCCGGCAATACCAGGAATTCCTCCCCGCCGATCCGCCCTACCAGATCACCATCGGAGGCCGCCCCGGCCAGGGCGCGTGCCACTGCCGCCAGCACCGCGTCACCCGCCGCATGCCCCCAGCCATCATTGACCTTCTTGAAGTGATCGACATCGATTATCAGCAGCGCCATCGCCCGATGCTGACGCGCCGCCTGGGTCAGCCGCGCCTGCCCCTGCTCCCAGACGACGCGCCGATTGGCGAGCCCGGTGAGGGTATCGCGCGAGGCGTAGCGCAGCAGCTCGGCATCGAGCTGCCGGGCGAGCATCCACAGGAAACAGGGGGTGATCGCGCAGGTCAGGACGAGTCTGGTGGTGAGTCCGAACGCCGTCGTGGGATCGAACGTGACTTCGGCAGCGGGGTTGAACAGCCACCACGCTATCCGGCTCAGCAGCATCAGTGCCCAGACGCCGTGGATGGCAGCGGCCAGCCGCGCGACCGGCCGCCGGGACGGATCATTGCACTGCCACAGCGCCAACGCCGCCGCCACGGTCAGGATTCCCCGCGCCGCGCACCCCAGCCCCACCATCACCCGCATATTCTCGAAATGCGAAAGGACATAGCCGGCCTCGATCAGCGCCAGCAGCGCCGCCGGGAGCAGCACCCACAGCTCGGAACGCGGACGCTTGAGGTAGAGGACAATCGCGACGAAGTTCAGGGCGGCACCGACATCGATCAGGAGATTGCCGAAAAGAGGCATGCCGGGCGGCTCGATGTCGAAGGCTGGCAGCATCAATACCGCGAACCCGACCGCAAAGCTGAGATAGGCGATGCACCAGCACAACAAGCTGCGCGGCGGCACGAGGCGCGGCTGGATCCAATAGGCAAAAAGAAAGGCGAAGCTGGAAAGAAACGATAGCAAAGCGTTGATGAAAATCAGTGTTCCGCCGTGCAAGAGTATTCCAATCAACTGCATTATCAATGACATCCATACGCCACGCCGTCACGCTTTAGCGCGCACATATGGAAACGGAATTAAGCAGGCGAGCTGATTCAACGTTGCGAAAAGCAACCGATGAAGTTTACAACTCCGGAACATCGCGGGTGATTTCCGGAAGACACCAAATTCGGCGTCGTTCTGCGACGGGACAGCGCCGGCGCTGGTAATTCGGGCCGGCGCCCCCTATGTGCGCGACCAATCATGGCAACGCGACTCCCCGAAGCCCCCAAGGTGGGCATGGTGTCGCTCGGCTGTCCCAAGAATCTGGTCGACTCCGAGCGTATCCTCACAAAGCTCCGTTCGGACGGCTATGCGCTGTCGCCGGACTATGCCGGCGCGGACGTCGTGCTGGTGAATACCTGCGGCTTCCTCGACAGCGCCAAGGAAGAATCGCTCGAGGCGATCGGCGAGGCGATCGCCGAGAACGGCCGGGTGATCGTCACCGGCTGCATGGGCAAGGAAGCCGAGGTCATCCGCGCCCGCTTCCCCAACGTGCTCGCGGTCACCGGCGCGCATCAATATGAGGAAGTCGTCGGCGCGGTGCACGAGGCGGCGCCGATGCCGCCCTCGCCCTTCGTCAACCTGGTGCCGGACAGCGGGCTGAAGCTCACGCCCCGCCACTACAGCTATCTGAAGATCTCGGAAGGCTGCAACCATCGCTGCAGCTTCTGCATCATCCCGTCGCTGCGCGGCGACCTGGTCAGCCGCCGCCCCGACGCGATCCTGCGCGAGGCGGAGAAGCTGGTCGCGGCCGGCACCAAGGAACTGCTGGTCATCAGCCAGGACACCTCGGCCTACGGCATCGACATCCGCAAGGAGCCGCGCGCCTGGAAGGGCCGCGAGGTGGTGCCGCACATGACCGACCTCGCCCGCGAGCTCGGCCAGATCGCGCCCTGGGTGCGGCTGCACTATGTCTACCCCTATCCGCATGTGGATCAGGTGATCCCGCTGATGGCGGAGGGGCTGGTGCTCCCCTATCTCGACATTCCGTTCCAGCACGCCGCGCCCAACGTGCTGCGCGCGATGAAGCGCCCGGCGAACGAGGCCAAGGTGCTGGAGCGGCTGCGCGGCTGGCGCGCAATCGCCCCGGACATCACGATCCGCTCGACCTTCGTCGTCGGCTTCCCCGGCGAAACCGAGGAGGATTTCCAGTATCTCCTCGACTGGCTCGACGAAGCCCAGCTCGACCGCGTCGGCGCGTTCCGCTTCGAGCCGGTCGAAGGCGCTTCGGCGAACGATCTCCCCGGCGCGGTGCCGGACGAGGTCAAGGAAGAGCGCTACGCCCGGATCATGGAAAAGACCGCCGCGATCAGCGCGGCCAAGCTCCAGGCCAAGGTCGGCCGGCAGCTCCAGGTGATCATCGACGCGGTCGACGAGGAAGGCGGCGCCACCGGCCGCAGCCAGGCCGACGCGCCGGAGATCGATGGCGAAGTCTTCCTGCGTGACGCCGGGCATCTCGAACAGGGCGATATCGTGCCGGTCCTGATCGAGGACGCGGACGAGCACGATCTCTACGGCGTGCCCATGGGCTGATCGCCGTTGGCAGGGTGCGCAGGCAGCGCTAAGCCTCCGGGATCCTTTCCCGGAGGCCCGATGTTCCGTTCCGCTTTTGCCGCCACCCTGCTGGTCGCCACGCCGGCCGCCGCACAGCAGCTCACCCCCGACCAGACCGCCAAGGTCGATGCCATCGTTGCCGAGGCGCTGAAGAGCAGCGGCGTGCCCTCTGCCTCGATCGCGATCGTGCGCGACGGCAAGATCGTTTTCACCAAGGCCTATGGCGACCAGGGGCCCGGTATCGCCAAGGGCCCGGACGTCAACGCGAAATACCAGATTGCCTCGGTCTCCAAGCAGTTCACTGCCGCCGCGCTGCTGCTGCTCGAGGACGAAGGCAAGCTGAGCCTCGACGACAAGGTGTCGAAATGGGTGCCGGACGTGACCGACGCCGACAAGATCACCCTCCGCCAGTTGCTCAGCCACACCGCAGGCCTGCAGGACTATTGGCCGCAGGATTACAGCTTCAAGGCGATGGAGACGGCGGTGACGCCGCAGCAGATCGTCGATCGCTGGGCGAAGAAGCCGCTCGATTTCGCCCCCGGCACCGCCTGGCAATATTCGAACACCGGCTATGTCGTCGCCGGCATGATCATCGAGAAGGCCTCCGGCAGGAAGCTGCTCGACTATCTGGAGACCAGGATCTTCAAGCCGCTGGGCATGAAGGCGATCGACCAGGACAAGGCGATCGGCAAGGGCTTTCCGCAAGGCACGCACCGCTACGCACTCGGGCCCGTCCGGCCGGCAAAGCCTGCCGCCGATGGCTGGCTGTGGGCGGCCGGCGAACTGGCGATGAGCGCCACCGATCTCGCCAAGTGGGACGTCGCGCGGATCGACCGCAAGATCCTCGCGCCCGAGGACTGGGCAACCCAAGAAACCGAGGTGAAGCTGATCGACGGCGCACCCACCCGGTACGGGCTGGGCGTCTCGCTCGGCGAGCATGGCGGCAAGAAGGAAGTTTCGCACGGCGGCGAGGCGGTCGGCTTCCTGTCGAGCAACGTCGTCATCCCGGAAGAGCGGTTCGCCGTGGTGTCGCTGGTCAACGCGGACTTCGGCGGCGCGCACGACGCCATCGCGCAGGGCATCACCGATCTGCTGCTGCCGGTCGCCACGCCCGCAGCCGCGCCGACGCTCGACCAGCAGCGCGACGCCCTCGCCCGCAGGCTGTTCGACCAGCTCCGCGCAGGCACGCCCGACCGCAGCCTGATGACCGAAGATGCCAATTACTTCTTCGACGCGACCGTCCTGGGCGACTACAGCGCCAGCCTCACCGCGCTGGGCGAGCCGCTTGCCTTCGCCCCCATCGGCAAGGCGCGGCTGCGCGGCGGCTTCGTCAATCGCAACTATCTGATCCGCTACAAGGATCGCAATCTGGTCGCGGTGACCTATGCCGAGCCCGGCGCCGAGGGCAAGTTCGAGCAGTTCCTGGTGATGCCGCGATGAGCAGCGCCGAGCAGCAGGAAAAGGCCAAGGCCGCGCGCCGCCGCTGGATCACCTTCGGCGAGATCGTCGGCGTCATCGCGGTCGGCATTTCGGGCCTGACGCTGTGGAACAACTGGAACGATCGCCGCGAGACCAAGGCGGAGCAGGCTGCCACGGCCTCGCGCGCCGCCACCAAGGCGAGCCGGCTGGTGCTGGTCGCGGGCGAGACGGGCAAGCACGAACTCGCGCTCAAGACCGCCTCGGCCGACCAGACCGTGCAGAGCCAGACCATCCTGTTCCCGCCCGCGCTCCAGCTCTCACCCGCCGAAACCACGGGCGAACCGCGCATCGATGCCGGCTGGTTCGAACACGCGCTGATCCGCGTCCGCAACGACGCGCATCTGCCGGATGCGAGCCGGGGCGACGAGCGGCTGCCGGTGGTGATCGTCACCCGTTTCCTGGCGGACGGCGAGCCGCACGAGGATGTGGCGATGTACGATCTCGGCTACAGCATCATCGGCAAGTTCCTCAGCGGTCACAGCCTCACCCTGCGCGGCCTCTCTTTGGTAGCACATGTGAAGCGGGACCAGGCGGGGGCGAAACTCGATGCGCGGTGGAAGAAGCTGCTGTCCGGCGCGGGGGCGTCCTGACGACGCTTCCCAAAAATCCATGGCGTCACGGCTAGGCGCGGGGCATCCCGCGTCTTAGATCAGGCGCATGACGGATCTCAACACGCTCGTTCAGCCCGATCGCGGCCAGGCCGCTCGCACCATCCACATCATCGATGCCAAGGGCTATGACGCCTGGCTCGCGGCCCAGCCGCCGCGCCACCGCGCCGCCGCCGCCGCGCAGAAGCTCAGCGGCTCGGCCTTTTCCAGCGCGATCCTGCCGGGCGACGCGCCCGAGGACTGGTCGGTCGTCTCGGTCGTCGCCAGTGTCGAGAAACTTGGCCCCTGGTGCCTCGCCAAGCTGGCCGAAACGCTCCCCGAGGGCAGCTACCGCGTCGACGGCGTGGAACCCGGCAAGGCAATCTACGGCTGGCTCGTCGCCCAGTACAGGTTCGATCGCTACAAAAAGGCCGATCCCAAGACGCAGGGCCCGCGCGTACTGCTCACCGCCGACCCGGTGAAGATGGAGGAGGCGGTGCGCATGGCCGCCGTCACCTTCAAGCTCCGCGACCGGATCAACACAGGCGCGAATGACATGAGCCCGGCCGATCTGGAAGCCGCCGGTGCCGATCTCGCCAAGGCGTACGGCGCCACCTTCACGGTGGTGAAGGGCGACGAGCTGAAGCAGGGCTATGGCATGCTCCACGCGGTCGGCCAGGCCGCCGGCAAGGGCCGCGAGCCGCGGCTGATCGAGCTAGAATGGGGCAACCCCGAGCATCCGCGCATCGCGATCATCGGCAAGGGCGTGTGCTTCGACAGCGGCGGGCTCGACATCAAGCCCGCCGCCGGCATGCGGCTGATGAAGAAGGACATGGGCGGTGCCGCCCACGCCCTCGCGCTCGCCGAACTGGTGATGCAGAACAAGCTGCCGGTGCGCCTCCACATGCTCGTCCCCGCCGTCGAGAACTCGATCTCGGGCGAGGCGACGCGGCCGGGCGACGTGATGATCTCGCGCAAGGGCATCACCGTCGAGAACAGCAACACCGATGCCGAAGGTCGCCTGATCCTGGGCGACGCGTTGACCAAGGCGGAAGAGAAGAACCCGGAGCTGGTGTTCGACTTCGCGACGCTCACCGGTGCCGCGCGCGTCGCGCTGGGGGCCGACCTCCAGGCGCTGTTCTCGAACGACGATACCCTTGCGGCGGAAATCCTCGCGGCCGGCGAGGAAGAGGCGGACCCGATCTGGCGGATGCCGCTCTACGATCCGTACAAGGATCTGCTGAAGTCCGACGTGGCGGACATGGTCAATGCGGCGGAAGGCCCGTTCGGCGGCGCCATCACCGCAGCCCTGTTCCTCAAGGAATTCGTGCCGGCCAAGGCCCAATGGGCCCATTTCGACATCTTCTGCTGGAACGGCAGCGCCAAGCCGGGCCGGCCCAAGGGCGCCGAGGCGGTCAGCCTGCGCGCCACCTGGAAGGTGCTCAAGGACCGCTACGGCGGATGAGCGCTGCGGCCGCCGGCGGCATCGTGCCGTCGGCGAGCCACAGCTCGACCTCGTCCTTGGCCATCGGGCGTCCGAACAGATAGCCCTGCCCTTCCGCGCAGCCTAGCGCACGCAGCATTTCGGCCGTCTCCAGCGTCTCGATGCCCTCGGCGACGACCGGCATGTCCAGCGTGCCGGCCAGTCCCAGGATCGCCCGCACGATGCGCAACGCCTCGCGATCCTCGGCCAGCGTATCGACGAACGACCGATCGATCTTGATCTTGTCGAACGGCAGCATCCGCAGGTGCTGGATCGACGCATAGCCGGTCCCGAAATCGTCGAGCGCCAGCTGCACGCCCTGGTTTTTCAACGATTCGATCGCGTTCTGCACCTTCTCGGCATCGACGATCAGCGCATTTTCGGTGATCTCCACCGTCAGCCGCTGGGCCGGGAAACCGGTGCGGGCAAGCACGGACAGGATCTTGTGGCTCAGCCAGTCGTCGCGCAGCTGGCCGGGCGAGATGTTGATCGCGATGCTGACCGGTGCCGGCCATTCGCGCATGTCGAGGCAGGCACGATCGAGCAGGTCGAGCATCAGCGTGTTGAGCAAGCCGCATTCCTCGGCGATCGGGATGAACTGGTCCGGGCCGATCTCCGCCCCCTCCCTCCGCCAGCGGGCGAGCAACTCGAATCCGGAAACGCGGCCGGTGCGCAGGTCGACGATCGGCTGGTAGCGCGGGTAGAAACGCCCCTCGTCGAGGGAAGCGCGCATCTCCGCCTCGATCGTCGAGCGGCGGCGGATCTCCGCGTCCATCTGCGCGGCGAAGGCGCAATAGCAGCCACGCCCCGCTTCCTTCGCCTGGTAGAGCGCCACGTCGGCGCGGCGCATCAGGGTGTCGGCGTCGCCCGCATCGTCCGGGAACAGCGCGATGCCGACGCTGGCGCCGATATGATGCATGCGCTCGTCGATCAGGAACGGCCGGGCGACCTCGCGCACGATGGCGTGGGCGATGGCGCGCACCCGGTCCACCTCGCCCTCCGTATAGGGAAGCGAGATGGCGAATTCGTCGCCGCCCAGCCGATAGCTGCGGCCGCTCTCCCCCACCACCCAGCGCAGCCGACCTGCGACCGCACGCAGCAGCTGGTCGCCGATCGGATGGCCGTACACGTCGTTGACCGACTTGAACCGGTCGAGATCGACCAGCATCAGGCCGAAGCGGGCAGGCTCGGCGCGGCGCAGATACTCGGCCAGCGCGCGGCGATTGGGCAGGCCGGTCAGCGGGTCGTGATAGGCGAGCCGGTGCGCGCGCTGCTCGGCCAGCTTGGCGCGGCGTTGGCCTGCGGCCATTTCGGCGCGCGACGCCAGCACCTCCACGAACACCGTGTGGCTTGCGCCGAACATCCGCAGCACCACCGCGGACACCAGGATGATGTTGCCCCCCAGTCCGACCAGGAACCAGTCGCCGGACGCGAGCAGACATGCGACGACCGGATAGGCGCCGCAGCCCATCACCAGCCACGCCGCGATCGGGAAGGTCTGCAAACAATAGCAGCAGGTGATCGCGCCGATGAAGATGTAGAGCGCGATCGAGGTCCGCCGCGCCAGATCGACCTCGAAGAACAGCACCAGCGCCCAGCCGCCATAGGCGAGGCTGAGGATCGCGGCCGCGATGATCGTGCCGTTCAGATATCGCCGGATGCGCCGGAGGCTGGGTACCATATCCCGCCGCCGGCGAAGCCAGAGGAAACTCCGCACCGCCGCCGCCACCCCCAGCAGGGCCGGCGCCACCACGCTGAGTCGCGGCGATACCGACCCGTAGGACGCAAAACCGAGGAACACCGCGTCCAGGAAGACGAGGGTATACATCAGCGGGATCTGCTGCCCCAGCACCCGATATTGTTCGGTCAGGATGGCTCTGTCGAGCTTGGTCCTTCCCGATCGGACGAGGTTGATCCGGTGCAGCATGGAGGCCTTGTAGCGCGAGACCCCCGCCAAGTGGTTAACTACCCAACCGCAATATGCGCTGCCGCCTCAATGATCGGCACGAATTTCTCGGCCGTAAGGCTGGCACCGCCGACCAGGGCCCCGTCGACGTCCTCCACGGCGAGGATCGCGGCGGCATTGGCAGCGCTGACCGAGCCGCCATAGAGGATGCGCATGTCGTTGGCGGAAGCGCCGATCATGCCGCGCAGCTTGGCGCGGATGATCGCGTGCATGGTCGCGATCTCGTCCAGCGTCGGCGTCTTGCCGGTGCCGATCGCCCAGCGCGGCTCATAGGCGATGGTCAGCCAATCGGGCGCGGCACCGTCGGGCAGCGACTTCTCGATCTGCGACTGGACGATGCGCTCGGCGCGGCCGGCATCGTGCTCGGCCTCGGTCTCGCCGCAGCACAGGATCACGCCCAGCCCGTGTCGGCGCGCCGCGGCCGCCTTCGCCCAGGCATGGTGGCTGGTCTCGGACTGGTCGGCACGGCGCTCGGAATGGCCGACGATCACCACCCTTGCGCCGGCCTCCGCCAGCATCTGCGCGGAAACGCAGCCGGTATGCGCGCCGAAATCATTCTCGTGGACATCCTGCGCGCCGATCGTGAAGTCGCCCGCAAGCTCGGCCGCCGCGGCGATCAGCGTGAAGGGCACGCACAACAGCGTATCGACCTGCGGGTGCGCCCGTGCGGCGGCGACGATCGCATCGATCTCCACCAGGTGCGACCGCATCCCGTGCATCTTCCAGTTTCCAGCCACCAGTTTCCGACGCATCATCACTCCCCATCTTGTTTCCGCTCGGGCGATACCGATTGCGCGGCGCGGCACAAGCTTGAAGGTGGACGGACACCGCCCTAAAGCGTGGCCCAAATTCCTCGAACGAACGGCTCTCCATGCTCAACGCCTTCCGGAACTTCACCAAGTCGCGCTACGGCCTGATCATCGTCTTCATCTTCCTGGGCCTGCTCGCGATCGCCTTTGCGGCGAGTGACGTCACCGGCATGCGCCAGGGGATCAGTGGGGCGAACAGCGGCACGCTGGCGACGGTGGGCGGTCAGGACGTGACCGAGCGCGAGGTGCGCGACCGGATCGACCGCATCCTCCGCAACGCCCAGGCCCAGCGCCAGCCGCTGACGATGGCGCAACTGCTGGCGCAGGGCGGGTTCGAGGCCGCGCTGAACGACACGATCAAACAGGCGGCGCTCCATGCCTTCGCCAACCAGAACGGCATGGCTGTCGGCAAGAAGCTGATCGACAGCGAGATCGCGAACAATTCGCAGTTCGCCGGCATGGACGGCAAGTTCAGCCAGGAAACCTTCGAGTCGCTGCTCGCCCAGAACCGGATCAATCCGGCCCAGTTCCGCGACAGCATGACGACGCAGCGCTACGCGGTGTGGCTGGTCGGCCCCGTCGCGCTCCCGGCCCCTGCCCCGGCCGGCGTGGTCACCCCCTATGTCGCGACACTGCTCGAGCGCCGCACCGGCATCGTCGGCTTCGTCCAGTCGCTGGCGATGGATCCCGGCCCCGCGCCAGACGCCAATACGCTTGCCGGCTATTATGCGCAGAACCGCAGCCGCTACATGGTGCCGGAGCGCCGCATCGTCCGCTTCGCCCTTGCCCAGCCCGAGACGTTGAAGGCCCAGGCCACCCCGACCGAGGCCGAGATCGCCGCTGCCTACAAGAAGGACGCCGCCAAATACGCCGCCAGTGAGAAGCGCGGGCTGCAGCTGGTCCAGGCGATCAGCCAGTCCGTCGCGGCCAAGGTCGCAGCGGCTGCCAAGGGCGGTGACCTCGCCGCCGCCGCCAAGGCCGCGGGCCTGGAGGCCCGCACCATCGACGCGGCCGACAAGGCCGGGATCGCCAAGCAGGTTTCCGCGCCGTTCGCCGATGCCGCCTTCGCCGCCCCCGCCACCGGCCTGCAGGGTCCGGTGCAGCTCGGCGGCGCCTGGTTCGTCTACCGCGTGAGCAAGGTCGAGAATATCGCCGCGCGCAGCCTGGACCAGGTCCGTACCGAGCTGGTCGACGAAGTAAGCAAGCGCAAGCTCGCCGCCCTGATGGCCGATCTGCGCCAGTCGATCGAGGATGGCGTCGGCGACGGCGCCACCTTCGAGGAGGCCGCCGCCAAGGCGAAGCTCAGCATCGCCAGCACCTCGGCGCTGACCGCCGCCGGCACCAACCCGGACCAGGCCGACGCCCAGCCCGACGCCACGACCGCGGCGATCATGAAGGCCGGTTTCGGCTTCGAACAGGCCGGCGACGAGCCCCAGGTGATCCCCGTCGGCCAGGACGGCGGCTTCGCGCTCGTCTCGCTGGACAAGATCGTGCCGGCGGCCCCCCGCCCGCTCGCCCAGATCACCGACAAGGTGAAGGCCGACTATCTGCTCGACCAGGCACTCGCCAAGGCGCGCACCGCCGCCACCGCGATGCTGCCCAAGCTGCAGAAGGGCGTGCCGATGGCGCAGGCACTGACCGAAGTGGGCGCCACCAAGGGCGCGCCGCCCAAGCCGTTCGACTTCAAGCGGAGCGAACTGCGCGGCAAGGAGAACTTCATCCAGATGGCGTTCGACATGCCGGCCAAGACCGCCCGCCTTGTCGAGGCACCCAACCGCGCCGGCTATTACGTCGTCTATGTCGACACGATCCAGGCCGGCAATCCGGCGGCCGATCCGCAGGGCCCGCAGATCCTGCAGTCGATCACCCAGGCTCTCGGCCAGCTGAGCGCGC
This sequence comes from Sphingomonas elodea ATCC 31461, assembly GCF_000226955.1. GTDB lineage: Bacteria > Pseudomonadota > Alphaproteobacteria > Sphingomonadales > Sphingomonadaceae > Sphingomonas > Sphingomonas elodea. The sequence continues at coordinate 44,809 of NZ_AGFU01000005.1, forward strand.
AGGAATATGAGAACCAGTTCGCCGCGTCGGTCGTCAGCGCGCTCAAGGTCCGTCGCAACGAAGCGGCGATCGCCCGGCTGCGGGCCGATCTGCAGCGCCAGGGCGCCGGCGGCCAGTGATCCAGGGCCTCGACGCCGCCCGCGCCGCACTCGCAGCGGGCCGCCCCGCGCTGGTCTGGCGCCAGCAGGTCGCGGATACCGAGACCCCGGTCGCCGCCGCGCTGAAGCTGATCGAGCCCGGCCGGGGCGACTTCCTGCTGGAGTCGGTGGAAGGCGGCTCGGTCCGCGGGCGCCACAGCCTGGTCGGGCTCGCCCCCGATCTGGTGTTCCGCGCAACCGGCGCCGCCTGCGAGCTGAACCGCGACTGGCTGATCGATCGGGACGCCTTCCGAACGCTCGACGTCGATCCGCTGACGGCGCTGCGCGGCCTGGTCGCCGACTGCCGGATGGAGGTGCCGCCGGTCCTCCCCCGCGCGCTGGCCTGCCTTGTCGGCTATTTCAGCTATGAGACGGTGGGCCTGGTCGAGAAACTGCCGCGCCCGCCGCAGAGCCCGGTCGGCGTGCCGGACATGATCTTCGTCCGTCCGACCGTGCTGCTCGTCTTCGATCGCCTGGCCGACACGTTGTTCATCGTCGCCCCCGTCTGGCCGGGCGCCGATCCCCAGGCTGCGGCCGAGCGGATCGATGCCGTTGCCGCACAGCTCGCCAGCGCCAAGCTGCCCGCGCCGGTCCGCGCCGATCCGATCGAACTTCAGCCGACCCCCGTGCTGCCGGAAGGCCGCTACGGCGAGATGGTCGCCGCGGCGAAGGAGTACATCACCGCAGGCGACATCTTCCAGGTGGTGCTGGCGCAGCGCTTCACCGCGCCGTTCCCGCTGCCGCCGTTCGAGCTGTACCGCGCGCTGCGGCGGATCAACCCCTCGCCCTTCCTCTATCATCTCGATCTGCCGGGCTTCGCGCTCACCGGGTCGAGCCCGGAAATCCTCGTCCGTGCCCGCGACGGCGAGATCACCATCCGCCCGATCGCCGGCACCCGGCCCCGCGGCCGCACCGCCGCCGAGGACGAGGCCAACCGCACCTCCCTCCTCGCCGATCCCAAGGAACGCGCCGAGCACCTGATGCTGCTCGACCTGGGCCGCAACGATGTGGGCCGCGCCGCGGCACCCGGCAGCGTCAAGGTGACGGACAGCTATACGGTGGAGTTCTACAGCCACGTGATGCACATCGTGTCGAACGTGGTGGGGCAGCTGCGCAGCGATGCGGACGCCATTGATGCGCTGTTCGCCGGCTTCCCTGCCGGCACGGTCAGCGGTGCGCCGAAGGTGCGTGCCTGCGAGATCATCGCGGAGCTGGAGGCCGAAACGCGCGGCCCCTATGCCGGCGGCGTCGGCTATTTCTCACCCGACGGGTCGATGGACTCGTGCATCGTGCTGCGCACCGCGCTGGTGAAGGACGGGGTGATGCACGTCCAGGCGGGCGCCGGCATCGTGGCCGATTCGGACCCGGCCTATGAGCAGCGCGAATGCGAAGCGAAGTCCGGCGCGCTGTTCGCCGCCGCGCGCGAGGCAATCGCACGTGCAGGCGAGGCGGGCTTCGGCCAATAGGCCGGCCCGCCGATCGCTCCGATCAGGGAACCCGCGACGCCTTCACTTCCCGGTCGAGCTTGTCCTGATACCATTGCTGGAGCATCTGCCGGGTGCAGCCGGTCTGGCCGCCGGTCCCCACCGGCGAGCAGCTGTTGGGCATACCGCGGCTGTTCACCTGCTCCACCACCTCCATGCGGCGGGTCCAGCTGGTCGAGGGCGCATCCTGCTTGGGCTGGTCGCGGAAGCGCTTGGGAATGCGATAGGGCGAGTCGCCGGCATTCGAGCATACGACGATCTCGTCCGGATCGGCCGGCTTGGGGCAGCTTTCCTCGCCATAGAGCAGGATGCTGCGCACCCGCTTGGGAGGCCCCTCGGCGGCGGTCTGGTCCTGGGTCTGCGCAAAGGCCGGGGCGGCGAGCAGGGCGGTGGCAATCATCAAGCGGCTAAGCATCGGATACTCCTGAATTCGGGCAACGTCCCTGCATCGCCCGGGTTGCCGATGCACTGTGGCGACCGCAAGGCCGGATTGTGCAACCGCGCGCGAGCCCCTAGGTCTGCGCCATGATCCTCGTTCTCGACAATTACGACAGCTTCACCTGGAACCTCGTCCACTATCTGATGGATCTCGGCGTCGAGGTGCAGGTGGTCCGCAATGACGCGCTGACCGCGAACGACGCGATCGCCAGCAATGCGCAGGGCTTTCTGATCTCGCCCGGCCCCTGCACGCCGAACGAGGCGGGGATCAGCCTGGATCTGGTCGCCGCCTGCGCCGAACTCGGCAAGCCGCTGCTCGGCGTGTGCCTCGGGCACCAGTCGATCGGCCAGCATTTCGGCGGCAAGGTGGTCCGCGGCGGGCTGATGCACGGCAAGACCTCGCCGGTCTCCCACGACGGCACCGGGCTGTTCGCCGATCTGCCCTCGCCCTTCACCGCGACGCGCTATCATTCCCTGATCGTCACCGACATTCCCGAGAGCCTGGTGGTGAACGCCACCGCCGAGGACGGATCAGTGATGGGCTTCCGCCATGCGTCGCTGCCGATCCACAGCGTGCAGTTCCATCCCGAGAGTATCGCCACCGAACATGGCCACGCCATGCTCGCCAACTTCCTGCGCTTGGCCGGTATCGAGGCGAAGGCAACCGCCTGACCTTCTTCAGCACCGGTTCATCGCAGCTTTGCAAGGATAAGGCCCATGAAGACGATCCTCGCCACCCTGCTCGCCGGTGCCGCGCTGCTCGCCGCACCCGTCGCCAACGCCCAGCGCCACCGCCCCACGCCGGACGAGCGGCTGGCCAAGCTGCTCGCGGGCCGCGTGGCGGGCAAGCCGGTCGATTGCATCAGCTTGAGCATGACCGGCTCCAGCCAGGTCGTCGACGGCAAGGCGATCGTCTACACGGTAGGCAACACGCTCTACGTGAACGAGCCGCGCGGCGGCGCGGACCAGCTCGACGGCAATTCGATCCTGGTGACCAACACCTTCGGCGCGCAGCTGTGCAGCATCGACATCGTTCGGCTGATCGACCGCAACTCCTTCTTCCCGCGGGGCTTCCTCTCGCTGGGTGAATTCGTGCCCTATACCCGCCCGAAAAAGAGCAACTGAGGGCGCCCAAGCAGGATTTGCTCGACAGGCTGGCCGCGCCCCGGAATAGAGGCGGCGTGACCAGCCTCAGCCTGCTTCCCGATCCGTCCTCGCCGCTTGCCCGCGAAACCGCCGCGCAGGCCTTTGCCGATATCCTCGACGGCACCGCGCCCGAGGCGGAGATCGAGGCGTTCCTGATCGCCCTGTCCGATCGCGGCGAGACCAGCATCGAAATCGCCGAGGCTGCCCGCGCGCTCCGTGCCCGGCTGATCCCGGTCACCGCCCCCGAGGGTGCGATCGACGTGTGTGGCACCGGCGGTGACGGCCACCACACCCTCAACGTCTCGACGGCGGTCAGCCTCGTCGTGGCCGCTGCGGGCGTGCCGGTGGCGAAGCACGGCAATCGCGCCGCCTCGTCCAAGGCGGGTGCGGCGGATACGCTGGAGGCACTGGGGCTCAACCTTGATCGCGCCGCCGCGCGGGCCGAGGAGAGCCTGCACGAGATCGGCATCGCCTTCCTCTTCGCCCAGCACCATCATCCCTCGCTCGGCCGCATCGCCCCCATTCGGCGGCGCATCGGGCGGCGTACCATCTTCAACCTGATGGGCCCGCTGGCGAACCCCGCCCATGTCCGTCACCAGCTGATCGGCATCGCCCGCCCCGATTATGCGCCGGTCTATGCCGAGGCGCTGGAGCAGCTCGGTGTCGACGCTGCCGCAATCGTCTCCGGCGAGGACTCGCTCGACGAGCTTTCGACCGAGACGGCGAGCGTGGTTGTCAATGTCGGTCGCGCCAAGCTGCCGACCCGCATCACCCCCGAGGATGCCGGCCTGTCCCGTCATCCGCTCTCCGCCATCCGCGGCGGCGATCCCGCCTACAATGCCCTCGCGCTGCGCCGCCTACTGCAGGGCGAGCCCGGCGCCTATCGCGACGCGGTGCTGCTCAACGCGGCCGCGGCGCTGATGGTCGCAGGCCGCGCCGATGACCTACGGGACGGGGTAGAGGAAGCCGCCGAAATGCTCGACAACGGGCTTGCCAACGCCCTTCTCGACTGCTGGATCGCCTTCGCATGAGTACCATTCTCGACACGATCATCGCCACCAAGCGCACCGAAGTCGCCGCCCGCAAGGCGGCCCCCCGCGCTTGGTCCACGCCCAGCGCGCCGCGCGGGTTCAAGGCGGCGCTCGATGCGCGCGCCGCGGCCGGCAGCTATGGCCTGATCGCCGAGATCAAGAAGGCGAGCCCCTCCAAGGGGCTGATCCGCGCCGATTTCGATCCCCCCGCCCATGCCCGTGCCTATGCCGCCGGGGGAGCGGCCTGCCTCTCGGTGCTGACCGACCGGGACTATTTCCAGGGCGATGAGGACTATCTGGTCGCCGCCCGCGCCGCCTGCGACCTGCCGGTGATCCGCAAGGACTTCCTGATCGACCCTTGGCAGGTCGAGGAATCGCGCGCGATGGGCGCCGACGCGATCCTGATCATCGTCTCGGCGCTCGACGACGGGCAGATGGCCGAGATCGAGGCAGCGGCGATCGAACAGGGCATGGACGCGCTGGTCGAGGTCCACGATGCCGAGGAGCTGGAGCGCGCGCTTAAGCTCAAGTCCCGACTTATCGGGGTTAACAACCGCAATCTCAAGACCTTCGAGGTCGATGTGCAGAAGACGTACGACCTCGTTCGCCACGCGCCGAAGGACTGCACGTTCGTCGCGGAATCCGGCCTCAACAGCCGCGCCGACCTGGATGCGATGGCCGAGCACGACATCCGCTGCTTCCTGATCGGCGAGTCGCTGATGCGGCAGACCGACGTGGAGGCAGCGACGCGCGCGCTGGTCGGATGAGCGGCCTTACCCATCTCGACGAGACCGGCGCGGCGCACATGGTCGATGTCGGCGGGAAGGCGGTCACCGTGCGCGAGGCGGTGGCGCGGGGCCGCATCACCATGTCGGCACAGGCTGCTACCGCGATCCGCGACGGCAGCGTGAAGAAGGGCGACGTGCTCGCCACCGCGCGCATCGCCGGCATCATGGCGGCGAAGAAGACGTCCGAGCTGATTCCGCTCTGCCATCCCCTGCCCCTCACCCGTGTCGCGATCGAGCTGGATCTCGACGACAGCGGCGTCACCGCCACGGCGACCGCCGCGACCGAAGGCAAGACGGGCGTGGAAATGGAGGCGCTCACCGCGGTGTCGGTGACGCTGCTGACGCTGTACGACATGGCCAAGGCGCTGGATAAGAGCATGGTGCTTGGCGACATCCGCCTGCTGGCCAAGACCGGCGGCAAATCGGGCGACTGGCACGCCAAGGGCTGATCGCCCATAGTTTCCCTACCCCTAGGCCAAACGATCCTCCATTGCTCCGCCGCCGGCATCGGGCCATGTGCGGCACCATGGCATCGCTACTCGATCCCCTATCGCGCGGCCGCGTGATCCTCGTCGGCGCCGGTCCTGGTGACCCCGGCCTCCTCACCATTCGTGCCGTCGAGGCACTGAAGATCTGCGACGTGCTGGTGCATGACGGGCTGGTCGACGATCGCGTGCTCGATCTTGCGCCCCAGGCACACCGCATCTCGGTCGCCAAGCGCCGTTCCAAGCACACGCTGCCGCAGGAGTCGATCAACGCGCTGATCGTCGCGCATGTGAAAACCGGCGCGGTCGTCGTTCGCCTCAAGGGCGGCGACCCGTTCATCTTCGGCCGCGGCGGCGAGGAAGTGGAAGCCGTGCGCGCGGCCGGGCTGCCCGTGGAAGTGATCCCCGGCGTTTCCGCCGCACTGGGTGCTGCCGCCGAGGCGATGCTGCCGCTCACCCATCGCGACTGGTCGAGCGCGGTCAGCTTCGTCGCCGGCCAATGCAAGGGGCTGACCGACCAGGACTGGTCGGGTCTCGCCGGCAAGGGCCGCACGCTGGTGATCTACATGGGCGTCGCTACCGCCTCGGCGATCGCCGACAAGCTGATGGCCGATGGCGTCGCACCCGACATGCCCGTCGCGGTGCTGGAACGCGCCACGCTGGAAGGCCACCGCGCGCTGCGCACGCTGCTCGCGGACCTGGGCCCGATGGTCGAGCAGGAGGACGTGAAGAGCCCGGCGATCATCGTCGTGGGCGAAGTGGTGCTGCTGGCCGATGCGCAGGATCGGTTGTCCCGCTGGGCGCGCACGGCCGAGATTTTGGGGGAAGAACAGGCATGAAGCTGTTGACAGGAAACGATCTTCCCACCGGCGACGTGGTCTGGTGGACCGGCGAAGGCTGGTCGCGCCATGTCGCCGAGGCGGTCGACGTGGGCGACAAGGGCGACCTGATCGCCGCGACCGAAGTCGCCGCGCGCCGCGTCAACGTGCCCTATGTGATCGACGCCGAGGCGACCCCCGAAGGGCCGCGCCCTGCGCACATCAAGGACCGCATCCGCGCGCTCGGCCCCACCGTCCGCGCGGACCTGACCCTCAAGCCCGCCGACCCGCAGGCCGGAAGCTGGGTGATCTGAGCCATGTACAAGTACGACGAATATGACGCTTCCATCGTCGCCGCACGCGTCGAGGAATTCCGCGATCAGGTCCAGCGCCGCCTCGCCGGCCATCTGACCGAGGACCAGTTCAAGCCGCTGCGGCTGATGAACGGCCTCTACCTGCAGCTCCATGCCTATATGCTGCGCGTGGCGGTGCCCTATGGCACGCTCGACAGCCGGCAGATGCACATGCTCGCCCACATCGCGCGCAAATATGATCGCGGCTATGGCCATTTCACCACCCGCCAGAACCTCCAGTACAACTGGATCAAGCTGGAGGACGCGCCCGACATCCTCGCCGAGCTGGCGACGGTGGAGATGCACGCCATCCAGACCAGCGGCAACTGCATCCGCAACATCAGCTCGGACCAGTTCGCCGGTGCGGCCGCCGACGAGGTCACCGATCCGCGCCCCTGGGCCGAACTACTCCGCCAGTGGAGCACCTTCCACCCCGAATTCAGCTACCTTCCGCGCAAGTTCAAGATCGCGGTCATCGCCAGCGACACCGATCGCGCGGCGATGCGGCTGCACGACATCGGCATCCAGATCGTGCGTAACGACGCGGGCGATCTCGGCGCGCGCATCCATGCCGGCGGCGGCATGGGCCGCACGCCGATGATCGCGCATCTGATCAAGGACTTCGTGCCCTTCGCCGATTTCGTCAGCTATCTGGAGGCGTGCCTGCGCGTCTACAATCGCCACGGCCGGCGCGACAATATCTACAAGGCGCGCATCAAGATCCTCATCCATGCCCTTGGCGCAGAAGAATATGCCCGCCAGGTGGAAGAGGAGTTCCAGGCGGTGAAAGCGCTGGGCATCGATCCGCCCCAGGCCGAATTCGACCGCATCGCCGCGCATTTCGCGCCGCCTGCCTTCGAGGCAGGCGCCGTCGATACCGTGGACCGCAGCGACCCCGATTTCGCGGTGTGGCTCGACCAGAACGTCCATGCCCACAAGGCGCCGGGCTATGCGGTGGTCACGATCAGCCTCAAGCCGATCGGCGGCATTCCCGGCGACGCCTCGGCCGACCAGATCGACGCGATGGCCGATCTCGCCGAGCGCTACAGCTTCGACGAGTTGCGGGTGACTCATGCCCAGAACATCGTGCTGCCGCACGTCCGCAAGGCCGATCTCTACGCCGTATGGACCGCGCTGCGCGAGGCGGGCCTCGCCGAGGCCAATCTCGACCTGATCAGCGACATCATCGCCTGCCCGGGCCTCGATTATTGCAGCCTCGCCAACGCCCGCTCGATCCCACTCGCGCAGAAGATCAGCGAACGCTTCGGTGATCCGGCCCGCCAGCGCGACCTGGGCGAGCTCAAGCTCAAGATCTCGGGCTGCATCAACGCCTGCGGCCACCATCATGCCGGCCATATCGGCATCCTCGGCGTCGACCGGAAAGGCACCGAGAATTACCAGCTGCTGCTCGGCGGATCGGGCGCGGAGGATGTCAGCCTGGCCGACATCACCGGCCCCGGCTTCAGCGAGGACGGCGTGGTCGACGCGATCGAGCGCGCGACGGACGTCTATGTCCGCGAACGCACGCCCGGCGAGCGCTTCGTCGACACCTATCGCCGCATCGGCATGGCACCGTTCAAGGAGGCCATTTATGGTTGAGTTCCTGCGCTACCGCGACGACGAGGCGCATGACGAGCCCGCCGTCACGCTCGACAGCTTCTTCGGCCAGTCGAACGCCACCGCGGTGCGGATCGAATCCGGGGAGGATGTCCGCGGGCTGCTGCCGCACCTCGATCGGATTGCGCTGATCGAGGTGAGCTTTCCGAGCTTCCGCGACGGCCGCGGCTACACCTCGGCCCGCGTCCTTCGCGAGGCGGGGTACACGGGCGAACTCCGCGCCCAGGGCGACGTGCTGGTCGATCAGATCCCGCTGATGCGCCGCTGCGGCTTCGACAGCTTCGCACCCGACGCGCCGATCGACGAGACGACGCTGGCCGCCGCGCTCGATCGCTACGATTTCCGCTATCAGGCGGCGGCGGACCCGATCGCGCCGGTGTGGAAGCTGCGGCATGGCTGAACCGGCGCGCCAGATCGACCGGATCGACGTGGCGCCGCGCTTCACCGAGGCGGACGCGCTCCGCCTCAACGCGCGCTTCGCCGGCATTCCCACGCTGGAGATGCTGCGCGCGGTGCTGGCCGAGAAGCTGACCGGCGAGACGGCCATCGTATCCTCGTTCGGGGCCGAATCGGCGGCGCTGCTGCACCTCGTCGCCAGCGTCGATCGCTCGGTGCCCGTCCTCTTCCTCGATACCGGCAAGCATTTTCCCGAGACGCTCGCCTATCGCGATCTGCTGGTCGAACGGCTCGGCCTCACCGACTTCCGCAATCTCAGCCCCGATCCCGCGCTGCTGGCGAAGCGCGACGCCACCGAACTGCGCTGGTCCTATGACCCGGACGGCTGCTGCGAGATCCGCAAGGTGTTGCCGCTGGACGCGGGCCTTGCCGGCATCGACGCGACGATCACCGGCCGCAAGGCGTTCCAGGCGAGCACCCGCGCCGCGCTGCCCCGCTTCGAGCTCGACGGCGAGCGTCTGAAGATCAATCCGCTGGCGGACTGGAGCAAGGCCGATCTCGACGCCTATTTCGAGGTACACGCGCTGCCGGCGCATCCGCTGGTTGCGCAGGGCTATCTCTCGATCGGCTGCGCGCCCTGCACCAGCATCGTCAAGCCCGGCGAGGATCCGCGCGCCGGTCGCTGGCGGGGCTGGGACAAGACCGAATGCGGCATCCACACCCCCACCAGCGACGACGACGACGCCAACCAGCCGGTATTCTGAGCGCGCCTCAGAACCCGCCGTGGAGCCGCAGCGCCAGCACATTGGCCGGGCCGCGATCGCGGTTGTAGCCGGGATTGGCGATGAACTGATAATCGAGCGTGACGTCGAAGCCCTTGCGCGGCTGCCAGTCATAATAGGCCTCGGCGATCGCCTCGCTGCCCGGATGCGGCAGCTGTCCGTCACCGACGAGCACGCCGAGCCCGCCCGCATCGAGATAGCGCTGATGCGCGCGCGAGATGCCGTTGACGATGCCCACCAGCCCGATCCGATCGTTCGCCCGACCCCAGCCGGCGCCGCCGAGCGAGGCGCCGATTTGCGCGGTACGATCGATATCGGTGAAGTCATAGGGCTCGATCGACCCGTCGGCGAAGCCGGCGCGGGCGAACAGCCCGAGCGTCGAGCTTAGCGCCTGCTCGACATTCACGTCCGCGCCCATCCGGCTGGTGCGCTGGCGGACCAGCGCGGTATCCGCCGCCTGGCCCTGCGCCGCGCCGAGCGCCAGCGCATCGTCGAACCGGCCGAAGCGGCCGCGATTGCGGAAGGCGGTGACGCGGATCGCCCCGGGCCGGCCGCCGAGCAGGTGGCGATGCTCGACTTCAAGATCGACCTGATATTGCCGCAGATCCCGCTCCAGCGTCTCGCCGTTGGGGACCTTGGAGAGGTTGAACAGCCCCGCCCGCCAGGTCCAGGTGCCCTGGTACCATTCGGCAGCCACCCCGGTCGTATAGCCCCAGGCGTCCGCGGCATAGTCGAAGCTGCCCGTATCCACCGCCGACCAGTTGAGGAAATCGCCGCGCGGATCATGCGCATAACGGTTCGTGTCGAACACGTCGCCGACGCCGAACTTGCCGAGCGTCAGCACCAGCCGGTTGGCGGTCTGGGTCCCGCCCAGCACGTTCATCGCCGGCGCCACCGCGCTGCACTCGCCGCCCAACCCGATCGTCTGGCGGAAGAACGCCCGCTGGAGCCGCAGATAAGGCTCGTCCTTGCCGACCTTGTAGGCCTCGGCACTCGGGAAGCCCGCCACGCCCAGCGTGTTGGACAGGCCGAAGCCCTGGTCGATCTCCGGGTTCACCCACAGCTCGCCGCCCGCCCAGGGCCGCACCCCGGCATAGAGCGTCACGTCGATCGTCTCGCGCACCTGCTTCGGCGCCAGGCTGTTGGACCCACGATAGGGATCGGCGAAGCCGCCCACGCCTTGCACCACCATCGTCGCCTGGCCGTGCACCGCAAGCGGCTGCGGGTCTCCCGTATCCTGCGCCCGTGCCGCAACCGGCAACAGAAGGAGCAGCGCGGCCGCAGCGGCGGCCGACCTGGGAAAGGCGTGGACCATGAACCTGCACCCCGAATTCCGGCGGACATCGCCGACTCGACGGCGGCGCCACTATACCCTAGGGGGGTATCAGGCAAGCGAAACGGAAGGACGACGATGGGCCATGTCGCGCGCGAGAAGCAGAAGCTGCTCAACCGATTGAAAAGGCTGCGCGGCCAGATCGAGGCGATCGAGCGCGCGGTGGATGCCGATGCCGAATGCGCGCGCGTGCTGCAGCAGGCGACCGCGTGCCGGGGCGCGCTCAACGGCTTCATCGCCGAGGTAATCGAGGACCATATCCGCGAGCACATGCTGGAACCCGATGCCCCGCCGGACGATCCCAAGGTGCAGGCGGCCGAGGAACTGGTCGCGATCGTCCATAGCTACCTCACCTGAGCGGAGCCGCGCCATGCAGACCAGCCTCGCCGACCGCGCCGCAGCGCTGCTGGGCACGCCCGTCTCCGCTGCGGCAGCGCTTTCCGGTGGGGACCTTTCCGCCGTCCATCGGTTGCGGCTGGCGGACGGCGGCAGCGCGATCGCCAAGCAGGGGCCACTGGTCTCCGTCGAGGCCGACATGCTCGCCGCCATCGCCGCGAGCGGGGCACCGGCACCCGCCGTGCTCGGAGTCGGCGAAGACCTGCTGCTGATCGAGGAAATGCCGAATGACGGCCATCTCGCCACCAGCTGGGACAGTCTGGCGACGACGCTGCGCACCCTCCACGCGGCCACCGGACAAGGCTATGGCTGGCACGCCGATTACGCCTTCGGGCGCGTCGCCATCCCCAACGGGACGAACCGCGACTGGCCGGGCTTCTGGGCCGATAGGCGCCTGCGCTGTCACCTGCCCCATCTGCCTGCGCCCCTCGCGCGTCGGCTGGAGCGACTCGCCGATCGCATGCCCGATCTCTTGCCTGCAAATCCCGCCCCGGCACTGCTGCACGGCGACTTGTGGGGCGGCAACATCCTGGTGGCGGCTGGCCGCGTCACCGCGCTGATCGACCCGGCCTGCTATCATGGCGACCGCGAGGTTGACGCTGCGATGCTGACGCTGTTCGACGCGCCGCCGGCCCGCTTCTTCGACGCGCTGGCGCTGCCGCCCGGCTGGCAGGCGCGGCAGCCGATCTACCGGCTATGGCCGCTGCTCGTGCACCTGCGGCTGTTCGGCAGCAGCTATGCCGGCGCGGTGGAGGCGGCGCTGGCGCCGGTGGAATAGCTCAGCCGAACAGTCGCGCCAGGCTGCGCTCCAGCATCACCAGCTGCCACAAAGTCCTGCCATGCTCGGCGCGGCCGGCGCGATGGTCCTCGGCGAGCCGAGCGATGGTGCGCGGTTCGAACCAGCCGCTCTGGAGAAGGAGCGGCGACTTCGCCAGGGCCGCGGCCTCGTCGGCAAGCGCATGGCGGAACCAGCCGCTGATCGGGGTGACGAACCCCATCTTCGGCCGATACAGGATCTCGCGCGGCAGCCAGGGCTCCAGCGCCTTCTTCATCAGCCACTTGCCCTGCCCGCCGCGCAGGCGGAGCGAGGGCGGCAGGGACGCTTCGAACTCTACCAGCCGGTGGTCGAGCAGCGGCTCGCGCGCCTCCAGCCCCACAGCCATGCTGGTGCGGTCCACCTTGGTGAGGATGTCGCCGGGCAGCCAGTGCCGGATATCGGCATATTGCGCGCGGTCGAGCGCGTCGCGCGCCGGCGCCGCCCGCATCGTCTCGACATAGCGCACCTCCGCCCGATGCCCGTCCAGGGCCGCACGCGCGGTGGCACTGTAGAGCTGGTTGCGCAGCGCGGGCGTGGTGACGCCGACGGCCTTGGCATAGGCCTCGGCGCCGTCCTCGGCGAGCGCAAGCAGCGTCGTCTTGGCGCGAAACGGACGCGGCGCCCAGTCCGCCTTCGGGTAGAGCGCCCCCAGCCGCCCGAACATGCGCGTCCGCAGGTCGGGCGAGAACAGACCGCGCACCCGCTCTTCCGCCGCGAAGAAGCGATGGCGGCGATAGCCGGCCAGCGCCTCGTCCGCCCCGTCCCCGGAGAGAGCGACGGTCACGCTTTCGCGGGCGAGCTGGCAGACGCGGTAGGTCGGCAGCGCCGAGGCATCGGCGAAGGGTTCGTCGAAAGCGGCGACCAGCGTGTCGATCAGGCCGTAATCCTCGGGCCCGACGGTACGGGTGCGGTGGCTGGTGGCGAAGCGTTCGGCGACCTTGGCGGCATGGGCGGTCTCGTCCAGCCCGGCCTCGTCGAAGCCGATGGTACAGGTCTTCACCGCCGTCTTGCTGCGCTCGGCCATCAGCGCGACCACCGCCGAGCTGTCGACCCCGCCGGAGAGGAACGCGCCCAGCGGCACGTCCGCGACCATCCGCGAGCGGACCGCGGTGCGCATCCGCTCGATCAGTTCGGCCTGGAGATCGCGGTTGCTGCCGGTCGCACGCTTCGTGAAGTCGATGTCCCACCAGCGAACCGGCTGCGGCACCGGACGCCCGCGCTGCAGCAGCAGGAAATGCCCTGCCGGCAGTTTCTGCACGCCCGCGACGATGCAGGCGTCGTCGGGCACATAGCCGAGCCCCAGATAATCCTCCACCGCGCGGAAATCGGCGGCGCGACGAAGCAGCGGGTGGGCGAGCAAGCTCTTCAGCTCCGAGGCGAAGGCGATCGCCCCGTCGGCCAGTTCAGCATAATGGAGCGGCTTCACCCCGAAGCGATCGCGTGCGAGGAACAGGCTCTGCCGCTCGGCGTCGTACAGCGCGAAGGCGAACATGCCGTTCAGTCGGGCGAGCAGGTCCGGCCCCCAGGCGCGCCAGCCATGGAGCAGCACTTCGGTATCGCTGTCGGTCAGAAAGCGGGCGCCCAGCGTCTCCAGCTCGGCGCGGATTTCGCGGAAATTGTAGATTTCGCCGTTGAAGGTGACGGCAAGGCTCTGGTCGGGCAGCGCCATCGGCTGCACGCCGCCTTCGAGGTCGATGATCGCCAGCCGACGATGGCCAAGGCCCACGCCGGCCACGCACCACACGCCCGAGCCGTCCGGCCCGCGATGCGCCTGCGCGTCGCTCATCGCCACGATTCGGGCGGGATCGATCGGCTTGGGGAGGCCAGGATGGAACAGGCCGGCGATACCGCACATCAGCCGAGGCTCCCGCGATCGCGCTTCCGCACCCTGTTCCCGTTTCTCATCCGCATGGTCGCGGGCGGGTACCAAGCATGGCGGCCGCGCGCTACCCCGGCACTGCAACGCCTCATGCCGACCCGGCCAGCAGCGCGTCAAGCGGGGCAAGTCGCGCGTCCCAGCTGTACCGGGCGATCACCCGCGCGCGGCCGGCGGCGCCCAGGGCAGCGGCGATCTCGGGCTCCGCCAGCAGGCTCAGCACGGCATCGCCGAACAGGTCCGCACCGTCTGCGATGCGCAGCGTGCCGGCATGGTCGATCCCCTCCGCCGCGGCGGGCGAGGCGACCACCGCCTTGGCCATCGCCATGCCCTCCAGCACCTTGTTCTGGATGCCGCGCGCCAGCTGGAGCGGCGCCACGACAAGCGCGGCGGCGGCAAGCCAGTCGCGCACATCGGGCACGGTGCCGGTGACGAGGATGCCGGGCCGCTGCGCCAGCGCCCGCACGGCCGGAGTAGGCGCGCGCCCGACGATCGCGAAGCGGGCGGTGGGATGCGATCGGCGCACCCGGGGGAACACGGCATCGGCGAACCAGATCACCGCGTCGATATTGGGCCGATAATCCATCTGCCCGGTAAAGACGAGCAGCGGCCCCTCCCCCAGCACGGCCGGATAGCGCCGGCCGGGATCATAATGGCCGGTGTCGATGCCGTTCTCGATCGCATGCACCCGCGGAGCGCCCGTGCGCTCGCGAAACAGCGCCGCCTCGGCATCGCTGACGAAGAGGCTCGCGTCCACCCCGCACGCGACCCGATGTTCGTGCGCCTGAAGAAGCGCGGCCTCGCGCCGATGCACCCAAGCCATCGGCCCGCGCCCGGCTTCGGCATAGGCGGCGAACTTGGCCGAATCCATGTCGACAAAGTCCATGATCACCCGCTGGTGCGGCCTGGGCGGCAGATACTGGGCCATCTGGCTGGAAAAGACGAAGATCGTCTCGATCGGCCGCTCCGTCAGCAGGCGACGTACGGCCTGCCGCATCTCGGCATCGGCGAAGGCGACCAGCGACACCGGCCGGCATTGCAGCACCGCGCGCAGCCCGGTGAGGACGTTGGGCGGCGACCGCCAGAAAATCTCGCGACTGGCCGTATAGGGGGCGAGCCCGCCCTTGCGCTGCAGGTCGTCCTCGTCATCGGCGAACCCGATGAGGTGAACGCGGTGGTCGCGCGCCAGATGGCGCAGCAGATGATAGGCGCGGATCTTGTCGCCCCGATCCGGTGGATAGGGGATGCGGTGAGCCAGAAACAGGAGTTCGCCCATCAGCCGAGCCCCCGCGCGATGATCGGCCCGACCCGATTCGCCGCCCAGAGCGGCAGCCGCTTCCACGCCGCGATCTGCAGCCGGTATTTGGGATCGAGCGGGTTGATGCTGCGCGGCGCGGCGCCCTCGGCATGGCGGGAGTAATAGACCATAGGCTCGGCCACAAAGCCCCAGTTCTTCTTGAACGCCGCCGCACCCGTGCCGAGCTTGGAGCGGCCGAAATCGAAGCGGGTGCAGCCACGCGCACGGGCATGCGCCATCAGCGCGAAGTACATCCGGTCATTGGCCCGCAGCCCCCGCGCCGCATCGGTGCCGCCACCCCAATAAGGATAGACGGTCCCGCGCCAGTAGAGGCTGAGCACGCTCGCCACCGCCGCGCCCTGGTACCGCACAGTGAGGATATCCGCCTCCGGCCCGAAGGCCTCCAGTACCGCCGAAAACAGCGTCGCCGGGAAGACGGGCGTGCCGAGGTTGCGGACGCTTTCGCCATAGACGGCGCGATGCGCCCGGCGCATTGCGGCATCGCTGCCGGTCTCGATCGCGAGGTCCGCGGCCAGCGCCTTGCGGAGTTCGGCCCGCTGCTTGCGGGGCACGGCCTGCAGCTCCGCCGCATCGTCGGCCGCAAGCGCGCGGGCGAACCCCACATAGGTGGTATCATCGCGGTGCCAGCCCTCGCCCGGGCTCGGACCGCCGCGCAGGTCCAGACTGGGGCAGCGGAGCCGGACGGCGAGATCCCAGGCCGCCTCCGCCAGCGGGGCAACCACCGCCGCACTGCCGGCAAGGATACCCCCGCCGACGCCGAACCCTGCCGAGACGAGCGCGCGGCCAAACAGCGGCGACGCGATTTCGGTGAGCGGCAGCACCCCGGCGATCGCGCCATCGGCCGTCTCGGCCACCAGATACCGGCTGGTCTGCCGGCATCCCCGCGCCACCGCGATGCTCCATTCGGGCAAGTGAAACGGCGTGGCGTCCGGTTGCGCGTCGATCCAGGCACGCAGGCGGGCCTGTTCGCGCAGATCGGAGAGGTCGGCGGGCCGGATGGCGACGCTCATGCCAGCCGCTCCGCCGCGTGCGCGGCCACGGCGTCGACCCGGCCCCAGTCATGCGCCGCGATCAGCGTTCGCAATTTGCCCGCCATCGCCCCCAGCCGGGCATAGTGCCGCAGCCGCGACTTGAGCGGCGCGTTCCGGACACGCGGCTGGCCGGGATCGATTTCCCAGGGATGGAAATAGAAGATGCCCGCCTCGCCGCCCGCATTGGCCGCGCGGATCGCACGATCGGTCACGCCCTGCGGCAGCAGCCGGAAGAAGCCGCCGCCGGCGGTCACCTCGCGGCCGAGCACCCGCGCGATGGTGATCGGCAGCTCGATCAGCCCGGCATCGGGCAGCGGCCGGAACGGCACGCGCGCGGCATCGGGCCAGCCATAATGGTCATGCGCGATCGGCGCGATGCTGGAGGAATAGGCATAGCCCGCCTCCGCCAGCACGGCGTGCGCCCAGGGAGTCCGGCGGTCGATCGAGAAACTCGGCGCGCGATAACCGTTCACCGCCACGCCCGCGGCATCCTCCAGCGCGGCGCGCGCGCGGGCGAGATCCTCGCGGAAGCCGTTGGGGGTCAGCGTGAAAACGCGGGCATGGTCCCAGCCATGGCTGGCGACCTCATGCCCCGCCTCGGCGATGCGGCGGATCAGCGCCGGATGCCGCGCCGCCACCCAGCCCAGCGTAAAGAAGGTGCCCTGCACCCCGCCTTGTGCGAACAGATCCAGCACCCGATCGGTATTGGCCTCGACGCGGCGCGCCAGCCCGTCCCAATCCTCGCGTCGGATGGTGGTCTCGAAGGCGCCGACCTGGAACCAGTCCTCGACGTCGACCGACAGGCCGTTGCGCACCGGCATCGCTCAGGCCACGTTGCCGCGAAGGCGATCGAGGTCGATGCTGCTGCGCCCGGCATCGGTTTCCGCCCAATCGACCAGCAGCGACAGCACCCGCCGGAGCGCCTCGGCCTGGCTGGCCACCTGCGCTTCCAGCTCGGCGACGCGCCGCTCCAGCGCCTGCGTGTCGCCCGCTGCCGCTTGCGCCGCGTGCCGTTCGGCAAGCCGGCCCGGGCGTGCGGGTTCCGGCTCGGCGGCAGGCTCGGCCACCGGCTCGATCTGCTGTTCCTGTTCGATGTCCTCGATCACCGCCGCGACATCGGGACCGCCGAAATTCTCGATCTGCTCGACCGCGCCGTAGAGCAGCACCCGGCTGGCCAGCTGGTTCAGCCGGCGCGGGATGCCGCCCGACCAGCGGTGCATCGTCGCCAGCGCCTCGGCGGTGAAGCGCGGGCGGCCCTGCCAGCCGACGCAGGTGAGCCGGTGGAGCAGATAGGCTTCCACCTCCTCCACCTCCATCGGGGCGAGGTGGTGCATGGCGATCACCCGCTGGCGAAGCTGCTCGAAGGCGGGCTGCTGCAGTACCAGGCGGAACTCGGGCTGGCCGAGCAGGAAGATCTGCAGCAGCGGATAGCCGCCGGCCTGGAAGTTGGAGAGCATGCGCAGCTCGTCGAGGCTCTCGCCCGGCAGCGCCTGCGCCTCGTCAACCACCAGCAACGTGCGGCGGGCCGCGCGCGCGATGGCGTGCAGTCCCTGCTCGATCGCCGAGAGCAGTGCTGCCTTGGACACGCCGTCGCCCGACAGTCCAAGCCCCTGCGCGACCAATCGGAGCAGGTCGTCCGCGCGCAGATGGGTGGAGACGATCTTGACGACGTTCAGCCTATCGTCATCCAGCTCGGCGAGCAGATGGCCCATCAGCGTGGTCTTGCCCGCACCGGGATCGCCGGTGATGACCACAAAGCCCTCGCCCTGGCTGAGGCCATAGCCGAGATAGGCCATCGCCTTGCCGTGCGTCGCGGTATCGAACCAGAATCGCGGATCGGGGGTCAGCTGAAACGGCCGGCCGCTCAGTCCGTAGTGATCGTCCATCATCGTTTCCGTCTCCGGAGCGGCGCCGCTCCCTCCATTTTAGAAGCCATAGCGCGCGCCGAGCAGCGCCTGGGCGGATGTCTGGTCCGGTCCGGTGCGCATCGAGCCATAAATGCCCGCGGTCGCGGTGAGCGCGAGCGCGCCCAGCCGGCGGGTGTAGGCGGTGTTGGCGCCCCAGCCGACCACGGCGGTGCTGCCCGGTATGTCCCCGTCATAATAGCTGGCGAGCAGGTTGAGCCCGACGGTGCCGTCGCGGCCCGCCGCTAGCTGGGCGAAGGCCTGGGCGTACAGGCTCTCGTCCCAGCTGCCGCCGGTCGCCGCCCCGCTGAGGGGGGTGAGGAAGTCGCGGCGGGCCAGCCCGGCGCCGAACCCCAGCCGGGTGCCGCCCCGGCTCCATACCGCGTTGGCGGTGAGACCGCGTCCGCGATAGGCCGCCGTCGCCGCCGAGGAGAAGGCCCCGGCCACGCATCCGCCTGCCGCCGCGCCGCTGGTGCCGTAGATACAGGCCCCCGCCTGCACGCCGAAGGGGTCCGCGGTGGTCACGAACCCCACCGGCAGCGCCGCCAGGCTGCTGCCGACCTGCTGGCCATAGGTTTCCACCGTGTCATAGACCGCGACCTGGATGCCGCTGCCGCTGTTCCGCTGGAAGGTGAAGCTGCCGGTATAGCGCATCGCCCCGTAGCGCCGGCCGATCCGGATCTCCAGCGCGGTGCGCCGGCTCGGCCGCCAGACCACGCCGCCGTCCCAGAACAGCCCGTCAAACCGATAGGCCAGCCGCAGCGGCGAAGCGGGATCGGTCATGTACCGCCCGGCGCCATCGACCAGCGGCAGGCCGGTACGGATATCGCGCACCGGGTCCCGCTGCTCAACCGTGATCCGCTCATACCCGCCACCCGCGACAAGTGCGACGGTGCGGCCGATCGGCGCGATCGCGTCGCCGCGCAGCGAGCTGCTGGCGAAATGCTGGTCGAGCTGGCTCGCCACCTCCCGCACCAGGCCGCCGGTGGCGCTCAGGCCGATCGGCAGCACCGCGCCGGGCTTGGCGCCCACGCTGGCGTTGAGCGCGTGCGAGGTCGATTGGGAAAAGCGGTCGATGCTGGGCAGCGTGGAGGCGAAGCCGGTCGCGGTGCCGTCGTCCAGCGTGGTGAAGCCGAAGCGATAGGCGGCCTGCACGAACAGCGGGCCCATCCGCGTGTCGAGCTTGGGGCCCGCGGTGATCGCGTAGAGCTGGCTCTGGTTGCGGGCGTTCCCGTTGTTGGCGGTGAGCGCATCGCCGCGCGGATCGGTGCGCGTGCGGGTGGCGATCGCGCCGGCCTCCAGCGTCAGGCCGCGCGCCGCGTTGACCTGCGCGCGGGCGAGGCCGGTATGGCTGTCCCCCGCCGGCAGGCTGCCCTTTTCCGCGATGCGGCGCTGATATTGATAGCTGACCTGCACCTGCATCCGCCGCGTGCGGATCTGGCCGTCGAGCCCGGCCCCCAGCTGGGTGTAGGTCAGCGACTCCCCCCCGTTCAGCTCGGCGAGGGCGACCTGGCTGACTTCGATGTACGGGGTGACGGTCGCGCGGCGCTGGGCGGCCGCGGGCACGATCGCAGCGGCGCAGACGGCCAGCACGATCGCGCCACGAATCACCGGCCGCTCTCCGCATAATAGCTGCCGAAGCGACGCCCGGCGGGCTGGAACGACACCGCGTTGAGAACCAGCTGGATATGCTCGCACCCGTCCAGCGCGGCGATGGCGGCGCGCAGATCCTCCTCGCTGGTGCGATCGGCGCGCACCACCATCATCGTCTGGCCGACATGCAGCGCCAGCACCGAGGCGGGCGACGCCGCCAGCGCCGGGGGCGAATCGAAGATCACGATGCGGCGCGGATTGGCGGCTGCCAGCCGGTCCAGCATCGCGCGGGCGCCGTCGCTGGCGAGCAGTTCGGTATCGCTGACGCTGCGCGCGCCGGCGGGCAGGATGGCAAGCTGCGGCACGTCGGTATCGACGATACAGTCCTCCACGTCGATCGCGCCGGCGAGGGCGTCGAGCAGGCCCGGCCCCTCGCCCACGCCCAGCCGCTTGGAGACGTCCGGCTTGGCGAAATCGGCGTCGACCAGCAGGATCTCGACGTCCTTCTCGGCCGCCATCGAGAGCGCCAGGTTGATCGCGCAGAAGGTCTTGCCCTCATTGGGCTGGGCCGAGCAGACCAGGATAATCCGTGCCCGATCGGCGTCCACCCCGGAAACGGCCCGCGCGGTGAGCAGCAGCTGCCGCTTCACCATGCGGAACTCCTCCGCCAGCGGGGTAATCGGCCCGCCCGGGACCAGCATGCCGGCCGAGGACAGGCGCTTGCGATCGATCGGCACGATCGGTCGATCCGGCTTTGACCGAACGGGCGCCGGCGCAGGCGCAGCAGGTTGGGACTGCGCCTGGGACTGCGCGGCGGGAAGGCCCGGCATCATCGCGACGGCGCGCTGGATCAGCGACCCGTAGAAGCTCTTGGGGCTATGGTCGTTCATCGCTCAGGCCCCCGTGCCATGGTGCAGCATCACGACGAGCAGGATCGCGGCATAGGCCGCCCCCAACCCGGCGACCGCCCCCAGGAAATGCTTCAGCTGGCGGCGGCGCAGCGCAGCCTGCACCGGCGTCACCACCTCGCCGATCGAGCCGATCACCGGCATGCCGCTCGCCTTTTCCAGCCGCGTCGCGGTGTCGAACGTCGTGCGCAGCTTGGACAGCAGGAACGCCGCCGCCACGCCCGCGCCGAGCCCCGCGATCAGCACCGCGGTCAGCAGCGTCGGCCGGTTGGGCGACGCAGGCGCACGCGGCTGGGTCGGGGGATCGATCACGCTGAACTTCACCGCGTCGGTCTGGCTCTGCGCCTGGCTGCTGATCCGTAGCTGTTCGCGATCGGCGAGCAGCTTGGAATATTGATCCTTCAGCACCTGATAGTCGCGGTCGATCTGGCCCTGCTCGGCGGCCACCTGCGGCGCCTGGCCGAGCTTGGCGCCGAGCGCGGAAAGATCGCCCTGGATCTGCGCGCGCCGCTGGGAGAGGGCCGCGACCGTCGCGGCCTTGTCCGCCTGCATCGAGCGCAGGCTGAGATAGAGCGGGTTGGCGAAGCTGCTGCCACCGCTGCCGCCACCGCCGCCGGGCTCCCGCGAGACCGCTGCCTGCGCACCCGCGATCTGCTGACGCAGCGCGATCACGTCCGGGTGCGCGTCGGTAAAGCCACGCGCGCGCAGTTCGGAAAGCTGCGCCTGCAGATCCGCCAGCCGTGCCCGCGACGGGCTGACGCCGGTGGCGATACCGCCCTGCCCGGCCACGCTCGCCGGCGTGCCCGCCATCTGGGCGTTGACCGCATTGAGGCTGCTCTGCGCGGCGGCAAGATCGCCCTCGATCTGGGCGAGTTGCTGCTGTGCGGCCCCGATCCGATCGTCGAGCGAGCCGGTGCCCGGCAGGCTGCCGAGGAAACGCGACTGGAAGTCGGCGCGCTTGGCCTCGGCGGCCTGCAGCGCCTGCTGCCGTTCGGCGAGCTGCTGGTCGAGAAAGGCCAGCGACTGGCTGCTCTCGTCCTGGCTGTCGGCGAGCTTGTTGTCGCGGAACAGCTCGATCAGCTTCTGCACTACCTGTCGGCAGATTACGGGATCGGCCCCGGTGACCGCAATTTCGAACAGATTGTCCTGCTGGGCGGTGAGCTTGATCGCCTTTTGCAGCCCGGACACGCGCGCGCCCAGATCGGCCGGCTTGGTGATGGTCTTGGCGAGATCGGTGCCGCGCACGACCTTTTCGAGGTTCACCGCGCTGGTCAGCGTCTGGCGGATGCGATCGATGTCCTGCTGCTGGCCGGCAGTGCCCGCCCCGCCGTCGCTAGGCAGCACCTGACGCAGTTCCACCAGCACGCGTGCACGGGATTCGTAGGTGTCGGGGATGCGCGACACCGCCGCCCAGCCGACGATGCACACGGCCCAGGCGATCGCCAGCGCCAACAGCCGGCGCATCCAAACCGCATGGATCGCGCTGCGGATTTCGTCGAACAGGCCGCCCATCAGAACATGCTCTGCGGGATGATGATCACGTCGCCCGGCTCCAGCCGAACATTGGCCGAGGTGTCCCCGCCCTTCAGCAGGTCCGACAGCCGCAACTTGTATTCCTGCTGCTTGCCGGTCTGCGGATCGAAGCGGACCAAGCGGGCGCGATTGCCGGCGGCGAATTCATTGAGCCCCCCCACCGCGATCATCGCGTCGAGGATCGACATATTGGCACGATAGGGCAGCGAGGCGGGCTTTTCGGTCGCGCCGACGACGCGCACCTGCTGGGCGAAGGTGCCGGAGAAGTTCTCCACGATCACCGATACGATCGGGTCCTTGATGAACTCGCTGAGCGCGAGCTTCAGGTCGTCGGCCAGCATCGCGGGCGTCTTGCCTACCGCCGGCATGTCGTTGATCAGCGGGGTGGTGATGCGGCCGTCCGGGCGGACCTGCACCTTGGTGGTCAGCTCCGGGTTGCGCCAGACGAAGATGCTCAGCTGGTCGAGCGGGCCGATGACGTATTCGTCGCTCGGTGCCTGCTTCGCGCCGACAAAGCCGGCGGCGGGCAGCTCGGGGCGTGCGCCCTGGCCGCCGCATGCCGATAGCAATGCCGCCAGCGCCAGCGTCGCCGCCGCCTTGAACCGTCCTGAACCCGCCATTCGCTTGCCTCCAAACGGCAGCAGGCGGGGATGCCGCACGCCGCTGCCGGTTGGTCCGCTATGGCGCAGGACGCGTAAATTTAGCGTTAGGCGTCAGACCCCTGCCAGAAGCTCGCGCACCGGCGGATGACCCAGGAACCCCTGCGGGCTGGCGCTGGCGCCATAGGCCCCCGAGGCGAAAATCGCGATCAGGTCGCCCAGCTCGGCGCGCGGGAGCGCCACGCGATCCGCCAGCCGATCAAGCGGGGTGCACAAGGGCCCCACGACGGTAACCACCTCCTCCGCCGTATCCTGCATGCGGTGCGCCACCGCGACCGGATAGTTGCGGCGGACCACCGTACCGAAATTTCCGGTCGCGGCGAGATGGTGGTTGAGGCCGCCGTCCACCACCAGGAAGGTCTCCCCCTGGCTTTCCTTCCGGTCGATCACGCGGGCGAGATAGATGCCTGCTTCCCCCACCAGCCAGCGACCCAGCTCGATCGCATAATGCGTATCCAGCCGTTCCAGTTCGCCCGCCAGCGCGGCGCCGACCGCCTCCAAGTCCAGCGGAAGGTCGCCCGGGAAATAGGGAATGCCGAAGCCGCCGCCGAGATTGACCAGCGGCGGCAGCGCCCCCGCCTCCTCGGCCAGCCGCGCGGCGAGGCCGATGGTGGCAGCCTGCGTCTCGATCACCGCCTCGGCGGAAAGTGCCTGCGACCCGGCATAGATGTGGAAGCCGCGCCAGTCGGCCCCCGCCGCGATCAGCCGCCGGACCAGCGCGGGCACCCGCGCCGCGTCGATGCCGAAGGGTGAGGCGCGCCCGCCCATCTTCATGCCCGATCCGCGCAGCTCGAAATCCGGGTTCACCCGCACGGCGAGTCGCGGGGTGATGCCCAGCCGCTCGCCGATCGCCAGCGCGCGTCCGGCCTCGCCTTCGGATTCGAGGTTGAGCGTCACCCCGGCCCGGATCGCCGCCGCCAGCTCCGCGTCGCGCTTGCCCGGCCCGGCAAAGCTGATCGTCCTGGCCGACATCGCGGCCAGCGCCTTGTCCATCTCGCCCGACGAGGCGACGTCGATGCCGTCCACCTTGGGCGCGATCGCAGCGATCAGCGGCGGGAAGGGATTGGCCTTGATCGCATAATGCAGCGCCACCCGCGTCGGCATCGCCGCGCGGAAGCGCGCGATCCGGGCCTGCACGGCAAGGAAATCATAGAGATACAGCGGCGTCCCCGTCGCTACCCAGTCGGCGGCGGTGCGGCCGGCGACCTGCAGCACCGGCTGCCCGGCATAGTCGGCCGGAATGGGGCCGATCGGTTTCGCGTTCATAGGATCTCCGTCTTCAGCCCGGATCGGTCGAGCTTGCCGTTGGCGTTGCGGGGCAGGCGGTCGCGCCAGACATAGCGTGCGGGCTGCTGGAAGCTCGGCAGTTCCCGCCGCAGCCGGGCGCGCAATTCCTCCTCCCGGCTGCCGTCCCCCCGCGCGACGACCAGGATTGCCTGCCCCAGCCTGGGATCGGGGACGCCGAATGCCACCGCCTCGCTCGTCTCGCCGCCGGCGACCACCGCTTCCTCGATCTCGGTCGGGCTGATCCGGTTGCCCGAGGATTTGATCATCTCGTCGTCACGGCCGACGAAGCGCAGCAGCCCGTCTTCGTCCTCCGCCACGGTGTCGCCGGACCAGACCGCCATGCCCGGATGCTCGGCAAAGACCGGCGCAGGCCGGAAGCGGCGCGCGGTCCGTTCCGGATCGCGCCAATAGCCCTTGGCGACCAGCGGCCCGGCATGCACCAGTTCGCCCTGCACGGCCCGCCTGCCCTCGGCATCGACGATCAGGATCTCGGCGAAGGGAATGGCGCTGCCGATCGATTCGGGGCGCGTATCGACCAGCGCGGGATCGAGATAGGTGGAGCGGAATGCCTCGGTCAGGCCATACATGGGATAAAGGTCCGCGCCCGGGAAGCGGGTGCGCAGGTCCCGCACCAGCGGCCGGGTGAGCGCGCCGCCGGAATTGGTCAGCCGCCGCAGCTTCCCTGCGATATCCGTCGGCCAGTCGGCCTCGAGCAGTTGCACCCAGAGCGGCGGCACCCCGGCCAGCGTGGTGATCGCGAAGCGCTCCACGGCCTTCACCACGTCACGCGCGGTGAGATAGTCCAGCGGCACCACGCGCGCACCGGCCGCCCAGGTCGAGAAGAGCTGGTTCTGCCCATAGTCGAAGCTCAGCGGCAGCACGCCGAGCACCCGGTCCGCGGACGTGAGCTTCAGATAGTGTGCGACGCTGATCGCCCCGAGCCAGAGATTGGCGTGGCTGAGCATCACCCCCTTGGGACGCCCCGTCGAGCCCGAGGTGTAGAGAATCGCCGCCAGCGCATCAGGGTCACCGCCGGCCGGCGGCATCACAGCGTCGGTGCCGGCCAGTTCCTCCTCGGTGACGACCCGGCAATCGGCGGGGACGTCGCCCGGCGCGAGTGCCGCCAACCGCGCCTTCTGGGTGACCAGCAGCCGTGCGCCGCTATCCTCCAGGATATGCGCCACCTGCGCCCGCTTGAGCGCGGGGTTGATCGGCACATGCACCAACCCGGCGCGCGGCCCGGCGAGCGGCAGGAGGCAGGCGGCGCGCGTCTTGGGCAGCCAGCTCGCCATGCGTTCGCCCGGCGGCAGCCCGTGCGCGGCCAGCGCATGCGCGATGCCGCCCACCGCCGCCTCCAGCGCGGCATAGGTGAGCGCTCCGGCCTTGTCTTCCAAAGCAACGGCGTCCGGCGCGCCACGCAGCGGCAGCGCGTCTATAAGATGCGGGGTGGGATCCAGCGCGATCATGCCACCACCCATAGTCTTGGCAGCGCCGCCGCCAAGCCTTACGGAAGCGCAAAACTTTATGCAGGGGATCCTCATTGCGGCCTGAAGCCATGCTCGACATCGAAACCACCGTCCGCGGCGTGCTGCGCGACGTGCTGGGGTTGAGCGACGATCGCGTGGCGGCGTTCGACGCCGATACGCCGCTGTTCGGCGCCCTGCCCGAACTGGATTCGCTGGCCGTCGCGGGCGTGCTGACCGAGATCGAGGATCGCCTGGGCATCCTGATCGAGGACGACGAGGTCGATGGCGAGATGCTCGAAAGCTTCGGCACCCTCACCCGCTTCGCGGCGCAGAAGGCGCTGGGGTGATCGAACCCTATGACTGGGCTGGCGGCCGGGAAGCG
Organism: Sphingomonas elodea ATCC 31461; assembly: GCF_000226955.1. Lineage (GTDB taxonomy): Bacteria > Pseudomonadota > Alphaproteobacteria > Sphingomonadales > Sphingomonadaceae > Sphingomonas > Sphingomonas elodea. Next base: position 70,787 of record NZ_AGFU01000005.1, read on the forward strand.
ATGCTGCGCTTCGGGCCCGGCAGTGGCCCGGTCGTCGTGGTCGCGCTCCCCCTGTTCGAGGAGGCAAACCGCATGCGCGCGCTGGCGGTGGCGATCCTGCGCGGGCTTGCCGAACACGGCATCGCCGGGGTGCTGCCCGAACTTCCCGGCACCGGGGAAAGCCTGATCCCCAGCGAGCGCATCGCGCTTTCCGACCTCCGCGCGGGCCTTGCCGCCGCCGCCCGCACCGCCGGGGGCCGCGCCTATTCGATGGCCATTCGCAGCGGTGCGCTGCTCGACGGCAGTGTCGCGCTTCGCAGGCGCTGGCATTTCGCACCCCAGACCGGCGAGGAACTGCTGAAGGCGTTGCGCCGCCTCCACCGCCACGGCGACCTGCCCGGCTATGGCGGCCACCGCCTTCCGGACAGCTTTCTGGAAGAGCTGCCGGACTGCCATATCGAGCCGGCCCGCACCGTCCGCCTGGACGGCGATACGCGCCCGGCAGACCACCGCGTGCCCGGCCGACCGCTATGGCGCGACGCCACGCCCGACAACGACCTCGCGCTCGCCGCGTTGCTCGCCGACGACCTCGCCGCCTGGGTGCGTGCGTGCGAAGCCTGATCGGCTTTCCGTGCCTGGGGGACCTGTTGGTCGGCACGCTGGACAGCGCCTCCGGCAATACCGGCCTGCTGATCGTCTCCAACGGCAACGAGATTCGCAGCGGTCCGCACCGCAGCATGGCCCAGCTGGCGCATCGGATCGCGGCGGCGGGCTATCCGGTGTTTCGCTTCGATCGGCGCGGCGTCGGCGATTCGGCGGGCGCGAATGAAGGCTTTCTCGGCAGCGCAGCGGACATCGCCGCGGCCGCCGCCACCTTCCGGCGCGAGGCACAGCTTCGCCGGCTGGTGGCGTTCGGCAATGGGGACGCCGCATCGGCGCTGGCGCTTTTCCACGGCCAGACGCGCATCGATGCGCTGCTGCTGGCCAATCCGGTGACCACCGGCCCGTCTGTCGTTCCCGAGGAGCCGGCGGCGGACGCGCCGCCCGCTCGCGGCTGGATGGGGCGGATGATCGGCCGCGTCAGCGCGCGCCGCGACGAGCCGACGAAGAGCATCGTTCCCGAGCTGGCAGCCGCGCTCACGAACGCGGACGTGCCGATCACGGTCCTGCTCGCGACGCGGGACACGGTCGCAGCGGCATTCGCGGATGCGCTGCACAAGCCGGCCCTGTCGGCCGCCGGCACCCGCATCCGCCGCAAGCAGTTCGATACCGCCAGCCATGTCTTCGCCGGCACCGCCGACAAGGCCTGGCTGTACGAGCGGGTGATCGAGGCGCTCGCCGAGCAGCGAGCGCCCTGATCCGTCACGCCGGGGGGACGTTTACTCGGCCGCCTGCGCGACCGTCTCGAAGTCCGCCGCGGCGAGGAAGCGCTCGGCATCCAGCGCTGCCATGCAGCCGGTGCCGGCAGCGGTGATCGCCTGGCGATAGTGCTTGTCCATCACGTCGCCGCAGGCGAACACGCCCGGCACGCTGGTGTTGGTGGTGCCCTTCTCGACCTGGATATAGCCGTCGTCGTCGAGCGCGATATGGCCGCGGAACAGCTCGGTTGCCGGATGATGACCGATCGCCACGAAGCCGCCGTCCACCTCCAGCGTCGAAAGCGCGCCGGTCACCGTGTCCCTGAGCTCGATGGCGACCAGGCCCTCGGGCTGGCCGCCGCCGATGAAGCGCACCACTTCCTTGTTCCACGCCATGGTGATCCGCTCGTTGGCGAACAGGCGCTGCTGCAGGATCTTCTCGGCCCGCAGCGTATCGCGGCGGTGGATCAGCGTCACGTCATGGCTGTGGTTGGTGAGGTACAGCGCTTCCTCGACCGCGGTGTTGCCGCCGCCGATCACCGCCACCTTCTTGCCGCGGAAGAAGAAGCCGTCGCAGGTAGCACAGGCGCTGACGCCCTTGCCCTTGAGCAGCTCTTCCGAATCGAGGCCGAGCCAGCGCGCCTGCGCGCCGGTGGCGATCACCAGCGTGTCGCCGGTATAGACGGTGCCGCTGTCGCCGACCATGCGGAACGGGCGCTGGGTTACGTCGACCTCGACGATCGTGTCCCACATCATCTGCGCGCCAACATGCTCGGCCTGGGCCTGCATCTCCTGCATCAGCCACGGGCCCTGGATGACCTCCCGGAAACCGGGATAATTCTCGACATCGGTGGTGGTGGTCAGCTGGCCACCGGGCTGGATGCCCTGGACGACGATGGGGGCAAGGCCGGCGCGCGCGCCATAGATGGCGGCCGAAAGGCCGGCGGGGCCCGAGCCCAGGATCAACATGCGAGTAGAATGGGTGGCGGTCATGCTCTGCTTTCCGACGAATCTTCGATACCGCTTCTAGGGACAGGGCATCGTCGGAAGCAACATGGCGACGCGGGCTATTGGTGCAACGCCGTGCCGGAACGGAAAAGCTGTACCGCCACGAAGGCGAACTTGGGTGGGGTGCTCAGCGGAGAATCCAGACTGCCACGCTGGCCCAGAACAACACGCTGCCCATCGCCATCAGCAGCAGGCTGCGCGACGCAGCCGGATCCACGCCACGGCCTTCGACCAACTCGGGCGGCAATTCCTGCAACATACGCATCAACGCAACTCCGTTCAGATCACCCTCTTCCTGTTTTCGTTATAGACGATCTTCGGCAGTGTACCGTTCAGGGATTATGCCTAATGCATGGCGCCGGACTCCGGCGTCATCGCCGGCGGCTGGATGTTCATCGCAGGGACCGGCACCGGTAGCGCTTCTTCCCGCTCGAACCCGACGATGCCGTCGTCATCCTCGCCCCCCTCCAGTACCAGCACGGCGGGCGGCAGGCTCGTCCCCTGGACGGCATCGTAGAAGACGAGCAGCCGGGTACGCGAAACGCGCCTGCCATTGTCGAGCACCACCGCCAGCCGACCAGATGCCAGCCGCACCACCATGCCCGGCGGATAGAGCGCGATGCTCTGCATGAAGGCGAACAGCAGGGCGCGATCGAAATGGCCCTCCCACCCCCACATCTCGCCCAGCGCGCGGGTGGGCGACCAGGCGCCCTTGTACGCGCGGTGTGAGGTGAGCGCGTCGTAGACGTCACAGATCGCTCCCATCCGCGCGGGCAGGCTGATCGCGTCGCCGCCCAGGCGGTCCGGGTAGCCCGCGCCGTCCCAGCGCTCGTGATGGTGCAGGCACACTTCCACGGCCAGCGGCGGAATGGTGGGATCCTCGCGGAGCAGCGCCGCACCTTGCTCGGGATGGGTGCGCACCAGCGCCAGTTCCTCGGCCGAGAGACGGCCGGGCTTGTCCAGCACCGCATCGGGGATCGCAACCTTGCCGACATCGTGCAGCAGGCCGGCAAGCCCCATCGCGCGGACCTGCGCATCGTCTAGCCCCAGATGCCGCGCGAGGTTGACCATCAGCGTGCACACCGCGACCGAGTGGAGATAGGTATATTGGTGCTTGCTCTTCAGCTGAAGCACGCGGAGCAGCGCCGGCGCGTTGCAATCGAGCTGGGCGGCGATGTCGTCGACCAGCCGCGCGATCTTCTCCTGCGACACCGCCCGACCCAGCCGAACATCGTCGAAGGTTCCCCGCACCGTATCCAGCGCGCCGGCTACGAGCTTGGCGGCCTCCGCCTCCTGCGCCTGCAGCTCGGCCGGGCCCAGGGAAGCCGTGGATCGGACGCGGGGAAGCGCCGGGCTGGCCGCGGCAGGCGCCTCCGCCTCCTCGCCAGGTTCGGGGCCCTCGTCCGGCCCCCCGGCCGGATGGCCTGCCCCTTCCGACTTTTCCAGGTCGACAATCACCCCGCCGCGGAACTGGCGCAGCTTCAACAGGTCCTGGGGATCGGTCAGCAGAAATCGCGATCGCCAGAAGGGATGCTCCCACCAGGAGCCTTCGAATCCGTGGATGAACATGCCCAGGCGTACATCTCGCGCGGGCACCGTCTTCAGCGACGGCATCGCGACCATTCCTCCCGAACCATGGACGAACTGCCGCCGGAGCGCCTGTCGAGCGGCACGCCTGTCTCCCCTGCCAATGTTCTAGGAAAGGCGGATAGCGCCAGGCTTGTTAAGGCATAATGGGAAAAAAGCGTTAGCTCCGTGCTAACAGGCTCGCGCCGTCGCTCGCGCCCAGGAACCGACTGTGCCCAACCGCGTCCCGAGTACCGAGGAGCAGTGGGAGTGGCTGATCCGCAGGCTTCGAAGCTAGGCGGTGGATCCACAATTTGGAATGATCAACATCGCCCCAACCACGTCGCTCAGCGTCGTATTCATGGAACCAGAAAGTGAACCGCGCCAGGTTTGTCGGAGGCCCCAACGCCTGAGAGGAAGGGTCTATGACGAGCAAGACGACGAACAAGTTCTCGCCCTAGAGCATTTTCAAGTTGACCGTTTACGGTCAACGACTCGGAAAATGCGGCAATCGAAAACCTAGGGCGTCTTCGCTCAAGGTGAAAACGCCCTAGGTGCGCACCCGCGCGGTGCGGATGGTGCTGGACCACGAGAAGGATCACCGGTCACGGTGCGCCGACCAGCTCGACCTGGTGCTCGACGACAGCGACGGCAGGCTCGCCCTGCCGACCGAGGGCGCCGTGCTCGCCGTCCAGCTTGGCTGGAAGGCCGGCGACGGCGTCGCCATCGGCCTGGTCGACAAGGGGCGGTTCAAGGTGGACGAGGTGAAGCATTCCGGGCCGCCGGACACCGTCGTCATCAAGGCCAGCGCGGCCGACTTCGCCAGCAGCCTTACCACCCGCCGCGAACAGAGCTGGCACGCCACGACGATTGGCGCCGTCGTGGGGGCGGTGGCGGGCCGCAACAGGCTGGACGCCCGCGCTTGCCTCGGTCGCGGTCAAGGCGCTGTCGCAGGAGCGCGAGAGCGACATCGCCTTCCTGCGCCGCCTGGCGCGCGAACACGACGCGGTCGCGACCATCAACGCCGGGTGCCTGATCTTCGCGCCGATCGGCGCCGGCATCACCGCGACCGGCAAGCCCCTGCCTGCCATCACCATCCGCCGCCGCGACGGCGATCGGCACAGCTATCGCGTCGAGAAGCGCGAGACGGTCGGCAAGGTGGTCGCCGAGTGGCACGATCGGAAGGGCGCGCGGAAGAAGAAGGTGGAGGTGGGCAGCGGCGACGGCGCGGAGCGGAAGCTCTCCCGCGTCTACGCCAGCGAGGCCGAGGCGCGCCGGCCGCGCGCCGCGCAGCCTGGACCTTATTCTTGCGCTCGGGCGCGGGGACATTTCGCCAGAGCTGCCCGCCAAGGCGGAAGGCTTCAAGGCAGACATCGACATGCAGCCATGGCTTGTGGAGGAGGCGTGCCACAAGCTGGACGATCGCAGCGGTTTCACTACCGCCATCAAGCTGGAGTTTCAGACTTGAGTCGGTTCCTCCGCTTTAGGCCGTCGGCCATTCCGCGGTTGTCCGATGTCTCAGGTCGTCATCTAAGATGGCCCTCGCACCAGCCGCTCAACTTCGAACGGCGTAGCCGGAATGGCCGGACGGTGTCGCGAAAAATCGACAACAGTCGACAACAGCCGGTCAATCCTCGGCCGCGGCGGGAAGGGCTCATTCCGCCGAAGGCCGACGAGGTGCAGAAGCTACGGTGCTCTCCATCGGGCAGCAGCACATCGCAGCACAGACCCGAACGCAGTCCCGCTGGTCGGCTGTGGTGCGCCAGCGGAACCCCGCGCGCAAACAGCTTACTTCTGCGCCCGCCGATAGGCATGTCGCAAAAAATCGAACGCGGGCAGCGCCTCGTGCTTCTTGAGATCGAACCACGCCGCGTTTTCCCAATTCGAGCCGGTGCCCCAGCGCGTCTTGCACGGGGTGGAAACCCAAGCCGGTTCCCAATAGACCACGCCGATGCCCCCGCTGGTCACCACCTGTTGGGTCAGGTCGATCAGGTAGCGGCGCTGGCCGTCCGGCGTCGCCGGATAGCCGGGGATCAGCGTGTCGGGGCCGAGCAGGTTGGGCGATGCATCGGCTCCGTCATTGGTGAACGGATAGGCCGTCTCCACCACGATCACGTCCGCCTTGTAGCGATCCTTCGCCGCCGCGATCACCATGCCGAGCCCGTCGATGCCGAGCTTCGACCATTTCCGGTAATAGCTGATGCCGATCACGTCGTAATCGAGCACCCCCGCCATCGTCGCCTGGTCGAACCAGGGCATCACGTTCTCGGGCTGGGCGATATGCAGCATCACCTTCGGCCGGGTGCCGCTGGCCTTGCCCGCGTCGCGCACCGCCTTGATGCCGGCGTTGAACAGCTTGGCGTTGCGCTCCCAGTGGATGGCCTCGCCGATCACGCCGCCCATCAGCTCCGGATTGGTTTCGTTGCCGACCTGCACCATGTCCGGCATCAGGCCTTGTGCTGCTAGCTTGCCCAGGATCTCGCGGGTATAGTCGTAGACCGCCTTTACCTGCGCATCGGTATCGAGCTTGGCCCAGGCGGCGGGCGGGCGCTGCTTCTCGCCGTCTGCCCAGTCGTCCGAATAATGGAAGTCGAGCAGTACCTTGAGACCCGCCGCATGGGCGCGGCGGATCGTCTTCAGGACGTCGTCATAGTTGCTGTAGCGGGTCCAGTCGGGCGCGTTCCACAGCCGCACGCGGACGATGTTGCCGCCCTTGGCCTTCAGCAGCGCGAACGGATCGACGGGCTTGCCGCGATTCCGATAGACCGCGCCGCAATCCTCCATCTCGTTCACATAGCTGAGGTCCGCGCCCAGATAGAGCGTGTCGTCCTTCGCCGCCGGCGCACCGGCGGCGAGGGCTGTAGCGGCGAGAAGCTGGCCCAGCATCAGAAGCTGTAGCTCATACCGGCGAGGAAGCGACGACCGAAGCGTTCGTAGCGGCCCTGCAGGCGGGTATCGCCATAATAGGTCTCGAACGGCTCGTCGGTCAGGTTGTTGGCCTGGAACAGCAGCTCGACGTTCCTGAGCGGACCGTTCTGAAACTTGTACGAGGTCTGGAAGTCCAGCACGCCTTCGTTGCGGGTGTAGAGCAGGCGATCGGTATCGCCGAGCTCGGTCGCATAGTTGCTGCGGTAACGATAAGCGATCCGCGCCTCGAATCCATGCTTGCTGTAGTAGAGCGAGGCGTTGCCGACATGCTTCGACAGGCCGGGCAGCGCCGTCGCACCGATGGCGTTGTCACGTTCCTGCACGGTGATGTCGCTGTCGGTGTACGAATAGTTGAGATAGGTGCCGAAGCCGTCGAACGGCGCCGGCAGGAAGCTGAACGTCTTCTGGAAGGCGACTTCCACGCCCTTGATCGTGCCGCCTTGGCCGTTGATCGGCTGGGTGAAGGTGCCCTGGACGATGTTGCCGCCCGCATCGGTGAAGTTGCGGGTGGTCGTCTGGGTGGCGATGAAGGTGTCGAGGTCCTTGTAGAAGCCCGAGATCGTCAGCGCGCTGTCGCGATCGAAATACCATTCGAAGGTGAGGTCGAGCTGCTTGGCGCGGAACGGCTCGAGCAGCGGGTTGCCGCCGGTGGCCGAGGGCGCGCCGCCGCTGGTGAACACGCCCACGCCCGCGTTCAGATCGTCGAGCGGCGCGCGCGCGATCGCCTTGCTGGCGCCGAAGCGCATCTGCAGCTTGTCGGTCAGCTTGAAGTTGAGGTTGAGGTTGGGCAGCCAGTCGGTGAAGGCGTTGTCGAACCGCACCGGCGTGGCGATGGCCACCGCACCCTGGCCGTCGATCTGGGTGCTGCGTGAGCTGGTGTCGGTGTGCACCATCCGCACGCCGGCATTGCCGGTGACCGCGATGCCGAACAGCGTGCCTTCCAGATCGGCCTGGGCATAGGCGGCGACGGTCGATTCGCGCACCTTCCAGCTCGACGACTGGTCGAAGAAGCTCTGCTGCGGATCGAGCGTGCCGAAATAGCGGGTGATCGCGGCCGGGATGTCGATCGACAGCGTCTGCGGCACGCCGCCGAAGCCGCTGGGGAAGGTGACGGTGCCGTTGATCAGGTTCGACGGGATCGCGACGCGGTTGGCCGCATCGATGAAGCCGAACTGGGTGCGCTGGGTATAGTCCTTGTCTCGATCGGTGAACCGGCCGCCGCCGATCACCCGCTTGACGAAGCCGCCGTCGAACTCGCGCTGGATCTCGCCCTTCAGCGTCCAGAGGTGGTCGTTGATCAGCGGCGCGCCGCCGCCATTCGTCGGGATCTGAAATTCGGAGATCCGGTTGACGTTCGGATCGGTCAGCGAGCGGTTGAAGCTGAAGTTCGCCGCCTGACCCGGCGTGGCAAGGAACGTGCCGGCGACACCCCAGCGATCCTGGAAGGTGAAGCCATTCGCGGTCGCCGAAAATTCGGTGCGCAGCGTCAGGAACTGCTGGCTGCGATGGGTGGTCGAATAGCCGGCGTCGAGGATGCCGGTCCAGCCGTCCTTCGACCATTTGCCGTTGAGGCCGCCCGCGTACAGGTCGTCGGTGAAGAAGAAGCTCTCGTTCACGTTGCGCACGCCGAGGCCGTAATCGACGCCGGTGTTGGTCGCGGTGATGCCGGTGACGTTGCCGTCGACCACGGTGGGCCGGGAGAAGGTGTTGCCGAAGGGCAGGCCCTCGGCACGAAGACCGCGCTGGGTCTCGGTGAACTTCACATGGCTGTAGAAGAAGTCGCCGTTCAGCTCGAACAGGCCGTGGCCCGGGTTCCACTGCACCGCAGCGAGTGCGCCGTGGCGGATGTCGTCGCCGCCGCGGACCAGCGCCTCATAGCCATAGGGGATGTTGTCCTGCGCGCCGCTGTTGCCGGCCGCACCCCTGCCGTCGCCATTCAGGTCGGCGAAGCTGTTGGTGTAGCGAAACACGTTGGTGCGCGCGGTCGCGTTCGCCTGGCGGCGGCCCGAATAGCCGAGCGCGACGCCCAGCGTGTTGTCGAAGAACTGGTCGACGTAACTGATGCTGCCGATATAGCCCCAGGGCTTGGCATCGGCGATGTCGGGCGCGAGGTCGTTGTAGCTCGCACGCAGGTTGATCGCGATCGCGCGCTTGCCGAAATCGAGCGGGCGGACGGTCTGCAGGTTCACCTGGCCGGCGATCGCGCCTTCGACCTGCGACGCGGTCGGCGACTTGTAGACGAAGGCGCCGTTCAGCAACTCGGTCGGATAGTCGTCATAGCGGATGTTGCGGTTGGCTTCCGCCGAGACGACCTCGCGGCCGTTGAGCAGCGTGTTGACGAGGTTGGGGCCCATGCCGCGGATCGAGATCTGCGTGCCGTTGCCGCGATCGCGGTTGGTGGCGAGGCCGGGCAGGCGGGCGAGAGACTCGGCGATCGAGGCTTCGGGCAGCTTGCCGAGATCCTGGGCCGAGAGCGTTTCCTGCACGCGATCTGCATCGCGCTTCGATTGCAGCGCGGTGCGCAGCGAAGCGCGATAGCCCTGGACGACAATTTCGGCCGTATCTTGATCGTCGGCGGCTGACGCTTGCGGCGTGACGGCGTCCTGCAATTGGGCATTCGTCTGCGCGAACGCCGGATTTGCGATCGCAATCGCAAGCAGGCTCGCCGCGGCCTTTACCGCGCCGTTGATCTTCATGGGTGTCCCTTCCCTTACCCTAGTCACAAGCGCCCAATAATCGTATAAATCAGCTCTCGTGAAGAGGGTGCGACCGGGTAGGACCAGCAAATTCTGTGAGCGTGCTAATTTTGTCACGATTCTGCAATGAGACGTGGGGCTCGGGCGTAAACCGATGGGCGCGCGTAGGATGCCCCCGCTGGCGCTGCGCAGGGCCTGTGGACCGGACAGCGGCAAGGCGACCTGCTGGCGCTCACCTGGGGCGCGTATGACGGCAAGACGCTGCGCCTGATCCAGCGGAAGACAATTCGGCGGAAACGTGGCCACGCCGGCACGCGAGTGGTTATCCCCGTGGGAGCCCCGCTAAAGGCGCGCCTGGATGCCCTGAGAGACGCGCGCGGCCCGGCGGCGGGCGAGCACATCCTGCTCACCGAACGCGGCACCGCGTGGACGGAGAGCGGCTTCCGCGCCTCTTGGCGGAAGGCGTGCATCGCGGCCGGAGTTGAGGGCGTGACCTTCCACGATCTGCGCGGCACGGCGGTGACGCGACTAGCATTGGCCGGAGCGACGCCGCCCGAGATCGGAACCGTGACGGGGCACTCGCTGCGCGACGTCCACCAGATCCTCGATTCGCACTACCTCAGCCGCGATCCCGCACTGGCGGAATCGGCCATTCGGAAGCTCGAAAGCGGCTGATTTTCCCAACTAAACGCCCAACTGGCGCAATCGCGTCGCCCAGACCCCCTCATTCAACTCGGAAATTTACCGGCTAAATCAAAGGCTTGGGGATGGTAGCGGAGGAGGGACTTGAACCCCCGACACGCGGATTATGATTCCGCTGCTCTAACCAACTGAGCTACTCCGCCCCGAAGCGAGGTGGGCCATCTATGTCGGTGCGCTCGATCCGTCAAGCGAACATGTGACGCGAATGCAATTCCCACGGGCCGCCGCGATACCACCAGCTCGCAAGCCCCGCTATTTCCACGGTTTTCGGTGAGAAATCGGCTTCCAGCGCGCGCAGCAGTGCCTTTGCCAATACCGGACGCACCTTGTTCTGGACGGTAACGTGGGGGCGCCAGCGGCCTGCGTCCTGGGGTGTCAGCAGCACGGCAAACGCGTCGAGAAGGCCCTGGCGAATCGCGTCCAGCGCGGGCGCCTCGATTCGGTAGGCGACCCCCTGCCCCAGCGACATGAGTCCGCTCACCCGCGCCGGCGGCGCCCGGACCCCGTGGGTCTCCTGGCTGAGGCGGTGCTTCAGCTCCGGCGCGACCGACGGCGGCAGGTGGTGGAACAGCGTGAGGTGCGCATCGAGCTGGTTCCGCTCGGGCGGGAAATGCGCACGTCGCAGCGAATCGAACCAGGCCTGGTCGCCGCGTCCGAACAGCGCGGTCACGATCAGCGGGGCCGGCGCCCCGCTCAAATCTCGACCTGGCTGCCCAGCTCGACAACGCGATTGGTGGGCAGACGGAAGAATTCCATCGCGCTTTCGGCGTTGCGCAGCATCCAAGCGAACAGCTTCTCGCGCCAGATCATCATCCCCGGCCGCGACGACGGCAGCAGGGTCTGGCGCGCGAGGAAGAAGCTGGTCTCCATCATCTTGAACTCGGCCCCGCAGGCGTCGACCGCCTTCAGCGCCGCCGGCACGTCCGCCTCCTGCATGAAGCCATAGTACAGGATCATGCGATGGAAGCCCTTGCCCAGATCCTCCACCACCATGCGCTTCTCCTCCGGCACATAGGGCACATCGCTGATCTTCACGGTCAGCAGGATCACCCGGTCGTGCAGCACCTTGTTGTGCTTGAGGTTATGCAGCAGCGCATGCGGCACGCCGTCCGGCGTCGAGGTCATGAACACCGCCGTGCCGCGCACGCGGGTAGCGGCATTGGCGGCCGATTCGATGAAGATCTGGATCGGCATCGCGCTCTCGCGCAGCCGGGCGATCATCAGCTTGCGGCCCTTCGCCCAGGTGGTGAGCAGGGTGAAGATCAGGAAGCCCGCCATCAGCGGGAACCAGCCGCCGTCCGGCACCTTGGTGAGGTTCGCCGCGAAATAGGCCAGGTCGACCGCGAAGAAGATCGCCAGCAGCGGGATCGCGTAGCGCTTCTTCCAGTGCCAGAGGTTGAACAGCACCACCGCCAGCAGGCAATTGTCGATCAGCATCGCGCCCGTCACGGCGATGCCATAGGCCGCCGTCAGGTTCGACGAGGTCTGGAAGCTGAGCACCAGCAGGATCACCATGACCATCAGCGCCCAGTTGATGATCGGGATGTAGATCTGCCCCGCGGTCGATGCGCTGGTATGGTCGATGCGGAGACGCGGCACGAACCCGAGTTGGATCGCCTGCTGCGTCACCGAGAAGGCCCCCGAGATCACGGCCTGGCTGGCGATGATCGCGGCAGCGGTGGCAAGGCCCACCAGCGGCAGCCGCAGCGCCTCGGGGGCGAGCAGATAGAAGGGGCTGCGCAGTGCCTCCGCGTCGCGGATCAGCAGCGCGCCCTGCCCCATATAGTTCATCATCAGCGCCGGCAGCACGAACCACAGCCAGGAGACGCGGATCGGATTGCGGCCGAAATGGCCCATGTCGGCATACAGCGCCTCCGCCCCGGTCACCGCCAGCACGACGGAGCCGAGCGCCAGGAATGCGCGCAGCGGATCCAGGGTGAAGAAATGCACGGCGTGGTGCGGCGACAGCGCCTCGAGCACGGTGGGCGTCTGCACCAGGCTGAGTACGCCCAGCGTCGCGATGACGACGAAATAGACCATCATCACCGGCCCGAAGAACGCGCCGACGCGCGCGGTGCCGGTCCGCTGGATAGAAAACAGCATGACGAGGATGACGACGGCGATCGGCACGACCAGCCGGTGGAAACCGGGTGCGGCGACGGCCAGCCCCTCCACCGCCGACAACACCGACACCGCCGGCGTGATCATCGAATCGCCATAGAACAGCGCGGTGGCGAACACGCCGAGCAGCACGATCCCCTGGGTCCAGCGGCGCTGGCCGCCCCGGCCCGAGATCAGCGCGAGCAGCGCCAGGCTGCCCCCTTCGCCCTTGTTGTCCGCCCGCATGATGATCGTGACGTACTTCAGCGTCACGACCACCATCATCGACCAGAACATCAGGCTGATCGCACCCAGCACATGCGGGGTATCGAGCGGGAGTTCGTGATGCTCGTTCGCGAAGGTTTCGCGAAAGGCATAGAGCGGGCTGGTGCCGATGTCGCCGAACACGATGCCGATGGCACCGAGCGCGAGTTTCCACGTCGGATCCTGGCCATGGCCATGCCCGTGCTGGGGTTCCGAATCGGGGAGGAGCGCGGCAGCGTCTCCGGTCGCGGCGGTGTTCACCGTCGCGACTGACGCTGAAGGGAGCGAACCGACCTGGCCATAGAGACCTGTGTTCTCATCATCATCAGGATGCGGGCCGTTAGCATGCGCAACATGCCCTATCAACAAGCGTGTCAGCGCCCAAAGACGCATCAGCGGCCCGCCTGTTCCAAAATTGGTAGATCATGCCCGCGCGGCACCGAACAATGCATCGGCCTCGCCCCTGGTGGAGACGTCGCGCAGCACGAAACTGCTGTTGATCGTCACCACGCCCGGGAGCCGGCCGAGTTGTTCGCGGTGCAGGCGCTCGTAATCGTCGAGATCGCGACACAGGACCTTCAGGCGATAGTCCTGCCCGCCGGATACCAGCGCACATTCCACCACCCCATCGATTCGGCCGACCGCCGATTCGAACTGGGCGAGATCCTCCTCCTTCTGCGTGCCCAGCGTGATGTCGACCAGCGCGGTCACCCGAAAGCCGAGCCGGCGATGGTCCAGCCGCGCGCCATAGCCGCGGATCAGCCCGTTCGCCTCCAGCGCCTGGATACGCCGGGTGCAGGCCGATTGCGACAGTCCCACGGCGCTCGCCACCTGGCTCACCGGCGCGCGCGCATCGGCTGCCAGCAGCTTGAGGATTGCTGTGTCGATTCGATCCATCTCGCATGGAATGCGCGCAACGAGGACCAAAACGCAAGATCCATGCACCCGGCCGCCTTTGCGCTGCACGTCTTTGCAGGGATTTACGCCCCCAGGATGCGATACGCTGCGCTCACAAAAGCTAGGAGAGTTCCCATGCGCATCGGCGTGCCCAAGGAAATCAAGAATCACGAATATCGCGTCGGCCTGACCCCGTCCTCGGTGGCCGAGCTGGTCCATGCCGGCCATAGCGTGCTGGTCGAGACCAAGGCCGGCATGGGCATCGATTTCGACGACGACGCCTACACCGCCGTCGGTGCGCAGATCGCGCCGGACGCGGCGGCGGTCTTCGCCAATTCGGACATGATCGTGAAGGTGAAGGAGCCGCAGGCGCAGGAAATCGCGCTGCTGGAGCCGCGCCACCTGCTGTTCACCTATCTCCACCTCGCTGCCGACAAGCCGCAGGCCGAGGGCCTGATGGCATCGGGCGCGACCTGCATCGCCTATGAGACGGTCACGTCCAACTCGGGCGCTCTCCCCCTGCTCAAGCCGATGAGCGAAGTCGCCGGCCGCATGTCGGTCCAGGTCGCCTCGCACTATCTCGAAAAGGAACAGGGCGGCCGCGGCGAACTGCTCGGCGGCGTGCCCGGCGTGGCCCCGTGCAAGGTCGCGATCCTCGGCGGCGGCGTCTCTGGCATCAACGCCGCGCAGATGGCCACCGGCCAGCGCGCCGACGTGACGATCTACGACATCAACAACGAGCGCCTCGCCGAGCTGGACATGCATTTCGGCAGCCAGATCAAGACCGCCTATGCCAGCAAGGCCGCGATCGCCGAGGCGGTGCGCACCTCGCAGGTGGTGATCGGCGCGGTGCTGGTGCCGGGCGCGGCGGCGCCGAAGCTCGTCACCCGCGACATGCTGAAGACGATGATGCGCGGTTCGGTTCTCGTCGACATCGCGATCGACCAGGGCGGCTGCTTCGAGACCAGCCGCGCGACCACCCATGACGATCCCGTGTTCGAGATCGACGGCGTGATCCATTATTGCGTCGCCAACATGCCCGGCGCGGTCGCCCGCACCTCGGCCTTCGCGCTCAACAACGCGACGCTGCCCTTCGTGCTGAAGCTGGCCAACCAGGGCGCGGAAGCGGCGATGACGGCGGACCGCCACCTCGCCAACGGCCTCAACGTCTCGGGCGGCAAGATCCGCCACCGGGCGGTGGCCGACGCGCTGAACCTGCCCTTCGAGGCCTGGGCAGGCTGAGTACCGCCGCGTCGCCCGGGAGGAACGATCCAGGGCGGCGGACGCGGTTCAGGCGGCGCGCGCCTGATGCTCCGGCAGATAATCGACCAGGTTGTTCAGATTGGCCTTGGGAGACCGCAGCCGGGGATCGGCCATCGCCACCAGGAACGCGCGGTGCTGCGGATGGCTCGGCAGGAACACCGCCTTGGCGGCATAGTCCCGCGGCGAGAAGGTCCCCCAATTGGTGATCTTGCCGAAATAGACGCCCGTGGCACCCAGCCGGTCGGCCAGCGTCACCATCTCCCCCATCTCGTGGAAATTCTCCGCCTGCACCGTGAAGGTGAGAAACAGCCGGTCCACCTGCCCCTGCGCATGGAGATCGGCGGCGAAGCGGAGATTTTCCTCCATCACCTCCCAGCGCGAACCGCGGCGCAGCGCTTCGTGCGTGTCCTTCGACGCCCCGTCCAGGCTGACAGCGTCGGCCATTCCGCCGCCGCGTCTTCCTTGGTGGGCAGCGTGCCGGACTGGATAGCCGGGCAGCCCATCTTGTTGCAGTGGCGGAAGCTGCCGTCGTGGATGCTGGCACGCACTTCCTCGGCCGCCTGCGAGTTCCACACCTCCTGCCAGTCGGCGCCGGTCAGATCGCCCGCCGACTTGCGCAGCCAGCTGGCGCAGCATTGGTGGGTCGATCCTTCCAGCACGTGCAGCTCGACGAACGGCTTGCTGCAGAACCGCCCCTCCAGACGATATTTGGGGTTTTCGGGATCGAGGAGCCCGTGGACGTGGAACAGCGCCCCCTCGACCATCGTCGACCCGTTCTCGGCGGTATAAAGCTCGGTCAGTCGGGCAAGCGCGTTCGAGGCCGCATTCTCTTGGGCATCGCACATCGACAGCACCACATCGAGCGCCACCGCGACGGGCCGGGTGATGCTGGCCGCACCGGCAAGCACGCGGCTGTGCACCTCGCGTACGACCGTGGAAAACAGCGGCAGGGCGGCGAGGAATTGCGGAAAGGCCGACCACAGCTCGGGCCGGTCCTCCGGCTTCAGCAGGTCCTCGAGCATGATCCACAGCATCTCCTCCGCCTGGGATCAGGCGGCGGGATCCACCGCCACCGCCTCCTGGGCGAGAAGCTCGGCAGCGCTGCCGCAAACGATATGCATGGCTCGGATCCCTGATTCCGCTCGCACGAGCGATTGCCGCGCGCGGGCGGCCCCTCGTCCCAATATAGAGCGGTTTCGGGGATCAGGGGGTGTTCGGCGCTTCCGGCCGCGCCGATCCGGCGGCAGCGGCGGCGGCAGCCAGGCCGGGGTCCAGCTTCAGCATCACCGCGACCATGCCGTCGCGGTAGCTCGCATCCTTGGGCAGCAGCTGGAGCGCCTTGCCCCATTCGGCCCTCGCCCCCGCCACGTCTCCCGACCGCGCCAGCGCGATTCCGTGATAGAAGGGCGGCCCGGGATGACTGGGATTGAGCGTCGCCGCCTTGTCGAACGCGAACTTCGCCGCGGGCGACAGCTGGTCGCCGTCATGCTCGGTGAGCGCCAGGCCCAGCCCCGCCCACAGCCCCGCATCGCCCGGCGCCTTGCGCACCGCCCCCAGCATGATGGTGGAGGCCAGCTGCGGCGCGCCCGCGCGGGTCATCGCGTCGGCCGCCATGAAATAGCTATAGTCGAAGTTGAACCGGCCGAAGAGCCCCTCGCGCACCGCAACCAGATCGGGATCAAGCGGACGCACGCTGGCGACGCCCTGCACCGGGTGATCGGGCAGGCCCGGCTGGCCCTGCCAGGCGTAGCCCGCGGCGGCCAGCATCAGCGCCATCGCCGGCACCGTCCAGAAGCGCCAGGGAAAGCGAATGAGTAGCAATAGCCCGATGGCCACCGCCGCGAAGACGCCGAAGACGAGCCACCCCATCATGCGGCCCTCCGCTGGAACAGGCGCCGCGCGAGCAGCACCCCTAGCCCGAGCAGCAGCAGCGGCATGATCCAGAGCGGCGCCGTCACCCAGCTGAGCGGCGGGTCATAGGTCACATAATCCCCATAGCGCTCGATCAGCCATTTGCGGACCTGCGCCGGGCGTTCTCCGGCGGCAATCCGTTGGCGGACGAGCGCGCGCATCTCGCCCGCCATGTCGGCATCGCTGTCGGCGATGCTCTGGCCCTGGCAGACCAGGCAGCGCAGCGTCTCCATCAGCGCCTTGGCCTGCGCTTCCTGGTCGGGATCGGCAAGCTGGGTATAGGCGAGCGGCGAGGCCGGCAGGGTCGAATCCGCCTGTGCCGCGCCGGCGAGCACCAGCACGAGCGGGACCAGCGCCCGCCTCATTTCGCCTTCTCCAGCGCGGCGAGCAGCTTGGGCACGTCTTCCTCGCGGATGTCGCCGACATGCTGGTCGACGATCACGCCGCGGGAATCGATCACGAAGGTCTCCGGCACGCCCGACGAGCCGAGCGACAGCTGTGCCCGCATGGCGCGATCATCGCCGATACGGGCATAGGGATCGCCGTTGCGGGCGAGAAAGGCCAGCACATCGGGATTGGTGTCGCGCACCGCGATCGCATCGATCTGCACGCCCGCCGCCTTCAGCTTCATCAGCTGCGGCGCCTCTGCCACGCACGGAATGCACCAGCTGGCGAAGACGTTGAGCAGCCGCGGCTTGCCCTTGGGCCAGGTCTTGGTGTCGATCCCCGGCCGGTCGGCGAGCATCGGCGGCAGATGCAGCGCCGGCAGGGGCTTGCCCACCATGGCGGAGCGGACGATGCGATCGCTCGGCTCGATCAGCCCGTTCACCACCAGCGCGAACACCAGCAGGAACAGGGCGAGCGGCAGCCAGATCAGCAGCTTCTTCATGCCCATTCCTCCTGTGCGCGTGCATCCCGCCGGGCACGCAGCACCCGGCCGAGCAGGGAGAGAAGCCCGCCCAGCGCGATCAGCCCGCCCCCTGCCCAGATCAGCGTCGCGAACGGCTTCCACCACAGGCGAAGCTGCCAGCGCCCCGAGGCATCGGCCGTACCGAGCACGGTATAGACCTGCCCGTCCCACAGCGTGGCGATGGCCGCCTCGCTGGTGTTGGTCGGCGGATTGGCGAAAAAGCGCTGCTGGGGCAGCAGCTCGAACGGTTGACCGGTTCCGCGCTGCACCTGCAGCCGCGCTTCCATTGCCGACCAGTTCGGCCCGATGGTCGGTCGCACCTCCGCCAGCGTGACTTTGAACGGGCCGACGGTGAGATTGTCGCCGATGGCGACCGCCGCCAGCCGCTCCTGCTTGAACAGCGTGTCCGCCGCCATGCCCGCCAGGCTCACCGCGATGCCGAGATGGGCGACGACCATGCCGTAGATCGGCAGCGGCGTCCGGCGCAGCGTGCGCTTCCACAGCGGCGCGATGCTGGCGGCCGCGAGCCCCAGGGCAAGCGCCAGCGCCAGCACCGCAATCGGCGAGGTGAAACCGCTCATCGCGAAGAACAGGGCAAAGGCGACGCCGGTGATCGCCACCGGGATGGTCAGACGCCCGAGCAGCGCCTGCGCCGAATCCCTGCGCCAGCGCAGCAGCGGCCCCGCCGCCGTGCCCGCGATCAGGAACAGCGCGATCGGCACCGCGGTCTTCTCGAAAAAGGGTGCCCCGATCGAGAGCTGCACGCCCATCGCCTGCGCGACCAGCGGGTAGAGGGTGCCGATCAGCACGATCCCCAGGATGACGCTGAGCAGCAGGTTGTTGAGCACCAGCGCCGCCTCGCGGCTGACCAGCTGGAAGGTCGCGCCTTGCGTCACCGTCCCCACGCGCGCGCCGAACAGCGCCAGCGCCCCGCCGATATAGAGGCCGAGGAGCGCCAGCAGGAAGCTGCCGCGCGTCGGATCCACCGCAAAGGCATGGACGCTGACCAGGATGCCCGAGCGGACCAGAAAGGTGCCGACCATCGACATCGAGAAGGCCACCACCGCCAGCATCAGCGTCCAGGCGCGCAGGCCGTCACGGGTCGCCAGCACATTGACCGAGTGGAGCAGCGCCGTCGCCGCCAGCCAGGGCATCAGCGAGGCGTTCTCCACCGGATCCCAGAACCACCAGCCGCCCCAGCCAAGCTCGTAATAGGCCCAGTAGCTGCCGGCGGTGATGCCGATCGTGAGGAAGATCCAGGCGGCGAGCACCCAGGGCCGCATCGCCTTGGCGAAGGCCGGGCCGACATCGCGCATCAGCAGCGCGGCGACCGCGAAGCTGAACGCCACCGACAGCCCGACATAGCCGAGATAGAGCGTGGGCGGGTGGAAGGCGAGGCCGGGGTCCTGGAGCAGCGGGTTGAGCCCCTGCCCGTCCGCGGGCGCCGGGTTCAGCCGCGCGAAGGGGTTCGAGGCGAAGGCCAGGAAGGCGTAGAAGCCGATCGCGATCGCGCCCTGTGCGGCCAGCGTCGCCGCCAGCGTCTCCGCCACCAGCCGCCGCTCGAACAGCGCGACGCCGGCACCCGCCACCGCCAGCACGGTGACCCAGAGCAGCATCGAGCCCTCATGGTTCCCCCAGGCGCCGGCGACCTTGTACAGCATCGGCTTTTGCGAATGGCTGTTCTCCGCCACCAGCAGGACGGACATGTCCGAGGTGACGAACAGCCAGATCAGGATCAGGAACGCGGCCAGCGCGAAGAGCGCCTGGACCAGCGCGATCTTGCGCACCCCCGGCAGCATCGCGCCAGGATCGCCCGCACGCGCAGCGGCGGCACCCAGCAGCAGCTGCGCGATGGCGAAGGCAGTGGCAAGCCACAGCGCCGCGAGCCCGGCTTCGGCGATCATGGCTCCAGCGACTCGCTCTTGTGCATCTTCCCCGCCATCTGGGGCGGCATGTAGCGCTCGTCATGCTTGGCGAGCAGATTGTCGGCGGCGAAGCTGCCATCGGGCTGGAACTGCCCCTCGGCGACCACACCCGATCCTTCGCGGAACAGGTCCGGTGTCACCCCGCGAAAGCGCACCGGCACCATCGCCTTGCCGTCGGTTACCTTGAACGCGATCGACACGCCGTCCCCGGCGCGAACGATCGAACCCTTCTCCACCATGCCCCCCAGACGCACCGCCTTGCCCAGCGGCAGCGGCTTTCCCGCAACATCGCCGGGCGCATAGAAGAACGCCGCCTGGTCCTTGAGCGCGGAGAGCGCCAGCAGCGCCGCGCCGACGATCGCCGCAACCGCCAGCAACGCCAGCGTCAACCGTTGATGCTTTGCCTTCACGCGCGGCGCCCCAGCGCGTCGGCCGCCGCCTCGGCGCGGCGCATCGCCCACCAGCTGGCACCGGCAAGCCCGCCGGTGCCCAGTGCCGCCACCAGATAGGCGGCGGTGACGAACCACCAGTGATTCATTGCGCCGCCCTCCGCCGCAGCCGTGCCTCTACCTTCTGCTGGGCAAGCAGCGCGCGCATCCGCATCAGCACGATGGCGCCGAACAACAGACTGAATCCTGCGAGCGTGAACCAGAGCGGCCACAGCATCGAGGCATCGATGCTGCTGCGGGTCAGCCCGATGCTCTCGCCCTGATGGAGCGTGTTCCACCAGACCACCGAATAGCGGATGATCGGCAGCAGCACGGTGCCGGCCACGCCGAACAGCGCCGGAATGCGCCCGTCGCCGCTCCGTTCGGCATCCGCACGGGCGAGCGCGATCCAGGCGATGTAGATGAAGAACAGCAGCAGCATGCTGGTCAGCCGCCCGTCCCACTCCCACCAGGTGCCCCAGGTGGGGCGGCCCCAGATCGATCCGCTGATCAGGCAGATCGCGGCGAACACCGCGCCCGCCGGCGCCATCGCACGCGCGGCGACGATCGCCAGCGGATGCCGCCAGATCAGATAGGCGAGGCACGCCGCCGCCAGCCCGCTCCACCCGCCCATGCCCAGCCACGCGGTGGGCACATGGATGTAGAGGATGCGGACGCTGTCCTTCTGCAGATAGTCGGCAGGCGTCTGGGTCAGCCCCGCCCAGGCGCCGAACAGGGTCAGCGCCAGCCCCACCCAGAACAGGGCCGGGGTCAGCGGTCGGGCGATCTTGAGGAAACGCGCCGGGTTGGCGAGGGCATGGAGCATCGGCACGGGAGGAGAATTAGCCGGCTTTCGCGGGAATCCAAGCAGGGATTCCACGCACGTTGGCCTTGCAGCGGATGGGGTTGCAAAGCCAAGCAGGTCCGGCTACCCCGCCCCTGTCATCTGGGGAGTAGCCAGCCGGTGCCGCGCGCACCGGGCGCCCGCGTCAACATACTTGGTCGAGAGGCCATGGCGCAGGCGGAGCCGCAAGGTTCGGGCGAGACCAATGGCGTCGCATCTCCGCTCGTGCCGGGCGGGGAGATGCGATGTCGTTGGATTCGTGCCCGCCCGGCCCCGGAGAATTTCTTGGAAGCCCTGCTCACCTCCACCGCGGTGGTCGCGCTCGCTGAAATCGGCGACAAGACCCAGCTGCTGGCCATTCTGCTCGCCACCCGCTTCAAAAAGCCGGTGCCGATCATCTGCGGCATCTTCGCCGCGACGATCGCCAACCATTTCCTCGCCGCGCTGGTCGGTGCCGAAGTCGCCGGGCTGCTCGACAGCCCGTGGTTCCGCTACGCGATCGCCGTCTCGTTCGTCGCGATGGGGCTGTGGACGCTGATCCCGGACAAGCTCGACGAAGACGAAGCGCCCAGGCCCGCCCGGTTCGGCGCGTTCCTCACCACCGCGATCGCCTTCTTCCTGGTCGAGATGGGCGACAAGACCCAGGTCGCCACGGTCGCGCTCGGCGCGCGCTTCCATGCGGTGCTGCCGGTAACGGCGGGCACGACGCTGGGGATGATGCTCGCCAATGTCCCGGCGGTGTTCCTCGGCAAGGCGGTGATCGAGCGGGTGCCGCTGACCACCGTGCACCGCATCGCGGCAATGCTGTTCGTCGCGATCGGCCTGTGGCTCGCGGCGCAGACGGCGGGGTGGCTCTGATAGCAAAAGACCCTCCCCGCGATGGGGAGGGTCCTTGGATTAGCGGCCGATCAGGCGCTGGGCGATCCGGTCGGCGACTTCGCTCGAGGGATCGCCGGTCGCGGCGCTTTCGTCCCACACCTGGTTGAGGCGCACCGGGATCTTCTCGACCCGGGCGTCCACCTCGGAGCGGTCACCCTGCCCCAGATATTCGAGCGCCACGTTGATGATGCCGCCGGCGTTGATCACGTAATCCGGCGCATAGACGATGCCGCGCGCGTGCAGGCGGTGGCCGTCCTCGCGCGTGGCGAGCTGGTTGTTCGCACCACCGGCGACGACGCGCACCTTCAGCGCCTCGATCGACTGTTCGGTGAGGATCGCACCCAGCGCGCAGGGGCTGAGAATGTCCGCCTCGTGGGTCAGGATCGCATCGGCGTCGATCGCCTCGGCGCCCAGTTCGGCCGCAAGTGCCTTGGCGCGGTCCACGCTCACATCGGCCAGGATCAGCTTGGCGCCGTCTGCCGCCAGCAGCCGGGCAAGCCCGCCGCCGACCGAACCGACGCCCTGGATCGCGACACGAACGCCGGCCATCGAGTCGACGCCGAGGCCGCGCTTCGCCGCTGCCTTGACGCCGAGATAGACGCCGCGCGCCGTCACCGGGCCCGGATCGCCGCCCGCGCTGCCCGCCGCCACCGGCAGGCCGGAGACGTGCTTGGTCTGGGTCGCGACGACCTTCATGCGGGCCTCGGACATGCCGACATCCTCGGCCGTCACATAGCGGCCGTTCAGCGATTCGACCGCGCGGCCAAAGGCTTCCAGCTGCGCCTGGGTCACTTCCGCGCCCGGCTTGTCCGCGAGGATCACGCCCTTGCCGCCGCCCATCGGCAGATCGGCCATGGCGTTCTTGTAGCTCATGCCGCGCGAGAGGCGGAGCGCATCGGTGATCGCGGCGCGGTGATCGGCATAATGCCAGAAGCGCACGCCGCCGGCAGCGGCGCCCAGGGCCGTCGAGTGGACGGCGATGATCGCGCTAAGGCCCGATGCCCGATCCGAGAAGAGGTGAACGCCCTCGTGGTCGTCGAAATCTGGAAAGCCCCAGTCGGTGATCATGGATGGATCCGCGCTGTGATGAAGGGGGAAAGTGGGGCGACCAACGGGAATTGAACCCGCAACCTCTGGTACCACAAACCAGCGCTCTAACCAATTGAGCTATGGTCGCCGTGAAGGAGTGCGCGCTTAGCGGGCTCCGAAGCGGAGCGCAAGATCCTTACGCGTCATCCGCGGGAAATTCTAACAGCCTCCTCCGGCGTCGTCACCCCGGTGCGGGCAAGCGCACGGGCGGCGGAGCCCAGATTGGGCATGGTGACGAAGGCGTGGCGCGCGAGAATCGCCGCGTCGCCGCCATCGTTGACCAGCCGCCGAATCGTCGCGTCGCCGCGAATCGCCTCGAACACCCCGGTCCGCCCGGCAAAGCCGCTACCGTCGCAGACCGCGCAGCCGACCGCGGCATAGACGATCGCACCGGGATCGAAGCCGAGGAGCGCCGAGACCGAGCCGGTCGCCTGCACGGGCTCGCGGCACGATGCGCACAGGCGTCGCACCAGCCGCTGGCCCAGCACCAGCGACAGCGTGGAGGCGAGCTGGAACGCCTCCACCCGCCAGCTGCGCATCTGCTGGATCGCGGCGATGGCATCGCTCGCCTCGATCCCGGCGAGCACCAGCCGCCCGTTGGCCGCCGCGTCCGCTGCCGCTGCCGCCGCCGCGCGATCCTCCAGCGAATCGAGCAGCAGCACGTCCACGTCCTGCACCGCGCCGGCCCGAAGCGCTTCGGCCGCACCGATCTCGCCGGCCCGCAGCCAGGCCACGCCCGGCACCCCGTCCGCGTCCGCCCGCACCACCGCCAGACCGGGGCGGCCGGAATGTGCGGCGAGCCCCAACAGGGTGCGCAGCGTCCTGCTGCGGCCGTGCCCCGGCGGCGCGGCGACCAGGACCAGCCCGGTATGCGCCAATGCCGCGCGCACCTCCTGCGCCAGCGCCGCCCGCATGCCGAGCGCCTCGAGCTCGCGATGCTCGGTGCGGTCCGGCGTACGCTGCAGCACCACGCGCACCCCCCCCAGGATCGGCAGCAGCGCAGCCGACAGCTGCTCCTTGCCCCAGCGCAGCTCGCCCCGCGCCGGTTGGGCGGGTGGCAGCGCCACCCCGGCGCGCACGCCGATCTCCTGCACCAGTGCCGCGCCCTGCTCCGGCGGCAGCGCGCGATGGGCCTGGATCCGCCCCGCAACCCGCAGCGCGATCGCGGCTCCCGCCGGTCCGGTCTCGATATGGATATGGGTGGCCTGGCCCGCCGCGGCGTCGCCGAGCAGCGCGTCCAGCAGCCCCGCCGGAGCCGATGGCGACGCCGCCCGCCCCTTCACATGCCGTTCGGCCTCAATCTGCACGCCTCGTCCCCCCTGTTGGGCCGCCCAGCGCTACGCACCCTTGATGACAGATCGGCTGCATTTTCATGACCGTTACGGGTCATGCTGGCGAGAGCCGGCGAGCTTTGGCACAAGCACGCCATGCAGCCAGTATCCCTCCCCCATCTCGGCAGCGGCCACCCCTCCGAGCCCGTTGTCGAGCGCATTCTCGACTATCCTGGCATCCAGAAGGTGCCGAGCCCCAAGGTCGCCTTGTTCATGGCGCGCAATTTCCTCGATTCCGGGCAGTGCGCGGCACTGATGGCGCGAATCGACGAACATCGGCGCCCCTCCACGCTCGCCAATGCCGGCGACGACTATGCCTTCCGCACCAGCGAGACCTGCGACCTGGCGGCGGAGGATCCGCTGGCGATCGACCTCAAGGCGCGCATCCTGGAATTGATCGGCCTCGACCCCGATCATGCGGAGCCGATGCAGGGACAGCGCTACGCGGTGGGCCAGGAGTTCAAGGCGCACACCGACTATTTCGATCCCGGCAGCGTCGATTTCGACAAATATTGCAGCGTCGCCGGTCAGCGCACCTGGACGGTGATGCTCTATCTCAACGAGGTGGAGGCCGGCGGCGCCACCCGCTTCAAGGCGATCGACAAGATCGTCCAGCCCGAGGCGGGCAAGCTGCTCGCCTGGAACAACCTTCGCCCCGACGGTACCGTAAACCCCGCGACCATCCACCATGCGATGAAGGTCCGCGCCGGGTGCAAATACGTCATCACCCAGTGGTTCCGCGAACGGCCCTGGGGCTGGTGAGCGGGGCGCCCGTCCGCCGGCGGTGCGGCGGCGGGCCCCTCGCCTTTCCTTTTCGTCAGAAGGTCGTCGAGAGCGACAGCTGCACCGTCGTCCCCGGCGAATAACGATTATACACCACGGTGCGCGTGCCGTTCGACTGCAGTTCCTTGTAGAGGCGCCCCGTCAGGTTGCGCGCCTCCAGCTTCAGGTCGAGCTGGTGGCCGGCCACCATCACCCCCTGGCGCGCGACGAAGTCCAGGTTGAACCCCGGATATTCGTACACGTCAGGCTGGCTCTGGTTGGCGAGGCCGCGGCTGGTCACGCGCTTGCTGGCATAGGACAGGATGAAGGTCTGCTGCGAGAGCAGCCCGTCCTTCTCCATGCCGAGCTGCAGGTTGACCAGATGGTCCGACTGGCCGGTGAGCGAGGCGCCGTCGCGGAAATAGTCGGTCGCGTTGGTCGAGGAGGCGGCATAGACCGCGGTGCGGTCGCCCTGCTTCACCTGCAGCTTGGATTTGGTGAAGGTGTAGTTGGCGATCACCAGCAGACTGCGATCGGTGAAGAACGCGCCGCCCAGCCAGTCGGCAAGCCCGAACGTCTTCTGCGCTTCCAGTTCGGCGCCGTAGAGATTGGCCTTGGGCGCATTGGCGAAGCTGGTCACCAGCACGTCGCTGCCGGTGATGAAGGTCTCGATCGGCTTGTTGATCCGCTTGTAGAAGGCTGCCGCCGACACGCGCTGGTCGTTGCCGATATACCATTCGAACCGGCCTTCGCCATTGTACAGGGTGCTGTCCTGCAGCAGCGGGTTGCCCTGATACTGGCGGTTGGTCTCGGGATCGAAATAGAACTGGTAGATCAGCTCGCGGAACTGCGGACGCGCGATCGTCTTCGAGGCGTTGAGGCGGAACTGCATCTTCGGCTCGAACTGCCAGGTCAGCGTCGCCGCCGGCAGCCAGTAGTTGTTGTCGAGATTGGTGCCCGCCGTGCTGGCGCCCGGGGTCTTGAACACCTGCGCGGGGGTCACCGTCTCCTTTGCCGTCTCGTAGCGCAGGCCGGTGTCGATCGAGAGCTTGGGCGTGATCTGATAGACCGCACGGCCGTAGCCGGCATGGTTGCGCAGCGCGGCGTTGAACGCCGGATTGCCCTCGTTGGTCTCGACCAGCGCGATCTTGTAATAGTCGATGATCGCGCTGCCGAGCAGCAGGTCCGGCCGCAGCATCGCCACCCCGTTGGGGAAGCTGCTGGGCGCGCTGAACTGGAAATCACGGCGCGCGCTGAACCGCTTGGTCTTGAGGTAGCTGTAGCCGGCCGACAGGCTCAGATCGGGGATCGGCTTGAAGGTCAGGTCCGCACCGGCCGAGTAGAGATTCTCGTTGAGGTCCGAATAGCTGACCGTCGCGTCACCGCCATTGCCGTTGTTGAGACGATTGATGAAGAACTTCCCATAGGGATCGGCATCGACGTTGGTGCGAATATATTCGAAGAACAGCTCGCTCGGCGACTTGCGCTTGGAATTGGCGTAGCTGCCGCGCAGATCGAGGCTCAGCGTCGGGGTCAGCTTGAACTCGCCGACCAGCTGCGTATCGACCAGCTGGCGCTCGAACCAGCGGGTATCCTGCTGCTGGAACTCGGAAATCTCGTTGCCGCCGCGCTTGCCGATGCCGAGCCGGGTGTTCTTCAGCGTGTCGCGAATGTACACGTTGGTCCAGCGCAGCTTGTTGTCGCCGAACTCGAAGCCGAGGCCGACCAGCCCGTTCAGCACCACGCGATTGTCGGTCAGCACGCGGCGGAAATCGCTTTCCAGCACCGACAGGTCCTGGGTGATCGAGTATTGCTGAACCGCGTCGCGCACGTTCCACTTGTTGCTGTAGCCCGCGGTGGCGATCACGCCGACCGTGGTGTCGCCCACGTCCCATGACTTGCCGGCGGACAGGCTCGTCGACCAGTTGGGCGGCAGGTTGAGGTTCCGCTGGAGCAGCGCGTTCCTGCCGTTGACCAGCTGCTTGGCGATCGCCCCGCCATCGACCGTGCCGGAGCTCAGCCGCGCCCCGCTGTCGAAATAGGCCTGGAGCGCGGGGGCGATGGCGCGGCTGCCGTCGTCGAAGCCGGTCCAGTCATGCCCGCCGCCGGCATAGACATAGCCGAGCTGGCCGGTCGCACGGCTGTTGCCGCCGATGCCGCCGCTCACGGTAAGGAAGCCCTGCTTGGGCAGGGCATTGGTGGTGAGGTTGATGACGCCGCCGCCGAACTCGCCGGGATAGTTCACCGAGAAGCTCTTCTGGACCAGCGACGAGGACACGACGTTGGTCGGGAACAGGTCGAGCGGGACAACCCGCTTTAGCGGCTCGGGGCTCGGCAGCGGGGAGCCGTTGAGCAGCGCCAGCGAATAGCGATCGCCCAGGCCGCGCACGAAGACATAGCCGTTGCCGACCACGCTGAGGCCGGTGACGCGGCCCAGCGCGCCGGCGATGTCGCCCTCGCCCGTCCGCTGGATATCGGCGGCGGACAGCACCGAGACGACCTGCGGGATATCGCGCGTGAGGTTCACGCGCCGTCCGGTCACGACGATCTCGCCGGGGACGGAAACGTCCGGCGTCTCCTCCTGCTGCGCCTCCGGGGCAGCGGCGGCGGTGGCCGGGCTCGCCTGCGGGTCGGAGGGCACGGGCGCGGTCTGGGCGCAAGCGATCGCGGGCGCGACGAGCGCGGAAGAGAGAAGCAGCAGGCTGGCAAGCCCCAACGACTTGGTCATCGTGAACCCCTAGTTCTTTTATCGGCAAAGGGCGGGGCGTGCCCGTGATGGCCACGCCCCGCCCCCCGGTCAGGTCAGGCTTGGCCTCAGCTGGTCGGCAGCGAGGTGCACGAACGGCTGGTCACGCTCGTGTTGTCGAACGCGGCATAGCCCGAGTTGCAGGTCCAGCCGGCGTACCAGGTGTCCTGCGCGTTGCGGACGGCGCCGATCCAGGTGGTGGTGTCGAAGAAGCCGGTCGAGTCGAGCGTCTTCGGGTCGGTCGCGGTCACCGCGGTTTCCGCGGTGCCGTTCACGAACAGGGTGGCCAGCGTGTTGATGAAGCTGTCCGTGTTGTTGTTCGCGCCCGCGCCAAATGCCGCCGTCACCGCTGCTACATTGTAGGTGCCGGTGCCGACATATTTGGTGGCATTGCACTGGAACGCCACCGAGCGGGCCACCAGCGTCGCCGGGGTCGCGCCGGAGCCGTTCATGCGCAGGCACTCGTTGTTCGGCGAGATCACAAGGCCGTTGATCAGCGTCAGGTCCGCATTGCCGCGCAGCAGGATCGAGGCCTGGCCATTGGCTTCGTTGTCGCTGCTCAGCTGGCTCTGGATCGCCGTGAAGTTGGCGATCTTGGTGTTCTGGCGCGGCGTGTCGCCCTCGTTGCCGTTGCTGTCGACTTCCATCAGCGTATCGCCCTTGCCCGGGCGCTGGATCAGCAGGACATATTGGAACAAGCCCTGCAGGCCGGTGTCGATGTCGAGGCTGTCATCATCGGCGCCGGTGGCGATATAGTGCTTGAAGCGCACCGACCCGCCGAAGAACTCCATGCCGTCGTCCGAGCTGTTGTGGCTCTGGATATAGTCGAGCGTGGTACCGCTGCCGGTGCCTTCGGTGGTCAGCGCCTGCAGCTCGCGATCCGCACCGAGCACATAGCCCGAATAGCGGATCTGGACGTACTTCATCGTGCCGGCATTGTAGCTGTCGTCGTTGCCACCGAAGACCGCCGGATCGGCCGACCCCTCGGTTGCGCGCTCGCACGTGCCGGCGGCGGTGGTGCCGGTGTTGCAGTCCGTGATGCGCGCGCGGCCCAGCAGCACGACGCCGCCCCATTGGCCGAAGGACGAATCGTTGTTGATGCCCAGCACGTTGTCACGGCTGGTGAAAATGATCGGCGCGCTGGCGGTGCCGGTCGCGTTGATGCGGTTGCCGCGGTTGACTGCCAGCCAGGAGGTGCCCGTGCCGCCGAAGATGATGACGCCCGGCTGGATCGTCAGCGTGACGCCCGTGTCCGCGGTCAGCTGGCCGCTGCCGTTCAGGCTGAAGCCGTTGGCGGCGGTGCAGCCCACGGTGGAGCTGGCGCGCGGCGCACCGCTGGTCGGCGCCGAGAAGCCGCCGTCGCAGCCGACGTCGACGCGACCCTTAATCTGATAAAGCAGGCCGGCGATCTTCGGCAGTTCGATGCTCCTCGATACGATCGAGGGCAGCGTGCACACGCGCCAGGTGCCGGTCGGGCCGGTGATCGTGCCGTCGTCGGTCAGCCCCTTGGGGTCGGCGATCGTCGGGCAGCCGGTGGCCGCGGTGACCAGCGTCGCCGTGGGTGTCGGCGTCGGCGTCGGCGCAGGGGTCGGCGCGGGATTGTTGATGATGACGTTGCCGCCGGTACCCGGCGAAGCGATGTCGTTCGCGCCGTCGCAGGCCGAAAGCGCGGCACCCGCGCAGCTCGTCATTAGAATAAGGGCAACGCGTTTGAAGCTGGCCATAATGTCTCCGTTCCGGCCGACGCCGGTTCTTGTGCGCGAATGCGATTCGGTGCGGGATCGACTCGGCAGTTCCCCCCGTCGGCCGCAGCCCGGCAGCTAGGCGCGACACATGACGCCCGCATGCGACGTCCAAGTCAGATCGGAGACGTTTGCGTTACAGCTAAAAGACAGCGCCGCCAGCCGTACCGCCGCGGGACGGCGGTCGCCTACAGGCCTGCCGTCAGCACCACGCCAAGACACACGGCCAGGCCGGCGATGGCCTGGCGCACGCTCAGCGCCTCGCGGAACAGGCGGTGTCCCGCGACCGCGGCGATCGGCATCTCGACAACGCCGAGCGACCGCACCGCGGCGGCCGGTGCGAGGTTGAGCGCGAAGAACCATCCCGACGAGGCCAGCGCCCCGAACAGCCCTGCCCCCAGCGACCCTCGCCAGCCGGCGATCACCGCCCGTAGCGCCGCCGGATCCCGCCACAGCAGAAACAGCACCAGCGCTGCCGTCTGCACCGCCTGCACCAGGGTCACGCTGGTCATTGCCGCGAAGAACGGATGACGCGGCTCAAGCGCGAGACCGGCGTGACGGAAGCCGTTCAGCGCCAGCCCGAAGAGCAGCCCCGACAGCGTGCCGAACACCACACCCGGCAGCAGACGCCCTTGGCCGCCCACGTCCCGCGGCCAGACCAGTACCGCAAGCCCCGCGGTCGTCACCGCCACGCCCACCCACCCGACCACGCTCAGCGTGTCGCCGAACACGATCAGCCCGGCGAGTGCGGCGAGCGGCACTGAACTCTGCTGGAGCGCGGTGCCGACGGCGAAGCCGGCGTGGTGCATCGCCTGGAGCAGCGCGGCGGTGGCCAGCACCTGCGCCAGGGCGCCCAGCAGCGCAGGCCACCAAAAGGCCAGGCCGAACTGGGGATGCAGCTGTGCCGGGCCCGCGACGAGCAGGGCAAGGAGCATCAGCGCGACCGAGAATGGCAGGCCGAACAGGAACCGCACCAGCGTCGCGCCCCAGGGGCCGCTCGACGCCATCATGCCGCGCTGGAAGGCATTGCGCGCCACCTGGAATGCCGCCGCCGCGATGGTCGCCCCTGCCCACAACATCGAAACCGCCTCCTCTGCACGCCCGGCGCAGGGATCGGTAGGGTCCGGCGATCGGGTGTAGTAAAGCGCCTATCGCGCCCTGCTGCAGCGCACAACGAAAAAGCCCGTCGAACCGGGGTCCGACGGGCTTCTCTACATGGTGGGCGCGGCTGGGATTGAACCAGCGACCCCTGCGGTGTGAACACAGTGCTCTACCACTGAGCTACGCGCCCATTGGCCTGGCGGTGAAAACCGTGTCGGCCGAAACGGGAAGCGGGCCTTTACGGTGCGGTTGGCGGCCTGTCCAGCCCCGTTTCACACCCTCGCCCGAATTTTTTGATGCTTAGTTGACCGAGTCCTTCAGCACCTTGCCCGGCTTGAACTTGGGCTGGTTCGAGGCCTTGATGGTCATTTCCTCGCCGGTGCGCGGGTTGCGGCCGGTCGAGGCCTTGCGCTTGCTGACCGAGAAGGTGCCGAAGCCGACGAGACGGACCTCGTCCCCCTTCTTGAGCGACGCGGTGATCACGTCGAATACCGCTTCGACGGCCTTGATCGCGTCACCCTTGGCCAGGCCCGATACGTCAGCGACCTGACCGATCAGCTCTTGCTTGTTCATGCTGGTGCAAACCCCCTGAAATCGTGCGGGATACCGCGTTGGTTATGATGGATAGCCGAATGAGTCGCGGCGGCTGCGCTTGACGTGCCAGTGAGCACGGGCGAGCCGCCGGAGTCAAAGCCTTTCGGACGGAATTGCGTCAGAAAAGTTACGAAATGTCAATGATGCAAAGCATCTCCGATCGCCGGCACGCCGGCGGGCGGCTGGGTAGCGAGTTCGTCCGCATCCGACCAGTCGATTGCGGTAAGCGGCTCGGTCAATGCAAGCCGCAAAACCTCGTCGACGTGCGAAACCGGGACAATCTCCAGACCTTCGCGAATGTTCGCAGGAATTTCGGCGAGGTCTTTCTCATTCTCCTCCGGGATCAGCACCGTCTTGATACCGCCGCGCAGCGCCGCGAGGAGCTTTTCCTTGAGGCCGCCGATCGGCAGCACCCGCCCCCGCAGCGTCACTTCGCCGGTCATCGCCACGTCCTTGCGGACCGCCACGCCGGTGAGCGTCGAGACGATCGAGGTAACCAGACCGATGCCCGCCGACGGACCATCCTTCGGCACCGCGCCTTCGGGCAGGTGGACGTGGATGTCCTTCCGCGCGAACAGGCTCGGCTTGATGCCGTAGCTCGGGCTGCGCGCGCGAACGAAGCTGAACGCGGCTTCCACCGATTCCTTCATCACGTCGCCGAGCTTGCCGGTCGTCTTGATCGCGCCCTTGCCGGGCACGGTCACGCTCTCGATGGTCAGCAGCTCGCCGCCCACCTCGGTCCAGGCGAGGCCGGTGACCGCACCGATCTGGTGCTCCTCCTCGCCCACGCCGAAGCGGAACTTCCGCACGCCGGCATAGTCCGCGAGATTCTCCGGGGTGATGGTGACCTGGGTCTCCTTGCCCTCGAGGATCTTGCGCAGGCTCTTGCGGGCGAGCTTCGCGACCTCGCGCTCCAGCGTGCGTACGCCCGCCTCGCGGGTGTAGTAGCGGATCAGGTCGCGGAGACCCTCGTTGGTAAGCGTGAACTCGCCCTCCTTCAGGCCATGCGCGTCAATCTGCTTGGCGATCAGGTGGCGCTCGGCGATCTCGACCTTCTCGTCTTCCGTGTACCCTTCCAGCCGGATGATCTCCATGCGATCGAGCAGCGGCTGCGGCAGGTTGAGCGAGTTGGCGGTGCACACGAACATCACGTCCGAAAGATCGATGTCGATCTCCAGATAATGGTCGTTGAACTTGCTGTTCTGCTCCGGATCCAGCACCTCGAGCAGCGCCGAGGCCGGATCGCCGCGGAAGTCCTGGCCGAGCTTGTCGATCTCGTCGAGCAGGAACAGCGGGTTCGCGGTGCCGGCCTTTTTGAGGTTCGACACGATCTTGCCCGGCAGCGAGCCGATATAGGTGCGGCGATGGCCGCGGATCTCGGCTTCGTCACGCACGCCGCCCAGCGACTGTCGGATGAACTCGCGACCGGTCGCCTTGGCGATGCTCTTGCCCAGGCTGGTCTTGCCCACGCCCGGCGGGCCGACGAGGCACAGGATCGGCCCCTTCAGCTTGTTGGTGCGCGCCTGGACCGCGAGATATTCGACGATCCGGTCCTTCACCTTCTCCAGGGCGTAATGGTCCTGGTCGAGCACACCCTGCGCCTCGGCGATGTCCTTCTTCAGCTTGGACTTCTTGCCCCAGGGCAGGCCCAGCAGCACGTCGAGATAGTTGCGCACGACGGTGGCCTCGGCCGACATCGGCGCCATCGTCTTGAGCTTCTTCAGCTCGCCCTGCGCCTTCGCGCGCGCTTCCTTGGAAAGCTTGAGCGTGGCGATCTTCTGGGTAAGTTCGGCGACCTCGTCGCCCTCGCCCTCTTCGCCCTCATTGCCCAGCTCGCGCTGGATCGCCTTGAGCTGCTCGTTGAGATAATATTCGCGCTGCGTCTTCTCCATCTGGCGCTTGACGCGGCTGCGGATCTTCTTCTCGACCTGCAGCACACCCAACTCGCCCTCCATGAAGGCGAACACCATCTCGAGCCGCTTTTGCGGATCGGTTTCGACCAGCAGCGACTGCTTGTCGGCGACCTTGACCGAGATGTTGGCGGCGACCGCATCGGCGAGGCGCGACGGATCCTCCAGCTCGCCCAGCTGCACGGCGGTCTCGGCCGGCAGCTTGCGATTGAGCTTGGCGTAATTCTCGAACTGGTCGACGACCGAGCGCATCAGCGCCTTCAGCTCGGGGCTGAGATTTTCAGGCGTCAGCTTGGAAACCGCCTCGTCGACACCTTCCTGTGCGGCTTCAAGCGACGCGTCGCCTTCTTCCACCGGCTCGACATGGGCGGTGAGATAGGCGCCGGTTTCCTCGATCGAGGTCAGGCTGCCGCGCTCCTTGCCCGCGACCAGCACGCGAACCGTGCCGTCGGGCAGCTTGAGGAGCTGCAGCACTTCGGCAGAAACGCCGGTATCATAGAGATCGTCGCGGCCGGGATCGTCCTCGGCCGGATCGAGCTGCGCGACGAGGAAGATCTCCTTGTCGGCAGCCATCGCCGCTTCCAGCGCCGCGACCGACTTATCGCGACCGACGAACAGCGGCACGATCATGTGCGGGAAGACGACGATGTCGCGAAGCGGAAGGACGGGATAGGACTGCTTCATGAAAACTCCGGGTCCGCCCCACGCAGGGGCATCATAGCCCTTATATATGGGGCCTGAAACGAACGCATCAATCGCGTACGGGCATTAACCGAGATTGCAGTGGAAAACGCCTGCGGGCGCCGGGCGATCCACCCCCTCGCTTCCCCGGGCAGCATGGGTATCATGAGCGCGTGACGTCAGTCGATTCGGCGGTGCACCATAGAGACAAAGCATTTCGGGGGTCGCTTTGAACATTTCGAGGATCGCACTTGTCATGGCTGCGATGGCAGCAATGACAGGCGGCGCGCAGGCGCAGAAGCGCGGCGAACCGCCGATCACGCCGACGACGCAGGCCTCGGGCGGGCCGATCGATCCGGCCCGCGCCGCGCTCCGCCTGGAACATGCCGATCTCGCTATCGAGGTAGACCCGTCGCGCTACACGCTCCAGGGCACCGCCACGCTCACCCTGCGGACCAGCGCGCCGCAATCGATCCTGCAGATCGACCTGGACCGGAACCTGCCGGTGCGCGCGATCCGGATCGACGGCAAGCCGCTTCAGCCCGATCAGTGGCGCAATCCGGAAGGCCGCCTGTCCGTCACCCTGCCCCGCCCGCTCAAGGCCGGCGATACGGTGACAGCGGAGATCCGCTATGGCGGCACCCCGCATGTAGCGGTCCGCGCACCTTGGGATGACGGCCTGGTCTGGGCGACAACGCCCGGCGAGAAGAAGCCCTGGGTGGCCACCACCGCCGAGGGCTATGGCTGCGATCTGTTCTGGCCCTGCCTCGATTTCCCGCAGGGCGAGCCGGCGCTGGTCGATCTGCACATCACCGTGCCGGCCGGTCTCAAGGCCCCGTCCAACGGCAAGCTGCTGCGGGTGGAGACGCTCGCCGATGGCCGCACCACCTGGCACTGGCGCGCGAAAAGTCCCAATCCCTATGACGTAGCGCTCAATATCGCGCCCTATCAGGAGCTGACCGCCGAGTATAAAAGCCGCTTCGGCAACACCAT
Source organism: Sphingomonas elodea ATCC 31461 (assembly GCF_000226955.1). Lineage (GTDB taxonomy): Bacteria > Pseudomonadota > Alphaproteobacteria > Sphingomonadales > Sphingomonadaceae > Sphingomonas > Sphingomonas elodea. The sequence continues at coordinate 105,394 of NZ_AGFU01000005.1, forward strand.
CCCGCTGCACTATTGGTACCTGCCGGGCCGTGAGGAGAAGGCCAAGGGTCTGTTCGCCGAATTCGCCCCCACCGTCGATTTCTACGAAAGCATGATCGGGCCGTTCCCCTTCGGCGACGAGAAGCTTGGAGTCGTCGAGACGCCGCATCTCGGCATGGAGCACCAGACGATCAACGCCTATGGCAACAACTATCGCAAGACGCCGTCGGGCTTCGACGAGATCTTCCAGCACGAGCTGGGCCATGAGTGGTTCGGCAACCAGCTGACTGCGGCCAACTGGGACGATTACTGGCTGCACGAAGGCTATACCCAGTATATGCAGCCGCTCTACGGCCAATGGCGCGAGGGCGATGCCCGCTACGCCACGATGATGGACCAGTATCGTCTCGCCATCCGCAACAAGGCGCCGATCGTCTCGGGCAAGATCCGCACCGAGGAAGAAGTGTATGAGGACGACAAGGGCGGTCCCGGCCAGGACATCTACTACAAGGGCGCCTGGGTCCTCCACACGCTGCGCTACCTGATCGGGGACCAGCAGTTCTTCGAGATCACCCGCCGGATCGTCTATGGCCGGCCCGATCCCAAGCCCGGCAACTTCAAGCCGCGCTTCGGCACCACCCCCGAGTATATAGCGATTGCCAAGCAGGTCACCGGTCAGGACCTGCAATGGTTCTTCGATGTCTACCTCTACGGGGCAGGCCTGCCCGAGCTGGTGAGCGAGCGACGCGGCGACACGCTGACGCTGCGCTGGAAGACGCCCTCCACCAAGCCTTTCCCGCTGCCGGTCGACGTGTCGATCGACGGCAAGCTGCAGAAGGTGGCGATGCCTGGCGGCAGCGCGACGCTGGCCGTGCCGGCAGCCGCGCATGTCGTCCTCGATCCCGATGCGCACATCCTGCGCCAGTCGGAATCGGTGGACGCCATCCAGCGCTGGATGCAGCAGCGATGAGCGGCCTCGTCGCTCCTGCGCCGGTGGGAACCCCGGGCCTGGTCATGCTGCTCCTCGGCCTGGTCTGCTTCGTCGCGGCCCTGCTGTTCGTGCGCTGGCGTCGCGGTCGGGTCCGCGAAGCCGGTGCACAGATCGGCAGCCGTTCGCGGCTCGGCATCCTGATCCAGGGTGTCGCCTTCTTCCTCGTCGCGGTGGGCCCGTTGCGGCCGATCCTCCACCCCGGATCCGCGGCAGCGTTGGGCGAGGCCGTGGCCGTGGCGCTGCTCGTGGGGACGTGCATCGCCATGTTCCTGTCCGCAGCCGCGGCGATGGGCAGCAACTGGAGTTTCGCTGCACGGACGCGCGCAGATCATCTCCTCGTCACCTGGGGTCCCTTCGCGACGATCCGCCACCCGATCTACACCGGCCTGCTGGCGATGCTGCTGGCGATGGCGGTCGCCTTCGGCCATTGGCGCGGGCTGGTCCTTGCCCTGCCGCTGTTCGCCATCGGCACCTGGATCCGGGTCGAGGAGGAGGAACGCCTGCTGCGGACCCGGTTCGGCGAGCAGTATGACGCCTATGCCGCCCGCGTGAAGCGGTTCGTACCCGGGCTCTTCTGAGCTGCCACCTCTGCCTGTGCGCTGCCGCCGCTTGCATCGGCGGCGGAGCCCTGTGATCAGTCGGCTGCGCGTCGCATCGACCAGAGCGGCGGCCCGTCCGGCACCCGCCAGCTACCGGTCACGACAAAACCATAACGCTGGTAGAGGCCGAGATTGCTCTCGGTCGCGGTTTCCAGATAGCAGCCGATGCCCTGCGGTGCAGCAGCGAGCCCGGCCAGGATCGCGGCGCCGCCCAACCCCTGCCCCTGCGCGGCCGGATCGCAGCCGGCGATGTGGAGATAGTGGAAGGGCTCGTCCGGAAAATGCGCTTCGACCGCGCCGCTCGCCCGCAGCGCCCGGAACAGCGAACCGCCAAGCGCACGCACCAGACCCGGCGCGCTGGCGATCATCTCCAGCCAGCCGACCTGCGCCCGCCCGGGATTCCGCCACAGCGTCACCGCCGCGCCATCACCCGCCAGCACACCATAGCCGCCCTTCAGATCGGACTCGACCAGCAATGCAAAAAGACGCGGCAACTGGCGCTGCCGCGTCTCCTTGTCCGGAAAAATATAGGCGAAGACAGGATCTTCGGCGAAGGCCCGCCCGAGCATCGCAGCGATGCCCGCGCGGTCTTCGTGCGCGGCCGAACGGGTTGCGATCGGCCGCGCCATCGGATCAGGCGGCGCTGCCGGTCTTTTCCTTCTTCGCGTAGATGCGCACCGGTTCCTTGCGGCCCTCGACCACGTCCTTGTCGACCACGACCTCGTCGACGCCGTCCATGCTGGGCAGGTCGAACATCGTATCGAGCAGGATGCCTTCGAGGATCGAGCGGAGGCCGCGGGCACCGGTCTTGCGCTCGATCGCCTTCTTCGAGACGGCGGTGAGCGCGTCGTCGGTGAAGCCGAGCTTGACCGCCTCCATGTCGAACAGCTTCTGATACTGCTTGACCAGGGCGTTCTTCGGCTCGGTCAGAATCTTGATCAGCGCCTCGACGTCGAGGTCTTCGAGCGTCGCGATCACCGGCAGACGACCGACGAATTCGGGGATCAGGCCGAACTTCAGGAGATCTTCCGGCTCGGTCTGGCGGAGCAGCTCGCCGGTGCGGCGCTCGTCGGGTGCGGCGACATGCGCGCCGAAGCCGATCGACTTGCCCTGCAGACGGTCGCCGATGATCTTCTCAAGGCCCGAAAAGGCGCCGCCGCAGATGAACAGGATGTTGGTCGTGTCCACCTGCAGGAATTCCTGCTGCGGATGCTTGCGGCCACCCTGCGGCGGAACGGACGCGGTGGTCCCTTCCATCAGCTTCAGGAGCGCCTGCTGCACGCCTTCACCCGACACGTCGCGGGTGATCGACGGGTTCTCCGCCTTGCGGCTGATCTTGTCGATCTCGTCGATATAGACGATGCCGCGCTGCGCCCGCTCGACATTGTAGTCCGAGGCCTGAAGCAGCTTGAGGATGATGTTCTCCACGTCCTCGCCGACATAGCCGGCTTCGGTGAGCGTGGTGGCATCGGCCATGGTGAACGGCACGTCGAGGATGCGCGCCAGCGTCTGCGCCAGCAGCGTCTTGCCGCAGCCGGTAGGGCCGACGAGCAGGATGTTCGACTTGGCGAGCTCGACATCGGCACCCTTGGCACCATGGTTGAGCCGCTTGTAATGGTTGTGCACCGCCACCGATAGGACGCGCTTCGCCTTCTTCTGCCCGATGACATAATCGTCGAGCACGTCGCAGATTTCCTGCGGCGAAGGGACGCCACCGTCCTTCTTGGACACCAGCGAGGACTTGGTTTCCTCGCGGATGATGTCGTTGCACAGCTCGACGCACTCATCGCAGATGAATACGGTCGGGCCGGCGATGAGCTTGCGCACCTCGTGCTGGCTCTTGCCGCAGAAGGAGCAATAGAGCGTGCTCTTCGAGTCACCGCCGCTGAGCTTGGTCATTCAATCCATCCTTCGCGCCCCTGGCGCGCTACGCTCGCCTGCTATCCTACACGCAGGCGAAGTTCCGGCAATCCATAATCGCCCCGCCCGCCTGACGTTCCATGCACCGGGAATCGTCAGGCGGTCGAGGATAGTCTTATAGTCTTAATTTGCCGCTGCCGCATCCTCGCTCGGCACCGGACGCTTCTCGTACACCTCGTCGACGATCCCGAAGGCCTTGGCCTCCTCGGCTTCGAAGAACGAATCGCGGTCCATCGTCGTCTCGATCTTCTCGATCGGCTGGCCGGTGTACTTTGCATACAGCGCGTTCATGCGCGCGCGGATCCGCAGGATTTCCTTGGCCTGAATCTCGATGTCCGATGCCATGCCCTGCGCACCGCCCGAAGGCTGGTGGAGCATGATGCGGGCATTGGTCAGCGCCACGCGCAGGCCAGGCTCGCCCGAAGCCAGCAGGAACGAGCCCATCGACGCAGCCTGGCCGATGCACACCGTGCCGACGCGCGGACGAATGTACTGCATGGTGTCATGAATCGCCATGCCCGCCGTGACGACGCCGCCCGGCGAGTTGATATACATCCAGATGTCCTTCTTCGGATTTTCCGATTCAAGGAACAGCAGCTGGGCGGTGATCAGCGACGCCATATGGTCTTCGACCTGGCCGGTCACGAACACGATCCGCTCCCGCAGCAGGCGCGAATAGATGTCGAAGCTGCGCTCGCCGCGGCTCGACTGCTCGATAACGATGGGAACGAGTGCGCCGGTAACGGGATCGATGGTCATCTGACCGGAAAGCGGATGCATGTGGGATGATCTCGTGGTTGTTTATTGCCCGCGCCAACATCGGCGCTCCGGCAGCGCAGCGCAAGAGGGGCTGTTCCGGAGCCGGCGCGTCAGGCCGATTGCAACGCCTTCGCCGACTGCCCCGCCCGCGCGATCCGCTCCAGCACTTCCGGAGACGCGGCAAAGGCCTGCAGCGCCGATTCGAGCGAGGGCATGCAGCGGCTGGCCAGCGGAACATGGGGTGGGCGGGCCGCTTTCCACCCGAACACCGCCCCCGGCACCGGGTCGACGAGCGCGGCCAGCAGCCCGCAGGCCTCCGCCACCGCAACCGCGAAGTCCGCCCAGTGAACCGCACCCTGGTTGGCGACGTGCAGGATGCCGTCGGTCCCGCCGATCCGTTCGTCGAGCACCGCATTGCACAGGTCCGGTACATAGGCGGGCGACACGATCTGGTCCTTGGCCGCGGCAAAGCGCCGGCCCGCCGCCAGCGCCTCCACCGCATGCACGGCGAAGTTGTGCTGGCCCCAGGGAGAGAAGAAGGCCGCCGTGCGCACAATCAGATTCTGCCCCGCCAACGCGCCGATCGCCGCCTCCATCGCGGCCTTGCTGCGACCATAGGCCCCGAGCGGCGCGCAGGTGTCTGCCTCGGTGTAGGAGCGGTCGCGGGTTCCGTCGAACACCAGATCGCTGGAGAAACTGACCGTGGGGATCCCCCGCGCGGACGCGGCGATGGCGAGTCCGGTTGCACCGACGCAGTTGACGGCGAAGCAGGCGCTTTCCGCATCCTCGGCCTCGTCGACCCGTACCCAGCCGGCGGCGTTGATCACCGCCCAGGGACGATGCGCGTCGAGCGCCGCCGCGATCGACGCGCCGTCGCTCAGGTCGAGCATGGCCCGGTCGGTCAGCACGAAAGCCAGGTCGCGGAGGGCGCAGGTTCGCGCCAGCGCCTGCCCCAGCGTGCAGATCGCGTCGCCACCAGCCCTCCCCCTGGATCGCGGGATGGGCAGGTGGTTCGCCGCTGGCCAGTCCCTGCAGCAGCGGGACCATCGCGGTCGGCCGCGGCCCGCCGCCACGCAGATCGAACACCCCGGGTTCGTAGACGCCGGGCGTGGTGAGCAGCGTGTTCCATCCCGAGGCACCGAAGAGCGACCAGGCGGTGACCGCCCGCACGTCGATCCCCGCCGCGCGCGCCGCCTCGGCATCTGCCCAGGCGTCGCGCATCCAGCGCACCTGCTCCTCACGGGTGCAGCCATTATGGACTTCGGTGACCGCGAGCGGGATGCGATAGCGCGCCCAGGCCTCGGCCAGCGCCGTGGCAAGACCGTCCGGCGCAGGGTCGAGCACCCGCACCGCTTCGGTATCGACATAGGCGATCCGGCCATTGCCGCCGCGCATCGCGGCCGGGTAGCTCGCGATCTGCTCGTCGAGGAAACGATCGCTGGTGAGATAATGGTTGATGCCGATAAGGTCCGGCGGACACGGATGCTGCGCCAGCCTCTCCAGCTTGGCGGCGAGCCCGAAGCCGGCCAGCCGATCCCATAGCGGATGCCCCGGCATCACCCGGCCGCAGAGCAGATCCCAACCCATCCAGCGGCGGTGATTGTCGTGGACCAGCTGCGCCTCGGTGCGCGGCGTGCCATAGGTCTTGCCGAGATCGTCGGTCTGGATCAGCCGCGCGTCCGGCCGCACCCCGCGCACCGCGCGCATCGCGCAGACCACGCCTTCCACCTGGTGCACCAGCGCCCGCCAGAAGCTGCCCTCCATGCGGGCATGCGGGTACCAATGCCCGTAGAGCGCCGCGAACCGCGCGGTAGTCAGGGGCTCGTTGACCGGCGTCCAGTCCTCAATCCAGGGATAGCGCTCGGCGACGCGCGCGGCATAGTCGGCCAGCTTCGCGCCGAAGTCGGGATCGAGCAGGTCGGTGCGCCGCGGCCCGCTGCCGTGATGGACCAGCCCCGCGATCGGCCGCATGCCCCGGCCCCGCAGGCGCGCAAGTCGGCTGTCGCTCCACGCCCAGTCGCACACCGCCGGATCCTCGGGGCACACCCGCTCCCACAGCACCGGAAACCGAACCGCACGCACGCCGAGCGCGGCGATCCGATCGATATCGTCCAGCCGATCGTGATGGCCGGTTTCCACGGCCTGATCGCGGAACCGATCGCCGACGCGGTTGACGGTGCATTCGGCCCCGCCCCAGAGTTCAAGTGGTGGAATCGGGCCCCTCAAAGGCTGCAAGAACAATGGGATGCGGCGGGGGGGCACCCAACATGGATTAGCCGACGCACTCCGCTCGTCGCAAACCCTTGCCCGCCCCCTCCGAAGAAGCGCGTAGCGGGTACATCCGCAATTCCCTTCTCCGCCTATAAAAACCAAGTTGTTATCGAGGGTTGGAACGAGATGTCGGTAAAGCCGGTGACGGAGTGTGAGGCCATGGTCGGGCGCTGGACGGAAGCAGAGGCAACGGCGTGGTTCGCTCGCCAGCCCTGGGTGATGGGTTGCAATTTCACTCCCTCGAACGCGATCAACCAGTTGGAGATGTGGCAGGCGGACACGTTCGACCTCGAAGCGATCCGCGCCGAGCTGGCGCTGGCCGCCAATGTCGGCATGAACGCCGTGCGCGTCTATCTGCACGATCTGCTCTGGGCCGAGGATCCCGACGGCTTTCTCGACCGGATCGATACCATGCTGGCGGTGGCGGACAGCTTCCGCATCCGGGTCATGCTGGTGCTGTTCGACAGCTGCTGGCATCCCGATCCGGCGCTGGACCCCCAGCCGACGCCGACGCCGGGTGTCCACAATTCGGGCTGGGTGCAGTCGCCGGGCATCCCCGCGCTGCGTGATCCCGCCCAGCGGCAGCGTCTGGAGGCCTATATCAAGGGCGTGGTCGGGCGGTTCCGCAAGGACCGGCGGGTGCTCGCCTGGGACATCTGGAACGAGCCCGACAACGGGCCCGAGGTGTCGCTGTGCGACGCCGGTGCGCTGAACGCCAAGGCGGACCTCGTCCTGCCGGTGCTCGTCGACGCCTTCGCCTGGGCGCGCAGCATGCGCCCGGTCCAGCCGCTCACCAGCGGCATCTGGCTGGGCGACTGGTCGTCGCCCGATCTGCTCACCCCGTTGCAGCAGGCGCAGACCGGACTGTCGGACGTGATCTCGTTCCACAACTACGGCACGGCCGAGGATTTCGCCCGGCGGATCGGCTGGCTCAAGGTCTTCGGTCGGCCGATATGGTGCACCGAATTCATGGCGCGCCCGGCAGGGAGCACGTTCGAGGCTATCCTGCCGGTGGCGCGCGAGCATAATGTCGGCGCCTTCTGCTGGGGCCTGATGCGCGGCAAGACGCAGACCCGCCTGCCCTGGGCGGCGTGGGAAAACCCGAACCTGGCGGGCCTGAAGGACAAGTGGTTTCATGACATTTTCGACGTCGGCGACGTCCCCTACGACGATACCGAGGTAGAGTTCCTCCGCTTGCTGCGCGCGCTGGACGACAAGGCGCCCCACTGGCCGATCATCGAGATCGCCTCCGGCAGACAGCCCGGCGCCAAGCCGGGCGACGCAGCGAAGGCAGCCTGATCTTCGCTCCCTTCCCGCCTGCGGGAGGGGAGCAAGGGACCGCTACTCCGCCAGCGCCGCGGCCTGTACCGGCTCCGCCGCCCGTTCCTCCGCGATATGGCGGCGATAGGTGGCGAGCGCCTGCCCGACCACCTGATCCATATTGTAGTAGCGACAGGCCGAACAGCTTGTTCAGCGTCGTGCGGTTGATCGGGATCGGCACCAGTTGCCCGCGCACCTCCGCCAGCACGCGATGTTCGTACCGGCGCCACTCGGTGAAGCGCGACAGATAGTCGAAAACATCCGCGCTGCTGGTGTGGAAGATATGCGGCCCATATTGGTGAATGAGGATGCCTGCCTCGTCCCGATGGTCGAACGCGTTGCCGGCGATGTGCGGCCGCTTGTCGATCACCAGCACGCGCTTGCCGCCATCGGCGGCCAGCCGCTCGGCCATCACCGATCCGGCAAAGCCGGCGCCGACCACGAGATAGTCGAAGCGCGTGCTGCGAACCGGCTTGCGCAGCGGCTTGTCCGGTTCGGCGACCTGCAGGATCAGGCCCAGCATCCGCGCGGCGACCTGATCCCAGCTCTGCTCGGCAAGCAGCGCGTCGGCCTCGGACCGCCATGCCTCGCCCTGCCCGCGCAGCGCCAGCGCCAGCGCCCGGTCGCATGCGTCGACAAAGGCTTCCGTACCATCGGCGACGAACACGCCCGCCACCTCGCCATAATGGCGGATCACATCGACGATCGGGGTCGAGACGACCGGCAGCCCCGCGGCCAGATATTCCGAGGTCTTGGTGGGACTGATGAAACGCGTCGCCTCGTTGATCGCGAAGGGCATCAAGGCCGCGTCCCAGCCGCCGGCATAGAGCGGCAGCTCGGTATAGCCCTTGGGCCCCAACCACGCGATGTTCGGGCGCTGCGGCAGCTCGGCGGGATCGATCTTCACCACCGGCCCGACCATCACCACGCGCGCGTCGGCCAGGGCCGCGATCAGCTCCAGGTCCATCCGCTCGTCGATGACACCGTAGAAGCCGAGACGCGGGCGCGGCAGGCCGGTCTGATCGGCGGCATCCTGCACCAGCCTGCGGCCCTGCGCGAAATGGGCGCTGTCGACGCTCGACGGGAGGGGATGCACCGAGGCATGGCTCGCCCGCTTGGCCTCGTACAGGCTGTAGCCGCCGGTGAAGACGAGATCGGCCAGCCCGAACAGCCCCTGCTCCAGCGGCATCAGTTCGGGAGGCGTGAAGCGGAAGTTCTTGGGCTCGTCCATGCAGTCATAGACGGTGCACGCCGCATCCAGATGCCGCGAGAAGGGCAGCATCATCGGTGTATAGTACCAGCGGACCAGCCGCTCCGGCACGTCCCCGACATGCGCATCGAGCAGCGCGCGCAGCACCTCGGCCCGCGCCTCGCCGACGAGCGCGGCGGCAAGATGCGGCACCGCCACCGTAACGCCCGCCCCTTCGTCGCGCAGCTCCAGCCAGGGCGTGGGGCTGTCGTCCTCGATCGGCTCTTCCCAGAACAGCACGTCCATGTTGCGCGCGAACCGCGTCATGAGGTGCTGGGGTCGCTGGAAAACGAAGTTCCAGCGAAGATGCGAAAAACAGATCAGCGCGAAGTTGCTGCGGGGGCGAGCGGTAGCGGCATGCATGATCAAGGACGGGTTCCCTGGTACGTTCGACAGAGAGAACCCGCGCACGCTTCACGCCGTTCCAATATTCCGCATTAACTTCTTTTTGAATCATCATGACACAAGTCAATGCAGACAGTAGGCAAATGCGCATCGCAACAAGCGGGCAGTGCTCGGCACCGCCCGCTGCTACGGTTTCAGGCCGCGTCGACCATCACGATCTCGCTGTCTTCGATCGCGGTGACCTTCAACACCGCGACATCCTTGATCGCGACGCCGTCGCGGGCATGTGCGCGTACACCGTCGATCTCGACCACACCGGTGGCGGGTACCAGATAGGCCCGACGATCGCTGCCCAGCGGATACTCCGCCGTCTCCCCGGCCCGCAGCGTGGCGCCGAGCACGCGCGCATCGGTGCGGATCGGCAGCGCGTCGCCGTCGCCTTCGAAGCCGCTCGCCAGCACCACGAACTGGCCGGCGCGATCGGTCTTCGGGAAGGGACGCGTGCCCCAGCTTGGCTTCTCGCCGCCGCGGGTCGGCTGGATCCAGATCTGGAAGATCCGGGTGGTCTCGTCCTCGCGATTATATTCGGAGTGCGCGATACCCGTGCCTGCCGACATCACCTGCACGTCGCCGGCGACGGTGCGGCCGTGATTGCCGAGATTGTCCTGGTGGGTGATCGCGCCGTCGCGAACATAGGTGATGATTTCCATGTCGCGGTGCGGATGCGGCGGGAAGCCGGTCTGCGGCGCGATGGTGTCGTCATTCCACACGCGCAGGTTGCCCCAGCTGGTGCGGACCGGATCATAATAGTTGGCGAAGGAGAAATGGTGCTTGGCGTCGAGCCAGCCATGGTTGGCGCCGCCGAGGCTGGAAAAGGGGCGAAGTTCGATCATTGTTGGCCTCATTGTGAGGGGGCGCCGGGCATCGGCGCCGCTCCGTTGACCGGCATATAGACGGGCTCGACTTCTCCAGTCAGTGGGATAAGTTTGGCGCAAACGTTCCAGGAAATAGAAATGTCCAGCCCCGGCACCCCGACCTTCGACCAGCTCCGCATCTTCCTTGCCGTGGTGGACAGCGGCAGCTTCGCGGGCGCCGGGCGCCAGCTCAACCGCGCCGTCTCGGTCATCAGCTACGGCATCGCGAATCTGGAGGCGCAGCTGGGCGTGCTGCTGTTCGACCGTGAGGGCACCAAGAAGCCCCGCCTCACCTCCGCCGGCGAAGCCGTGCTGGCGGAGGCGCGGACGGTGGCGCAGGGCATTGATGGCTTGCGCGCCAAGGTGAAGGGCCTGCTCGACGGGCTGGAGGCGGAGGTGAACCTCGCGGTCGACGTGATGCTGCCCACCCGCCGGCTGGGCGAAGTGCTGCGCGCCTTCCGCGCCGAATTTCCCACCGTCACCCTGCGCCTCCACGTCGAGGCGCTGGGCGCGATCACCAGCCTGGTGCTGGAGCGCAAGGCGGTGCTTGGCATCTCCGGCCCGCTGGCTGCAGGGATGAGCGGCATCGAATGCGAGGCAGCGGGATCGGTGGCGATGGTGCCGGTGGCGGCGCCCGACCATCCGCTCGGCCGGATGGACCCGATCCCGCCCGGCGCGGGACGCGACCATGTCCAGCTCGTACTCTCCGACCGCTCACCGCTCACCGCCGGCCGCGACTTCGCGGTGATGAGCCCCCGGACGTGGCGGCTCGCGGACCTGGGCGCCAAGCATGCACTGCTGCGCGAGGGCATCGGCTGGGGCAACATGCCGCTGCCGCTGATCGAACCCGACCTGGTCGCGGGGACGCTGGTGCGCCTCGCCATGCCGGAGAGCCCCGGCGGCATGTACCGCTTCGGCGCGATCTGGCGCCGCGACGCGCCGCCCGGCCCGGCCGCCTCGTGGCTGCGCACCCGGTTCGTGGAGGCGGGTCGCATGGATGTGGACCTGGAGAAGCTCGGAGAGGTTTAGTTCAGGCATGCCGGCGGCCCCAGTCGGCACCCTCGGTAAGATGGCACCCGGGAAGCTGCGCCAGGCGTCTTTCATCACTGCAGCAAAAGGAAAAGCGGGGGGAGATCGGCGACATGCACCAAATAGCGTTGATCGCGCTTCTATCTGGCGCCCCAGTGGCGCAGCACCAGGCACCCGCCGTCCCTCAGCAGGAGAGCGGGTCAGAAAGCGACGCAATCGTAGTGACCGGTCAACGCCTGCACAGGACGAAGATCGACTATAGGCTGCGGCGCGCCACCGTCACCTATTGCGGAACGAGAGACGCCCGGCAGGATCCATCCGCGGTAGCGGCAATCTGCAGCTTTGTGGAAGCGTGCGTCTTCCAAGGGCGGCGAACCTCTTCCGAACTTTCGGACTGCGTGGAAGCCAAGATCGCCGCTCGGGAGCCGCGATCTGCAGATGCGGAGGTCGCGCGAGGCCGCTAGAACAGGATCGCCCCGCCGGTCACCAGCCGGAAGTCGGGCGAATGACGGTTCAGCCCGGCCACCGCCAGCACATCGAGCTGCAGCGTCTTGGTCGGTCGCCATGCGGTCGACAGCGCCGCCAGCGCATGGGTTTCGTGACCCTCGGGATCCTGATCGCGCTCCAGGGAGAGTTCGGCGGTGGTCGAGACCTGTTCGCTGAACTTGTAGCGCAGGCTGGTGATGCCGCTATAGGCGAAATGCCGCCCCTGCCCGCTCTGGTTCGCTGCGGCATCGCCCTCGCCGGTAAGGGCGATCGCGACCTTTCGGTCAGATTATATTGCACCGGCACGAGGATGCCCGCCCCCCTGATCGTCGGAGGTAAAACGACGTGTGTTACGGTTTGTTGCTGGCGACGCTCAATCCTCGCGGATCGCGTGCTCCAGATCGGCGGCGTGGGCGGCGGCGGGCTCGATCGGCGCGGCGGCCTCGGCGAGTTCGGTTTCCACCCGGGCACCGCCGGTCAGGGTACGATGTACCGGGCAGCGATCCGCGATCTCCAGCAGACGCCCGCGCTGCGCGTCGTCCAGTTCGCCTTCGATCTCGATCCGCCGGGTGAACAGATCAGCCGGCACCACGCCCGCCTGACGCTGATGCCCGGCAAGCGTGCGGATGCCGGTGACCGGCCACCCCTTTTGCAGCGCATAGACCCGCAGCGTCATCGTCGTGCAGGCGGCCAGGGCCGAGGCGAGCATCTGATAGGGTGTCGGCCCGGAGCCGAGCCCGCCGACCGACACCGGCTCGTCGAGCATCAGCGCCACCCCGGCGACCTGCACCGCCACCTGGAACTTGCCGGCACCGGTATCGCGCGCCACCGCATCCAGGCCTGCTTCACTGCTCATGCCGTCTGCTCCGCCAATTGGGTTTCGATGGCGATACCCTGCTTCAAGGTCAGCGTCACCGGCGTGCGCTCGGCGATCTCGGCGAGGCGCGCTCGGGCCGCCGCATCCGGACCGGTGATGGTCAGCGTGCGCCGGATACGCCGCACATCCGGCGTGCCGAGAAGGCGCAGGTCGACATCCAGCGCATCGATCCGCCAGCCCTTGCGATCGGCGTACATCCGCAGCGTCATCGCGGTGCAGGCCCCCAGGGCGGCGAGCAGCAGATCATAGGGCGCGGGCCCGGCATCGCGCCCGCCATTGCCGGGCGGCTCGTCGGCAAGCAGCGGGTGGCGGCCGGCGTCGATGCGCGTTTCCAGCAGCTCAGGACCGATATGGGCGTGGGCATGGGCCATCGTCGTCGCGCCTCAGATTGCCAGCAGCGCGATCGCTTCGATCTGCGCCGGGTTGAAGCCGTGATCGGCAAGCACCGGCACGAGATGCTCGGCCGGCTTGCGCTGTCGGCGCGTCGTGCACACGAACTGCCGGATCGCCTCCAGCCGGGGATTGGCGAGCGGCGTTGGGCGGCGCGCGCCGAACAGCGCATCCGCAACTCGCCCGAGCAGCGACGGGCGATCGGTGGCGGGCAGCGCGGCGCAACCACAGGCGGCCGCATCCTGAAAGGCAACGGAAACTGCAGACCACTCGGTCTGGCTCAGTACGGGCGGTGTAACTCGATCCATCGGAACCTCCTGCGTCGCCCTCCTGCTAGCCCGGCCCGGATGGTTCGAGCAGCCGGATAGTCTTGACGCTTTCGTTCGAGAAAGCGGAAAAGCCGGCGCGAGTCATGCCCAACCTTCGTACAGGGGAAGTGCCGGCCCGCCTCGGCTAGGATAGGCAGAGGAGATCGCGATGACCCGCTGCACGCACATGACCGCCGAGACCGTCCGCGCCGTGCGCCCCAGCGCCAAGGGCTGCGTGGAATGCCTGAAGACCGGCAGCTGGTGGGTGCATCTGCGGCTATGCCGGGAATGCGGCCATGTCGGCTGCTGCGACCAGTCGCCCAACCGCCACGCCACCGCGCATTTTCACGAGACCGGCCACCCGATCATGGAAGGCTATGACCCGCCGGAAGGCTGGGGCTGGTGCTATGCTGACGGCATCGAGGTCGACCTGCCCGACCAGACCGCGCAGGACGGGCCGATCCCCCGCTTCTTCTGAACCCCGTGCGTGGACAGGGGCGGCGCCGGCGCTAAGACCGCGGGGATGAAGCCGTTACCGCTCGCCCAATGACCGCCATGGTGCCGCCACCCGCCCCCCGCACGGCATTGTTGCTGTTCGGCGCGGGCGATTTCGCGTTCAACCTCTACTGGCAGGCGGTCAATCTCTACCTGCTGTTCTTCTACATCGATACGCTGCGACTGGCCCCGGCGCTGGCCGGCGCGCTGTTCCTGGTGGGCGCGGTGTGGGACGGCGTGGCGGATTTCATCGCGGGCGTGGTCGCCGAGCGGATGCGGCGGCCCTATCGCTGGCTGATCGGCTGGGGCGCGCTGCCGCTCGGCCTCGCCTTCGTCGCGATGTTCGCGGCACCGACAGGTGGGTGGGAAGCGGCGCTGGCGGCGCAGCTCGGCTTTCGAACCCTCTATGCCTTCACCAACATCCCCTACGCCGCCTGGACGACGCGGCTGGCCGGGACCAGCGCGGAACGGTCGCTGTTGGCCGGGCTGCGCATGGTCTTCGGCGCGGTCGCGGCAACCCTGGTCGCGGGCACCCTGCCAAGGCTGGTCGTCGCGCTCGGCGGCTATGCCGCGGCAACCGCGCTACTGGCGGCGCTGGGCGTGCCGCTGCTCCTCGCGATCGCCTGGAAGGTGCCCGAGCGCCGTCCGCCCACCGGCGCCGCGCCCATCCCCCGCATCGGCCCGGCGCTGGCCCTGCTTGCCCGCAACCGCGCGTTCGTGGCGCTCAACCTCGGCGCGGCGGCCGGCGCGGCGGCATCGTCGCTCACGACTCAGTCGGTACTCTACTATTTCCGCTACGTCCTGACCGACGATCCCGCCGGGCCGCGGGCGCTGGCCGCCATGGCATTTGCGAGCCTCGTCGCCACCCCGTTCTGGACGCTCCTCGCCCGCCGCACGGGTGCCCGTGCCGCCTGGCTTGGCGCCTGTGCCCTCGCCCTCGCCCTGCCCGCCGGGTTCGTGCTGCTGCCCGCCCCCGGGACGAGCGCCGCGACACTGTTCCTGCTGGGCATGCAGGTGGCCTTTGCCGGCTTCGGGCTCGCCGCATGGACGCTGTTGCCGGACAGCGTCGACTGGGGCGCGGCACGCACCGGCGTACGCGTGGAGGCCATCGCCTTCGGCACCTTCGCGCTTGCCCAGAAAGCAGCGCTGGCGGCGGCCGGCTTCGCGATCGGGGCGATCTACCAAGCGAACGGCTTCGTCGCGGGGGCGTCCCAGGGGGCGGCGAGCCTCGCGGCGATCCGCTGGCTGATGCTGGCCGGCCCCGCGATCCTGCTGCTCGCGGCCCTGGCGGCCGTTTTCGCTTTGCCGCAGGACCGCGCGGTCGATGCCTAAGGACGTCTGCCGCGAGGGGCTCCTCAGGCCAGTTCGAAGCTGCCGGACACCCCCTCCGCCTCGGCCGAGGGCGCGATCCACAGCTGGAACCGCCCCGGCTCGACCGTCGGCTTGAGCGCCTGGCCGATGAACAGCAGGTCGGCGCGGGTGAGCGTGAACGCCACCCGTTTCCGCTCGCCGGGCGTCAGGGCCACACGCCGAAAGGCCTTTAGCTCGCGAACCGGGCGGGTCACGCTCGCCGCCACGTCGCGAATGTAGAGCTGCACCACTTCCTCGGCGGCACGCGACCCGCGGTTGGTGATCGTCGCCGAAACCGTCAGCTTGCCGTCGGCGGCAAGCCGGCCTCCGCCCATGTCCAACTCGCCGTACGCGATGTCGCCATAGGTTAGCCCGTGCCCGAACGGGAACAGCGCCTGGTTCGGGAACTCGCGATAATGGGTCTTGTACTCCTGCAGCGGCCCCGCCGGGTTGGGGCGACCGGTAGGCTTGTGATCGTAATGATAGGGCGCCTGCCCCGTCGCCTGCGGGAAGGAGACCGGCAGCCGCGCCGAGGGCCCGACGATGCCGAACAGCACGTCGGCGATCGCCGGGCCGTCCTGTGATCCGAGGAACCAGGTGACGAGGATCGCCGGCGCCTTCAGCACCGCCCCCTCCAGCGCCAGCGCCCGGCCGTTGCGGAGCAGCACCACCATCGGCTTGCCGGTCGCTGCGACCGCCTCTGCCAGTGCCATCTGCGCCGGTGGCACGACAATGGCGGAGCGCGACTGCGCCTCGCCGGACATGCGGGCATGTTCGCCCACCGCCAGCACGACGACGTCCGCCGCCCGCGCCGCCGCCACCGCCGCGTCGATCCCGCCCGCGATCGGCCCGTCGAGCCCCGCGCCTTCGGTAACGGTCACCAGCGCCGGATCCTGCACCAGCGCCCTGACGCTGCTCGCCAAGTCTACGGCTTCGGCATCGGTGCCGTAGACGTTCCACGGGCCGACCCGGTCATGCAGCCCGCCCGCGAACGGGCCGATCAGCGCGATCTTCTTGCCCGAGCGCGGCAGCGGCAGCAGGCTGCCCTCGTTCTTGAGCATCACGATCGAGCGCGACCCCGCCTCGCGGGCCAGCGCCAGATGCGCGGGCGTCCGCACCCGCGCCTTCTCCCGCGTCGGATCGATGCGGCGGAACGGATCGTCGAACAGGCCCAGCTGCACCTTGAGCGCCAGTACCCGCCGCACCGCCTCGTCCAGCCGCGCCATCGGCACCTCGCCCTTGGCGACGAGGTCCGGCAGGTGGCGGATGTAGAAGCCGCTCTGCATGCTCATGTCGACACCGGCCAGGAAGGCGAGCCGGGTCGCCTCGCGCGCATCCGCGGCGAAACCGTGCGCGATCAGTTCCTCGTCGGCGGTATAGTCGGAGACGACGACGCCCTCGAAAGCCCATTCGCGGCGCAGCACTTCCGTCAGCAGCCATTCATTGGCGGTGGCGGGGATGCCCGACAGCTCGTTGAACGAGGCCATCACCGTCGGCGCCCCCGCCGCAAGTGCTGCCTCGAACGGCGGGAAATAGGTCTCGCGCAGCGTCCGCTCCGAAATGTCGACCGTGCTGTAGTCCAGCCCGCCTTCCGCCGCGCCATAGGCCGCGAAATGCTTGGCGCAGGCGGCGACCGCATCCGCCGCCTCCAGCCCCTTCGTGCCCTGGAACCCGCGCACCCGCGCCGCCGCGATCAGCTTGCCGAGCAGCACGTCCTCGCCCGCCCCCTCCACGCTGCGACCCCAGCGGGCATCGCGGGTGATGTCCACCATCGGCGCGAAGGTCCAGTCGATGCCGGAGGCCGCGGCCTCCACCGCCGCCACCCGCGCGGTCCGCTCGGCGAGATCGGGATCGAAGCTCGCCGCCTCGCCCATCGGCACCGGAAAGACGGTGCGGAAGCCGTGGATCACGTCCGCCGCGAACAGCAGCGGAATCCTGAGCCGGGATTCGCGCATCGCGACCGTCTGCATGCGCTGGGCCATCGCCGCCCCGTTGCCGTTGAACACGCCCGTCAGCCGCCCGGCGCGCACTTCCGCCAGCTGGCCGTCGAAATTGGACGAGGCACCCGCCGGGTTCAGCGTCACCGCCGCGCCGCCGGACCATGCGGCCGCCATCAGGGTGAGCTGCCCGGCCTTTTCCTCGACGGTCATCTTCGCGAGCAGCGACTCGACCGCCGCGGGCAGCTTCCGCGCACCCGCCTGGAGCAGCATCGCGCGCGCCGGGCTTGCCGCCCATGCCGCTGCCGCACTTGCGCCGATCAATATCGCACGTCGGGAAATTTGGCCGTCTTTCACGCGTTTCCTCCACTGGCACGACCGCGTTTAGGCCGCCGCACGATGAATCTTGCAAGCCGCTTGTGCTTCATGTAACCGGTTACATCAAGAGCTTCAGGCCGCCACCTGCAAAACGAGCGGCCAACCTTGGATGAAGGAGGGGATGCAGCACGTCATGCCGAATGCCACGATCCGCGATGTTGCCAGGGAAGCAGCGGTGTCGGTTGCGTCGGTTTCGCGTGCCTTGAACGGCGCGACCAACATCCGCCCCGAACTGCGCGATCACATCCGCGCGGTCGCCGATCGGCTCGGCTATGTTCCCCATGCCGGCGCACGGAACCTGAGCCTCGCCCGGTCGTCGACGATCGGCGTCGTGGTGCCCGATCTGCACGGCGAGTTCTTCTCCGAACTGATGCGCGGCATGGATCGTCAGGCCTCGGAGCTTGGCTTCCACCTGCTGCTGATGGTGATGCACGGCGAGGCCGATCGGGGGGTGACCGCGCTCCACGCGATGCGCGGCCGCGTCGACGGGCTGGTGGTGATGGCGCCCCAAATCACCTCGGACGAGCTGTTTGCCCACCTGCCCAAGTCCATGCCCTCGGTCCTCCTCAACTGCGCGCCCCATGAGGGCAACCGCCCCGAACTGCGCGTGGACAACGTTGCCGGAGCCGTGGCGGTGATCGAGCATCTCGCAGCCGGCGGCTGCCGCCGCATCGTCCATGTCGCGGGTCCTGAGGCCAATATCGACGCGCAGGAGCGTCTGCGCGGCACCCGCGAGGCGTGCGCCCGGCTGGGCCTGGATCTGCGCGTGCTGCAGGGCGACTTCAACGAGGATGCGGGCACGCGCGCCATCACCGCGCTGGAAGCCGAGGGCGCTGCCTATGACGCGATCTTCGCCGCCAACGACAATATGGCGGTCGGCGCGCTGATGGCGCTGAAGCGTGCCGGAATCACCGTGCCTGAGCAGGTCGCCGTGGCGGGGTTCGACAACATCCCGCTCACCCGCCTGATCTCGCCGGCGCTCACCACCGCCAGCATCGACATCGCCGAGTTCGGCGCGCGCGCCGTCGTCCGCCTCGTCGGCCTGATCGACGGTGAGCGGGACGACGCGCTCGAATGGCGCGCACCGATCGTCATCGCGCGGGAATCGACCCGCCAACCTACCGATAACACAACAGAAAACCCGATCCGCCGGGGAGATAGAGAGTGACCATGAACAAGCTAGTATTGCGTTCCGCATTGCTGACGATGACCGTGCTGGGCAGCGGTGCCCTGCTCGCCCCCGCCCCCGCCCTGGCCCAGGTGGGCCAGGCCTCGCTGCGCGGCACCATTACCGCGCCGGCGGGCAACCCGGTGACCGAGGTGACCGCGATCGAAGTGGCGACCGGCATCCGCCGCACCGCCACCGTCGCCGCCGACGGGACCTATAATTTCGCGTCGCTGCGCCCCGGCACCTACCGCCTGGAGATCAAGCTACAGAACGGCATGCGCAACTCGGATGCGTTCACGCTGCGCGTCGGCCAGAATGCGGGCCTCGATCTAGACCTGTCGACGCCCGCAGCACCCACAGCACCCGCCGCCGATGCCGGCACCGCACCCGAGGGCAGCGATGCGGCCCCGGCCGGCGGCGACACGATCGTCGTCACGGGCAACCGCATTCGGTCGCTCGACGGTGGCCAGGTCGGCATCAACATCACCCAGCGGCTGATCGACCAGTTGCCGCAGAACAACCGCAACTTCCTCGCCTTCGCCGATCTCGCGCCGGGCGTGCGCTTCATCGAAAGCGCCGACGGTTCGTCGCGGATCCAGGGCGGCGCGCAGGACAGCCGCACGGTCAACGTGTTCATCGACGGCGTCAGCCAGAAGGATTACGTTCTCAAGAACGGCATCACCGGGCAGGACAGCTCGGCCGGCAACCCGTTCCCGCAGCTCGCGATCGGCGAGTATCAGGTGCTCTCGTCCAACTACAAGGCCGAGTTCGACCAGGTGAGCTCTGTCGCGATCACCGCCGCCACCAAGTCGGGTACCAACGAGTTCCATGGTGAGGGCTTCCTCGACTATACCAACCAGGACCTCCGGTCGCGTCGTCCGAGCGAGCTGTTCCCCACCAAGCGCGACAAGGTGAATTCGGCCAACAAGCAGTTCGGCGTCGCGCTGGGCGGGCCGATCGTGCAGGACAAGGCGCACTTCTTCGTCACCTACGAAGGCAAGCGCATCGACAGCCCCTATGACGTGCGCCCCGATAACGGCGTCGCGCCGAGCGCGCTGCCGTCGCAGTACCAGCAATATTTCGGCAGCTTCTCGCAGCGGTTCAACGAGGACCTGTATTTCGGCAAGATCGACATCGAGCCGACCGACAAGGACCTGATCGAGTTCACCGGCAAGTATCGTAACGAGTCCGGCGCGCAGATCTCCACCGGCGTCGCAGCTTCCACCACCGCGACGCTCAACAAGGTCGAGGAAAAGCGCTTTACCGGCCGCTGGCAGCGCAGCGAGGACAGCTGGATCAACGACTTCCGCGTCTCCTATCAGGATACGCGCTGGGCGCCGACGCCAGCCACCAGCGGCATCACCTCGCTGTTCCAGGCCACCCCGGTGATCAACGGCAACCGAAGCCGGTTCGCACTGCTGCGCTTCGGCGCGGGCAGCAACCAGCAGGACAAGGGCCAGAAGGGCTGGACGGTCCAGGACGACTTCACCTGGACCGGCTTCGACGGCCACACGATCAAGGTCGGCGCCAAGGCCAGCTGGATCAAGTTGCGCTCGCTCGAGCAGAACCTGGCCAACCCGCTCTACACCTATGACGTCAACGCCTTCAGCCAGACCGGCTTCAACGATGCGATCCCGTATCGCGTCCAGTTCGGCGCACCGGCCGGCTCGGGGTCGTCGGACGTCCGCTCGAACAACTTCCAGTTCGGCGTCTATGCGCAGGACGACTGGGATGTCACCTCGCACCTGACCCTCAATCTCGGCTTGCGCTGGGACTATGAGCGGACGCCCGCCTATCTCAATTTCGTGACGACGCAGGAAAACATCACGGCGGTGTCGCCGGCGAACTATCCGAACCTCGTCAATGCCGACTACAACATCAACGACTATATCTCGAACGGCCGCAACCGAAAGGCGTTCACCGGCGCCTGGCAGCCGCGTGTCGGCTTCACCTATCGCTTCGACGAGGCGGGCCGCTTCGCGCTGTTCGGTGGCTATGGCCGGTCCTATGATCGCAACCAGTTCGATTTCCTGCAGCAGGAAGTCAGCCAGGGCGCCTTCCCGACGCGCAGCTTCAACTTCATCGGCGCGGACTCGCAGAACCCCTGCACGCCCTCGACGACGTGCGTCGCCTGGGACCCGATCTACCTCACCGCAGCGGGACGCCAACAGCTGCTTGCCGGCACCACCGGTGGCGGCCGCGAGTTCCGCTTCCTCGATAACAACCTGAAGACCCCCTATTCGGATCAGTTCAGCCTGGGCCTGCGCGGCCGCTTCAACCTGGTCGGGCTGGAAGTGGGCTATACCCATATCACCAGCAAGGACGGCTTCGTCTTTCTGCTCGGCAACCGCCGCAAGGACGGCAGCTTCTTCTTCGACAATCCCGCCAGCGCAACCGACACGCCCTCGGCCCCCTTCGGCGATCCGCCCCCGGGCTATGGCGCGATCATTCTGGGCACCAACGGCCTGAGGACCGCTTCGGACTCGGCCTATTTCAAGGTCACCAAGACCTATACCCCGGCCTCGCCCTGGAGCATCGACGCAACCTACACCTTCACCGAGGCGAGCGAGAACCGTCAGTTCGGCGAGACCTTCTCGCTCGATTACCCGTCGATCAACGACTATCCGACGCTGCGCTCCTCGGGCGTGCCGCGCCACCGCCTCGTCATCGCGGGCAGCGTCGACCTGCCGCTGGGCATCGCCTTCTCGACCAAGCTGCAGGTCGAATCGGCCGCCTATCAGAAGGCGTTCATCGATCAGGCCAACCCGTTCCAGCGCATCCTGGTCGGGCAGTTCACCGACGGTGTCGGCGGCGGCTGGGGCCGGCGCCAGATCGACCTGGCGGTGACCAAGTATGTGCCGATCCGCTTCATCAGCGACCAGACCCGCCTGCGCTTCCGCGTCGACGTGCTGAACGTGTTCGACGACTGGAACTTCGTCGACTTCAACAACAACCCGACCTCGCCCGACTGGGGTCGCCAGGTCGGCACCAGCGTCGGCGGCAACCCGCCGCGCACCGTGAAGCTGTCGGTCGGCTACTCCTTCTGATCCCTCCTCTGGGGGCAGAGCAGCGCTCGTTGCTCTGCCCCCGTTTTTTTGTTCAGGATTCACGATGATCGATCGCAGGCAGTTGCTCGGCTCCGGCGCGCTGGCGCTGGCGGGTCTTGCGGGCGCATGCACGACGCCTGGCGCCCGGATCGCCGGCGCGGGCGCCGCCCCCGCCGCAGCCCCGCTGATCCGCGACCTGCAGGAACGCACCTTCCGCTATTTCTGGGATACCACCGATCCCGAGACCGGCCTGGCGCCCGATCGCTGGCCGACGCCGTCCTTCGCCTCGATCGCCGCGGTCGGCTTCGCGCTGACCGCCTATCCGATCGGCGTCGCCAACGGCTGGATCACCCGCGAGCAGGCCCGCACCCGCACGCTGGCCACGCTGCGCTTCTTCGCCACCGCGCCCCAGGGCGACGGGCAGAGCGACGCCAGCGGCTACAAGGGCTTCTTCTACCACTTTCTCGGCGTCACCAAAGGCCGCCGCTTCGCCCGCGCCGAACTGTCGACCATCGATACCGCGTTACTGATGGGCGGCGTGCTGTTCGCACAGAGCTGGTTCGACGCGAACGATCCCCAGGAAGCCGAGATCCGCACCCTGGCCGACCAGCTCTACGCCGCGATCGACTGGCCCTGGATCACCCCGCGCCCACCCTTCGTCTCGATGGGCTGGCATCCCGAAAGCGGGTTCATCCCCTCGGACTGGAACATCTACAACGAAGGGCTCCTGCTCTACGTGCTGGCGCTGGGTTCGCCCAGCCATCCGCTGCCGCCCGAGACCTGGGACGCATGGACCGCCCGCTTCGACGCGCAGTGGAGCGACAAATGGGGCGAGCCCCATCTCCACTTCCCGGCGCTGTTCATCCACCAGTACAGCCATTGCTGGATCGACTTCCGCGGCATCCGCGATCGATACATGGCTGCCAAGGGCATCGATTATTTCGAGAACAGCCGCCGCGCGGTGCGGGCGCAGCGCAATTACGCGATCGCCAATCCCGGCGGCTGGACCGGCTATGGCGAGGACCTATGGGGTCTGACCGCCTGTGACGGCCCGGGCGACTTCAAGGCGACGCTGGACGGCCGGGTGCGGCAGTTCTTCAGCTATTCGGCACGCGGTCCGGGCGACCGCGACGACGGCACGCTGGCCCCGACGGCGGCAGCCGCCTCGATCGCGTTCGAGCCGGAATTGGCGACCCGCGCGGTTTCGACGATGCATGCCCGCTACGGGCGCGGCATCTATGGCCGCTATGGCTTTCTCGACAGCTTCAACCCGACGCTGACCGCCACGCGCGCGCCACTCAAGCACGGCAAGATCGTGCCCGGGATCGGCTGGGTCGATGGCGACCATCTCGGGATCGATCAGGGGCCGATCCTGCTCATGATCGAGAATCTGCGCACCGGCCTGGTGTGGGAGGTGATGCGCCGCAACCCGCATATTCGTCGCGGGTTGCAGCGCGCAGGCTTCACGGGCGGCTGGCTCTGACCGTCAGTCGTCCTGCCGCTCGGTCTTCTTTGGGCTGACCCAGACATGGACCGGCACCACGACCTTGCCGGGGGCCGGCTTGCCGATATCGACGCGGCTGGCCTGGACCAGCTCGCCGTTGGAGAGGGTGAAGGACGCCCAGGGCTTGGGCATGCGGCCGAACGTCATCTTCTGGATGGGTTCGCCGGTATTCGAATTCATGATGGTAGCAACAACTGGCATGCAAGCCCGCTATTCGCTCGGCGCGGGGCTTGTCCAGCGCCGCCCCTGTGGAAGCTGTGGATGAGTGTGGTGCCCCCCGCGCCGGCTCGACCGGCGGGGGAAAACCGCAGCCCAATGCTAGCTATTGATACTCGTTATTAGTTCAGACCCTCGGTCTTTGCAACTCTTTCGCAATAGAGTTGCATGCGATCTCAGGCCAGCTGCTCGTCTTCCCAAATCTCGGTATCGATCTGCGACTGCGCTTCCGCCGCATAGCGCGGACCGGCTGCCGCGTTGGGCGGGAACAGCGCATCCACTTCCGCCAGCGCAGCGTCGGAAACCGGGTGCGCAAAGGTGGCGAGGAGATCGTCCAGATGGTCGATCCGCGTCGTGCCGGGAATGGGCACGATGAAGTCGCGCCGGGACAAAAGCCAGGCCATGCAGAGCTGCGCCATCGAGCAGCCCGCCGCTTCGGCGATGGCGCGGAAGCGCGCGGCCATTTCCAGGTTCTGCGCTAGGTTCTCGCCCTGAAAGCGCGGCATGCCCCCACGCAAATCACCCTGCGGCACGCCGTCGGCCCCCACCCCGCCGGCCAGCAGCCCGCGGGCGACCGGCGAAAAGGCGACGAAGCCGACGCCCAGTTCGGCACAGGCATCGAGCACCGCGATCTCGGGATTGCGGGTCCAGGGGGAATATTCGGTCTGCATCGCCGCGATCGGGTGCACCGCGTGCGCGCGCCGCAGCGTAGCGGCCGACATCTCCGACAGGCCGATCGCGCCGATCTTGCCTACCTCCACCGCGCGGGCGAGCGTACCCACGGACTCCTCCACCGGTACCTTCGGATCGAGCCGGTGCATGTAATATAGATCGATATGCTCGACGTTCAGGCGGCGGAGCGAATCCTCGAGCGTGCGGGTGATCGCCTCCGGGCTGCCATCGATCCCGCGCTTGCCGTCCGCCCCGCCCAGCACGCACTTGCTCGCCAGGGTGAACTCGGCCCGGCGGTGCATCACGGTGCGGCCGAGCAGCTCCTCGTTCGCGCCGAAGCCGTAGAGCGCGGCGGTATCGAGGAACGTCACCCCCGCATCCAGCGCATGAAGCAGCAGCCGCTCCGCGTCGCGCGCATCGGGGCGCGGCAGATAGGCGTGGCTGAGGTTCATGCAGCCGAGCCCGATCGCCGAGACGGTGAACGGGCCGATGGTGCGGGTGGGAAGCGTCGGCATGGTCAGAGCGGCAATCCTACATAGTTTTCGGCGATCGTCGTCTGGGCTGCGCGCGACGTGGCGATATAGTCCAGGTCGGCCAACTGCATCCGGCGATCGAACGCATCGCTATCCGGGAAACGATGCATCAGCCTGGTCAGTTGCCACGAGAAGCGCTCGGATTTCCAGACCCTGGCGAGTGCCTTTTGCGAATACCCGCCGATCGCGTCGTGATCGCCGCGCTTGAAGTGGCCAACCAGCGCCTCGGAGAGATAATGCACGTCCGACGCGGCAAGGTTGAGCCCCTTGGCGCCGGTGGGCGGCACGATGTGTGCGCTGTCGCCGGCGAGCAGCAGCCGGCCATGGCGCATCGGCTCGAACACGAAGGAGCGCAGCGGCGCGATCGACTTCTCCAGTGCCGGCCCTCGGGTGAGGTTCGCAGCCGCCTCGGGCCCCAGCCGCACGGCCAGTTCATCCCACAGCCGATCGTCGGGCCATTCGCCCAGATCTTCGTCGAGCGGAACCTGGATGTAATAGCGGCTGCGCGTGGCCGAGCGCATGGAGGCGAGTGCGAAGCCGCGGTCGTGATTGGCGTAGATCAGCTCGTGATGGCAGGGCGGCACATCGGCCAGGATGCCGAGCCAGCCGAACGGATAGACCTTCTCGAACGCGGCGCCGACGCTGGCGGGGATCGCCTTGCGCGATGGGCCGTGGAAGCCGTCGCACCCGCAGACGAAGGCAGCGTCTATCCGCTGCGCCTGCCCATCCTTGGTGTACGTGACGTAGGGCGCGTCGCTGTCGACATCGTGCAACGCGACATCGGTGGCCTCATAGATCACCTGCAACCCGCGCTCGGGAGCGGCGTCCATCAGGTCGCGAGTGAGCTCGGTCTGGCCATAGACCAGCACGTGGTGGCCGGTGAGTTCGGTCACCGGAATGCGGATCAGCCGGTCGCCGTCTGCCAGCGCGAAGCCGTCATGCGGCAGGCCCTCGCGGTGCATGCGGTCGGCGATGCCGACTCGCTCCATCAACATGGTGGCGGTGCGCTCCAGCACGCCGGCACGGATGCGGCCAAGCACATAGTCCGGTGTCGCACGCTCGACGACGACAACCTCGATCCTCTCCGCCCGCAGCAGATGGCCGAGCAGCAGCCCGGCGGGCCCTGCACCGATGATCGCAACCTGGGTACGCATCCGCGCCTCTCCATCCTCGTTCGTTGAACGCGATGGTGCCGCCGTCGCCCAGGAACCGTGAGGGAGAGGTCAACCTTTTACTTGGATGATTCGACCGGACATGCGACAGTCCGGTGATGCGCGAGCGCAGCCCGATCCCGGCCTTTTACCTCTATGGCGAACCTCAGCGCAGCGTCGCCGAGGGCTTTGTGCATGTCGAAAGCCTCGACGACCGCTCGCGGCCCAGCGAATGGACGATCCGCCCGCACCTTCATCGCGATCTCCACCATGTGATCCTGATCGCCGAAGGCGGCGGATCGATGACCGCGGAGGCCGAAACGGTCGCGTTCGAGGCACCCGCGCTGCTGCTGGTGCCGGCGGGAATCGTCCATGGCTTCACTTGGCATCTGGAATCGCGCGGCTGGGTCTGCACGATCGCCGACGCCTATTTCGCCCAGCTCGCCACCCGGGACGGGGCGCTGGAGATGCTGTTCCGCACACCCCGGGCGCTGATGCTGGAGATGGCCGAGGGGGAGGCCGTCGCAGGCCTGCTCGCCGAAGTGCAGCAGGAGCTGAACTGGTCCGCCCCCGGTCAGCGCGCGGCGGTGGAGGCGTCGCTGCTTGCCATCCTCGTGCGCAGCCTGCGCCGTGTCGGCGCGGCGGCCGGCAGCGGCACGGGCACCCGTCGGGCGGCGGAGATCGTCGCGCGGCTGCGGGCGCGGATCGAGGAACGGTTTCGGCTGCGGGAGCCGGTGGGCGTGCATGCGCGTGCGCTGGGAGTGAGCATCACCGCGCTGCGGCTGGCTTGCGCGCGGATTGCGGACAGCAGCCCGGCCGCCATGCTCGATGCCCGCGCACTGCTCGAGGCGCGGCGGCTGCTGCTCTATTCGAACCTGTCGGTGGGCGAGATCGCCGACGCCGTGGGCTTCGAGGATCCCGCCTATTTCTCGCGCTTCTTCGCGCGGCATGTCGGCATGTCGCCGCGCGCCTTTCGCGGGGGCGCGGCGACGAAGGCTCAGCCGGCTAGCTGCGCTTCCAGCTCGCCGAGCACGCGGTAGCAATCGAACACCTTGGCTACCGAGCTGTTCGGATCGCGCCCCTCGCGGATTGCGGACACGAACTCGCGGTCCTGCAGCTCGATGCCGTTCATCGACACATCGACCTTGCTGACGTCGATCGGCGCTTCCTTGCCGTCCACCAGATCGTCGTAGCGGGCGATATAGGTGCCGTTGTCGCAGATATAGCGGAAGAAGGTGCCGAGCGGCCCGTCATTGTTGAAGCTGAGCGACAGGGTGCAGATCGCGCCGCTCTCGCTCTTCAGCTGGATCGACATGTCCATCGCGATGCCCAGCTCGGGATGGATCGGCCCCTGCACCGCATGCGCCTGCACGATCTTACCGGCCTGATAGGCGAACAGGTCCACCGTGTGCGCGGCGTGGTGCCAGAGCAGATGATCGGTCCAGCTGCGCGGCTGGCCCTTGGCGTTGATGTTCTTGCGGCGGAAGAAATAGGTCTGCACGTCCATCTGCTGGACGGCGAGCTCGCCCGCGGTGATGCGGTTGTGGACCCATTGGTGGCTCGGATTGAAGCGGCGGGTGTGGCCGACCATGCAGACGAGGCCCGTCTCCTGCTGCTTGGCCAGCACCGCCTGCGAATCCGCCCAGCTGTCGGCGAGCGGGATCTCGACCTGGACATGCTTGCCCGCGTTCATGCAGGCGATCGCCTGTTCGGCATGCATCTGGGTGGGGGTGCAGAGGATCACCGCATCGACATCGTCGCGGGCGAGCGCATCGGCCAGTTCGGTGGAATGATGCTTGGCGCCGTACTTCTCGGCGACGGCGGCGGCCTGGTCGGCGGTGCGGCTGATGATCGAGGTGATCTCCACCCCGTCGATCCGCTTGAGGCCATCGAGATGCTTTTCGCCGAACGCGCCGGCACCGGCCAGGGCAATGCGCATGATACTCTCCTGTAATTCTGGATCAGCGGACGGGTTCGAGCACGAGATGCCCGACCGCGGTGTTGGAAGCGGGCACGTGGTAATGGCGGTGCAGCGCCCGCACGTCGCGACCCAGCGCGCCGCGCATGATCAGCCACATCACCATCTCGATACCCTCGGAGCCGGTCTCGCGCAGATATTCGATGTGCGGGATCGCGCGGAGTTCAGGCCCATGCGGTCCGCTCATCAGGTCGAGGAAGCGATTGTCCCATTCGGCGTTGATCAGCCCGGCGCGCGGCCCCTGGAGCTGGTGGCTCATGCCGCCGGTGCCCCAGACCTGTACGTTGAGGTCTTCCGGATAGCTGGCCACCGCCCGCGCGATCGCCTCGCCGAGCAGCCAGCAGCGGTTTCCCGTGGGCGGCGGATAGGTGACGACGTTGACCGCGATCGGCACCACCTGGACAGGCCATGCCTCGGGCTGGCCGAACATCACACTCAGCGGCACGGTGAGGCCGTGATCGACCTGCATCTCGTTGACGATGGTGATGTCGAACTCGTCGAGGATGCAGCTCTGCGCGATATGCCAGGCGAGGTCGGGATGGCCGATTACGTCCGGCACCGGGCGCGGGCCCCATCCCTCGTCGCAGATGCCATAGCGCTCGGCGCAGCCGATGGCGAAGGTGGGGATCACCCGCATGTCGAACGCCGAGGCATGGTCGTTATAGACCAGGATCACGACATCGGGCTTCTCCTGCGCGATCCACTGCTTGGACCAGTCGTATCCGGCGAACACCGGCTGCCAATAGGGATCGGCAGTCTTGCCCAGATCCATCGCCGCGCCCACGGCGGGAACATGGCTGGTCGCCACGCCGGCGGTAATCCGTGCCATCAACGCTTCTCCCGGATCGAGCGGACGCCCTCTGGGCTGCGGCCGCCGGCGATCATCATCGCCTGATAGTCCTGCGTGCTCATCCCCGTCATCGTGCTCACCGCCTGAAGGAAGCTGAGGCCGTCGGTCGAGAAGAGCTTGGCGAGGAAATAGATGTTGCCGCCCAGATCGAGGCAGCGATTATAGTCGCGGTCCAGCAGCGCCTGCTTCTGCTCCTCGCTGAGCGGCCATGCGTCGAGATAGGCGCGCTCGTCCGCCTTGAAGCGTTCGCGGTTTTCGGCGGTCATCAGGCTCATCGCGAACTGGTTCATCCAGTAGCCGCGCCGCGCCCGCGCCGCGGTGTAGACGCGGGTGCCGGGGATGTCCTCCAGTTCCGCCAGATATTCGTGGATGTCGGTATGGCCGGTCATAGCCCCCTCGCCTTCAGCTGCGCGTCGAGCCGCGGGAAGACGCGGCGGGCATTGCCCTCGAAGATCGCGTGGCGCTCCGCCTCGGGCAGGTTCAGCGCGTCGACATAGCGCTTGGTATCGTCGAAATAATGGCCGGTGGTGGGATCGATGCCGCGCACCGCGCCGACCATCTCGGAGCCGAACAGGATGTTCTTCTTGTCGATCACATCGGCCAGCAGGTTGATGCCCGGCTGGTGATAGACGCAGGTATCGAAGAAGATGTTGTGCATCAGATGCTCGTCGAGCGACGGCTTCTTCAGCATGTCCGCAAGGCCGCGATAGCGCCCCCAGTGATAGGGCACCGCGCCGCCGCCATGGGGCACGATGAAGCGCAGCGTCGGGAAATCCTTGAACAGGTCGCCTTCGAGCAGTTGCATGAACGCGATCGTGTCCGCCGCGATGTAATAGCCGCCGGTCGCGTGCATCGCCGGGTTGCAGCTGCCCGAGACGTGGATCATCGCCGGCACGTCGAGCTCGACCATCTTCTCGTAGAACGGGTACCAGTAGCGGTCGGTCAGCGGCGGATGGGTGAAGTGGCCGCCGCCGGGATCGGGATTGAGGTTGCAGCCGATGAAGCCGAGCTCGGTGACGCAGCGCTCCAGTTCCTCGATCGAGCCCTGCATGTTGGCCTTGGGGCTCTGCGGCAGCATGCACACGCCGACGAACGTCTCGGGATAGAGGCCGACGACGCGCGCGATCAGATCGTTGCAGCGCCGCGCCCATTCCTTCGCCACGGTCTCGTCGCCGACATGCGGCGCCATCGCCGAGGCGCGGGGCGAGAAGATCGTCAGGTCGGCGCCGCGCTCCTTTATCAGGCGCAACTGGTTGGCCTCGATCGTCTCGCGAATCTCGTCGTCGCTGATCTCGGGATAGGGCGGCGGGCAGGTGCCGGCCTTGAACGCGGCCTTCTGCGCCTCGCGCCAGGCATCGTGCGCCTTGGGCAGCACGGTATAATGGCCATGGCAGTCGATGATCATCGTCATTGGGACTTCATCCTCTCCTCGATCGCGGCGAGCTTGGGCGCCAGCCCCTCGGGCGGGGTGCCGAGCCCGAGCATGCCGATCGCGCGCTGGCGCTCGACCGTGCCGCGGGTCATGGCGGCGCCGGTGCCCAGCGCCTCCAGCGTCTTGACCACTTCCTCCATCTCGGCGGCGCGGCGCAGCCCGTGGATCATCATGCGGTCGAAATTGTAATCGGCGCGCGCCTCCCAGGGCCGGGCGCGCTCGCTGGCATCGAGCGAGGCGAGCACCGCGTCGCGCACCCCCGCCGCCTCGGCGGCGAGCACGCATTCGGCGGTCAGCGCCTCGATGCCCTTCACCATCACCGACCGGATCATCTTGATCGACGAGGCGCGACCGATCGCATCGCCGACCACGCTGACATTCTGGAAGCCGAGGAGGGCGAGCGCCGCCGCCGCCGCTTGCGCCCGCGCACCGCTCAGCAGCAACGGCACGGCGAGCCGCGCGGGATCGACCGGCGCGAGGATGGCGAGATCGACATAGTGCGCGCCCGCCGCCTCGACCGCGCGGGCGGCAGCCTGCTTGGTCTGCGGGGCGACGCTGTTGCCGTCGCAATAAAGGGCGCCGGGGGCGAGATACGGGGCGGCCGCCTCGGCGGCAGCCAGCGCCTGATCCGCGGTGACGAGCGACAGCACCAGCGGACGATTGCCAAGTGCCTCGGCCAGCGTCTCGGCGCCCTCCACGCCGGCATCGGCATAGCGCTCGTGCATCGCCGGGGCATCGGCGGTGCCGGTCTTGCGGTCGAACACGCGCGCACCGGCTTCCCATCCGCCCGCACGAGCGAAGGTCGAGCCTGCCTCTCCAAAGCCGATCAGGGCGATCCTTTCTTGCATGGCAGGCGGCATGGCCGAGGCAGGTGGGGCCGGCCAATCGAATCCGCCGGCCGGCTATAAGTTTTTACGTATAGAGCATTGCCGCAGAGGCTTGCAGCAGTTCCAGGAAGCCGGCCTGCGCGCGCGTCGGCCGCCAGTCCGCGCGGTGCGTGACCCCGATCGTGCGGGTAACGGCGCCGGGCGCCGGGCCGAGGTCGACCAGGATCCCCGCCGCCAGTTCGATCGCGAGCTGGTCCACCGATAGCAGGGTGAGCTCGTCGCCTGCCTGGAGCAGTTCCCGGATGGTCATCACCGATCCGCATTCGATCGGCACCGAAGGCAAGGGCCCGCCGATCGCGGCGAACAGGTTGCGCCAGAGCGTGCGGAGCGGCGTCCCCTCCGATGGCACGATCCAGCCATAACGGTGCAGCGCCGCCAGCCGATCTCTCTCCGTCAGCAGCGGGTGCCCGGCACGACCGATGATCGTCGGGCGATCGTCGAACAGCCGAAGCTGCACCAGATCGGGGCCGAGCGTTTCGGGATCGCGCAGCGCGCCGATCATCAGGTCGATCTCGCCGTCGCGAAGCGGGCCTGCCAGCTCGCCATGCGCGCCTTCGTGGATCAGGATATCGATCCCCGCATGGGCGCGGCGGAAGGCGTTGATCGCATGGGGCAAAAGCCGCGCCCGGCAGAGCGGCATCGCGCCCACCGAGATGCGGCCCGAGGTGCGACCGAGCAGTTCGCCCAGATCCTCCACGCCTGCCCGGAGCTCGGCCAGCGCCAGCCGCAGCCGCCGCGCCACCTGCACGCCGTGATGGGTGAGGACCAGGCCCCGCCCCCGCCGATCGACCAGCCGCTGCCCCAGCGCCAGCCCCAGGTCGCCGACCGCGCGGTGCAGCGAGGAGACCGTCACCCCCGCCCGCTTCGCCGCCGCTGGATAGCTCCCCTGCTGTGCCAGCGCGACGAAGGCACGGAGCTGCGCCGCCGTAACCCGGTTGCTGCCGATCAGCCGCAGCGCCGCCTCCACCCGCGGCACCAGCCGAAGCGCGGCTTGCGTAGGCTCCAGGCCACCGGGGCGACGCTCGAACAGCGCGAGGCCAAGCTGCGCCTCCAGCTTGGCGATTCCCTGCGTGGCGGCCGGCTGGGTCAGGTGCACCGCTTCCGCCGCGCGGCTGACGCTGCCGAGGCGAACGGCGGCCGCCATGGCGGCAAGATGACGGATATTGAGCTGATCGACCTGCACGCAGCACGATTAGCAAAAACTAATGCCCCTGGCATCCTTCCGATTGGCCCGGCCGGACCGGGGCGCGCACCTCCACCGGCAAAAGAAGCCAAGAGGAGCTGCCATGTCGGGCATCGTCGTCCAGAATATCGAACGTGCCGATCCTGCGGTGATCGACGGCCTCGCCCATGCCGGCGTCGCGACCGTCCACGAGGCGCAGGGCCGAACCGGCCTGCTCGCACCGCAAATGCGCCCGATCTATGCCGGTGCGCGGATCGCCGGCAGCGCCGTCACCATCTCCGCGCCGCCGGGGGACAACTGGATGGTCCATGTCGCGATCGAGCAGCTTCGCGACGGCGACATCCTCGTGCTGGCGCCGACAAGCCCCTGTTCCGATGGGTATTTCGGAGACTTGCTGGCGACCTCGGCCCAGGCGCGCGGCTGCCGCGGGTTGATCATCGACGCGGGCGTGCGCGACATTCGCGACCTGACGGCGATGGGCTTTCCGGTCTGGTCCAAGGCGGTCCATGCGCAGGGCACGATCAAGGCCACGCTGGGCTCGGTCAACGTGCCGGTGGTATGCGCCAATGCGCTGGTGAACGCCGGCGACGTGATCGTGGCGGACGATGACGGCGTGTGCGTCGTGCCGCGCGCGCAGGCTGCTGCGGTGCTGGAAAAGGCGCAGGCCCGCGAGGCACTGGAAGAAGCCAAGCGCAAGCGGCTGGCGGCAGGCGAGCTCGGCCTCGACATCTACAACATGCGTCCCCGCCTCGAAGAAATGGGCCTGAAATATGTCTGAGCCCGCCTCCGCCCGGGTGATGTGGATGCGCGGCGGTACCTCCAAGGGCGCGTTCTTCCTTGCCGAGGACCTGCCCGCCGACCCCGCCACCCGTGACGCCTTCCTGCTGCGGATCATGGGCTCCCCCGATCCGCGCCAGATCGACGGCATGGGCGGCGCCGATCCACTGACCAGCAAGGTCGCCGTGGTCAGCAAATCCACCCGCGACGGCGCGGATGTCGACTATCTGTTCCTCCAGGTCTTCGTCGATCAGGCGATCGTCTCGGACGCGCAGAACTGTGGCAACATCCTCGCCGGCATCGGCCCCTTCGCGATCGAACGCGGGCTGGTGGCCGCAGACGACGGGGAGACGCGCGTCCGCGTCTATCTGGTCAACACCGGCCAGCGCGCCGAGATTCTGGTCCAGACCCCCGGGGGCCGCGTCACCTATGCCGGCGACGCCCGCATCGACGGCGTGCCCGGGACCTCGGCACCGATCCCACTCGAGTTTCGCGATACCGCCGGCTCGTCCTGCGGGGCGCTGCTGCCGACCGGCAATGCGGCGGACATGGTGGAGGGCGTGCCCGTCACGCTGATCGACAACGGCATGCCCTGCGTGGTCTTGAAGGCCGAAGACGTGGGCGTCACCGGCTATGAGGATCGCGACACGCTCGACGGCGATACCGCCCTCAAGGCACGGATCGAGGCAGTCCGGCTGGCGGTGGGCGAGCGCATGAACCTGGGCGACGTGCGCGAGAAATCGGTGCCGAAGATGATGCTGGTCGCTCCCCCGCGGAACGGCGGGGCGGTGACGGTGCGCAGCTTCATCCCGCACCGGGCCCATGCCTCGATCGGCGTGCTCGGCGCGGTCAGCGTCGCCACCGCCTGCCTGCTCCCGGGCTCGCCCGCAAACCAGGTGGCGGCGATCCCGGAAGGGCGCCGCAAGACGCTCTCGGTCGAACATCCGACCGGCGAGACGACCTGCGTGATGGAACTGGACGAAGCGGGCACGGTCACCAGCGCGGCGATGCTGCGCACCGCCCGCAAGCTGATGGACGGAGAGGTTTTCGCATGAGCCGCATCACCAGCTGGCACGCCGATCCCAGCAAACCCCGCTTCACCCCGCCGCCCGGCGCGGTCGATGCGCATTGCCACGTGTTCGGGCCGATGGCCGAGTTCCCGTTCAGCGCCAAGGCCAAGTATCTGCCCGAGGATGCCGGCCCCGACATGCTGTTCGCCCTTCGCGACCGGCTCGGTTTCGCGCGGAACGTCATTGTCCAGGCGAGCTGCCACGGCACCGACAATGCGGCGACGCTGAACGGAATCGCCCGGTCGAACGGCAAGGCACGCGGTGTCGCCGTGGTGGATCCGGCGATCGGCGATGCCGAGCTGGGAAGGCTGCACGAAGGCGGCATCCGCGGCGTCCGCTTCAACTTCCTCAAGCGCCTGGTCGACGATGCGCCCAAGGACAAGTTCCTGGAAATTGCCCGCCGCATCCAGCCGCTCGGCTGGCATGTCGTGGTCTATTTCGAGGCAGACATCCTGGCCGAACTCCGTCCTTTCCTGGACGCGATCCCGACGCTGCTGGTGATCGACCATATGGGCCGGCCGGACGTGGCACAGGGCCCCCACGGCCCCGACATGCAGGCGTTCCGCGCGCTGCTCGACAGCCGCGACGACATCTGGACCAAGGTCACCTGTCCCGACCGGCTCGACCCCAAGGGGCCGCCCTGGGACGACTTCGCCGCCGCGGTGGCGCCGCTGGTCGCCGACTATACCGATCGCGTGCTGTGGGGCACCGACTGGCCCCACCCGAACATGCAGGATGCGATCCCCGACGACGGCGCGCTGGTCGACATGATCCCGCGCATCGCACCCACACCCGAGCTGCAGCACAAACTGCTCGTCGCCAACCCGATGCGGCTGTACTGGCCCGAAGAGGTCGCCTGAACGTCGGGACCGGGCAGATCGCCGCCCGGTCCCGCACCGTTCAGCCGATCACCTTCACCCGCTGATCGATGCGGCCGAAAAAGGCAGCGTCCTTGCCCACCTGCATCGCCACGCGGTCGCCGTCGCCAAGGAAGGGTGTGCGAAATTCGCCATGCGCGATCCGCTCGATTGCCCGGCGCTCCGAAATGCAGGTCGAGCCAACCACCGCATGCTCCGGGTTGGAGACGGTGCCCGATCCGATGATCGTGCCCGCCGGCAGGCTGCGGGTCGCTGCAGCATGGGCGATCAGCTCGTGAAAGCCATAGGCCATGGCCTGCCCGTTAGGATGGCCGAACCACGCGCCATTGACCTCGACGGTGAGCGACAGACAGACCCGCCCGTCACGCCAGGCCTCGCCCAGCTCGTCCGGCGTCACCGCGAAGGGTGCGACGCTGCAGGCGGGCTTGGCCTGCACCCAGCCGAAGCCGGTCTTCATCTCGATCGGCGCGATCGTGCGGAGCGACCAGTCGTTGATCAGCACGACCAGCCGCACATGGGCGAGCGCCTCGTCCGCCGGGCAGCCCATCGGCACGGGCCCGGTGACCACGCCGAACTCGCCCTCAAAGTCGATCCCGTCTGCGGCAGAGGGGAACGGCACCTCCGCTGCAGGCGCGAGGAACTCGTGGCTCATGCCCTGATACATCAATGGCTTGTCGGTTTCGATCGGGGGCAGGTTGAACGCCTGCTGCATCAGTTCGCCATGCGTCGGGAAGGCGGAGCCGTCGAGCCACTGCCAGGTGCGCGGCAGCGGCGCGCGAAGCTCGGCGGGATCGAGGTCCGCCCCCTGCCCCACCGCCACGCGGTCGGCCAGCGCGCCGAGCGCGGGCAATGCGGCCTCCCAGCGGTCGAGTGCGCCGAGCAGATTGGGCCATTCCGGTCCGGCAGAAAGGCCGCGCGTACCGTCGGCGGAAACGACGAGTAGTTCGCCGTCGGCCGTGCCGTTGTCGCGGGTTGCAAAGCGCATGGTCGGTTCCTTCTCGTAATGGGGGAAGTCAGCCGGTCGCCAAGGCGGCGGAGACCAGTGCAGGAAGGTCGGGCTCGGCATGGAAGCCCAGTGCTTCGGCACGCGCAGTCGCCAGCGGCGGGTAGCTGCCGAAGGCCCGGCGCAGGGCCGGCTGCTCGGCATGGCCGATACTTGCGTGGGGAAAGCGAGCCACAAGCTCCGCGACGAGGTCGCTCATCGTGACCCGTAGCGCCGGCAGGGTAACTGCTTCCCCCGCGGTCCAGTCTGCGAACAGTGCAGCGACGCAGTTGGCGGCGCAGGCCTCGACCGAGCAGAGCCAGCTCGTCGCGTCCGGCGCAACCGGCAGCGTGTAGGGTTCACCCGCCCGCGCGGCATGGAACAGGTCGCTCAGGAAGGCGGAACCGAAACCGCGGTGGTCCCTAGGCCGGGCGACGATACCGGGGAGCCGAAGCACCGCGCCTTCGATCGCGCCCCGGCGTACTGCATCGGCGAAGGCGATCTCCACCATTCGCTTGTGCGTGCCATAGACGCTGTCCGGCACGGGCACGGTGCGATCGTCCACGGGCGCGGCGGGCGCGGCGCCGAACACCGCGATCGAGCCGGCCATTACCAGTCGACGACCCTGCATCGCCTCGATCAGGGCGAGCGGTACGTCCAGGTTGACCGCCCGCGAGACCAAGGGACTGCGCTCCGCTACGCCGCCGGGCAGCGCCGCCAGGTGGAGCAACGCGTCACAGTCGCGGGTCGCATGAGCGAGCACGGCTGGAGCGGTCAGGTCGCCCGTCAGCCGTGGTTCGGGACCGATCGAAGAGAAGGCGCGATCGACCAGCAGCACCTGGACGGCTGCATGGCTCTCGCGCAGCCGCCGGACGACCGCCCGGCCGACAAAGCCGTCTGCACCGGTGATCGTCAGACGCATGGTCAGCGCTTCAGGCTGTCGTCAAACGCGCCGTCGATCAGGATGAAGGCAATACGACAATTGTGATCGGAGCGGTTCGCCCAGCCATGATTGGTGCCGCGCTGGATGACGATGTCGCCGGCGCGCACCGTCGTCTCGCCTTCGTCCATGATCAGCACCAGCTCGCCTTCGAGGACGATGCCGTAATCGATCGTCTCGGTGCGGTGCATCAGCGCGTGGCGCGCGCCCTCGCCATGGGCCGAAGCGTCACCGGCGCCGATCTCGGCGAAATGCGCGCGCGCCTCCTCAGGCGTCATGTTGCGGATGCCGTCGCCCTCGGGCGGGATATCCAGCACGCGGATGCGGGTGCCGTTCTTCGGCGGTGCGAGGACGATGCCCTGCTCGGCCGGTTCCCCCGAGGCCGCATCGATCGGCGCGGGGGTGGCACGGGTGTTCCACACCTCGTGGAACAGCGGACCGATGTCGCCGCCGATCCGCTGGACGCGGGGCACAACGCCGTCTTCCTGGATGATCGCGCGGCCCTCGGCATCATGGCCGGTGACGATACGGCGAACGGGCGTGAAGCTCATCTGTCAGATTCCTTGAAGCTGCCGCGGTCAGCCGAGAAGCAGCCGCCGCAGCATGGTGTGGGAAAGAAAGGCACCAAGAACGGCACCGAACACGATCTTGAGGGAGAGCGCGAGCCCCCAGCCAAGCGTCGCCGCGCCGGTCGCCAGCAGGGCAGCGCCGGCGATCGCGCCCGCCCCGGCACCCGCCGCAGCCCAGGCCAGGCAATGCCCCAGGCCTGCGATCCAACCGGGCTGGACCACCGGCAGCGGCCCCACCGCGACGCGGCCGGCGGCCAACGCCCGCCGTGCGATCACCAGCGAGACAAGACACGTCATGAACGCGCTCGCGCCACCCTGTACCACGAAGTCAAAGGCGAACTGGCCGAACCCGGCCAGCCGCACCGGCCCGGAAACTCCGAAGAGGCCGAGAAAGAACAGGATGCCGAGAACCGCGTTGATTCCCGCGCCGACCACGCTCTCCCGCGCCACGAAGGCTTGGATGCCGGGTGCGCCGGTCATGCGGTATGGCCGCCCAGCGTCTCGGCGAACCAGTCGGCGATATAGTCGCGGCCATAGGCCATGTTGTCGGCGCCGACATGCTCGACCCCGCCTTCGCGCGCGGTGAAGATCTTCAACTCGCGCTTGGGGCTGTTGACCAGCTGGTCGTAGCAGTCATGCGCGTACTGGACGCTGATCTGGCGGTCGTTGGCGCCGTGGGTGACGAGAAAGGGCACCTTCACGCCGTCCATATGGCCGTTGAGGTTCATGGCCTCGGCGCGCGCGAAGAAGTCGTCCATGTCGCGCGCGCCGAACGCCCACATCACATGCGCCCAGTAATGCGGCACCGGATTCTCGCCCTCGCGCTTGAGCCGCTTCTGCTGCACCTCTGCCCAATTGTGGTTGGCGCCCCAGCAGGCGCCCGAGGCGAAGCGCGGCTCATAGGCGACCGCGCGGGGGGCGAAATGGCCGCCCAGCGAAATGCCGGTCATGCCGATGCGCTTGGGGTCGACGTCCGGCTGCTGCTCCAGCCAGTCGACGGCCTTCGCGGCCCAATGCTCCGAATGCGGATCGACCGGCAGGTTCTGCAGCCGCAGCGCCTCGCCCGATCCGGGCTGGTCGACGCAGAGGGAGGAGACGCCGCGCCGGGCCAGCGCCTCGGGCAGGCGTGACCAGTAGAGCAGTTCCTTGCAGCTATGGAGGCCGTTGCAATAGACCACGACGGGCTTTGGCCCCTCGCCCGGCGCGCGCGTGTAGAGCGCCGGCATGGTGCCTTCGCCGAGCGGAATCTCGACGCGCTCGCGGTTGATCTTGCCGAGCGCCGTCGCCTTGTCGAAGGCGCCCCGCGCCTTGGCATAGGTTTCCTTGCGGCCAGGATGGCCATGGCCCTGCATCCGCTCGGCGGTGAAGAGGCCGGGATTCGGCCCCGGGTGCGGCAGCGTCTGCGGGCCGCCGGTGCCGATGGCCCACTGGTCCATCACCAGCGGTGCCGGCACATGGACCTTGTGCTGGTGCGTCTCGAAATCGACCTCTTCCAGCTCGGACGTGTACTCCGCGACGAAGCCGTTGGGCGTGACGAAATAGCTGAAGGTGTTGTTGCCCGCGGTGTGGCGGCCCGGACCCCAGCCGATGCCGGTACCGTGCTGCTTCAAACGGTGGGCGCCGCGCATCATGTCGTCCACGCTCGGCATGTCATAGGCAACATGGTTGAGGCAGGGCGGCCCGGGC
This sequence comes from Sphingomonas elodea ATCC 31461, assembly GCF_000226955.1. Taxonomy (GTDB): domain Bacteria; phylum Pseudomonadota; class Alphaproteobacteria; order Sphingomonadales; family Sphingomonadaceae; genus Sphingomonas; species Sphingomonas elodea. The sequence continues at coordinate 144,514 of NZ_AGFU01000005.1, forward strand.
AGCAGCGCGATGCGGTGGTGCGCCGAGTTGCAGCGCAGGAAGCACATGAAGTCGCCCAGCCAGTCGGACACCTTGAAGCCGAGCACGTCGGTGAAGAACTGCACCGCCGCCTGGTGGTCCGGCGAGTGCAGCACGATATGGCTGATCTTGAGCAGCACGCCCTCCCAGTGCGCGAGCGCGCGGCTGGTGCCGCGGGCAACGTCGCTGGGGACTTCGAACAGCAGCCCGTCGGGCGAGAAGAAGCGGAAGCCATAGCCGCCGCCCGGGCTGGTCAGCTCGGCCGGCGCGCCGACGATGCGGCAGCCGGCTTCGCCCACTTTGGCGTGGAGCGCATCGACATCGGCGCGGCTGTCCGCGGCCAGCGCGATCACGTCGACGCGGTTCTCGTCCGCCGCGCGCAGGCCGACGACGTGATGCTCGTCATGCCCCTGGGTCTTGAACCAGGCCATGCCGTCGTCGCTCGGCACCGGCTCCAGGCCCCATTGCTCGGTATAGAAGGCGCGCTCGGCGTCCAGATCCTGCACGCCATAGCCGACATAGCGGATTTCAGTGACACGGCTCATGTGAGTATCCTCAGATCGGCTGGCCGGTGACGCCGAACATCTCGGCCGTCGCCTTGTGGTTATCGATGGCCGGGCCCTTGCCGAGCTGGCCCATGCAGATGGCGAGGCTGGCGTTGACGATATAGGCGCAGCGTTCGTAGCGGCGGGCGCGATAGGCAGTGAAGGCGGCTTCCACGCTGTCGGCCTTGGCCAGCTCGTCGGCGAGGACGAGGCTGTCCTCGATCGCCATGCCGGCGCCCTGCCCCAGATGCGGCGTGGTGGCGTGGAGCGCGTCGCCCAGCAGGCCGATGCGGCCCTTGTGCCAGGGACCGGTGACCAGCATGGCTTCGAGCGGCCGATAGACCACGCCGTCATCATCGGTGATCTGCTCGGCGAGCGCGCGGACCGCCGGCGCGCACTCGGCCAGCTTGGCGCGCATGGTCGCGGCCAGGCCCTCGCGCGGATACCAGGGGTTGCCCGGCTCCGGCGTGGTGACGAACATGTACATCAGGTCTTCGCTGATCGGCACAAGGCCGAGCCCGGTGCGGCCGTTATAGACCTGGAGCGCGTCCATGCCGGCGGGGCGCGGGAAATTGTACCGCCACACCGCCTGGCCGGTATAGTCGGGCTTCTCGGCCTCGGGCAGAATCGCGGCGCGCGTCTGCGAATAAACGCCGTCCGCGCCGATCACCATGTCGTAGATGCCGCTCGTGCCGTCCGAGAAGGTCACCGCGACCCGCTCGCCGTCATCGACCATCGTCTCGACGGTGATGCCCAGCCGGACGTCCGCGCCATCGGCGAGCACGCGGTCCCCCAGCACCTTGTGCAGCGCGGGGCGGCCGATGCCGACATTGGCCGGATAGCCTTCGGCCAGCTTGGGGGCGGGCACGCGGGCAACCTTGGTGCCGTCCGGCGCGAAGATCTCGACCGCGTCGAAGCCGACGCCGGCGGCGATATATTTGTCCAGCACGCCGAGCTGCGCCACCGCGCGTACGACATTGGCCTGCTGGATGATGCCGACGCCATAGACCGACCAGGTTGGATCACGCTCGACCACCGTCAGCCGGTGCCCCTGCGGGGCCAGCGCGATGGCGGCGGGAAG
>NZ_AGFU01000004.1 GCF_000226955.1 Sphingomonas elodea ATCC 31461
ACAACAACACCCGGTCTCTGGTCCCGGCTGGATGAAAACCGGGGAGCACGTCAACCGAGGTCGCCCCGGTGCGCGTCAATATTCGTCGACGCGCAGGATAGTCAGCACGCGACAGGTCGCGGCGGGATCAGCCGGATTGTCCGAGATGCAATCCATCTCCCAATCGTAATAGTCGATCTTCCAGTCGCAGCGGACACCCTGCCAATCGAAGTCACCGAACGACCGCTCTCCATCCGGGTTGTTGTCTTCGGTGAAGGCATCATAACCCGACACCAGGCCCATAAGCTCGGCCTGCTTGGCAACCGACGTGGAAGGGTCGGCGTCGACCACGGCGAGAATGCCGGCGGTCATCACGACGATGTTCGGCGCCGGGTTGGGGATACCCTCCGCATGACCAAGCGGAGCTGCGCAGCAGCGGAGACGGCCCGGCCCTTCACAGGGGGGGGCAGGAACAGGCCCCCTGACGCGCGCAGCGCCAACAAAGAACAGCACCCTCGAAGCCGAGTGAGCGGCGCGGCAGTGCGCCAGCGGCCGCCGTGACCCCCGCTCGGATCGAGCGTGCGCACGCGGCGCGATGAATAGCTGCGCACCCTGTTGGTGCGGAAAACCGGCGAAGCCGGGGCGGAGCAGCCGACAGTGTACGCTCCGCTCGGCGCGTTCTGCTGGGCCACCATCCAAGAAAATATAACAAGATAAAGATAGGACTATGACGAATGTACCAACCATGGATTACAAATGTACTACATTTCCCGGTATGTTATCGAATAATCTATCAATCCGCTCTGTTCAAAATGAAACTTTTTACATAGAATTGCAGGTTCCGAAGTCCTGACTGAGCGAAGCAAGCAACTTCGGCCGGATTTGCCTCCAGAGCTCTCCCTAATGCTTGCGGGGCGAAAAACTATAATTCTTCAAGGACACGCGACAGATGCGGCAAAAATTGGTGGCAGAATCCTTCGGTACATTCTGGTTGGTCTTCGGCGGATGCGGCGCAGCAGTGCTGGCTGCAGCGTTTCCCACGCTCGGCATCGGCTTCGCTGGCGTCTCGCTGGCGTTTGGATTGACCGTGTTGACCATGGCTTATGCTGTGGGCGGAATCTCTGGCGGCCACTTCAATCCCGCCGTTACGCTCGGCCTTGCTGTGGCAGGTCGTTTCGATTGGCGCGATCTGCTGCCCTATTGGGTGGCTCAAGTTTTCGGATCGGTAGTGGCGGCGGCCGCGCTCTACGCGATCGCCAGCGGGAGACCAGGCTTCATTGCCGGCGGCTTCGCGTCGAACGGCTTTGGCGACTTGTCACCTGGGCACTATTCCCTGCTCGCAGCAGCCTTGATTGAGGTGACCCTCACCGCCGGATTTCTGGTGGTCATTCTGGGTTCCACCTCGCGCCTCGTACCTGCTGGTTTCGCTCCGATTGCGATCGGCTTGGCGCTGACCCTCATTCACCTGATCTCGATCCCGGTCACCAACACCTCGGTTAACCCGGCGCGTTCGACCGGGGTCGCGCTCTATGCGCAGACCGGCGCGCTGTTCCAACTGTGGCTATTCTGGGCTGCTCCGCTAGCAGGAGCCACCATCGGCGGGCTGATCTGGCGGAAGGTACTGGCGCAGGCCGAATAACTCCTCAGTGAACCGCACAGGTCCAAGCGTCGCGCTGCGCGCGCCGTCACGCCGCTGGCCAAGCCAGCGGCGTGGATCAATCGCCGCAGCCGCTCGGGCTGCGTCTATTATTTCGCGTCGGACAAGAGGCCGGTGGGGAATCCACCGGCCAAGAGTTCAAGCTGCCTGATCGAACTCGACCGGAGCCTCGTCCGACCCGGGATACTGTTCAACTTCGTCACCGTCCTCGATCTCCACGGGAAGGGAAGGGGCCAGCTCGGTTGCCATGAAGTCGGGGAGCCAGTTGACTGCTTCAGCCAGGTCGTTGGCATCAAGGCCGAGCAACTTCGCATCAGCCGTGTCGCAGTTGGCAACACGGGCACAGAAGGCGGCGGTTTCGCTGCTCTTCAAGCCTTTGGCTCGATCCCCTAAACCCCATTGGGTCAACAGGGCCACCCGCGCCTTGTGCGAGAAGGTGGCAAAAAATGCCTCGTCCAGCTCGATGGCGTCGCGCCAGCTCCCGAAACCGGGCTCGGCTTCGATATAGTTCGTCAGCTCCCGAACCATGCGCGGGGTGCGGCCATCGGAATAGACCGAGGTGGCGGCGGCCACGACTTCCTTGGTGGTCAGCCAAGGTCCGGCACCAGTTGCGGCGCGAAGGCGTAGCAATTGCCAAGTGCACGGTGGAACGGCTGATGTCGGCCATGGGCCTGGCAGGTGTGCGGCGGAGCAAGAAAACTGTCACCACGCTCAGCAACCCGAAGGCGCCGTGCCCGCTGGACAAGGTCAACCGCGAGTTCCGCGTCAACCGGCCTAATGCCCTTTGGGTGGTCGACTTCACCTACGTCCATACCTGGGCAGGGTTTGTCTACGTGGCCTTCGTGATCGATGCCTATGCCCGCCGGATCGTTGGCTGGAAGGTCGATAATTCGGCTACCGCCGGCTTCGTGGTCGATGCTCTGGAGCAGGCGATCCATGCTCACAGGCCCAGTCCCGATGACGGACTGATCCACCATAGCGACAGGGGCGTTCAATACCTCGCCATGAACTACACCCAGCGCCTCGCCGAGGCCAACCTCGTGCCGTCGGTCGGCAGCGTCGGCGACGGTTACGACAACGCTTTGGCCGAGACGATCAACGGCCTCTACAAGGCCGAGGTCCTCTGGCGGCAGCGGTCATGGCCCAGCGCGTCGACCGTGGAAATGGCAACCCTGCGCTGGGTCGACTGGTTCAACCACCACCGCCTCTTCGGTCCTATCGGGCATATTCCGCCTGCTGAGGCCGAGGCCAACTACTATGCAGCCATCGACACCCTCGATATGGTTGCATGACTCAAATGAAATCGCCTCCGGAAAACCCGGGGACGCTTCAAATCATGCTCCAGGAAGTACCAAAATGGTTCGTGGGGCGAGGGTTCGTGTCCGTGTTTCGGACCGAAATTTTTGGTGGGCCACGAGTGGGCCACGGCATTTTGGAGATTCGAAAAGTGGCGGTTTTCTGGGGTTTCTGGAGGTGGATGTGAGTCCGGCCAGGGTACTAGTACATATTGAGAACATCGTGGAAACCTTCGGAAAACTGGGATAAAATCGCTGTTTACAGTCCGGTGGTTTCTCATTTCGTTCCGCTAAGGCTCACGAAAACTGGGCCACGAATCGATGGACCACGGGCCTCGCAGGAGTCGTGGCCCACCATGCTAGCCGTCGTTGAAATCCGTGCGCTCAAGCCCCGCGATTGCCCGTTCCGAGCTCTCGGATGGCTGTGACCCGGTCGAGGCCAAACGGTTGAAGCGCCTCGAGGCAGCGCGCTCGGTTAAGACCAACTTCGGGCTGGTTGCCGGCCGAACATATCGAGAAGAGGGAGCGCGAGGGGAAATCGGCCGCTACGCTCACGCGTGTCGAACGAATGGCGCACCACGAAAACGGAGGTTCGTCTGTGGTCCTCAAATTTGCGCGGTCTGATGCCCGATACGTATGTACTCTGTGGGAACGCTGTCTGTTTTTCGAGTGCTCGAGACGAAGAGCGTCGAGATGTTCTTGCTTCAGATCGGAGGACGCGTTCTACACCGCTGTGGCAATGATGTAGCTCCCAACGGTAACCACCACGGCAGCGAAGCCGCGTTCAAGCACGCCCTTGCGAGCACCGAGCATGTTACCCAGCGAAATGCCCGCCAGCGTCCCGCCAACTCCGCCGATGATCAGCATCGCCGCTACGCTCCAGTCGACCAGACCGGACAGGGCGTAGGAGGTCGCCGTCGTGACGCCGAGCGCGCTGACCACGACCAGCGATGTGCCGATCGCGAAGGGGAGGGGCATCGCCGTCGCGAGGATCAGCCCGGGCACGATCAGAAATCCGCCGCCGATCCCGAAGAAGCCGGCCGCCAGCCCGACGGCGAGGCCCATCGGTACAAGTCGGGGCAGCAGCGTCGCGGCGCTGCTGCGGGTGAGGCGCACGTCGGGCGCCTCGGTTGCGCGGCGCTTGCGTAGCATGGACAGGCCGACCCCGATCATCAGCAGCCCGAACAGGACAAGCAGCCGCTTGCCGTCGAACGCCTTGCCGAGTTCGGCGCCCAAGGCCGCGCCGATCATGCCCGAGACTGCGAAGACGCCGGCGCATCGCCATTTCACGCGTCCGGCCCGGGCATGGCCGAGAAGGCTGGCGAGCGCGCTGACCGTGACGGCAACGGCAGCGGTGCCGATCGCAGCGTGCGGCGATCCGATGCCGACGACGTAAACCAGCAGCGGTACGGCGAGGATGGATCCTCCCCCGCCGACCAGGCCGAGGACCAGACCGATCACGCCTCCCGAGGCGAGCGTGGCGAGAAGCGTGGCGGTGTCCATGTGCGCCTCAAGCGCCTGCGCGCCGATTCCATGGCATCAACCGCAACAGGTTTGCCATCCCGCACCAGCCGGTACCGCCGGCGAACATCAGCCCTGCGCCGACAAAGGCCGACAGGCCGATGAATCCCGGGGCGACGAAGAGGCTGAGCAGCACCCCGGCCAGCACCAGCGCGCCTGCCGTGATCTGCACCTGCCGCATGATCTCGATCGGTTGCGAAGGGTCGGCGATCACGGGATGGCCTGCCGTCCGCCATGCATCGATGCCGCCTGCGAGGACATAGGACGGTGCGTCTCCTGCCGCCGCGCGTAGCTGCGCCCCATTCGCCGCGGTGCGCATGCCGGAACGGCAGTGGAAGATGACCTGGCGCCCGTCACGGGGCAGTTCGGCGATCCGCTCGAGCGGGAGGTTCAACGCGCCGGGGATACGCGCGCGTGCATGTTCGTCGGTACCGCGGATGTCGACCAGTCGCGCGCCGGCTTCGATCGCGGCGCGGGTGTCGGCGGGGGAAAGGGGGGTAAGCGTCATCGCATCAATCCTTGCAGTAGAGCTGGTACAGGGTGGCGAGCAGCGTTTCGACGCGCGGGTCGGCGATGGCGTACCAGAGCGTCTGGCTCTCGCGCCGATAGGTAACGAGGCCCTCGTCGCGCATCTTGGCGAGGTGCTGCGAACAGGCAGATTGCGACAGCCCCACCTCGCGGGCGAGATCGCCGACCGTCCTCTCGCCATGCTCGACGAGCTTGCACAGCAGCATCAGTCGCCGCGCGTTGCCGATCGCCTTCAGCATGTCGGCAACCTGGCCGGCCTTTGTCTCGAAGGTTGCCAGGTCCATCAGTGGTTTCAGCACTATGCGATCTCCATTAGCGCTTGCTTATGTAGCATCCTCTAATATATTAGCAAGTGCTAACGGAGGAAATGATGGCGCAGCCCTGCATCGAAGCGTTTTTCGACCATGCCACCAACACGATCAGCTACCTCGTCGGCGACCCCGCCACGCGCGTTGCCGCGGTGATCGACCCGGTGCTCGACTTCGATCCGGCGAGCGGCATCGCCGATACGCGCTCGGCCGAGGCGATCCTTGCCTTCGCACGCGATCATGGCTGGCGGATCGAGATGGTGCTGGAGACGCATGCCCATGCCGACCACCTGTCGGCCGCGCCATTTTTCGCGGCGCAGACCGGGGCCTGGGTCGGCATCGGCGTGCATATCCGCGACGTGCAGAAGATCTTCCGTCCGGTCTTCGCGATGGACGATCTGAAGACCGACGGTTCGGATTTCGACCGGCTGTTCGAGGACGGTGATCGCTTCGCAATCGGCACGCTGGCGGTGGAGGTGCTGCACGTGCCCGGCCACACGCCCGCCGATCTGGCCTACCGGATCGGCGATGTCGTCTTCGTCGGCGACACGCTGTTCATGCCGGATTATGGCACCGCGCGCGCCGACTTTCCTGGCGGCGATGCGCGCACGCTATACCGCTCGATCCGTCGCCTGCTCGCGCTTCCCGACGCCACTAGACTGTTCCTGTGCCACGACTACAAGGCGCCCGGACGCGACGACTATCGCTGGGAGACGACGGTTGGCGAACAGCGCCGATCAAGCGTCCATATCCATGACGGTGTACGCGAGGACACGTTCGTGGCGATGCGCGAGCAGCGCGATGCCGGGCTGCCGGTGCCCAAGCTGTTGCTGCCCTCGATCCAGGTCAACATCCGCGCCGGGCATTTCCACCAGGCCGAGGCAAATGGCGTCACCTATCTGCGCATCCCGGTGAAGTGGAAGTCCAAGGAAAGCCCGGTGGCCTAAGTATCGTCTGAGGGGACCACCTCGATGATCGTGTCACCGGGCTGGAGCGACCGTGCCTCGGCTTGCCAGAAGCCGTAACGCTGGCCGCCGCGATACAGGCGCAGGCCTGCGCCGGTGGTGATGGCGGACAGCGGCGATCCGATCTCGCTCGCCGCCACCGCGCGTTCGCGGAGCGAGACGGCGCCGTGCAGCCCGGCCAGGTCCATCATATATTCGGCCAAGTGCGGGCCGGTCGTCGATCCCGCCAGCAGCAATCCGGCGAAGCTTGCCGGATTGATCACGGTGGTGGCGCCGGCCTGCACGGCCAGGGCTTCATTGTCTTCCGATCGGATGACGACGCTGATCGGAAGGTTCGGCGCCAGGCGCCGCGCGGTCAGCACGATCAGGATCGAGGTGTCGTCCCGACCGGCCGCCACGATCATCGCGCTGGCCTTGGCCACCTTGACGGCATCGAGCGTGGCGTTGCGGCTGGCATCGCCCTCCAGCACCATCACGCCTTCCGCTTCGGCGCGCGCCACCGCATCGGCATGGGGATCGATCACCACAATGGCGTCGTGCGGCTTGCCCCGGCGGAGCAACTCGGCCACCGCCTCCGTACCGCTCGTCCCATGCCCCGCCACGATGACATGGCCGTCCAGATCGCGCTGCAGGTTTCGCATCCGCCACTTCTCCCAGACCCCGCGCAGCACGAAATCATAGGCCGTGCCGAGAAAAATCAGCCAGACGAACAGCCGCACCGGGGTTACGACGAACGTATCGAACATCCGCGCCCGGTCCGTCACCGGCACGATGTCCCCATAGCCCACCGTCGTCACGGTGATCATCGTGAAATAGACGACGTCGACGAAACTGACCTTGCCGTCGGTGTTGTCGCGCAGCCCGTCCCGATCCACCCAGTGACCGGCAAGCGCAATTCCGATCAGTGCAAGTGCCAGCGCCATCCGCCAGCCCAGCGACACCCAGACGGGCGTACGCCCACGATGGCGCAGGACGGGCGCTTCTCCGATCCGTCGACGAGGATCGCGCCGGGCCATCGTCCGGGGGTTTAGCGTGATGCCGGACGCGGAAGCAACCGCAGCGATGCGGTGCTTTTTCGACTGTTACGGAACATTGCTGCCGAGGATTCGCTTGGGGTCTGAACCTGTTGCCTTCGCAGGCCGAACGGTTGCGCCGTGGCCGTCCTGCGCTCTCGGGAGAGCCCATGATGTCCGACGCCCGCACCATCACTCGCGCCTTTTTCAGCGATCCGCCCCACCCGACGTGGACCGGGCGCGCGGTCGGTGCGGTGCTGGCGTTGATCGGGCTGGTGCTGGCGATCGGCGGCGCCTGGTTGGCGGTGCTCGGCGGCTCGCTCTACTACCTCGTCACCGGCGTCGCGATGGTGGGGGCAGGGGTGTTGCTGGTGCGCGGGCGGACGCTTGGCGGCTGGCTCTATCTCGCGATCGTCGTCCTCACTTTCCTCTGGGCCTGGTGGGAGGTCGGTGCCAATGCCTGGGCGCAGGTGCCGCGGATTATCGCGCTGGTCGTGCTGCTGGTGGCGGTGCTCGCGGCGATGGCGACGATGCGCGTCCGACGTGAGCGGTGGCGGTTCGCGCTGGCAGGCGTGCTGGCCGCGGTGGCGATCACCGGCGTGGACCTTGCGGTGGCCGCCAACGGTCAGCCCGACTGGGTGCAGGCTGCGCTCCCCGCGCCGGGCACCCAGGGCATGGCCGATCCGTCAGGCCAGCAGACCGGCGCCGACTGGCCGAGCTATGGCGGTACGGGTAGCGCCCGGCGCTGTTCCCCGCTCGCGCAGATGAACGCGTCCAATGTCGGCAGCCTCAAGCGCGCCTGGCTGATCCACACCGGCGACATGCCCAGCTCGCCCAGGATCGCTGGGCGCCTTCGGGCGTGATCCAGGGCTTCGACGCGCGCACCGGCAAGCTGCGCTGGGCGTGGGACATGATGCACCCGGAGTGGAACGGCTATCCGCCCGCAGGCCAGGAATGGGCGCGCGGCACGCCGAACATGTGGACCATGGCCAGCGGTGACGAGCAGCTCGGTCTGGTCTACCTGCCGATGGGCAATGCGGCGGCGGACTATTATTCGAGCCTGCGTCGCCCGGAAGAGAACCAGTTCGCCACCTCGCTGGTCGCGCTGGACGTGACCACCGGCAAGCCGCGCTGGCGCTTCCAGGCGGTTCGCAAGGATGTGTGGGACTACGACTTTGGCGCCCAGGCGACGCTGGTCGAGTACAAGGGCGTCCCGGCGATGGTGCTGCCCTCAAAGCAGGGCGACATCTACATCCTCGACCGCCGCACCGGTCGCCCGCTGATCCCGGTGGGCGAGATCAAGGCGCCGCAGATCGGCGTCGAGCCGCAGCAGCGCGCGGCCACCCAGCCGGTGTCGCTCTGGCATACGCTGCGCCAGCCCGACCTGACCGAGCGCGACATGTGGGGCATGTCGCCGATCGATCAGATAGTGTGCCGCATCCAGTTCCGCCGGGCGAGCTACAAGGGCTTCTTTACGCCCCCCGAGGCGGACCGACACTCGATCGAATATCCTGGGTACAATGGCGGCACCGACTGGGGCGGCATCGCGGTCGACCCGCAGCGCGGCGTGATCGTCGCCAATTACAACGACATGCTCAACTATGTCCGGCTGGTTCCACGCGCCGAGGCGAACCAGCGGGGATGGCAACCGCGCGACCAGGCCCGCGGCAAGATCGGCGGGGCGGAAGGCGCAGGCGATCCCCAGGCGCACACCCCCTATGCGATCGACGTCAACGCCGGCTGGCAGCTGCCCTTCACCGGCATGCTCTGCAAGCAGCCCCCCTATGGCGGCATCCGCGCGATCGACATGGCGACGAGCAAGACGATCTGGGACCGCCCGCTGGGCGAGGCGCGCACTAACGGGCCGTTCGGCATCCCCTCGATGCTGCCGATCCCCATCGGTACGCCCAACAATGGGGGATCGGTGGTGACCGTGGGCGTGCTGATCTTCTTCATCCACCACGTGCCGCAGCGCATCCACATCAACAGCGTGATCGAGGATATCGGTCGCCGCCTGCAGCACGAAGTGGACCGCCGCTTCCCGAGCGTGATCGGTACCGCCGACCCCGATGCCGCCGAGACGGAAGCGAGCGATCGCCTGGAGCCGGACGGCAGCCCGCGCGCGGTCGGGGCGCGGGGCACCGGCTATATCCAGCTGATCGACGAGGATCTGCTGATGCGGACCGCTACGGATTCCGATCTGGTGTGCCGCATCCGCTACCGCCCGGGCGATTTCGTGCATGAAGGCCGCACGCTGCTGGAACTGTGGCCGGCCGAGCGGTGCGACGATGCGTGCATAGGCCAACTGCAAGGCGCATTCGCGCTCGGCGCCCAGCGTACGGCGCTACAGGACCTGCGCTTTCTGATCGACGAACTTGTCGAGACTGCCGACCGGGCGCTCTCTCCCGGCATCAATGATCCCTTCACCGCGGTCACGTGCATGGACTGGCTCGGGGCGGCGCGCGCGGTGCGGGCAACGATCCTCGTTGGCGACGAATGACCATTGCTGGGCGACGAACCGAGCCATCTCGCCCTGCAATCCTGAGCTTCCGACGGTAAGCCGTTTGGAAAGGAGGGCTATTTGCCACGTATCGATACTGTCGTCCGCTTCGGCGCGCACGTTGCGCCGGTCGTCCTGCTCGCCGCCTGTGTTCCTGCCGCACCCCCTGTCCCTTTGAAGGCACCACCGCCGCCCACTGCACGCCCGACGCTGGTCGGGCCGCCGATCGACGCAACCTCCGCGACACCAAGGCCCAAGCGGTCCGACGAGCCGCCGGCCGCCTTGCTCAACGCGGTGCAGGCCCTCGGCGCCGGGTTCCAGGGGCAGGTTGCGATCTCGGTACGGGATGTCGATCGTGGCTGGATGGTCGCATGGAACGGTGACCGACCGCATCCGCAGCAGAGCGTCAGCAAGCTGTGGGTGGCGATCGCCGTGTTCGACGCGATCGATCATGCTCGGCTGTCGTTCGCCACGCCGGTGACGGTGACCCGCAGCGACCTTACCGTCTTCCACCAACCGATCCGCGCGCTCATTGGACCGAACGGCTATCGCACTACGGTCGGCGCGCTGCTCGAATGCGCGCTGACCCGCAGCGACAATACCTGCAACGACGTACTGCTGTGGAAGGTCGGCGGTCCTGCCGCCATACGCCGGATGCTGAAAGAGAAGGGCATCGACGGGGTCGGCTTCGGCCCCGGCGAGCGTGAGCTGCAAGCCAAGACCGCCGGTCTGGTCTGGCGCAAGGAATGGGCGGGAGGCTGGGGCTTCCTCCAGGCGCGCGCGGCCATGCCTGCGGCCGATCGCCGCAAGGCGCTCGATCGCTATCTGGCCGCGCCCTATGACGGCGCGACCGCCAATGGCATCACGCTGGGCCTGTCGCTGCTAGCGCAGGACAAACTGCTCAGCCATGGCTCTACCGATCGGCTTTTCCGGATCATGCTCGCGAGCAAGACCGGCCCGTTGCGGCTGAAGTCCGGCCTGCAGCCCGGCTGGAAGATGGCGCACAAGACCGGCACCGGGCAGGAACTCGGCAATCTCGCCACCGGCTATAACGATGTCGGCCTGCTTACGGCACCCGACGGGCATCGCTATGCGGTGGCGGTGATGATCGCGAGCACGCGCCAGTCGATCCCGGTGCGAATGCGGCTAATGGGTGACGTCACCCGCGCGGTGATCCGCACGGCGGAATGAGGCGCGTCTTCGCGTTCCGGGTGGAAATCGCCTAACCTGCGTTCAACGAACAGAAAAAGGGACGAGGATCGCCTTGGACGACGCCATCGAAGCAACGGATCATCGTGCCCGCATGCGCGAGCGCCTGTTGCATCTGGCCCTGTACCGCTGGTGGCGCCAGTTGCTCGTCGCGCCGATCGACCACGAGGCGGTGGTCGCCCGGATCGTCGAGGACAGCGGTTGGTCCGGCCGCTTCGCCTTCATGACGAGGATGTCCGCCGGCATCGCGGTGCCAGGGCGATCCTGATCCTCGTCTTCGTCGCGATGGCGATCCCGCTCGGCATCTCGCTCAACCGCATCGGTCGCGAGGCGGTGGCGGTCACCCAGGCGCCGACGCGCTGGCGGCACAGCGCGGGCTACTGGACGGTGGCGATCGTACCGCCGCAGGGGCCGCTGCCGGAGATCGGGTTCGCGGACAATGTCGATACCCTCGACGCGCGGGCGACCGAGGCCGTCGCTGCGTCGATCTGGGCGGCGAGGCGCTGGAACATCGGTGCGCTCGGCGTGCCGGGTCTGCCCAAGGGCAGCGCGCCAGCGAAACCCAACCTCACGCGGCGACGCGCGCTCGCCATTGCCGAGCAACTGCGCCGTGCCGGTCTCGTGGCAAGCGCAGCCCCGCCTGCCGGGCAACGCTTTGCGCTCGTGCCCGCGTCGGTTCTGCCCTAGGGATTTTCACCCGCTCAGCCGCAACAGGAGTGCCCGCGTTGAACGACATCGGTCTTCCCGAACTCGGCACGTTGCTGATCGTCGCGTCGCTGGTGGCGATGATCTCGCGGCGGATCGGGCTGCCCTATACGGCCGGGCTGGTGCTGGCCGGGATCGCGCTCGCGTTCCTGCCGGTGGGTGCCAACCTGCCGCTGTCGCGCGAGCTGATCTTCAACATATTCCTGCCGCCGTTGATCTTCGAGGCGGCGTTGCAGCTGCGTTGGCAGCGGTTCCGCGAGGAGCTGCCGCTCACCATCGTGCTGGCGTTCCTTGGCGTCGCGATTTCCGCGCTGCTGGTCACCGTCGGCATGCACTGGCTGCTCGGCTGGAGCTGGCTGGGCGCAGCCTTCTTCGGCGTGCTGATCGCCGCGACCGATCCCGTCTCGGTGATCGCGGCCTTCAAGGAGATGAAGGCCGAACCGCGACTGAGTATGGTGGTGGAGTCGGAAAGCCTGCTCAACGACGGCGTTGCCGCGGTGGGGTTCGCGATCCTGATCGCGGTTGCCGAGGGCGGCGGGCTCAGCGTCGGTAGCGTCGCGACGTCGCTGCTCTGGACGGTGCTGGGCGGCGTGGTGATCGGCGGCGCGATCGCTTTCGTGGTGCTGACGGTGGCGGGGCGAACCGAGGACCACCTCGTCGAGGTGACGCTGACCACGGTGATCGCCTGGGCAAGCTTTCTGCTCGCCGAGCATGTCCATGCCTCCGGCGTGTTCGCCGCGCTCGCTGCCGGGATCATCGTCGGCGCGATCGGCCCGCGCGGCTCGATCTCGGTTGCCGGGCGCCAGCATGTCCAGGATTTCTGGGCCTATGCCGCCTTCCTCGCCAATTCCTGCCTGTTCCTGCTGATCGGCAGCCACGAGGCGCACCAGCCGATCGCAATGGTGAGCGGTGCGCTCGTCGCGGGGATCCTGCTGACGCTGCTCGGCCGCGCGGCGGCGGTCTATCCGCTGGCGGCGCTGTTCGCCCGCACTCGGCTGCGGTTGCCGGCTACCTACCAGCACGTCCTTGTCTGGGGCGGGCTGCGCGGGGCGGTGGGGCTCGCGCTGGCGCTGGCGGTGCCGGCGAACGTCGCTGAGCGCGGCGCGATCGTCGTGGTCACCTTCGGCGTGGTCGCCTTCTCGATCTTCGCTCAGGGACTCACCATGCCGCCGCTGCTCCGCCGGTGGAAGCTTACCGGCGCGGAGGATGCGGAGCATTGAATCACGGGCCGATGTCGATGGCGTCGGCTTGGGTCCTGGTGCGCGAACCGTCATCGAAGCCGAGCGCCCGCGCGACCGAGCCGTTCCAGTCATAGGGATCGGTGCGGACCGTCACCCGGCCGATCTCGTCGACAAAGGCGTTCTGGTAGAGCAGCCGCACGGGGATGCGTACCGGGAGGGCCACGAAGATCTGTTCACCGCTGGCGCTCGCCGCCTGCCAGCGATCGGCCACGCCTTCGTCCTCGGCGAGCAGTTGCGCGAAGCCCAGCGCGTCGTCCACACGCACGCAGCCATGGCTGAGATGCCGCTGGCTGCGCTCGAACAGGCCCGGCGCGCTGGTATCGTGGAGGTAGATCGCCTGGTCGTTGATCATGTCGAACTTGACCATTCCCAGCGCATTGTCCGGCCCCGGCTGCTGGACGATATAGCCGCCCCGGCGCACCATGTTGTGGCTGGCGAGATAGTCGGGGCCGACATGCGCCAGCTCGGTGTTCTCGATCGATTTGGGGATCGTCCAGGTCGGGTTGGCGACCAGGCGATAGATGGGGGACGACAGGAGCGGCGTTTCCCGGCCCGGCTTTCCGACGATGACCTTGCGGCTGTCGACCGGCACGCCGTCGCGATAGTAAGTGAGGCGCGCAGCGGCGATGTTGACGTCGATGCGCGTCGCCGGCGGGTTGCGGGCCAGCCAGCGCAGACGCTCGAGCGCCACGGCGAGCGTACGGGCGCGGTCGGCGGGGCGGATCAGGCCGTTTGCTGCGATTGGGGGGGCGGAGCCGTTGCCGAGGCGTTGCTCGGCCACCGCGGCGCGATAGGCCTCGGAAAGGCGGCGATAGTCTGCGTGCTGCGGGGCGAGGCCGGCAAGCCAGGCGGGCAGGTCGCCGCGGTCGAGCGCGGTGGCAAGCCCTACGACGATGTCAGCGTCGGGGCGGGGCAGCGTATAGACGGCGTGCAGCGTGGCCGGATCCACCACGCCCATGGCCAGCGCGCGGGCATAGCGGAGCGCGGCGCGCGTGCGTGCGACATCCAGCGCCTCGGGACTTGCGGCAGGCTCGACGGAAGACGGGAAGAACAGCCGATCCAGCCCATGATTGGCACGGTGCGCGATCGCATCTTCGAGGGCGCGCGCGGTCGCGTCGGTCCAAACGAGGCGCCACTGTGCCCGATCATAGAAGCGCTGGAGCTCGGGCTCGGTTGCGAGCGACCGGAGCGCAGCCTGCGCCTGCCCCGCGGACATGAGAACAGCGGCACCCTGGCGAACGACAGCGGCGGCGGCGGGAGGTGCAACGGACAGGAGAAGGGGGGCTGCAACCATGCAGCGAAACCGAAGGTTTGAAACAGTCATGTCCTTGCAAACGCACCCGCGCCGCCGATCGGTCCATCGTGCCTGTGCCCCGCTTTGGCGGGTGGGTCGCGGATGACCCCGGCGATCCTCAGTGCCGCCGTCTTGCTGGGCGCGCTGGTATTGTTCGTATCCGAGCGCGTCCGGCACGATCTGGTGGCGCGGCAGGCGAAGCGGCCGCCTGCCGCGACGCTGATGCCGCTCGCCTTCGCCACCATCCTGGGCGGCATGACCACGCTGATCGGGACGCCCGCCAACCTCATCCTGTCCTCGGTGCGCGCCAAGGAACTGGGCACGGGCTTCGGCTTCTTTCAGATGGCGCCGGTGGGGGTGGCGGTGTCCGCGGTGGGGTTGCTGTACCTCGTGCTGGTCGGTTGGCGGCTGCTGCCGGTGGGGCAGGGGATGGACCGACCGGTGCGGCCGCCCTGGCGGGTCTATGAGCTTACCGCACCGGCTGCCGTGTCGCTCGCCGGTCTGCTTCCGCGCCTGCGGACGGCAGCGGTGTGGCTGCTTGCCGTCTTCCGGGAGGGGCATCGGATCCGGCCGGAAACCGGTCTGGAGGCCGGAGACCGCCTGCTGGTGGTGTCGCGCCGCCAGCAATAGATCGCTGCGGAGGCCACCGGGCTACGGTCCGACATCGAGGAAGCGGAGGGCGACAGCGTTACAGCGCGTGTCGTCGTCGCCCATGGTTCGTTCCTCATCGGCCTCAGTCACGAGGCGATCCGGATCCGCAGCAACGACACGCTTACCGTTGTCGCCGTGGGGCCGCGCGCTGCGCGGCGGCGCGCGCCGCTCGCTTCGCTCCGTATCGAGGCGGGCGATCAACTGTTCGTGTGCGGCCGCCCGGCGGATCTCGCGCGCTTCGTCGGCACTGCGCGACTGCTCGAGGTCGACCGGGTCGATCGCCTGCCCGTCGCCCGTAGGCAGGCGGCGCCGATCCTGATGATTTTCATCGCCGCGATCGTCTCGATCGTCGGGTTCGGGGCGCCGCCAGCGCTCGCCTTTCTTGCCGCTGCCGTCGTGCTGGTCGCGACGCGGCTGATGGGAGCTGACGACGTGTACCAGGCGATCGACTGGAGCGTGATCGTGCTGCTCGCGGCAATGATACCCGTCGGCCACAGCTTCGAGACGAGCGGCGCTGCCGCCATCGCCGCCGAATGGCTGGGTGCTACGCTCGCCGGCCTGCCACCCGTCGCGGTGATCGCCGCCTTGTGCGGCATGACCCTCTTGTTGTCGATCTTCCTCAACAACGTCGCGACCGCGATTATCATGGGGCCGCTCGCCATCGATGCCGCGCGGGTGCTGGGCATCGGACCCGACGCCGCGCTATTGGCGGTGCGGATCGGCACCTCGGCAGATTTTCTCACACCCATCGGCCACCAGAACAACCTGCTCGTGATGGGGCCGGGCGGGTATCGCTTCACCGATTATGCGCGCATGGGCGCCGCCTGCAGCGCGCCGAGCCCGCCCGCCACCAGCAGCAGCGTCGCCGCCCCCATCACCAGCACGATCACGATGATCTTGGCGGTCAGCGTGTCGGGAAGTGCGTAGATATAGGACGGCCCTGCGGTCATCTGCGAGACGCCGAAGCCCAGCGATGTCGCGACGCCGAACACCGTGCCGCACACCGCGAAGATGTCGATCGCGTCGCCCAGCGGCCCTTGGATGCGCTTGCCGAGAATCGGCGCCAGCCCCGAGCGCAGGGTAAGCGGCAGATCCTTGCGATAGGTGAAATAGGCAAGGCTCAGCCCGACGAGCGCGTAGATCGCCCAGGCATGGACGCCATAATGGTGGAAGGTGATCGCCATTGCCTCCCGCGCCGCGTCGATCGTGCCGCTCTTCGCCTCGGGGGGCGAGATGTAGGGCTGGATCGGCTCGGCGACGGCAAAATACATCAGCCCGATGGCCATTCCGGCCGCGAACAGCATCGCCAGCCAGGAAAGATAGGGGAAGTCCGGCTCGGCATCGTCCGGCCCGAGCTTGAGCTTGCCCGCCGGACCGAAGCCGAGCGCGAGGACGATGACGAGGAACACCGCGACCGCGGCGATGTAGAACCAGCCGAACGTGTCGATGGTCCAGGCCTGCGCCGCCTTGAAGGCAAGGTCGGCGCTGCCGGGCATCGCGATGGTGACGCCGAGCAACGCCAGAATGAGCGCCGAGGCGCCCCAGAACACGCGGGGGTTGATTGCACTTTTCAGCATACTTGCACGGCTGAACGCCCATCGGGCGAAAAGGTGGCCGCGACTGCCTTCGCGCGCCACCCGGGGGCTCAGTGCGGCGCCAGCCCCAGTTCGACGCCGGTCTTGTCGTGGAGTGCGAAGCGATCGACGAGGTCTGCGCTCGCATGGTTATAGCCGACCACCTCGACGGCACGGCCGTCGCGACGGAGCCGCCCATGCCGCCGAACAGGGCCGCGACGATGTTCGCGCCGCCTTGGCCCGCGCACTCCCGGCGCTTGTCGCTGTCCGTATCGATCATGTCGTCCACGATCTGCGCGGTGAGCAGCGATTCCAGCAGTCCCACCGCCGCCATGGTGAGCGCATAGGGCAGGATGATCCACAGCGTCTCCAGGGGCAGCGGGACGTGCGGCAGGGCGAAACTCGGCAAGCCCTGCGGCAGCTGATAACCGAGCGCGAGACGAACTGCATGACCAGATCGCGCCGCAGCACGCCCGCGACGATCTGGATCACGCCCATCAGGATCGTCGCGGCGAAGAGGTATTCGACTCCGTGTTCGCGCACGAGCGGCCCGACGAGGACGGCGACTGCTGCCGTTGCGGCCGAGATCATGCCGGGACGCCCCCCGACGAGGGATATGGTCATCGCGATCGCGACGGAAGCGTAGAGCCCCACGCGCGGGTCGACCCCGGCGATGATGGAAAAGCCGATCGCTTCGGGGATCAGCGCCAGGGCGACGACGATGCTGGCCAGCACGTCCCGGCGAGCCTTGATGCCGTCAGTAAACCACTGGCGGCGGTACGCGGTAAAATCGAGGGTCATTGAAAATCCACAACAGGGCACGCGGCGCCGAGCAGCGCCGACAGGATTGGTGCGTGTTGTTGTCCGGCGGGTAGGCGGCCGGAATAGCCACCCGGAATTTCACCGGGTCCTTGCGAATGTGTGGCGCAGAGATGCTTGGCAGGATCGACGCAACATGCTTGCGCCACGAGGACTCCTGCGACGGCGGCGCGGGGGCAAGTCTCTGGGAATCCATGCAAGTGATCGACGAAGCCCGCGATCAACGTCGCGAGGGCTTCGGGTGCTTCCAGCGGGGACAGATGCCCCGTATCCGGCAGAATGCGGACCGTCGCGTGCGGGATGCGCGGCAGCAACTCGGCCTCCAGCCTTGCGGGTGTGTCGATGCGATCAAGCGCACCGCTGATGACCAGGGTCGGCACGTCGATCCGGTGTACCAACGCCGTGATGTCTTCCAGGCTCGTCGGGCCAGGCCAAGCCTTCTTCGCCTGCGGCGCACCGCGTGCGCCTCCTTCAGCGGACCACCCGCAGCCTGGCGCTGACGTAGGCCGGGCGCGCCTATTACGATCGCAGCAGGCGGATACTGGACGTGTACGAAGATGCGCGGCGCGAGGCCACCGGCGCGGGGGAGGCGGTCCGCGGCATGCTCCGTGTCGCTACGCCGGTCACCTTCGGCGAGATGCACCTGAGCGGGGCCGTCGGACGCTATATCGCCCGCCATCCGTAAGTGCGCCTTCTGATTGACGCCGACGCATAAGAAAGGGCCGGGATCGCTCCCGGCCCTTTCCTTGTTGGGCGGATACCCCGGGAAGGGGATCAGAAGAAGACGCGCGCCGATGCAGAGACGGTGCGCCCGTAGAGTGGCCGGCTCATCACCACGCCCGATGCCGGCAGCGATCCTTCCGAAATGGCGGTGATTGCCCGCGTGTTCAGCAGATTGCTGGCATTCATCGAGAGCTCGAACTTGTCCGCCGGGCGGACCTGCGCGAACAGGCCGACAGTGGTGTAGCCCGGCATCCGCAGCTGGTTCACATCTTGCGTGAAGCTGGCGGTGGTGCCGATAAAGGCCGCGCCGATCGTGAAGCGATCGGTGTCGTATTGCGGCGTCAGGCCGTAGATCAGCTTGGGCTGGTTGCGCGGGGTGTTACCCACCAGCGCCGGATTCTCCGCGCGGCGGATTTCGGCTTCGGTATAGGTGGCGTGTGCCATCACGCTAAACGGCCCACGCCGGAAGCCGCCTTCGAATTCCAGGCCATAGGCCTTGTAGGCGCGCGTCACCGCACTCAGTTCCAGCAGGCCGGTCGCAGGATTGGTTGCGATCTGTGAGTTGGTGTCGTCGGTCAGCGCGTGGAAGCCGGTGAGGTTCAGCACGAGACCGTTGTTGCGGTACTTAAGACCGATTTCCGCCTGGCGCACGCTGTCGTCGCCAGCCGCCGGATTGACCAGCGCGCCGGTGACGGTGCTCACCGCGGGCGTGAACAGGATCTTGTCCGCCCCCGCGCGGCCGCCCAGGCTGTAGCGCGCGAAGATGGCGAAGGATTCCGCCATGCGATAGTTCACGCTCGCCGAATAGGACAGGTAATCATGGTGGTAGTTGACCGGATAGGTCGCGCCCATCGTCGGCGCCGCCACCAGCCGTTCGGGTGCCGAAATCGTGCCGTCGGCGTTGATGTCGAACGTGCGCACGCCGCTGTCGTTCATGATGTTGCCGCGCGCGCGGCTATTGTCCCAGCGCACCGAGGCGCCTACCGCGATCTTGCCCTTGGCGAAGTTGACCGATGCGAAGGGTGCGGTCGTCTGATAGGTTAGGTTGGTGTATTTGGAATTGCCCGGCGTGCCCGGACCGCCATAGTTGCGATAGCCGTCCTGGGTGACGAGCGCCCCGGCGTTGTTGCGCAGGTTCAGCGCAACCGACTGGCCGTCGCCCACTGCATCCTGGAAGAAGGTGGCGAAGCCGATTTCCGAATCATATTGCTGGCTGGAGCGATAGAGCCCGGCCGTGGTGGTAAGGCTGCCGCCGCCGACCGCCCATACGCGGCTGATGCGCAGATCGTTGGTCATGTTGCTCACGTCCGGCGCGTACATGTCCGAGAAGAAGGACAGGACGGCCAGGCCGTTGCCGCCCGTGGCGTTGAAGGCCTGGCCCGCGCGCGGCCCGGCGGCATAGCTGAACGCGGCGCCTGCGCCGCCGAAGCGGGTGGCGAACTGCGCCGCCGGCGCTGCCGAGGATACCACCATCGTGGTGTTGGCGACCGACTGGTGCGCGTAGCGGAAGCGCTCGGTGATCGTCCATTCGCCCAGGCTGAACTGGCCTTCGAAGCCGATCGCCTTCGCCTTCGCGTCCACGCCATCGCTCAGCGCGCGGCGACGCACCGCACCGGTCGCGCGCAGCGTTGCGGAGAGCGGCAGGTTGGGCGACAGCAGCGAATTGGTGCGGCTGCTCAGGCCCTGCGGATCGGCATAGGAAGGATCGTCGTTGGTGCCGGTGACGAGCATCGGCATGCCGACATAGGCCGGCGTGGTATCGTCGAGCAGCTTGCCATAGACGCGGATATAGCCGCCATCGAACTGCCTGGTGACGTTCAGCTTCACCTGGCCGCCCCGGAACGCGTTCATGCCGCTGTCGCGCGGCCCTTCGCCTTCGCGATAGAAGCCGCCGATGTGAAAGCGCCAGCCGCCGCCCAGCTGGCCGCCATAATCGAAATCGGTGCGATAGCTTTCAAAGTCGACGCCGACCGTCGCCATCACCGATCCGCCCTGCACCTCGCCGGTCTTGGAAATCAGGTTGATGACGCCGCCCGGCGCGTTCGAGGCGAAAGTGGAGGCCGATCCGCCGCGGATTGATTCCACCTGCCCGACATTGAAGTCGGCACGGATGAAGAGATCGGGCGTCAGGCGCATCAAGTCGCCGAACTCCATCACTGGCAGGCCGTCCTCCTGCAGCTGGATATACTTGCTGGCGCCGTTGACCATCGGCAGGCCGCGCACGGTGTAATTGTTCTGCGATTCGCCGGCGGATGCTTCCACGCGGACGCCAGGGATATAGCGGAACAGTTCGGCCAACGAACGCGGCGCAAGGCGCACGATGTCGTTTTCCTTGATCGAACTGGTCGAGGTGGGGCTGTTCAACCGATCGCGGCCCCGCGCCACGCCGGTTGTGACGATATCGCCATCATCGACGGTGCGGCTGGCTTCCCACGCGGTCGGCGGCGGCGCATCCTGCGCAGCAGCCGGCGCCGCGATCATGCAGAAAGCACCAGCTGCGGCCGATATGCTCGCTAAAAACCTGTTGTCATGATCATTCATGTTTCGGTTCCGTATAATCCCTTAACAGTAACTTTTTACCGAAACATTCTTGAAGATTGGTTATTTCACTGAATACGCAGCCAGTATGTGCCTTGTTATTCAGATCGCAATGATTGCATGCACTTGTGGGGTGACGTTGTCGAATGCGCAGCGAACCCTTGCCTTTTGGAGGTCAGGGGTGTCGCCCGAGAAATATTATGTAACGATAATCGCGGTCGGAAAGACCTGAAGTCGGTGCGCGACCAGGCAGCGGCGGCGATGGGCATTGGGCCGAGGTCATCGCCGCTCCTTCAGGAGTTGGACGGGCCCGATCAGACCCGCCGGGCGGAGCGGCGCATCGGCGCGATACGTGGGCGCGGCGACCCAGGCGATCCTCATCGCGCCGGGCTGGGCATCGCCGATCAGCCGGTTGACCCACAGATTCGCCACCGTGACGGTGAGCGTGTTCGTTCCCTTCGCGACAAGCTTGCCGATCTCCAGCCGGTTCGGCGCTTGCCAAACGGTTCCGGCGTCGCGGCCGTTCACCTGCACCGAGGCGACGTCGCCCACTTGCCCGAGATCGAGCCACAAGGGCTGACCTGGGCGCCACCCGGCCGGGGGCGCGAAGCTGCGGGAATAGGTCGCCTCGCCAGAGAAGTGCCGGATTTCCGGGGCGGCGTTGCGATCAAGCGGCGCCAGAGCGGCAAGCCTCGTGGCGGCGGGCGCGCCGCGACCGGACTGAAGGCGGATGGACCAAGGGCCATCGAGCGTGGCAGCAGGTACGAGCGCCGGTGCAACGATCGTGCGCGCGAGCGCGGTGGCTGGGGGTCGGAAGACGACCAGCGCGGAGCGTTCGCCCGCGAGCGTCAGCGGCACCAGCGTCGCGCCCCGCTCGATCCGGTAGCTAAGCGGCTCGCTCGTGCCGGTATCGGCGTGCCACTGCTCCGGCACGAGACCCTGAACCCGGAACCTAGCGGTGATCGTTCGCGCGCTGGTGCTGCGATTGACCACGAAATAGACGTGCCCGCCGTCCCTCAGTGCGCGGTGCTGGAACAGCATCGATGCATCGCCGCCGCCGAAATCCGGCGCGATCTGCAGCGTCCCGAGGGCGGCGTTGAGGTCGCGCGTCGCGAGCACCCGGCCGGCGCCGACGTTCGTCTCGGCGCCGCCGGGCCACAGCCGCGCGACCAGCGCGCGAAATGCCGCCGGATCGTCGGCCAGCGAGGGCGAGGCGACCGGCGCCATGCCCACGATCGTCGCACCCGATTCCGCCAGCGCGGCGATACGGCGCAGCGTCGGCAGCGTCATCCGCGCCGCGGTGCCGCCGAGATAGAGCAGCCGATAGCGGGCGCCGCCCTTTGATCGCAGCACGCCGCCGTCCATCGACAGCGCGTCCGCCAGCGCGCCGGCATCGACGAAGTCGAACCCGTGCGTCACCGGCATCAGCGTGAGCCGGCCATCGGCATAGAGCTGGGTCAGCGGCGCTTCCTCGCCGAAGAAATAGGCGATGTCGGCGACGTGGGTACCCTGCTGGAGCATGTATCCGGTTCGCGCGAGATAGGTGATCCAGGGCCGCGCCAGTCGCGCCCAGCTTTCGTGGCGGTTGAAATATTGGCCGAAGACCGCGAGGCTGAGGCCGGGCTGCTTGTTCTCGTCGGGCGAATGTACCGAGGTGTGGATCACCGGCCGGTTGATCCCCAGCGCAAAGGCGAGGTCGGCGACCGGCCGCAGATCGTTCGGCGCGAACGCCCAGGGCGCGAAGGCCGAGGTAAACATTTCGGCGGCGGCATATTGCCGGCCATAGACATGCGCGACCGACGCCGCACCGAGATCGTCGCCCACCATGGTCGGGCGCGGCCGGCCGCCATGGCCGAACGCCCACATTGCCGCCATCGGCACGTCGGCATGCACGCGCATCGCCATGTCGTTGCCCAGCTGCGGCCGCTGGTCTTCGAGCGCCTCGCCATAGACGCGCAGGCCGCGATCGTGCGCGATCTTCGCCAGCGTTCCGTAGTGCGCGTCGGCGAGCAGTTCGGCCAGCGTCTGGCGATAGTCGAACAGGAAGGCGTCGCTGGCTGGGCGCGAGCCGATCACGATGCCGCTCAGTACCGGCAGCCAGGGGGTCGCGTCATAGCCGCGCCGGGCCTTGAACTCGGCCAGCATCGCGGGCGTCCAATTGGCGTCGCCTGCCTCGATGCTGTCGGTCACCAGCGCGTCCAGTTTATCGGTGCCGCCCATCGCCCCGGCATAGGTGTCCAGATACTGGTCGAAATAGCGGCGCACCGCGCCCGGATCATATTTGTCGACCTCCAGCCCGGTCGCGTCCGGCGCTGCGGGATGGTTCGTCGTGCCGAGCAGCGACCAGCCGAAGCGCAGGACCCGCCAGCGGCCCGGCGGCGGCGTCCAGTCGAGCGTGCCGTCTGCGCGTAATTTCGCGCTGAGGTCGATCACCGCACCGGGCGCAGGGGGGGCGATCGCGGGCAGCACTTTGTCGAGCGCATAATAATCGGGAACGGTGGTGAAGCCGGCCTTGGCCTCGAACCGATCGACGCGCGGTGCAGCAGATAGCGCGAAGGTCGCCAGCTGGATCTGCCCGGCCGGACCAGCCCCGAAAATGTTGACCATCTCCGCGCCAGGTGCTGGCGGCTCCATCGCCGGCGGGGTGGTGGGTACGAAGGCAGGCAGTCGCAGGCGAAAGCGGCGCGCGGTCACCGGCGCGAAGACGACGGTGGTGGGCACGTTCGCCATCGGCAGCGTTGCCACGGCCTGCCACCCGCTTTCGGTTTCCGCCTCCAGGGTCGGCAGATACGGTGCGGCACCGAAAGGCGGAACGCCGCCTGGCAGGAACAGGGTCGCGGTCTGCACCGTGCGCGGCTGGGGGTAGGCAAACGTCACCGCTACCGCATCGCTCTTGCCGTCGAACGGCAGCGTGAGCGCGGTGTCCTCGCGGCCATCCACCAGCGCGTGCGCATCCAGCGCCTTGCCGTCGGCTGCGGTCGCGACCGGCAGACCGGCATCGTCGCCCACCGGCTCGGGCACGGCGAGCACGGCAATCGTCCCACTGGCGGAGGGCGGCGGTGGCGGCACTGCACCGGTGGTCGCGGCGAGCGGATCGTGGAACGCCGCAGTGCCGAACGGGCCGGTGGCGGTGGGCGGCGCGGCGAGCGCCCCGGTGAAGCGCTGCCCGTCCTCGACCAGCGTGCTGCTCCACACCAGCTTCTTCATGCCGTCCTGCGGCGGCACCCATGGCCCGCCGGATTCGCTCCAGCCGGGCGATCCGGCGATGGCGAACTCCAGCCGGTGCGCATGGGCGATCTGCACTGCATGGGCAAAGGCCTGCTTCCATTCGGGCGACATATAGGCGAGAGGCTTGGCGACGATCTGCGGCGTGCCGAGCGAGGCATCGAAATTCTGCACGCCGCCCAGCCCGATCTCGGCCATCCAGGCGAGATCCTTGTCGATGCCCGCCTCGGTCACATTGCCGTTGAGCCAGTGCCACCAGGTGCGTGGGCGCGCCTCCTGCGGCGGATCGCGGAAGCCGGCCGCCAGCGGATCGGCCTCCTGGCCCAGCGCCTGGAGCGGCGCGAGCAGGGCGACGGTCGCGAGCAGCCAGGCTTTCACAGCCCGTTGGCCCGGGCGATCGCACCCAGCACGCCGGCGCTTGGCTTCGCGGTGCGGGCAAAGGTCGTGCGATCGACGGCGAACAGCCCGAGATGGGACTTGTAGCCGGCGACCCATTCGTAATTGTCGAGCAGCGACCAATGGACATAGCCGAGCACCGGCAACCCTTCCACCATCGCCTTGTGGAGTTCGACCAAGGCGCCGGGGATCAGCTTGGCCCGGATCCTGTCGTCGGAGGTTGCGACGCCGTGTTCGCTCACCAGCACCGGTACGCGTGCGACCGCATGGGCATAGCGGCAGGCATTGGCCAGCGACGGCCCATAGACTTCGCCGCCATTGTCGTTGCGCACCGCGCCGGCGGGCGGCGGCAGGCGACCTTCCGGCCCCCAGCGCACCTTCTCGTAATTCTGCACGCCGATGAAATCGTCGTCGCGTGCCGCTTCGAGCCACGTGCCGTAAAGCTGCTGACGCATCCGGTCGCGCATGGCGGGCGCGCCGACCGCCTCGTCGTCGAACATCGCCAGCGTCAGCCCGACCGGGAGATCGGGGCGCGCCGCCTTGATCGCTGCCTTGCCTGCCTTGTGCGCGGCGAGCAGCGCGGCGGTGAGCCGGGGAACGTCGGCCTGCTTGGCGGTGTTCGCCACCGCTAGTTCCGGCACGCCGAGCGCCTTGGCCGCGCCGTCCAGCGTCAGGGCGATGATCGTCTGCGCCTGGGGTGGCAGCACGACCTGGAGCATCGGCACGATGTTCGGCTCGTTCAGCGTCATCGCGGTGTGGATGCCCGCGCCCAGATGGCGCGTCGCGCGATCACAGAAACGGGCGAACAACTGCGGCGCTTCCGGGTTGAGCCAGCCGCCGCGCGCGGCGAACCAGCGCGGCGCTGCATAGTGGCAGTAGGTGACCAGCGGGGCGAGCCCGCGGGCCCGGCAGCCGTCGACAATCGCCTTGTAATGGTTGAGCATCGCGATCGAGAACTGGCCCGGCTCGGGCTCGATGCGCGCCCATTCCAGGCTGAACCGATAGCAGTTCAGCCCGAGGGACTTCACCAGATCAAGGTCGATCGGCCAGAGTTCCAGGCTGTTGCAGGCATCGCCCGAGGGTTCCGAGAAGACCGAGGGCTTGACCTGTTCGAGCAGCCAGATGTCGCTGTTGAGGTTGTTGCCCTCGATCTGGTGCCCCGCCGTCGCGGCGCCCCACAGAAAGCCCTTCGGAAAGGTGACGCGGGGTGGGGCGGCCCGTACGGCATGTGGCAGCAGGACACCGGCTGCGGCGGCTGCGGCGAAGGAGCGACGGTCGAGGTTCAAGGGAGATCTCCGATAAAGGCCAGCACCGCGTCGGACAGCCGCCTGTCTGCGGTGCCGAGATGA
Organism: Sphingomonas elodea ATCC 31461; assembly: GCF_000226955.1. Lineage (GTDB taxonomy): Bacteria > Pseudomonadota > Alphaproteobacteria > Sphingomonadales > Sphingomonadaceae > Sphingomonas > Sphingomonas elodea. The sequence continues at coordinate 25,491 of NZ_AGFU01000004.1, forward strand.
TAGGCGAGACTGAAATGATTGTGTCCGCTGCCGTAGAAGAAGGGCGATGCCTTGCCGTGCGCGTCGAGACGGGCGGCGAGCAGGCCGATCGCTTCCTGCTGGAAGCGGGCGGGTTCGTGCTCGGCGCAGGCGAGGAGCAGCGGGGTCTCGGTGGCGATCATCGCCTCGCGCGGCCGGCGCGTGGGATAGAGCGCTGGTTCGCCGTAGTAGAGCGTGTCCCGTTCCTCGAGGGCGGCGAAGCCATACAGCCCGGAAAGCAGCACCGCCCCGGCGATACCGGGCGATGCCGCACGCAGCCGCAAATGGGTCGCCACATGGGTCGCCCCCGCCGAGGTGCCGAACGCGACGATCCGCGCGGGATCGCCACCATGGTCGCCGACATGCACGCGCAGCCAGTCGATCGCATGGCCGACATCCTCGCCGCCCGCGGGCCAGCCATGATCGGGGGCGAGGCGATAGTTCATCACCGCGCCGATCATCCCGTGCCGCGCCGCCCAGCGGCCGGCATGGGCATTGTACGGATGATCGGGTGACGCCTTCTCGCCGCGCAGGAAGCCGCCGCCATGCACCCAAAGGATCACCGGCGCAGGCCCGCTCCCCTTGGGTAGATACAGGTCCAGCCGCTGGCGCGGATCGTCGCCATAAGCGAGGTCTGCCCTGTCGAACGGTTGTGCTGCGGCGTGTCGCTCCTGTTCCTCGCGGTACAGGGCGTACACCGCTGCCAGCGTGTCCGGGCCGAGCGCCCGGCCCATGGCGGCGATGGCGCGGCGTTCTTCCTCCGGTTGCATCGCGCTTCCTCCCCCTCAGAACTTGGCGTCGAGGCTCAGTCCGATCTGGCGGAAGGATTGCGGGCCGTAGATAGCCCCGACATTCTGTGTGCCGTTGTAGGGGAAGTCGCTCTGGTAGAGCAGCGGCTCGTGCTGGTTGAACAGGTTCCGCGCGAACAGCGCGACCTGGAACCGGTCATGGTCGAACCGCGCGCCGATCCGGCCTCCCACCAGCCAATGCGGACGATAGGTGGTCTCGATCCGCGAATTGGCCTCGTAGCGGATCCGCGACTTCCACACCGTGTCCGCGGCGATGAAGCCGTTGATGCTGTCGCTGAGCGGCGCTTCATATTCGCCCGAGAAGGTGAACTTGTATTCTGGCGCATAGGCCAACTGGGTACCGCCGATCTGGGTGCCGTCGGTGCCGAGGAAGTTGCTCGGATAGGTCGCCTTGGCCCAGAGGAAGCCGGTGTTGACCGACAGGCCCTCGGTGACGCGGCCGAACAGATTGATTTCGGCCCCGCGCGACTTCACCCCGTTGATGTTCTGCTGCACGCAGCTGATCGCGCCGGTGTTCTGGATGGTGGTGCAGGACTGCGCCTGGAAGTCCTTGATGTTCTGATAGAAGGCGTTGAGGTCGAGCACCCAGCCGCCGAACAGCGTGCTCTTCAGGCCGAGTTCGTAGGCGCGCGGGATCTCGGGCCGAACGACATAGGGGGTGAGCGGAAGCGCCGGGGTCGCGATCTGGCCGCCCTTGAAGCCGCGCGACGCGGTCGCGTAGACCATCGTCGTCGGGTTCAAGTCGTACTGCGCGCCGACGCGATAGGAGAAGACGTTGTTTTCCTGGCGCTGGGCGTAGTTGGGGTTGGCCGGGCTGTCGAGGCTCACCCGGTCGAGCCCGAGCCTGGCGTTGGTGTAGCGTCCGCCGGCGATCAGGCGCAACGCCTTGGTCACGTGGATCGTCGCCTGGCCGAACGCGGCATAGGATTCGTCATAGATATGGTCGGTGGCACCCAGCTGCGTGGCGATCGGGATCACCACGCCGGGAGCCGGGCGCAACGTCACCCGCAGCGATTCCGGATCGCGATCCTGCACCTGCCGCGAATAGAACAGGCCTGCCGTGTACTCGATCGTGTTGCTCGACGGCGAGGACAGGCGCAGTTCCTGGGTGAAGAGGCTGACGCGGCGGTCGACCAGGCCGTTGGCGACCTGGAGCTCGAGCGGATCGCCGCGGAATACGTTGGTCGCTGCGCCGCCGCCCTTTTCGGTGCTGCCGCGATATGCGGTGATCGAAGTGAGCGTGAACGGCTCGAACGCATATTCGGCCTGGAGCGACACACCGTAGCTCTCGGCCCGGCCGCGAAAGCCGTTGGCGATGCAATAGTTGCGGTTGCCTTCGCCCGGCGTCACGCCGCAGCTCGCCAGCCGCGCGGTGATGCCGAGCGGATCGAAACCGGCGCCGCCGAAGAACGGACCCGGCCCACCGGCGCGAACGAAGGTGAAGAAATCGCCGCCATTCTCGGTCGTCGTCTTGCTGTAGTCGCCGATCAGGTTGAGCGTCAGCTTGTCATTCCGCCACAACAGCCGCGCGCGGCCGCCCCAGCGGTTGGTGTCGTTGAGGTCGCCGGTGGTCGCGTTGCGGTTCGGGCCCTGGCGCAGATTGCCGAAGCCGGAGACGCGCAGCGCGGCATCGGCGCTCAGCGGCACGTTGACCATACCCTGCACCACCTGGTTGCCGAAGCCGGAGCCGAGCGTGCCCTCGTTGGAAAGCTCGGTGCGCAGCCGCGCGCTGAACTGGGTGGGATCGGGCGCATTGGTGGTGATGTTGATGACGCCGGCCGAGGTGGTGAGGCCGAACAGCGTGCCCTGCGGACCCTTCAGCACTTCGATGCGGGCGACGTCGAACAAGTCGGAGATATTGGCATTGCCCTGGCTGACCTGGTCGACGACGATGCCGACCGAGGCGACCGAGCCGGCCGAGAAGGTCTGCGTCCCGATGCCGCGCAGCGAGCCGCCGCCGCCGGTATTCTGTCCGGGCGCCTGCTGGATTTCGAGGCTGGGCGAGATGCGGGCGAGGTCGTTGACCGTGTTGACCTGCTGGCGCTCGAGCTGGGCGGCGCTCGCCACCGTGATCGAGATCGGCACGTCGACCACGCGCTCCTGTCGGCGCTGCGCGGTGACGACGATCTCGTCCTGCACGGCGGGGCTGACCTCGGTGGCGGACGGCGCGGTCTGGGCCGCGACGGGGGCAGCGGCCAGCACGGCGGCGGTGCCTGCAAGCAGGCGGAACATCCCTTGCTTCTTCATGATAACCCTCTCCGATTTTTGTTTTGAGGCGGCGTTGGTGCCGCCGGTAATCAAGCTTCGTCGATCACGGGGTTCGTCAGGGTGCCGATCGATCCGATGGACACCTCCACCACGTCGCCGGCTCGCATGTAGAGCGGCGGCGTGCGCTTATCGCCGACCCCGCCCGGCGTGCCGGTGGCGATCACGTCGCCCGGCGCCAGCTCGGTGAAGCCCGAGCAGTATTCGATGATCGTCGGGATATCCCAGATCATGTCGGCGATCGGCTGGTCCTGGACGAGCGCGCCGTTCAGCCGCGTCTGCACCCGCAGCGCGCCGAGATCATCGATCTCGTCGGGGGTGACCAGCGCCGGGCCGAAGCCGCCGGTGGCTGGGAAGTTCTTGCCCGGCGTGAACTGGATGTTGTGCCGCTGCCAGTCGCGCGCCGATCCGTCCTGGAAGATAGAATAGCCGGCGACATAGTCCCATGCCTGGTCGCGCGGGATCCGGCGGCCATAGCGGCCGATCACGATCGCCAGCTCGCCCTCATAGTCGAAGCGCTGCGTCTCGGGCGGGCGGACCAGCGGCTGGCCGTCAGCGACCAGGCTGTCCGCCCAGCGGGTGAAGATCGCCGGATGGTCCTTCTGCTCGCGGCCGGTCTCGGCGACATGGGTCGCATAGTTGAGCCCAACGCAGAAGATCTTGCCCGGATTCGGGATCAGCGGCAGCAGCACCACGTCGCCGCGAGCCCAGGTCCGGCCCGGCTCCAGCGCGGCGAGGGTGCCGGCGGCGATCGCGGCGGCCAGGTCGGCGGGGCGATCGGCGCCGCCCAGTTCGAGGATCTGCTCGCCGTCCAGCCGGCCATAGCTGGGCGTGCCGTCGGGGCGGAGGAAACTCACGTAACGCATCAGGCGATTGCTCCCATCCATGGGTTTAGCGGGGCGGGCTCCCAGTCGCGGCGGAAGCGGAAGCGCTCCTCGGCCACGCGAAGCGCCGCATTGTCCCTGTCGGAGATGCCCCATTGGTCGATCCTGCCTTCCGGCCAGGTCCAGTCTTTGGGGGCGCCGACAGGATAGTCGTCCGGCACCTTCTCCACCGCGGTCGAGAATTCGACGACGCCGCCGAACGGCGCGATGAAATAGGCGAACACGTTCGAGCCGGGACCATGCCGGCCGGGCCCCCAGGCGGGCACCATGCCATGGTCGCGCAGCCGGCCGATGCCGCGCATCACCGCATCGGTGTCGCGCATCTCGAAGGCGATATGGTTGAGCGAGGCGATGCCGGCGCGGGCGAAGGCGGTCGAATGGTGGGACTCGTTGCAGCGCACGAACACCATGCCCTTGGTGCGATCGGAGACGCGGAAGCCCAGGGCCGCCTCGACCAGATGCCCCGTCGCTTCGGCGTCGATTGCGTTGAACACGCAGTGGGTGAGCTTGACCGGCAAGTCGTCGCCGTCGATCGGGGCGACCTCGCCGCTATCGGCTAGGAAGCGGAACAGCTCGCCCTCGGCCAGCTCGACGATCAGGCCTTCGCCGCCGCCCGGATCCTCGCTGGTCACCGGGCGGGCGTCGAGACCTGCCTGCGCAATGCCGGCGGCCAGGCTGGCCAGCCGTTCGCGGGTGCAGGTGAAGGTGGTGCTGCGGACGAACGGCGTATCGCTCTCGGCGATCGCGATCAGATAGGGATAGCTGCCCGACCCCCGCAGATAGTGGGTCGCGCCCCGCACCTCCGCCGGGGCAAGGCCCCAGATCTCGGTGAGGAAGCGGGCGGCGCCCGCCGCGTCCGGGCAGGCGATTTCGATACTGCGCAGATTCACGAATGCTCTCCGTTGATTCCGGCCAGCGCGGCCGCTTCGTCGCGGTCGCCGGTGTCGCCGCTGATGCCGACCGCGCCGAGGATGCTGCCCTGCGCGTCGCGGACCAGCACGCCGCCGGGCGAGAAGGCGATGTCCCCACCGACCGCGGCTGCGACGCTGCCGAAGAAGACGGGATTGCCCTGCGCCCGCTCGGCGAGCACGCGGGTGTCGGCGCCCATGCCGAGCGCACCCATCGCCTTGGCCCGGGCAATGTCGTGCCGGAACAGGCTGGCGCCGTCCTCGCGCGCGGTCGCCACCGGGTGGCCGCCCGCATCGAGCACCACCACCGCGAGCGGCTGCAGGCCTTCGGCCCGTGCGAAGGCGAGTGCGCCGTCGAGAATCGCGCGGGCGCGGGCGAGTGGGATCATGCCGCCGCCTCCAGCCGGGTGCCGAGCATTGCGTCGCGCGCGTCGATCAGGCTCTGTGCCTCGCCGCTGGCGGTACCGAAGACATAATGGTCGGGGCGCACGAGTACCGCGTCGATTTCGTGGCGGTCGAGCCAGGCCAGCAGCGCGCCGCCATCGTCTAGCGACCCGGCATCGACCCGGGTCGCGCCGCCCGATCCGGCGATGCCGGCATGGCGGACGAACAGTCGCCAGCCCTGGCCGGTCACGGCATCGAGCAGCCGGCCGCCGGTACGCGGCTGGAGGAACCGCTCGCCGGCACCCGGCGAGCCCGCCAGCACGATGCCGGTGGCGATCGCGGGGATCAGATCGGCGGCGGTCTTCGTGCGGCCGGGCGTTGCCGCCGCCCGCAGCTGGGCATCGCGCGCGGCCGCCGCATCCGGATCCAGTTCGCAGATGTACCGCCCGGCCGAGACTGCGGCGCCGATCACCGCGCGGACATGCGGGTCCCGTTCCGGCTGATAGGTGTCGAGCAGGGCCGGCGATGCGCGGTCGTGGACGATCGCCGCCATCTTCCAGGCAAGATTGGCGACGTCGCGCAGGCCGTGGCACATGCCCTGGCCGAAAAAGGGCGGCGTCTGGTGTGCGGCATCGCCGGCAAGGAAGACGCGGCCGACCTGCCATTGCTCGGCGACGAGGCCGTGGAACCGGTATGTCGCCGCACGAACGATGCGGTGCGGCACCGTACCCAGCCAGGCGCCGACCATCGCCGAGACGGTCTCGGGCGCCATCATCGCCTGGTCCTCCTCGCCGGGCAACAGCATGAATTCCCAGCGGCGATGGTTGCCGCGCCCCGGTACTACCGTCGCCGGACGTTTGGGATCGCACATCATCACCGAAAGGCGCTGCAGGTCAGCACCTTCGGGCACGCCGGTCAGCGGCGGGAAGGTGACGGGGCCGTCTACCTCGGCGTCGACGACCAGCCAGGGCTCCTCGAAATCGAGATCGTCGAGCCGGACGTCCAGCGCCTTGCGCACCGCGCTGCGCGCGCCGTCGCAGCCGATCACCCAGGGGGCGGCGGCGTGCGTTTCCATGCCGTCCACCGCATAGCGTATGGTGACGCTCTCCGTGGCCTGTTCCAGCCCCAGGAACTGGGCGCCGAGCAGCAATTGCACTCGATCGCTTTCGGCAAAGCCCGCGCGCAGATGCGCCTCGAGCTCGGGCTGGTAGAAGAAATAGTCATTGGCCCAGCCGAACGGCCGCGGCGCGCCGACCGTGCCCATATACCGGATCACCCCGCCGTCGGCACCGACATGCAGATGCCCGTCGGTCTCGCGCATGTCCGGCAGCACGCGATCAATCACGCCCGCGCTCTGGAACAGGCGCAGCATTTCATGGTCGAGATGGACCGCGCGGGGCAGGGGGTGCAGCGCCGTTTCGCGCTCCAGCACCAGCACCGAGAGGCCGGCACGCGCCAGGAGATTGGCCGCAAGCGCTCCCACCGGGCCGCACCCGATGATGATCACGTCCGTTTGCATCATGTCAGACCGTTTCGGCTTCCGCGAGAGCCTTGTGCAGCACCCCGTTCTTCATGATCATCTTCAGCCGTTCGCGATCCTGCAGGATCCGCACGTCTTCCGTCGGATCGCCGTCGACGAGCAGCAGATCGGCCAGATAGCCGGGCCGCACCAGGCCCACCGCCAGATCCATCAGCTCTCCGCCATATTGGGTGGCGGCGCGCAGCGCCTCGGCCGGCGTGAAGCCGAAATGGGTGACGAAATGCTCAAGGTCGCGGGCATTGCGGCCGTGCGGATTGAACGGGAAGCCATAGTCGCCGCCGATCAGGATGCGCACGCCGCGCGCGCGGAGCGCGGGAACAAGCTTCGCCTCCAGCGCCATGCGATCCGCGGCGCTGGCCTTCATCGCGGACATGTCGACATGCGGCGGTGGATTGGCTTCGAGCGCCGCAACCGAGACGCCCGGGCCGGGCGCGTAGAAGACGCGGTCCTTCGCTTCCACCAGTGCCTCGACGCCCGCTTCGTCGGCGAAGGAGCAATGGTAGAGGATGCGCGCGCCGGCGCCGAGCGCCATCCGGATGGCCCGCGTCGTATAGGTGTGGCAGGCGATCCATATCCCGGCCGCCTTTGCCGCCGCGCCGACGGCCTCCATCTCCTCGTCGGTATAGAGGATGTCCTGCGCGGTGCCGGGCTTGAGCGCATCCTCGCCCGAGAGGATCAGCTTGATAGAGCGGATGCCCTCGCCGGCGCAATGATCGACAAAGGCGCGTATCGCCTCGGGGCCCCGCCCGTTGAACACGTCGCCGGTATCGACGCTGTCCTCGCCTTCGGGGCTGCGCTCCAGCGTGGAGGGAACCAGCCGGGGGCCGGGCGTTTCGCCGCGCACGATCGCGGCGGCCAGTTCAGGCTCGATCCGGTCGCCCAGTGCGCCCGCCGAATAGAGGCTGGTGAAGCCGTGATCGAGCAGCACCCGCGCGTTGCGCCACGCAGCCTTCTTGAGCTCGTCCGGCGGGAGGAGGAACTGCGGATAGATATTCTCGACCGAAGAGCCCCAGGTGAGATGCGTGTGCGCATCCACCATGCCGGGCATCAGCGTCATGCCGTATGCATCGATGACGCGATCCGCCGCCGAGGCGAGCGGGGCGGCATTGTCCAGCACCTGCGCGATGCGGTCTCCCTCAATCAGCACGGCACCGTCGAACGGTGGCGTTCCGCTGCCATCGAAGATTCGGGCATTGCGGATCAGCGTGCGCATCAGGACCTCTCCACTGTTGTTCTTATGCTGGCATCATGCGGCACCCGATCCGTCTAGCAAAATAATGGTTTCATCTATATCCATAGGTAGGAGTTATGCTTTGAGCGCTTCCAGCAGCCCGGTAGCGAGCGGAGAATGGTGCGCCCGGGTGAGCATGCGCACCCCGATGCTACGTTCGAATCGTGCCTCCTCAATCTGGATCGCCCGGAGGACGCCGATAGAGAGTTCGGCAGCCGCCACCTGCCGCGGCAAGATCGTCACGCGGCTGGTGCTCCGCACGATGGACTTGGTGAGGAGCAGCGAGTCGGAGCGCAGGGCGTCGCAGGGCTCGGGTACCTCCGCAGCGACGAACATCGCTGCCACTTGCCGCTGGAAGGCGCCCTGCGCCTCGGGCAGCACCCAGCGCAAATCGGCCAGCTTGCGCAGCGAGATGCTGCTGGGCAGCGTTCGGTGACGCCTGCCGACGATCAGGGCGAACGGGTCCCGGGCGAGGGTGATTTCCTCAATGTCCGCGGGCGGGGTCTCGATCTCGGTGGTGACGAAGGCGAGTTCGATCTCGCCCTTTCGCAGCATCTCCGTCAGTTCGCGATCGGGTCGCTCGACGACGTTGAGTGCAAACCCGCCGAAGCGATGTTCGAGTTTTTCCACCGCTGGCGGAAGGAGACTTACGAGTGCACCGGGCGTACCACCCACCCGCAGCGGGCCTACAATCCCCTGGCGCACCGCATCGAGGTCCTTCATCGCGCCGTCAAGCAGCGCGTCGAGCGCGCTGGCCCGTCGTTGCAGCGCCAGTCCCTCGCTTGTCAGAACGATACCACCACGCCCACGCTGAAAGAGCCGCGCGCCGATGCGGTGTTCAAGCTGGGCGATGGTAGCGGAGACCGACGGCTGGGAAATGTTGAGCGCACGCGCGGCCGCGCTGATGGATCCTTCCTGGCAAACGGCACCGAAGGTTATCAGTGCACGCGGATCGATCTGAAGAGCCATATGCTATAGCTATAGATCGATTGAAAACCTGCAACAGCGCGAGTGGGACTGGGAAAGGCACAGTCTTCCCTGCAACGTCTCGCCGCTTTGTCGATGCCGGCAAGCTGGTCGGAGCGTTCGCCCGGACGGCACGCTCTCGGCCGATATCGGCCACGCCCAAGGGCGCGCAGGTCGAATGGCGTGAAGAGGCGGGGTGGACAGTTTGCCACATGGTCCTCGCCGCGTTTAGGCGTCAGGAGCCTCGTGTGTTTGTCCATAAAGCGTGGCGCGAAGCGGCTTCGACCGTGGAAGCGCAACGTCCAGCTACGGATTTGGAGCATGTTGACGAAAGGCGAACGCTGGTTCCGTCGGGGACTTCACGTCACCATCGCCCTACTGGTTGCCTTCACGGCATTCGTGGTGGTTCTCGAACCAAAGCACGACGGCGCGGCCGCACCGACCCCGCCGCTCTGCTCCAGCAAATAGCCGGAAGCCTTGCCGGGAGAGCCGGCCATCCGGCTCATTCTTACCCGGTGGCCCGGTCCAGTGCCTGGCCCAGATCGGCGATAATGTCGTCGATATGCTCGAGGCCGATCGAGAGGCGAACATAGCCTTCGGACACACCGGTAACGGCCTGCTCCTCGGCGGAGAGCTGCGAATGGGTAGTCGACGCTGGATGGATGGCGAGGCTGCGCGCATCGCCGATATTGGCGACATGGTAGAAGAGCTGCAGTGCGTTGATGAACGCCCGGCCGGCGCCACTGCCACCGGCCAGCTCGAATCCGACCAGCCCGCCCTGGCCGCCGGTCAGCACCCGCGCGGCGCGTTCGGCCTGGATGCCGGTCTGGACCGAGGGGTGGATCACCCGCGTCACCTCGGGGCGCGACTGCAGGAAGGCAACGACCTTGGCGGCGTTCTCGCAGTGGCGCGGCATGCGCAGCGGCAGGGTCTCCAGCCCCTGGAGGATCTGGAAGGCGTTGGTCGGCGAGAGCGCGGCGCCCAGATCGCGCAGCAGCACGGTGCGGGCGCGCAGGATATAGGCGATCGGCCCCAGCGGCTTGGCCGCCTGGCTCCACACCGCGCCGTGATAGCTGGGGTCCGGCGTGTTGAGCAAAGGCTGGCGATCCGGGAAGGCTTCCCAGTCGAACGTGCCGCCATCGACAATCATGCCGCCGATCGAGGTGCCGTGACCGCCGATATATTTCGTGGTCGAATAGACCACGATCGCGGCACCATGATCGAACGGCCGGGCGATCAGCGGTGCGGCAGTATTGTCGACGATCAGCGGAATGCCGAGCGGGCGGCCCAGTGCTGCGATCTCGCCGATCGGCGCGACGATCAGCTTGGGGTTGGGCAGCGTCTCGACATACCAGGCACGGGTGCGATCGTCGCTGGCGCGGACGAACGCCTCCGGATCGGCGGGATCGACGAAGCGGACCTCGATGCCCATGTCCTTCAGCGTGTTGGCGAACAGGTTCCAGGTGCCGCCATAGAGGTCGGTGCCGCTGACGATATTGTCGCCGGCGCGGGCGAGGTTCTGTACCGCATAGGCAGACGCGGCCTGGCCCGAGGCCACCGCCAGCGCCGCCGCGCCGCCTTCGAGCGCAGCGATGCGCTGCTCCAGCACATCCGTCGTCGGGTTTCCGAGACGGGTATAGATGTTGCCCAACTCGCGCAGCGCGAACAGGTTGGCGGCATGATCGGTATCGCGGAACTGGTACGAGGTCGTCTGGTAGATCGGCGGCACCACCGCGCCGGTGCTCGGATCGGCGCGCCAGCCGGCGTGCAGGGCAAGCGTTTCGGGGTGCAGCGGGCGATCGGCCATCGTCGTTCTTCCTCTCAAGCGGTAGGTCTGTACTGTTGCCAGCGATGCTAACGGGCGTCCTCGCGAAGGGGAGATAGATTTCCTTGGGATCGCCCCGCTGGACGCTCACCCGTGCCGTCGGCGCGGCCTTCGGCGGCGCCAGCGCAGCAGGCCGGTGACGAACAGCGCAATCGGCGACAGCCCCGCCAGCAGCGCGAGCAGCCTGCCAGCCATTCCGAACACCTCGCCGCCATGCAGCGGGTGCAGCCAGTTGAGCAGCACGTCGCCGCCGCTTTCCGCCAGCCCGTCGCGCACGGCGAGGATCCGACCGCTATAGGGATCGAGCCAGACATTGGTCCTCGGGAAGCGCCGGCTCGGTTCGCCGGGGCGGGCGAGGTTGATGCGGATCGCTGCGGTTGCCCGCGCGGGCGTCTCGATCCAGGCGAGGCGGCCATCGGGGAAGCGCCGCTCGGCGCGCGCAATCAGCGTGTCGAGCGGCAGCGGGTTGCCGGTTGGCGCTACCGTCAGCACCGGCGTCGCGTACAGCGACGACATCTGGCGGAGCAGGGGGCGGACCTGGTCCGGCAGATCGAGCATCACACCGGTGACGGTGATGACGAGCAACAGCGCCAGCGCACCAATCCCTGTGAGCTTGTGCAGTCATAGAGCCGCCGCACCGGCGTCGCCCGGCGCTTGAAGTGCAGGCTTCTTCGCCAGCCGCCCCTGCGCGGCCACCAGGCCCAGAGCCCGCTCGCGATCAGGATCAGCATCCCGATCCCGGCGATGCCCATCGCGACCCCGCCGGGCTTGTCGAGCAGCAGCCGGTAATGAAGATCGTAGATCCAGGTGAACAGCGTGTCCCCCCAGAAGCCGGTGCGGATCGTCGTGTTCCGCACCGGATCGACCCAGACGAGCAGCGGCGCGAAATCGCGGTGCACGGTTTCGCGCGGCTTGTAATAGCGCACCGGGATCACGCCGCCGTCCTCCGTCACTTCGATCCGCCATGCGCCGGTGCGGCCGGGATGCTCCCGGTGGAGCGTGTCCACCACCACCTGCCAAGAGGCGGGCCGCGCCCCCGCCGGCACCGCGCGCAGCGCCGGCGACAGCGCTGCATCGATCTCCGGGTAGAAGACCAGCAGGCTGCCGGTCAGCCCGGCAACAGCAAACAGCGCACCGATCGTCAGGCCCAGCCACAGATGAACCCGCCGCACCAGCACCCGCAGCGAAGGGCGCGCCGCCGCCATCAGAAGCGGAAGCGCACGGCGCCGTAGAGCGCGCGCGGATCGGCCGGGCCGTGCAGCCGCTGGGTGCCGTCGTACCAGACATATTCGTAGCGGTCGTTGGCGAGGTTTTTGAGCTGCGCAGACAGCTCGACATGCGCGTCGATCTGATAGGCGACTTCGGCGTTGAGCACGACATAATCGCCGAACCTGCCCTGGTTGTTGGCGGCATTGAGCTGGTAGCTCGACTGGCCGTTGCCGGTCAGCGACAGGCGCAGCTTGTCGGTCGGTGTCAAGTCGATGCCGCCGGAGAAGACGTGGCGAGGAACATGGTCGATATCATTGCCCGCCTGCGACGGGGTTGCCGGATCGGGGGTGACGATGCGGGCGGTCTGGTAGGAATAGCTGCCCCACAGGTCGACGCCGCGTACCGGCTTCACGTCGATCTGCAGGTCGATGCCCCGCCGGCGGGTCTTGCCGAGATTGTCGAAATCGCCCGAGGGATCGTTGAGACGGCGCTTGAGCTCGCCGCTCGCGGTCTGCTGCCACAGCGCCACGCGCGCCTCCAGCCAGCGCCCGCGTGCCAACTTGATGCCCGCCTCATAGCCCTCGTTGATCGAGGGCGCGAGGTTGGCGGTGCGCGGCGGCACCAAATAGGCGCCCGAGCCTACCCCGATCTGAAAGCTGCGACCGTAATTGCCGTACAGCGTGACCCCGCCGCCGGGGCTGATCGCCACGTTCAGCTTGGGCTGGCTGATCGTGCCATAGTCGTTGATCGGGGCGGTCGTGCGGTTCAGGCGGTTGGTGAAATTGCCCGCCACCCGGTCCACGCGCCAGGCGGGGGTAAGCTTCAGCCAGGCGGTCGGTTCGATCACCGCCTGCAGATAGCCGCCATAGACGGTGAGGTCGAATTTCTGGTCGCGGGTCTGGCTGGTCAGCGTGCGGCGATTGGCCAGCCAGCGCTGGCTCTTGTTGTCCTGCACCTGTACGTCGCCGCCGGCTTCCAGCATCAGCCGGTAGAGGAAGTCGACCTGCGGGTGATAGTGCAGCGCCAGCGTGCCGCCATATTGCCGCTCGTCGGCCAGCCGCCGCTGCTGCGCGACGTTGTTCGAAAAGCGGACATAACGGTCGTCGCGCAGGCTGTTCGCATAGCCGGTGGCGTTCAACGCCAGCGTGTCGGTGAGGCCGCTGTCGAGGTGCAGGCTGTACTGGCCGATCCGCCGGGTGCCGCCATCGGTTTCCGAGATCGGGTAGGAGAGGCGCCGCCGGGTATAGGCATCGGCATCGGTGAGATAGCCGGGCTCCTGCGCGGTCGCGTCCGAATAGCGCACGATCGCGCCCAGTCGGGTGCCGCCGAAATCGTAGAACCATTTGCCGGCGAGGTTGAGGCGCTCGAGATCCGCATGGGCACGGTAGCCGTTGGTCGAGCGGTAGCTGACGATGTAGTTCTGACTGAGACGCCCGCGCTCCAGCCCGGCGGAGAGCTGCCCGTCCATCGTCCCGAACGATCCGCCGAGCAGCCGCGCGTCGAGATAGCTGCCGCCGATCCGGGTGAGGATATTGGCGCTGCCCGCAATGGCGTTCAGGCCCCAGCGCGGATCGGAGGTGCCGCGCACCAGCTCGATCCCCGCGATATCTAGCGGCGCGATCATGTCGATCGCGGTCATCGCTCCGGCATTGTCGTTGCTCGGCACGCCATCGACCAGCAGCTTGACGGCGTTGATCTCGCCCTCGCCGTTGAAGCCGCGGATCGAGAAGCGCCCCGAGGTAGTGCCCTGGTTGAAATCTGTCAGCACCACGCCGGGCAGCCTGGCGAACAGCTCCCAGGCATTGTCGACCGACTGGCGCTGGGCGACGTCGCCGCCGAGCACGTCCACCGAGGTGAGGACGTTCTCGGTCGAGCGGGCCATGCTGGGCGCAGTGACGATGATCTCGCCGATGGTGAAGCGGGTATCGCTTTCGGGCGATGCGGGCGGGTTGGTCTGGGCCAGCGCCGGCGCGGCGAACGCGAGACATGCGCCGGCGAGAAGGGCGGTTTTCAAAGCAATGTTCCCCATGTTCATAGATGATCCCGATTTCAGGACGCGATCACGCGCTTGAGCTTCTCGAGCGCGACGTCCTGCTGTTCCTGGTGATCGATGGTGGTGACGAAGCGCCCTTCGCGGTCCATCAGGTAGATCGAGGCGGTGTGGTCGATCGTGTAGTCGTTACCGGATACCGGCACCTTTTCGTAATAGACGTGGAACGCCTTCACGATTTGCGCGAGCTGGGCATCGGTGCCGGTCAGCCCGATGATCGGCGTGCCGAACAGCGTGAGATAACTGCCGATGTCCTGGCGCTTGTCGTGGCCGGGATCGACCGAGACGAAGACGATGGCGAACTTCATGCCGTCAGGCCCGAGCTGCTTGCGCAGCTGGGCCATGCGGTTGAGCGAGGTCGGGCAGACGTCCGGACAGCGGGTGAAGCCGAAGAAGATCGCATAGGGCTTGCCGCGCAGCGACCGGTCGGTGACGGTGTTGCCGTTCTGATCGGTCATGGCGAAGGCGCCGCCGAAGCTTGGGGCGGCGCTGGCGGGTGCATCGCGGCGAGTGACCCAATAGGCCGCGCCGCCCGCCAGCGCGAGCAGCAGCAGACCCGTTATCGCCCAGCCGATCCAGCCCGGCGCGGCGCGGCGCTGCCGGGGCGTGCCGTCCGGATCAATGCTGGTCATGCGCTGCCGCCCCGGTAAAGCTGACCGGCTCGACCTTGAGCTGGACGGTGATCGTGCCCGCCCGCGCGAAGCGCAGCGTCAGCGGCACCATCATGCCCAGGGTGAGCGGCGCCTTCAGTCCGATCAGCATGACGTGGTACCCGCCCGGCGCGAGCGTGAGCGTGCCGCCCGCCGGGATCGGCAGCCCGCCGGTCACCGGACGCATGCGCATGATCCCGCCGTCCGTCGACATGGTGTGGAGCTCCACCTTGTCTGCCACGGGCGAGGCGACGCCGACCAACTGGTCAGCCGCCCGGCCCTTGTTGGTGACGACGAGGAAGCCGCCGCCATTACGCTGGCCGGGAGCGGTCTGGCGGGTCCAGGGATGGGCGATTTCGAGGCTGCCGAGCTTGAACCCATGGGCAAGCACCGGGCTGGCGACGGCAATGGAGCAGGTCAGGCCGGCAAGAATGCGTTTCATCGCAAGTATCTTCCTTGCATTGGAGGAATGACGGGACGGGTTGGTCAGGAAAGGCCGCGGGCTGCGGACAAGAAGCGGCCGATCCGGTTCCGCGTGCGCCGCGGGACGCGCCCGAGTTCGAAGTCGGGTTCGGACAGGCTGCCGGTTTCGAGGCGGGTCCGGTCGAGGACCGAAAAGACCAGCACCGGCCACGCACCGAGCGGCAGGAATCGCAGCGAATGCTGCGCCACCGAGGCGCAGCGTGCCCTCCGACGAAAACGGGGATCGCGGGGCTACCAGCCGCACCTCGAACGCGGCTTCGGTTGTCGTTTCCCATGGGGAGGGTCGCGATGCGCGCGAGGCTTCGGCGCTCATCGTGGTTGCTCCGCCGCAGCGACGGCGTCGCCGCCCCCGCTGGGGGTGTCCTCAGCGATCGCTGTTCCGAGCCGCACCAGCATGCAGACAGCGATCAGCAGCCACGACAAACGGCGAAGCCTGCGTAGCGAGGCAATGAAAGGCGGCAGGGTGCTCGCCGCCGGAGCATGCAGGCGAACGCGGTTCTGGCGGGCGGGCGCCCGCGCTGGAAGGAAATAGCGCATGGATGGCAGTCCTCGACGCCAGCCGGCATCGCGCATGGGGATGTTCCGGCCGGACGATGCAACGAGGCATGACGGCGCGCGAGACGGCGGCGCCAGGGCACAGCCTTCCCGTCAGCCGATCACGCGGCGTGGTCGATCAGTGTGCCGGTGGGCCGCGAAGCGGCGGTCGTAGATAGGGTGGTGCGGACGTAGTCGGCGCCGCCAGCGCGCGGACACCCATCGCCAGTACGAAGAGGATCGCCAGCGCCAGCAGGATCGGATCCGCCGCTGCCAGCGACGGCGTGGACAGGCCGGAGAAGGCGCAAGGCTGCGCATGCTTGTCGTGGTCGCCCTCGCGGTCGGCCTTGTCCTCGAATCCGGGGATTGCCATGACCATCGTCATCGGCCCCGTTCCCGAGCACATCCGCACGACCATCTGGCCATTCGCCACCGTCGGCATGAAGCCGGCGGGGATCAGCAGCTTCATCACCAGCGCCAGCGCGAGGATCGCCCCGGCGACGACACGATGACTGGCAACAAGGCGGCGTAACGGCTGCACGCTCTGACCCTAACCTTAGCGTGCGGGCTTGTCATGTGCTGAGAGGGGCAGCCGAGGCATGTCGTCCCACGTGCGTTCGCTTGTGGCGGGCCAAAGAGGCTTGAGCTCAGGAATCTCTGCGTCCAGCCGACGTCGAACCGCTTCCTCGCTTGAACAGTTGCTCAGACGCTAAAACGGTTTGGTCGAGGGGCTGGATTGACTTCAGCCGGTCTTCAAGTCGTCCCCTCGGCTCTTCCGCACACCCGCAGACCCTAAATGCCAGTCCTGCGCACAGTGTGGGGATACCATCGCAGGCTGAACTCTACGCTCGCAGTCAGGCCCACATATCCGTTATACTGGATATATGGAAAACGAATCGGCAATCGCTGCGCTGGGGGCCCTTGCCCAAGGAACACGCCTCGATGTGTTCAGGATGCTGGTTCGGCACGAGCCGAACGGCATGGCGGCCGGGGAGATCGCTCGTCAGCTGGACGTGCCGCAGAACACCATGTCGGCGCATCTCGGTATTCTCGCACGCGCCGGCCTGATCCGCTCCGAGCGTCAAAGCCGCTCGATTATCTATCGCGCCGATCTTGCGAGCCTGCGCGCGCTGACCCTGTTCCTCGTCAAGGATTGCTGTGCGGGCAGCGCCGAGTTGTGCGCGCCCCTCGTCGCCGAACTCGCCCCCTGCTGCTGAAAGGACGCGCCATGGCCGTCGACATCATCATCTACCACAACCCCGAATGCGGTACGTCGCGCAACGCACTCGCCATGATCCGCAATGCCGGCATCGAGCCGCATGTCGTCGAGTATCTGAAGACCCCGCCTTCGCGGGCGATGCTGCTCGACCTGATCGCCCGCGCCGGGATCACCCCGCGCGACCTGCTGCGCGAGAAGGGCACGCCCTATGCCGAACTGGGCCTGGGCGAACCGTCGCTGTCCGACGATGCGCTTTTCGACGCCATGATGGCGCACCCCATCCTCATCAACCGCCCCCTGGTCGTCTCGCCGCTGGGCGTGAAGCTGTGCCGCCCCTCCGAAGCCGTGCTCGAAATTTTGCCGGCCGCCCAGCGCGGCGCCTTCGCCAAGGAGGATGGCGAGCAGGTGGTCGATGCGGCTGGCGAACGGGTGCGCTGACGCGATGTCGACGATTCCCCCTACACGCGACGCCACACCCCCACGGCCCGGCATCGGCATCTTCGAGCGCTATCTGACGCTGTGGGTGGTGCTCTGCATCGGCGCCGGCATCGGTCTCGGGCAATCGCTGCCCCATGTCTTCGCGTCGATCGCGGCCGCCGAGGTCGCACGGGTCAACCTGATCGTCGCCGTGCTGATCTGGCTGATGATCATTCCCATGCTGCTCAAGATCGACTTCGGCGCGCTCGGCTCGGTGCGGCAGCACTGGAAGGGCGTCGGCGTCACGCTGTTCATCAACTGGGCGGTGAAGCCCTTCTCGATGGCGGCGCTGGGCACCTTGTTCATCGGCTGGCTGTTCGCACCGCTGCTGCCGACGGGAGAGGGGCCGTCCTACATCGCCGGCCTGATCCTGCTCGCGGCGGCGCCCTGCACGGCAATGGTGTTCGTCTGGTCCAACCTCTGCGACGGGGAGCCGACCTATACGCTGTCGCAGGTCGCGCTGAACGACGTGCTGATGGTGTTTCTTTTCGCGCCGCTGGTCGGGCTGCTGCTCGGCGTGGCGTCGGTGACGGTGCCATGGGATACGCTGCTGATCTCGGTGCTGCTTTATATCGTCGTGCCGGTGAGCGCCGGCCAGTTCGTCCGCCGTGCCGTGCTGGCCAGCGGCGGACCGGCCGCGCTCGATCGGCTGTTGGCGCGCCTCGGCCCTGTGTCGCTCTTCGCGCTGCTGGCGACACTGGTTCTGCTGTTCGGCTTCCAGGGTGAGGCGATCGTCGCGCAGCCGCTGGTGATCGCGCTTCTTGCAGTGCCGATCCTCATCCAGGTCTATCTGAACGCCGGTCTCGCCTACTGGCTGTCCCGCCGGTTCGGCGTGGCCTGGTGCGTGGCGGCGCCCGCGGCGCTGATCGGTGCGTCCAACTTCTTTGAGCTTGCGGTGGCCGCCGCCATCTCGCTGTTCGGGCTCAAGTCGGGCGCGGCGCTGGCGACGGTCGTCGGCGTGCTGGTGGAAGTGCCGGTGATGCTGTCGGTCGTCTCGATCGTAAAGGCTTCGCGGGGCTGGTATGAACGGGGAACCGCAGCCTGATGCCGCTACGCACGCCGGAAGATCCGGACATGCTGCCCGCACTTGACGCTGCCTGCTGGATCAGGCGGCCTTGCGTGTAATCTGTAGCGGGGGCACCTCCTCGATCTGCATGTAGCGGTTCTGAGCTGGTATTCGTCCTTTTGCTCGGGGAGCACGGCGCCGATGACGCGGGGGATGCTCGTGTGCTCTTCCGATGTACGAACCTGGTGAAAGCGTGCTCGCAAGTCGCAGGGGCTCCATCATGCCACAGCGCGCATCGATCCATCGCGGCTTTAGCTTGGACCCGGCGGTGGAGAGACCCTAGGCCATCGAATGAGACCCGTGGCGCATCGATGGCGGCACGCTCCAGGAGATGATGCAGTGACGACGATGCGCCCGGACGACATGGCCCGCACCCTGGGTGGCGGGCTGCTGTCCTTCCCCGTGACCCATTTCGATGCCGAAGGAGCCTTTCTCGAAGGTCCGTATCGGGCCCATTGCGCGTGGATGCTCTCGCACGAGCTGGCCGGGCTGTTCGCTGCCGGGGGTACCGGCGAGTTCTTCTCGCTCACTCCCGACGAGGTCGTCCGGGTAGTGGGCGCTGCCGTGGCGGAGGCGAACGGGCGGCTGCCGGTGATCTCCGGATGCGGCTATGGCACCGCGATCGCCGTCGAGATCGCGCGCGGCGCGGAAAAGGCCGGGGCGGACGGGCTGCTGCTGCTGCCGCCCTATCTGGTCGGATCGTCGCAGGCGGGCCTCGCCGCGCATGTCGAGGCGGTGTGCAGGGCGACCGGGCTGGGCGTGATCGTGTACAATCGCGACAACGCCGTCCTCGACGACGAGACGCTGGCGGGGCTGTGCGAACGCAACCCCAATCTGGTCGGCTTCAAGGACGGGGTAGGCGACATCGAACTGATGACCCGCATCTATGCGCGGATGGGCGACCGGCTGACCTATATCGGCGGGCTGCCCACCGCGGAGACCTTCGCCACTCCGTATCTGACCATGGGTGTCACCACCTATTCCTCGGCGATCTTCAACTTTCTGCCGGAATGGGCGCTGCACTTCTACCGCGCTGTCCGCGCCGATGACCGGACCGAGATCCTCGCCCAGCTCCGCGCGTTCGTGATGCCCTATATCGCGCTGCGCAATCGCGGCCGCGGCTATGCGGTGTCGATCGTAAAGGCGGGGATGCGCGCGGTCGGGCGCGATGCGGGGCCGGTCCGCACGCCGCTCACCGACCTGACCGAGGGCGAGCAGGCGGAACTCGCCGCCCTGATCGCCCGCGCCAGGGACGGCGCCGGAGCGGCCGTGCCCGCCGCGTGACTTGCAGCCCCGGCCTGCGGTAGACGATGGCCATGTTCGAGCTGAGTCAGCTACGCTGCTTCGTCGCCGCTGCCGAGGAACTCCATTTCGGCCGCGCGGCGCAGCGGCTGAACATGACCCAGTCGCCGCTCAGCCGGCAGATCCAGCTGCTGGAGCGGATCCTCGGCGTCACCCTGCTGGAGCGGACCAGCCGGCAGGTGAGCCTGACGCCGGCCGGCCGAGTGTTCCTGATCGAGGCGCGTCGTATCGTGCGCCTGGCGGAGAGCGCGGCGCTGTCGGCGCGGCGGGTGGCGCGGGGGGACAGCGGCAAGGTGGCGATCGGCTTCACCGCGGTGTCCGGCTACGGTCTGGTGCCGCGGATCGTCGCCCAGGCCCGGGCGCGGCTGCCCAACATCGATCTGGAGCTGCGCGAGATGGTGTCCGGCGACCAGGTCGATGCGCTGCTCACCGGGCTGATCGACATCGGCTTCGTTCGGCCACCGATCGACCGGCACGAATTCGACACCCTGTGCGTCGCGCGCGAGCCGCTGGTCGTCGCCCTGCCGCCGGGCGATCCGGGGCTCGGCAAGGCGGAATTCACGCTTGCCGACTTCGATGGCGAGCCGCTGATCATGTATTCGCGCGAAGGCGCGGGCTATTTCCACAACATGCTGGTCCGGCTGTTCGACGATGCCGGGGTGACGCCGCTCTATGTCCAGCACGTCACCCAGATCCATTCGATGCTCGGGCTGGTGCAGGCAGGGCTCGCGGCGGCAGTGGTGCCGCAATCGGCCTCCGGCCTACATCTTACCGACGTGCAGTTCCGCACGCTGGAGACGGTGCCCGATGCGCCGGTGGAACTGCACATGGCATGGCGGCGCGACAACGCCAATCCGGCGCTGGAGCCGATGCGGCTGCTCTGCGCCCTCGCGGCCGAGACGTAAGGCGGCCGTGCCGGCGGATCAGCGATCCCAGGGAAAGGCGAGCGTCGGCCGATCGGCGAAGCGCCGCATCGCGATGCGCAGCCGGGTGCCGCAGCCGGGCTCCAGCCGCAGCGTGAATGCCCGCGCGCCGACAGGCAGGGTGCGGCCGTCCATCGTCACGCTGTCGATCCGGTGTTCGGCATAGGCGCCGCCCTGCACCGTCACCCGGCGGGCATGGTCGCGGGCCAGGTTGACCAGCGTGACCTCCACCGCGCCGTCGTCCATCGCGTGGACCAGCGCCGCGACATCTTCCGGTACGCCGGCCCGTCGCCGATCGGCATCGAAATAGCGCAGCCGGCAATGAAGCGGCACGCCCCCCTGTGACGGCGAGGTCGGTGACCAGGGCGGGCGGGCGATGTGCAGTCCGCCTGTCATCAGCTGGACGAGGCTGGTCACGCTCGCCGGATTGATGTCGATCGGCCAGTCGGCGAGGCGGGTTTCGGGGGTGGTCGGATCCTTCTCGCGGGCAGCGACGCGCGCGGCGACGCGATCGAGGTCTGCCCGGAGCGCGCGGAGGGGATAGTCCGGGTTGCGCCCCTCCAGAAAGGCGAGCCAGGGATGGTCGCCGGCGGCGGCACGGTCGTCGGCGTGCTGGCGCAGATACCAGATCTCGAAGCCGTTGGTGCGATACGGGCCGGGCTTCCAGCCATACCAGCCCTCCGGGCCGAACATGGTCGGTGTATGCTCCCGCCCGTCGATGCGCTTCGCGGCTGCGTTGATGCGTGCGGTCTGGCGCCGCCACAGGTCGATATAGCCGAGATCGCCGGTGAGCAGCACGGCGTTCATGAACGCGGTGATCGCACGGGGCACGCGGTTGCGATCCTCGCGTTTGCCGGTCTGGGGCACCACCGGCGAGAAGCCCCAGCCATAGACGCCGCCCCACCAGTCCGGTGCGGTACGGCCGTCCAGCCCCACCTTGCTCGGCAGCATGTCGCCATTGGCCCTGGCGCGGTCGACCCAGGCATCGAGATAGTCGAGCGCCCAGCGCCGGTAGCGCTCGCCCCCACCCAGCGCATAGGCGTTCAGGCCCAGCGTGGTCGCCTGCAGGTTGAGCGGGCTGTCGCACACCACGTCGGTATATTCGGCATAATGGTCCAGCGTCTGCTGATAGCTGGTCTCGCCATGCTCCATGTGGAAGCGCGCGCCGGCCTCGAACGGGTCGCCCGCCCAGTCGAGCGGGGTGGCAGGGCGAAGCATCGGCCCGAGGCTGCCGTTGAGCATCGAGCGGATCACCCGGTGTGCCGGATCGTAGTTGTGCGCGATCGGGTCGCGTCCGGTATAGAAGTCGGCATAGCGCCGGGTCCGTGCGAGCAGCGTGCGGTCACCGGGCGTGGACATGCCGAGCAGGTTGAAGGTGGTGAGCCCTTCGGAATTGTGTTGCCAGTCCATCTGGACCGGAAACTCGCGGGCATACATGCCCTGGCGGGCAATCGGCACGTCCACCGTGCGGGCGGCGGTATATTGTCGCAGATGCCCTTCCCAGAAGCGCTGCGCCAGATCGAGGATGCGATCGGCGCCGCCCAGCGCGTGCAGCAGTGCCCAGTCGTTGGTCGCCTCCGCCGCATCGTCGGGGCCGTCGTTGGCGCCCCAGCGCGCGAAGACGCGAAGCTGGTCGCGATCGTCGACATAGCGGGCATAGAAAGCCTCGCACGCCTCCGCATTGGCGCGGAGCAGCGTGCGCTGGAGGCGGGCCCAGTCCGGGGGCGCCATCGGGCGGTCGGCGACGAGGGTCGGCGGCGCGCCGCGGGCGGTGGCGGGGAGCGTCGCGGCCGCGATGCCGGCCAGCAGGTCGCGTCGGCGGAACGTCATTCGGGCAGCTCCATCCGCCGGATCGGGCCGACGAGGACGAGGAAGGCGAAGATCGTCAGCAGGCAGTGTGCGCCGACGAAGACGAGGGCGAGATCGAAGGACCCGGTCGTGCCCACGATATAGCCGACCGCGATCGGGGTGACGATGCCGGCGATGTTGCCGAACATGTTGAACACGCCGCCCGAAAGCCCGGCCAGCCGCCGTGGCGCGACATCGGCCATGATCGCCCAGCCGAGCGAGGCGATGCCCTTTCCGAAGAAGGCGATCGACATCAGCGTGATCACCAGCCCCTCGCCGGGCGCCCAGACGCAGCCGATGATCAGCGAAGCGAGCAGCATGCCCAGGACGAGCGGTATCTTGCGGGCCCGATCGAGCGAGCCGGTGCGCTTGAGGATACGATCCGAGAGGAATCCCCCGGCGAGCCCGCCGGCGAAGCCGAACAGGGCAGGGGCCGCCGCGGCGAACCCCGCCTCCAGGACGTTCAGCCCGCGCTCCTTGATCAGGTAGATCGGGAACCAGGTGACGAAGAAATAGGTCAGCACGTTGATGCAGTACTGGCCGAGATAGATGCCCAGCATCATCCGGTTGGCGATCAGCCGGCCGACATTGCGCCAGGCGAAGGCCTGGGCGGCTGTCGCGCCGCCCTCTTCCAGATGGATCAACCCGCCGCCGGCTTCGATATAGGCGCGCTCGGCAGCGTTGACGCGGCGATGGTGCGCCGGGCTGTGGATGAAGCGGACGAACACCAGCGTGGCGAGCACGCCCAGTCCGCCCATCGCCCAGAAGATCGAACGCCAGCCGAACTGATGGGCCAGCCAGCCCATCAGCGGCGCGAAGGCGACCAGCGAGAAGTATTGCGCCGAGTTGAAGATCGCGGCCGCCGTGCCGCGTTCGGCGGCGGGGAACCACGCCGCGACCAGCCGCGCGTTGCCGGGGAAAGAGGGTGCCTCGGCCAGGCCCACCAGGAAGCGCAGGGCGAAGAGCATCGCCACTACCGAGATCCCGGCGATCCAGCCGGCGAAGCCTTGGGTGGCGGTGAACAGCGACCAGAGCAGGATCGCCGCCGCATAGACGCGCTTGGTCCCGAAGCGATCGAGCAGCACGCCCCCGGGGATCTGCGCCAGCACATAGGCCCAGGCGAAGGCGGAGAGGATGAAGCCGGTCTGGACGGGGCTCAGCGCCAGCTCCCGCGCCGCGGCGCTGCCGGCGATCGAGAAGGTGGCGCGATCGGCATAGTTTACCGAGGTGATCAGGAAGATCAGCGCGATGATCGCGTAGCGCACGCGGGTCGGCCGGACGGGCAGCTCGTTCAAATCCTCTCTCCCAGCCGCGCCGCCTGCAGGGGGCGGTCTCATCCCGCCTCCCTAGTCGCCGCGCCGCAACCGGTCCAAGCCAAAAGCCGGGATGATCCAGCCAAAGACTGGCTCGATCGGCGCGTCCGGCGCCGCTTCGCCGAAGATCGGTGCAAGGCCTGCATTGATCCATGTCCGATTGAGGTTGGTCATTGCCGGCGCGGCGAGGCTACCCACGGCCTGCAGACCCGGCTCGAACGAAGCCGGGCTCCCGAGAGAGGCTGGAGGCACATGTCGCATATCCGAACCCTGAAGAGCGTCTTCGTCGCGTCGAGCGCGGCGGCGGCACTGGTCGCGTCCTCGGCCCTCGCGCAGGTCCAGCCCGCACCCGTCGCGCCGCCATCCGCGCCGGACGAGAGCGAAGGGGCAGAAATCATCGTCCAGGGTTTTCGGGCCAGTCTGAGCAGCGCGATCACCATCAAGCGCAACGAGACCGCGACGATCGACGTCATCAAGGCCGAGGACATCGCCGAATTCCCCGATCTGAATCTGGCGGAATCGCTCCAGCGCATTCCCGGGGTGTCGATCAGCCGCGTCAACGGCGAAGGCCGCAACATCTCGGTGCGCGGGCTGGGGCCCGAATATAGCCGGGTGCGCATCAACGGCATGGAGGCGATCGGCACCACCGGCGGCACCGACAATTCGGGCGGTGTCAATCGCGGCCGGGGCTTCGACTTCAACATCTTCTCGTCGGACCTGTTCAACAGTATCGCGGTGCGCAAGACCGCGACCGCCGATGTCGAGGAAGGCTCGCTGGGCGGTACGGTCGACCTGCAGAGCGCCCGCCCGTTCGACTACAAGAAGAACACCGCGGTGGTGGCAGCGGCGGCGAGCTACAACGATCTTGCCCGCAAGACCAAGCCGCGCGTCTCCGGGCTGGTCACCGCGACGACGCCGGACGGCCGGTTCGGTGCGCTGCTGTCGGTCGCCTATGAGGAACGCCGCCTGATCGAGGAGGGCGCGAACATCACCCGCTGGACCTATGGCGGCTTCAACGGCGGCTTTCATCCGGCGTCGACGATCGCGGGCAAGACGATCGCCCAGATCAACGATGCCAGTCCCGCCACGGCGCTGTTTCATCCGCGCATCCCCGGCTTGGTGAGCTACGACATCCAGCAGAAGCGCCTGGGCGCCGCGCTGGCGCTGCAGTTCCAGCCCACGGAGCGGACCCTGATTTCCGTCGACGGGCTCTACTCGCGGCTCGACGGCACCCGGACCGAAGCGCAGTTCCAGGCGCTCAGCTTCAGCCGGTCGGGAAGCGGCAAGCCGCAGACGATCATCCGATCGGGTACCGTGGATGCCGACAACAACATCGTCAGCGGCACCTTCGACGCGGTCGATCTGCGGACCCAGTCGCGCTACGATGCGCTGAAGACCGATTTCTACCAAGTCACCGCCACGCTGGAGCAGAAGATCGGCGACCGGCTGAAGATCGGCGGCGTCGTCGGCACGTCCAGTTCGGCGTTCCGCAACCCCGTGCAGACCACGGTGACGATCGATGCGGCGAACACCAACGGCTTCTACTATGATTTCGCGACGCGGTTTCCCACCATCCGGCCCGGCGTCGACCTGACCAACCCGGCTACCTTCTCCTTCACCAACGGCACCTCCGAAGTGCGGATCCGCCCGCAGACCGTCGACAACGGCTTCACCACCGCCAAGGCCTATGCCGAGTGGACGGTCAGCACGCTGGTCAAGCTGAAGGTGGGCGTCGACTGGCGCAAGTTCACCTACGATTCGACCGAGCAGCGCCGACTGCAGGGCGAGACGGTGGTGACGACGCTGACCGCCGCGCAGCTGGCACCACTGACGACCCGCTTCACCGACTTCGGGCGCGGGCTCGGCATGCCGTCCGGCACCCCCACCGCTTGGCTGGTGCCCGATCTCGCGGCGTTCCAGAGCGCACTCAACACCGCGGGCAACCCCCTCTACGCCACCGGCGGCGTGCAGAACGCGACCGCGCGAGGCTCGTTCGTCACGGTCGAGGAAAAGGATCTGGGCCTATGGGGTATGGCTGCGTTCGATCTGGCCGATGCTGGTGTACCACTGCGCGGTGACATCGGTCTCCGGTACGTGAAGACCGACCAGTTTTCGACCGGCTATGCCGGGCAGGGCACGACCGTGAACCTGGTGGGCGCGGCGCGGGCCTATCACCGCTGGCTGCCCTCCGCCAATTTGGTGTTCGACGTGACCCCGACGCTGCTCGTCCGCCTGGCCGCAGCCAGGACGATCGCGCGCGCGGGGATCAGCGCGCTCACCCCGGGCGGCAACCTCAACGTCTCGGGGGGCAACCGTAGCTTCAGCTCGGGCAATCCGGACCTGCGGCCGACGGAATCGACCAACCTCGATGCGTCGATCGAATGGTATCCGTCGCAGGGCGCGCTCTATGCCGCTTCCGTGTTCCAGAAGGACATCGGCACCTTCGCGCAGACACTGAGCACGGGCATTCCCTATACCAGCCTCGGCCTGCCGGAGTCGCTGCTGACCGGCACGGGGGCCAGCACGTCGGACATCTTCATCGTCAGCCAGCCGGTCAATTCGAAAGGGGGGCTGCTGCGCGGCTTCGAGGTCAACGTCCAGCAGCCGCTTTCCTTCCTGCCCGGCTTCCTGTCGAATCTGGGCATTCTCGCCAACTACACCTTCGTCACCTCGGACATCGAATATCTGCTGGCGGCCAATGGCGCGGCAACGGTCAAGGCGCCGCTGCTCGGCCTGTCGCGGAACGCCGCCAACGCGACGCTGTACTACGAGACGAAGAAGTTCTCGATCCGCGGCTCGGTCGCCTACCGCTCACGGTATCTCACCGCCGTGCCGGGGACGGAAGGCAACGCGTATAACGGCACCAACGGGACGACCAATGTCGATGCGCAGCTTTCGTACAACGTCACCGACGCGCTCAAGATCAGCCTCGAGATGATCAACCTGACCGACACGAAGAACGACCAGTTCGTCGACGAGACCAACCGGCTGAACGTTCTCACCCATAGCGGGCGGCAATTCGTGCTCGGCGCGCGGCTGGCGTTCTGACACATCGGCCGGGCGAGGCGGGTCGGCCGCCCGTCCTCCGCCTCAGCCGCGCCCCCGGCGCAGAACCAGGAACCCGCCGACCCCCATGCTGCCGGCGGCGAGCGCGGGGGCACCATAGGGCGGGGCGCTGTGCAGGTGCGGCGCCCGTGCCGGCGCTTCGTTCTGGCTGGTACCCACCGGGATGAAGCCTTCCCGCGTCAGCTCGATCATGCCGAGGTCGAGCCCCATGCTCTTGGCGCCCTTTCGTACGGCGGCACCGACCTCGCGCAGCCGCACGGGATCGTGCTTGGCCTGCTCCACGGCTCCGTCGATCAGCGCGGTCTGCACCCAGAGCGCCTCGGCAAGCTCCTGCTTCTGGGCGTCCGTCGCGCGCGTCAGTTCGCCGGCGGCGGTGACGGCGCTCTCCGCCTGTGCGCGAACGGCGGACAGGACCGTGCGATCCGGCGTGTCGTTGTTGCCGCGCGAGGCCTGCCAGGCGGTGATCCACCAAAGGGCATAGGCATCGGCGACATTGTCGATGCGCAGCCCCTGCGGCGCCACCAGTGCGGCGATCTTTTCGATGAAGTCGCCTTCCGCGAACAGCTTCTGCAGATCGGCCGCGCCGCGGGGATCGCCGGCGCGCCCCGGTCTCTCCGCGGCGTTCGCGATCCACCAGCGCGAGGGCTCCCAAGATCGTCTTCATGCTGCGCTCTTCTCCAAAAACGCGAAAAGGGGGAAGCGGCGTACCGCTCCCCCACCATCTTCGCAGAGAGTTCCTATTGCTTGCGGGCCATGGAATTGAGGCCTTCGCCGATCGTCTTGATGACCGTGCTGGTCGTGCTCATCAGATAGCCGAATTCCTGGCCGGCAACGGTCAGGTCGGTGCTGGTCTTGGGCGAACGGTTCTTGCCCTGCTTGTCCAGCGACCGCGACAGGCTGTCCATGTCGGAGATCTTCTGGTCCATCGCGGCCGCCAGCGCATTGCGCATCAGGCTCAGCACTACGGCGATCTTGGTGAAGCTGGTCTCCATCACCGCGAAGAACGAGGCGAGCGCGATCAGGACGACGGTTACCAGCGGTGGACTGGGCGAGGTACATGCCTCCGCCTCCACCGTCTGCTGGACCGTACCCTCGGCGAGATCGACAGCACCGCGATCTGGCCCCGCCGGGCCGCCGAAGGACAGCAGCGCAATGCGCGCCCACACCCAGAAGGCTTCCCGGAGCGTGACGGCCTTGGGCCTGGCGTTCGCTGCGAATCTGCCCATGTGTCTCTCGCCGTACCGCTATGTTCTACGCGATCTCCGGCGGAGCCGTCCTGTCTCCGAGCAGGATCGCGCCATCTTTCCCCGGCGTGTCAACGCCGCCGGGCCCCGGATGCGCGTCGCCGGTCAGTGGCCGCGCGGGCACCCGGGCGATCCCCCACCGGCGCCGCGTCGTGGATCCAGTGCCGCGCCGATCCGCTCGAAGAACAGGCGATCGGCGGGAG
>NZ_AGFU01000003.1 GCF_000226955.1 Sphingomonas elodea ATCC 31461
CGGCGTGGAACCCGGATTCGCTCAGCGTGGCGAACCAGGAACTCAACCTGGGCGGCGCGAACATCACGATTTCGTCGACCGCGACGATCAGCACCCAGGCCAGCGCGCAGGCGATGATCGACACGATCACGACCACGCAGACCAACCTGACCGCGGTCCTCGGCAGGCTCGGTGCTGCTTCGCGCAAGATCGACGCGCAGCAGACCTTCACCAGCAAGCTCTCGGACGTGATCGACAGCGGCATCGGCAACCTTGTCGACGCCGACCTGGCGAAGGAATCGGCGAAGTTGCAGGCACTGCAGGTCAAGCAGCAGCTCGGTGTGCAGGCTCTGTCGATCGCCAACCAGGCGCCGCAGACCATCACCTCGCTGTTCCGCTAAGAGCCCAAGGCCCAACCCTGGGGGCCGAAGGCTGGAGAAAGAGGGTCGGGATGGTTCGCCATCCCGGCCCTTTTTTCATTGGGACGGGGACGGAGTACGATTTTTTTGGGGTGGCCGCTCTCCGCCGCCTGCCATAGGCCTGCCTGCATGACGACGTCGACCGCGCGGGGCTTGGATGCCCTGACCGAGAAGGAAAAGCAGACGCTCCGCCTGATCGTCCGCGGGCATGATGCCAAGTCGATCGCGCGCAGCCTCGGTCTTTCGATCCACACGATCAACGAGCGGCTGCGCGAGGCGCGGCGCAAGCTGGCGGTTTCCAGCAGTCGCGAGGCGGCGCGGCTGCTGCTCGATGCCGAAGGCGAGCCCCCCAAAACCTTGGAGGACACACAAATCGGGGAAGCCGCCGGGCCATCCGATCGGGAAGAAAGGGCCAGCGCCGGACGGACGTCCCGTCGGCGCCCCCTCTTGATCGGAGCCATCGTCATGCCCGTATTCCTGGGATTGCTTATCCTCGCCGCGCTGCCCAACGCGCAAGTGCCGACACCCGCGCACCAGCGCGCCGCCATCGAGACGCACGATCCGGCGATCCTCGATACCGCGCGCCGCTTCCTCGAACTGGGCGACCAGGCGAACTGGGCGGGCAGCTATGCGATGACCGGCAAGAGCTTCCAGCAGCTCAACTCGGCCGAGGTCTGGGCCCGCGCGTCGGAGAAGGTGCGCGTGCCGCTCGGCGCGGTGAAGGCGCGTACCCTGCTCAGCGAGCAGAGCCTGCCCGCGCCGCCGGACGGCTATGAGGTCGTCAAGTTCCGCACCCGCTTCGCCAACAAGGCCTCGGCGGTCGAGACCGTGACGCTGGAGCGCGAGGGCGAGGCGTGGAAGGTCGTCGGCGTCACCGTCGGCTGAGGCCGCGCGGCGACCAAACAAAAAAGCCGGGGTTCGCGCCCCGGCTTTTTCGTGTTCGCTTGTGCGGACCCGCAGGTCCCGCCGGTCACTTGACCCGTTCGACGTCCTCGAACCCCAGCTCCAGCGGGGTCGCGCGGCCGAAGATCGAGATCGAGACCTTCACGCGGTTCTTGTCGTAATCCAGCTCTTCCACCACGCCCGAGAAGGTGGCGAAGTTGCCGCTGATGACCTTGACCGTGTCGCCGATGTCGAAATCGACCTTGAGCTTGGCCTTGGGCGCGGCGGTGGCCGCTTCTTCCTTGGTATTGAGGATGCGGGCGGCTTCCGCCTCGCTGATCGGCTGCGGCTTGCCCGAGCTGCCGAGGAAGCCGGTCACCTTCGGCGTGTTCTTCACCAGGTGATAGACGTCGTCGTTCATCTCGAGCTTGGCGAGGACGTAGCCGGGGAAGAACTTCCGCTCGGACTGGATCTTCTTGCCGCGACGCACTTCCGTGACCGTCTCGGTCGGCACTTCGACGGCCTCGACGAGGCGATCGAGACCCAGGCGGGTGGCGTCGGCCAGGATCTGGTCGCGGACCTTGCCCTCGAAACCGGAATAGGCGTGGATGATGTACCAGCGCGACATGATTGTTGGTCTTTCCTTACTGCGCGAGGCGGAGGAGGGCGTTGACGATCAGATCGAACAGCGAATCGATGCCGAGGAAGAAGCTGCCGAGCAGCGTCGTCATGATCATCACCATCACGCCGGTCATGATCGTTTCGCGGCGGCTGGGCCATGCGATCTTCGACGTTTCCTGGCGCACCTGGCGCATGAATTCGACGGGACTGGTCTTCGCCACTTGGGCATCCTCGAATGAAACGGTTGATGCGTCGGGCATGGGTCCGCTGCCCGGTCCTTCTCAGGAACCGGTGCAATCCACCCACGCTTTCGGCTAGGGGTCCGTATCTAGAGGATCGTGCGGCTGAGTGCAAGCGTGGGGAGGACCGGACGCCGTTACCGCTGCTTCATGCCCCGCACGCGGTGCCAGATGTAGAAGGCCACCAGCGCGACCAGCACCACACCGATCAGCGCGTCGGCGCTGTGGAAGGCGGCCTTCATGCGGGGGTCGCTGTCCCACTTCTCGCCCAGCGTCATGCCCACCCAGGCGAGGCCGAAGCACCAGGGCCAGCTGCCGATAAAGGTGTAGACGTGGAACGGCACCAGCTTCATCCGCGCGACGCCGGCCGGGAAGGCGATGAACGAGCGGATCACCGGCAGCAGCCGGCCGATCAGCACCGCGATGCTGCCATAGCGGGCGAAGAAGCGGTCCGCCGCGTCGATCTCGCCCGGGCCGATCAGGACGTACTTGCCCCAACGCAGCGCCAGCGGCCGCCCGCCGCGCTTGCCGACCTCATAGGCGACGATCGAGCCGAGGTTGCAGCCGATCGCGCCCGCCGTCGCCGCCAGGTAGAGATCGAACCGGCCGGTGGAGACCAGATAGCCGGCAAACGGCATGATGATCTCCGACGGCAGGGGAATGCAGGCGGATTCGATCGCCATCAGGAGCGCGATGCCGAGATAGCCCCCGCTCGAGATGACCCAGATGGTGAAGGTGGCGAGGATGCCCAGGATGCGTTCGACCATGGCGGCTTCGTTGCGGCACCCGCGCGGATTTTGGAAGCCGCTTTTTTGCGCGGCGCAGCAACACCCGTTGCGGCTTGGCGGAGCCGGGTGTGTCTGATAACCCGGAGTAATTAGGCGACGGAGAGGGATTTCATGGGCTTGGCAACCGGGCGGATGCGCCCTTCGCGGCGGGCGTTTCTTGCCGGCACCTGCAGCGGCGCGGTGGCGATCGGCGGGGGCGTGGCCTTGCCGCATCCGGCAGCGGCGGTGGCGGTGGACGGTGCCCCGGTCGCGGCGCCCCGGCTCCAGCCGTTCGACATGGCGGATGTGACGCTGGGGGAGGGGCCTTTCCTCCACGCCCAGCGCGCGACCGAGGCCTATCTGCTGCGGCTCGAGCCCGATCGGCTGCTCCACCAGT
The DNA here is from genome assembly GCF_000226955.1 of Sphingomonas elodea ATCC 31461. Classification (GTDB taxonomy): domain Bacteria; phylum Pseudomonadota; class Alphaproteobacteria; order Sphingomonadales; family Sphingomonadaceae; genus Sphingomonas; species Sphingomonas elodea. The sequence continues at coordinate 3,305 of NZ_AGFU01000003.1, forward strand.
TCCGCGTCAATGCCGGCCTCGAACCCAAGGCGCCGGCCTATGGCGGGTGGGAATCGGATCCGCTCTGGTCCGACATTCACTGCCAGGGGCATACGCTCGGCCATTATCTCTCGGCCTGCGCGCTGGCCTATCGCGCGACGGGCGAGGCCCGGTATCGCCAGCGCGTCGACTATATCGCGACCGAGCTCGGCGCCTGCCAGGACGCCGCGAAGAGCGGGCTGGTTACCGCCTTCCCCAAGGGCGCGGCGCTGGTATCGGCGCATCTGCGCGGCGAGAAGATCACCGGCGTGCCCTGGTACACACTGCACAAGGTCTATGCGGGCCTGCGCGACGGCGCGCTGCTCGCCGACAGCGAACCGGCCCGCGCGACGCTGCTCCGCCTCGCCGACTGGGGTGTGGTGGCGAGCCGGCCGCTCTCCGACGCCGAGTTCGAGGCGATGCTGGAGACCGAGCATGGCGGCATGAACGAGATCTATGCCGATCTCTATTTCATGACCGGCAAGGAGGAATATCGGGCAATCGCGCGGCGCTTTTCGCACAAGGCGCTGCTGGCGCCGCTCGCCAGGGCGCAGGACCATCTCGACGGGCTGCACGCCAATACGCAGGTGCCCAAGGTGGTCGGCTTCCAGCGCGTCTACGAGGCGACCGGCGATGCCGCGTACCGGGATGCCGCGGCATTCTTCTGGAAGACGGTGGCGCAAACCCGCTCCTTCGCGACCGGCGGGCACGGCGACAACGAGCATTTCTTCGCGATGGCGGACTTCGAGACCCACGTCTTCTCGGCCAAGGGATCGGAGACCTGCTGCCAGCACAACATGCTGAAGCTGACCCGCGCGCTGTTCCTCCACGATCCCGATCCGGCCTATGCCGATTATTACGAGCGGACGCTCTACAACGGCATCCTCGCCTCGCAGGATCCGGACAGCGGCATGGCGACCTATTTCCAGGGCGCGCGGCCCGGCTACATGAAGCTCTATCACACCCCCGAGCACAGCTTCTGGTGCTGCACCGGCACGGGGATGGAGAACCATGTAAAATACCGCGATTCAATCTACTTCCACGACGCCTCGACGCTGTACGTGAACCTGTTCCTGCCATCGACGCTGCGCTGGCGCGACAAGGGGGCGGTGCTGGTGCAGGAGACCCGCTTTCCCGAGGTGCCGACGACGACGCTGCGCTGGCGGCTGGACAAGCCGGTCGACGTGACGCTGAGCCTCCGCCACCCCGGCTGGAGCCGCACGGCGACCGTGCGGGTGAACGGCAAGGTGGCGGCGCGCTCGGTCGCACCCGGCAGCCGCATCGCGCTGCCGCGCAACTGGCGCGACGGCGATGTCGTGGAACTGCAACTGGTGATGGAACCGGGCGTCGAGCGCGCCCCCGCCGCGCCGGACGTGGTCGCCTTCACCTATGGCCCGCTGGTGCTGGCGGGCGCGCTGGGTGCGCAGGGGCTGGCGCCGGGGGCGGACATCGTCGTCAACGAACGCGACTATGGCCGGTACAATGACGGTCCGGTGCAGGTGCCGGTGCTGGCGGGCGACCCGCAGGCGCTGCTGGCGCAGATGCGGCCGGGCAAGGCGCCGCTCGAATTCACCTTGCCCGCGGCCGACGGCGCGCCGGTGCGGCTTATCCCCTATCACCGCATCGCGCACGAACGCTATGCGACCTATTGGAAGCTCGCGCCGGTGACGGCGTGACGCGGATGGCGCCGCGCGCAAGGCCGCTCGATCAGGCTGCCTCGTTCGCGCAATAGCGGTCGAGAAAGGCGGCGTGCGGGGGAAGCGCAGCAACGCAGCGCGCAACGTTCCCCCGCAGGTCGCCCAGCGCCCGCTTGAGCTGGTCGGGCGGCGCGAGGCGCGCGAGTGGATTGTGCGCGCGCGGGCGCATGCCCTGTCCCATCAATACCTGCACCCAGGAATCGACGCGGAAGAGATCGTCCGAATCCTGGTAGGCGATGGCGTTCTGCTCGAACAGGGCCATACGCTGCGCCAGCGATTGGGGAATCTCCATTGCGCGCATCCGCCGCCAGAAGGGCGAATCGGTGCGTTGCGTGAGATGATAGTGCAGGATGATGAAGTCGCGTATGTGCTCCATCTCCGCCCGCGCAACCCCGTTATAGCGTTCGGTCAGCGCCGGCGTGACGCCGTCGAACGGGAAGGCGTGGATCAGTCGGGTGATGCCGATCTTGATCAGGTGGATGCTGGTGGATTCGAGCGGCTCGACAAAGCCCGACGACAGGCCGAGCGCGATGCAGTTCTTGTTCCAGGACTTTTTCCGCCGTCCGCTGACATAGCGGATGAGGCGCGGCTCGGTGACCGGCGCGCCGTCAATGCTGTCGACCAGCTTGGCGCGCGCCTCCTCGTCGCTCAGAAACCCGTTGCAATAGACCAGGCCGTTGCCGACGCGGTGCTGCAGCGGAATGCGCCAGCGCCATCCTGCCTCATGCGCGATCGCGCGGGTGTAGGGGAGGGCGGGCCCCGTCGATTCGGTCTGGACGACCCAGGCGCTGTTGGTCGGTAGCCACGCGCTCCAGTCCTCATAGCCGGTCTTCAGCGTCTCCTCGATCAGCAGGCCATGAAAGCCGGTGCAGTCGATGAACAGATCGCCTTCGATCCGTTCGCCTGACGAGAGGCCCAGCGCCGTGAGAAAGCCGGTGTCGGGATCCTGCTCGATCGCGGCGATCTTGCCCTCGACGCGCCGCACGCCTGCCTTTTCCGACAATTGCCGGAGCGCGCGCGCATAGGCGGTTGCGTCGAGATGATAGGCATAGCTCAGCGGCGTTCCGTTCAGCTCGGTCGCAAACCGCCCTTGCTGTGCAGCGAGATACTCGACGCAATAGTCGCCCACCGGCCCGCCAAAGCCCTGCGCCGTCGCCTCGAGCCAGTAGTGATGAAAATCGGCAAGGCCGGTCGGCTGGCCCGTGGTGCCGAAGCTGTGGAAATAGCGCTCGCCGATCTGGCCCCAATTCTCGAACGAGATGCCCAGTTTGAAACTGGCACCGTTCGCGCGCATGAAGCTTTGTTCGTCGATGCCAAGAAATTTGTGAAACGCGCGGCTGGTGGGAATGGTGGATTCGCCGACGCCCACGGTGCCGATCGCATCGGATTCGATCAGGGTGATGTCGATCAGGCTTCCCAGATGCCGTACCAGTGCGGCGGCGGCGACCCATCCGGCGGTACCACCGCCTGCGATCACGACGCGCCTCACGGCCTGCCCATTGCGTGTTGCTTCACCCATCGCCGGTCCTATCGGTTCATCTTGCGTAATATCTCCGCGCGCAGTCGACGCGCCGCCATGGTGTCGAGCGGTGCCAGCGCGCCGCGGGCCTCCGCCGGCAGATGCGCGCCCGCACGGTCGGCGGGGCCGAAAACATAATAGTCGAACAGCGCGCGCCAAGCGTCCTTCTCGGCCGAAGGCCGGTCGCGGAGGCTGATCAGCCCATGCAGCAATGTGATCATCGGGGTGTCGACAAATGCCGGCGTGTCGTTCCACCAGTAGTTGATCATTGCATTGAACGCGTCGAGCGCCTCGACCTGGTGCCACCACATGGCAGGGTAGATCAGCGCGTCGCCCGGCTCAAGATCGGCGACTTCGCCGACTGCCATCGCCTCGGCAAAATTGGGGAAGCGGTCCAAGTCCGGGTTGGCGATATCGACCATGGTGACGACCTGGCCGGCAGGGGTCGGATCGAGTGGGCCGGGGTAGAGATTGGCGATCTGATCGGGCGGAAACAGGGTGAAGCGGCGGCGCCCGACCATGCACACCGCAATGTTGTTCGACATGTCGTAATGTGCTGCCGTGGTCGTGCGGTTGCCGATCCAGATGCTGACCAGGGGCGGATGGGCTGCGAGCTGCGGGTCGGCGAATTGCAGCGCGTCCGATACCCGCAGCCCCGGCAGATAATGGTCGATGTCGGTCGAGCCGATGAAGATGGAAGGGGCGTGCGGGTCGCCCAGCGTGGCACGTATCCGGTCGAGATATGCCGAGAGCGAGCCGCTCTCCCGCGCGAAGTTCAGCGCGGTGCAGGTGGGGTCATAGCCCCAGCGCCCGTGGATCGACGGATCGCCGACAAATGCCGTGACCGGCCGACCGCCATCGAGCGCCCGGAGCGCGGCGATCGCTGTTTCCGCACCCTCCAGCCCTGCCGCGACCAGCGGCAGGTGCCGGGCGATGCCGCGCAGGATCGCCGGACGACCTTCCGCGATCAGCGCCGCGACGGGCAGGCTGTGCGCGTCCGCTCCCTCGATCACGCGCGTACGGCGAGCGATGGCAGGCATGTCGATCAGGCGCTCTCGGCCAGCCGCATCTGCTTGCGCGCGATCAGCTGCTGAATGTTGCCGAGCGAGGCTGCCGCGAGGGTGGCGAGGCGGAGCAGCCCCGTGCTGTGCAACTGCTCGAGCAAGGCACCGCGCAGCGCGGCAAGCTGTGCGATGTCAACGACCAGCACATCGGGGACGGTGAAGCGCAGATCCTCGCGTACATCGATGTTGAGCGTGACCTCTGTCAGCAATCCGGCGTCGTCGAGCGCGGCATATGCCGCCGGTGCTGTCTCCACGCCCTCGTACAACAGCCGGAGGACGCCCGTCACATATTCCAGATACGGGGCATTGCCGCCATGTTCGAGGAACAGCGGCAGGCCATCCTCGGCGCCCACGCGCGGATCGTCCATGTCGACATGGACCATCGGCTCGCCGGGCTCGGCACCGGGACCGTCGCGTACGATCCCGATCGAGAAGGGGCCGCGCTGGTGGCTGGCGGGAACATAGCGGCTGAGCCACTGATGGTCCGCCAGGAACAGGTTTTCATCGCGGTCGAGCCCGAGCAAGGCATAGGCTTGGAGCCCGGTTTCGCGTCGGCGGAAGATGATGGCGAATTCGCGCTGCAGTTCCTCGAACTCAGCCGGAAACACCAGTGCCTGGTTGGCGGCATCTCCATATGCGGCGCCCGCCGCCCGGCGCACGCGCAGATCGGCGTGGTCTACATTATTGATCTGTATTGGATTCATCAGCTCCGACCCTGTTCAGCGCAGCGATGGTATCGCAGGTGCGACCAGAAAGAAAAAGCCGCTGCGATCAGCGCAGCGGCCCTTCCTTTGGTTCGGCAGAGCGTGGGCGCAGCCCACGCTCGCACGCATCAGAAGCGGAACCGTGCGCCTGCCCAGAAGCGGGGCTTCAGTTCCTGCACGAAGACGAGATTGGTCTTCGTACGGGCATATTGGCGGAACGGCTCACTCGTCAGGTTGACGGCTTCCAACGACAGCGAAATCCGCTCGTTGATGTCGTAGCTGATGCTCGCATCCAGCGTTCCGAACGTGTCGGTGAACAGCGGATTGCGGTTACCACCCTGGTTCGTCGCCGTCAGATACTTGTCGCGCCAGTTGTACGACACGCGGGCCGAAATGCCGTTTTTCTCGTAGATGCCGGTGAGGTTGGCGCTGTCGCCCAGCCCGGTCAACGCGAAGATGTTGACGTTGGGATTGGCATAGGGATCGACATTCACGTCGCCGTTCACCTTCGTGTACGACGCAGCGAAACCAAGGCCGGAATTGCCGAAGAAGTGCGTCCAGGCAAATTCGAAGCCGTTGATCTTCCCTTCGCGATTGTTGATCGGACCGCTGATCGCAAAGTTGACGAGAGGATCGGCCGCGTCGCCGGTGAGGTCGATCGACGTGGCCAGCTGATTGTAGAAGGCGGTCCGCAGCTCGCCCGTTGCCGGGTCGATACCGCCCTGGAACGCTGCCGTTGCCGCAGCCTGATTGCCGTTGTTCAGCTGCAGGAGTGCCGTGTAGGCGAACAGGTTGATGTCGCTAAGCGCCCGCCCGGTCGAGCGGAGATAGTCAAGCGCGATCCCCGAACGCGATCCCGGCGTGCCCGCGCCCGGATCCCGCAGGCCGAACAGGTTGCCGTTGGTGATCTGGGTGCCGACAAAGTTGCGCACGGTCTTGTAGAAGAAGCCGGCCGAGATGAAGCTCGACGGCTTGTAGTACCATTCCACCGACGCGTCGAAATTGTCCGAAACCAGCGGGAGCAGGCCCGGATCGTTCCTGCTGGCCGGGGCAGGTGCGGCGCCCAGCGCGGTCGGGCGGTTCGGCGCATTCGCCGTGACCGAGGCGAACAGGTTGCCATAGTCGGCACGGGCCAGCGTCCGGCTGAACGAGGTGCGTGCAACAACGTTGTCAATTACTTCGATGTTAAAGTCGAGCGACGGCAGCAAGTTGCTGTACGAAGCCTTTGCCCGCACCGCACCACCTGCCGGGCCACCCAGCACGGTGAAATCGTTGTCGGACTGCCACACCAGCGCGGCCGGCACCGACTGCAGGGCCACCGAGTCAACGTTCGTCTGTTCGTAGCGAACGCCGATCAGGGCATTGGCCTTGCGACCACCGATCTCGCCGCCCCATGCCATCTGGCCATAGACCGCCCAGGTCTTCTCGCCGACCGTATCGTCCGACGACCCGTTCAGATTGACGCCGCGACCGGCGATGCCCGAGTTGGCGTAGAAGGGCGAATAGAAGTTGTTGAGATCGACGGCATTGCCGCGGAAGGCAACCAGCGCCGAACCCTGCGAGTTCGGGTTGTACTTGTCGAACTTGCAGGTCAGGCAATAGGTGCTGACGAGGTTCGGCGTGCGCTGCCTGACGATGCCCGCATCCTCGATGCCCCAGTCACCCAGCATCTGCTGGGTGTTGCGCGACGCGGAGCGCATCTTCGCATCGACATACTGACCGCCGAAGGCAAAGCTGCTGCGGTCGCCGAAATCCCATTTGAATTCGCCGCTGAACTGATTGATCCGCGCTTCCTGCCGTGACGTGATGACACGCGCGATCTGCGTACCAACGTCGCCGATATCGAGGACGCCGTTGTTGTTGCCGCCACGGCCGCCATTGGTGGCAGGGTTGTCGTTGATCGTTTCCGACTGCTGCGGGAAGCCGGTGGTGAAATCGACCCTGTGCGATGCGCGGACGGGCGCGCCGATCGAGAACGTCGTCGCCGACGAACCGTTCGAATTGTCCGGATTGGTCGTCGACTTCGAGTGGTTGGCATCGAATTTCAGCGACATGCGGTCGGCGAAATCCCACTTCACATTGCCACCGATCGCATAGAGTTCGGTGCTGGTGGCGAAGCGCTGCTGTTCGTAGCCCTTGTCCGCGAGGATCGACTCGGCGAGGACGACGGCAGACTGCATCTGCTTGTTGTCATCGAACGTCACGGCAGTGAACGGACGCTGGAACCAGTTGGTCTGCTCGCTGCGCTCGTCGCTGAGCTTGTTGCGCGCATAGAGGCCGTCGACCGCAAACTCCAGATTTTCGGTCGGCTTGAACTGCATGACAGCCTGGCCGTTCAGGCGCTCGCGACGATTTTCGGAGAACTGATACCGGCTGTCGTTCGGGATCTGCACATAGGCCGTTGTGGGCCGGTTCGTAATGGTCGTCGTCGGGCGGATGTACGTGCCGGCGGTGTTCAGGAAGTCGGCCAGCGGAACGATGTTCCAGTAGTTCGGATTCGACTGGACCGAGGTCGATTCACGCAGCTGATAGCTGCCGAATACCGACACGCCGAAGGTTTCTCCTGCATTCTTGTAGTTGAGCAGACCCTGCAGTTCGGGCGTGATCTTGCTCAGCTTGCCCTCGGCATTCTCCACGGTTCGGTCGTAGAGTGCCTTCGCACCGACCGAGCCGGAGAACCCGGGCTGGGAAGCCTCGAGCGGTCGGCGGGTCACGATGTTGATCGCCGCGCCGATGCCGCCCGACGGGATGTTGGCACGGCCGGTCTTGTACACTTCCAGGCGGGAAACGCCTTCCGAGGCGAGATTCTGGAAGTCGAACGAGCGGCCGGTGCCGGTGGCGAACGCGTTGCCCGTGCTGAGATCGATGTTGGTCGCGGCGAGCTGGCGGCCGTTGACCGTCACCAGGTTGAAACCGCCGCTAAAGCCGCGAACCGCGACCTGCGAACCTTCGCCGTTCGAGCGGCTGATGGAAACGCCCGTGATCCGCTGCAGCGATTCGGCCAGGTTCGTGTCGGGGAATTTGCCGATGTCTTCAGCCGAGATCGCATCGACCACGCCTGCCGAGGTGCGCTTGATGTCGATGGCGCGGTCGAGACTGGCGCGAATGCCAGTGACCACTATCTCTTCTGTCGTCTCTGCCTGAGCAGCAGGTGGTGTCGTCTGCGCCATTGCCCCCACGGGCAGCAGCGACGCGATCCCGATCGCGTAAAACGATGTCGAACGTGCAAGCGCCGATACGGCGGAATAGCCCCTCATCTCTTCTCTCCCTGATGGCCGCGAACTTCTGTCGCAGTTGCGCCCCATGCGGACTGTCGCCGCATTGATGGTAACGCTACCTTGGAACGTCGATATGTCAACATGAGGTTTGCGATTTCGAGATTGCTGGCGCCGATTGGCGCGAGGGTGTGACATTTCTTTCACTGTCACGGGGCGGCCGCTTCGCAGCTCCCGCTCGAGCGTTTTTTGCTATCGTTCAGCGGCTGTCGAAGTGCGGCCGTTGTTGCAGCTGCTCTGTCACGACGCTGGACGGTCGTGCCGGCTATGGCGCGAAGTTCGGCCAGGGCTGGCAGCGAGGCAAGGATCGTCGATCGGCGGTCCATCCGCCGCACATGCTGCCGGCGCTCCACCGGGCGGCCCTGCTGGATAGCTGCGTATTCGACGCGGCTTTGAGCGCAGGCCGCGCGCGCCGATCCGGCGTCCAGCACTACGGCTGAAGGCGCGACTTAACGTCAAATTGCGTGGGGTTCTATCGTTCAACGACAGAGAAGTGGCAGGGGAGCTCGGATTCGAACCGAGGGCCTTCGGTTTTGGAGACCGACGCTCTAACCAGCTGAGCTACACCCCTGTGCGGGCTGCCCCTTTATCGGGCGATTTGCGCGGGGGCAATAGGCAAGATGCATCCGCCGGCACGGTACCGAACCGAAAAGCGCCGCCGCGGGGATCCGCGACGGCGCTTCGGGAGCAACGGTTCGAACGTCTTGTTTTTTTAGGCGGCGGTGAAGGTGACGCGCGTACGGCGCGTACGGCGCAGCGCTGCGCCGGCCAGGCCGAAGCCGCCGATCATCATGCCCCAGGCTGCCGGTTCCGGTACGCCGGTGGGAGAGAACACGCCCTGCGCGCCATAGGAGCCGTTGCCGCGCGACACGCCGGTGACGGTGATGTTGTTCTGCACGCCGGCGAGGATCTGCACGTCGTTGGCGAACACCACTTCATTGCGGCCGCCGCCGAAGGTGCCCAGCAGCTGCACGCCGTTGAAGAACACCGAGGTCAGGTCGAGATCCGTCGGGCCGTTGAGTTTGACCGCGCTGGTCGCGACCGAGCCGCTGGCGAAGCCGTTCTGGGGCAGCGTGAACTGGTAGATATGCGTGAAGGCGCCGGCCTTGATGCCGGACTGGCCGAAATTGGTCGAGATCGTGCCATCGCCGTCCAGGGCGATGTTCATGTCGGCCGGGCCGAAATAGGTCTGGGCCTGTGCGGGCGCGACGGCAACCAGGGCCGAGGCGGCGAGCGCCGCGGCCATAAGCGAACGATACATGCGGGGTGTCTCCCTAGAACGGCAATCGAACCATTGCGGTGGAGGCGAGACCCTTCAGGGTTCCGGAAGTTCCCGTCGAAAATCAGCCATATGTCTCAGATCGGGAACGGGCCGTCGCCAATCACGCGCGCGCGCGGATCGTTTCACGGCCGTTCCGGGAAACAAGTCCGCGCGCTTCGTCTACGGGCAGCGGCCGGCCGAAATAATAGCCCTGCGCCCGCGCGCAGCCGAGCGCCTGCACCATCTCGTGCTCGCTCTCGGTTTCGACGCCCTCGGCGGTCGTCGCCATGCCCAGGCTGTCGGCCAGGGCAACCACCGCGCGGATGATCGCGATCGCCTCGCGCCCGCCGCGCGCGGCGCACTGGACGAAGCTGCGGTCGATCTTGATCGAGCTGAACCGGGTGTGGGTGAGGTAGCCGAGCGAGGAATAGCCGGTACCGAAATCGTCGAGGCTGAGGCGCACGCCGAGATCGAGGATCTGCTCCAGCACGCGCACGGCCGAGGTGCCCTCGCGCAGGAAGACGCTTTCGGTGACTTCCAGCTCCAGCCGGTCCGCCGGTAGGCCGGAGCTTGCCAGCGTCTCCGCCACCAGCGTGGCGAAGGCGGGGTGGTGGAGCTGTTCGGGGCTGACGTTGATCGCGACGCGGGCGGGCTCTTCCCAGCGCGCGGCCTCGTGGCAGGCGGTACGCAGCACCCATTCGCCGATCGCGCCGATCAGCCGGGCCTCCTCGGCGAGGGGGATGAACTTGGCGGGCGGGATGCTGCCGAGCTCGGGATGCGTCCAGCGCAGCAGCGCCTCGAAACCGAGCAGCCCGCCGCTGCGGGCGTTGACCACCGGCTGGTAGGCGAGCTGCATCTCGCCCTTTTCGACCGCGGCGCGCAGCGCGATTTCGAGCACGCGGCGCTCCTCGGCGGCGACATGCAGCTGCGGCTCATAGGCGTGGAAGACGCCGCCGCCCTTGTCCTTGGAGCGATAGAGGGCGAGATCGGCCGATCGGATCAGCGTCTCGGCGGTGCGGCCGTCGCGCGGGGCGAGCGCGAGGCCCACCGACGCGCCGATATAGAGGGTGTGCTGGTCCAGCTCATAGGGCTGGGACACGGCGTCGATGATCGCCTGGGCGAGCCGCTCGACCCGCTCGCCGTCACGCGCGTCGCGCACCACCACGGCAAACTCGTCGCCGCCGAGCCGTCCGATCATCTCGTTCTCGCTGACCAGCCGACGCAGCCGCTCCGCCACGCGCTGGAGCAGCCGGTCGCCGACGGGATGGCCGAGCGTGTCGTTGACCGCCTTGAAGCGATCCAGATCGATCATCATGAAGGCGCAGCGCGCGCCCCATTTGTCGGCCTCGGCCATCGCCTCGGCCAGCGTCTCGTTGATGTGGAGGCGGTTGGGCAGACCGGTGAGCGCATCGAAGCGGGCCATCCGGTGGATCTGCTCGGTGGCGCGGCGCTGCTCGGTAACGTCCGAGCTGACGCCGCGAAAGCCCGAAAAGGCGCCGCGCTCGTCGAACTTGGGGCTGGCGGACATCTGCCACCAGCGGCGCTCTCCCTCGACGTCGATCGGCACGGCGAAGTCGGCAAAGGGGTCGCGGCCCTTCAGCCGTTCGGCCAGCGCGTGGAATTCGGGGGCGAAGCGGCCGCTCTCCCAGGCGGGGCCGGCGAGCAGCTGGAGGAAGGGCATCCCGGCCAGCGTGCCGGGCTCCAGCCCCAGCGAGGCGGCGAGGCGCGGGCTGGCGCGGACGACGCGGCGCTGGGCGTCGATCTCCCACAGCCAGTCCGAGCCGGCGTCCTCGAACTCGCGCAGCAGCAGGCTGACGGTCTGGTCGCGCTCGGCCAGCGCCATCTGGTTGGCGCGCAGCAGCACGAGCGCCCGCGCCCGGCCGAAGCTGCCGGCACCGAGCAGGAAGGTCAGCAGCACCGCGGCGAGCGAGAGCATCGGATTGCCGACGAGCAGCAGCGTGACCGCGCAGACCGAGCCGAGAATCCCGATGAAGCTCAGGCCGGCCAGCGGCAGGATCCCGATCGTCATCGCGGTGGCGGTGAGCACCAGCGTTGTCGCGGCCCAGAGATCGAGGCTCGCCGAGGCGGTCACGATCGACCCGAAGGCGACCGGGAGGATCGACCAGGCCGCGCCCATCACCACGCCTTCGGGGGCGGTACGGCGGACATCGGCCAGCGTGGCGGTGTGCGTTTCGCCCTCGCGCCAGCCCAACCGGCGCAGCGCGACCCATGATGCGGTGCCGAGGGCGAGGGCCATCCAGCAGAACAACAGGAGACCCGAGGCGAGGGGCGCGAGCGCCAGCACGCTCAGCCCGGCGCCCACGGCATGGGCGGAGAGCAGCAGCAGCGCCGAGCGGCGGCCTGCATCGAGCTGTGCGGCGCGCATCCGCGCCCAGTCTATCGTGTCCTTGGGGTCGCTCAGCGCCAGCAGCGCGCGAAGATCGACGCGCGGTTGGATCAGCGGCGTTGGCGTGGAACTGCTCACCACGCTGACATAGCGATGGGAGGTTAGCGAGAAGTTAGGCGCGTAGCGAAATGGACGTGAACGGGTTCATTTCTTCGGCACTGTGAGACGGATCGGCACGGTAACAGGATGCCGCAGGACGGGCCGGCCGGGCAGAATGCCCGGCCGGCGCACGCCGATCAGGCGGCGATCGCGTAGGGCTTGATCTCGCCGTTCAGGTACAGGTTGCGTGCCTTGGCGCGGCTGAGCTTGCCCGAGCTGGTGCGCGGCAGGGTGCGCGGCGGAACGAGTTCGACCACGCAGTTCATGCCGGTGACCGAGCGGACGCGCTCGCGGATTTCCTCGCGCAGTCGGACGCGTTCCTGTTCGTCCGAGGTGCGGCACTGGACCAGCACCGCCGGGGTTTCCTCGCCGCCGGGGGTGGTGATCGCGAAGGCGGCGATGTCGCCCTGCTTGAAGCCGGGCAGCTGCTCCACCGCCCATTCGATGTCCTGCGGCCAGTGGTTCTTGCCGTTGACGATGATCATGTCCTTGGCGCGGCCGACGATGTAAATGTACCCGTCCGACATGTAGCCCATGTCGCCGGTATCCAGCCAGCCATCGACCATGCACGCCTCGGTGGCGGCCTCGTCGCGGAAATAGCCGACCATCACCGACGGGCCCTTGCACCAGACCTTGCCGATCGCCTTTTCGGGGAGCGGCGTGCCGTCTTCCTCGCGGATCTCGACGGTCATGTCGCGCACCGGCTTGCCGCAGTTGACGACCGCGCGGTAGCGCTGCGGGCGATCGGCGCGGGCGGTGCCGCCGGACAGCTGGGTTTCCTCGACCAGCTCGACGACGATGCCTTCGCCCGGGGGCATGATCGAAACGGCCAGCGTCGCCTCGGCCAGGCCGTAGCTCGGCAGGAACGCGGTCGCCTTGAAGCCCGCATCCGCAAAGGCATCGACGAAGCGCTGCATCACGTCCGGGCGGATCATGTCGGCGCCGTTGCCGGCAAGGCGCCAGCGGCTGAGGTCGAACCGCTCGCTCGCCTTGGTCTGGCTGGACATGCGGCGCGCGCAGATGTCGTAGCCGAAGGTCGGCGAGTAGGAGATGCTGTTGCCCGGATTGCGGCTGATCAGGTCCAGCCAGGCGAGCGGGCGCCGGGCGAAATCCTCGGTCTTCATGTAATCGGTCGACACCTGGTTGGCGACCGGCGACAGGAAGCAGCCGACCAGCCCCATGTCATGGTACCAGGGCAGCCAGGAGACGCAGCGGTCCGCCTCGACCAGCTCCATGCCGTGGCTGTGCGCGGCGAGGTTGTTGAGCAGCGCATGGTGGGTGATCGCCACGCCGTGCGGGAAGCGGGTGGAGCCGCTCGAATATTGCAGATAGGCGATGTCGTCCGACTTGGCCTGCGGCAGCACCGTCTCGGGTGCGGCGCGCTCCGAAAAGGCGGCCCAGTCGATCCCGTTGACCTCGGTGATGCGCGCGGCCTCGGCGCACATGCTGCCGATTTCGGGCGGGTAGATCAGCAGCATCGGGTCGCAGCTCTCGAGCTGGACGCGCAGCTGGTCGATATAGGATTGCGCGCCGCCGAAGCTGGTCGGCAGCGGCAGCGGCACCGGCCAGGCGCCGGCATAGATCACGCCGAAGAAGATCGCGGCGAATTCCGGCCCGGTCTCCGCGATCAGCGCGATGCGATCCTGCGGCTGGATGCCGGCCGCGATCAGCCGGCGCGCCTGCTCCAGCGCGTCGCGGCGCAGTTCGGCGAAGGGGTAAGGCCGTGCCAGCTTGCCGCGCGCATCGTGGAAGTTCAGACCGCGCACGCCCTGGGCCGCATAATCGAGTGCGGCGCCCAGCGTTTCGAAATCAGCGAAACGGCGCGGGAGACGGTCTTCCGTGGGCGTGGGCGCAAGCACTTCCATATCCACTGTTTCGAGCGATCCCGTTTCGTTCAATACCATTCTTTTTCTCGTGCCCCTGTGAGGTAGCAGTTCGTTGTGCCCCCACAACGCAGTTTTCCGCAGGTGCTCTGCTACGCAGTATCGTTCAAAATCGGTTGGCAGTGTGGCACAATCAAGGCGCATGCCCGAACCGTCCCGTTCCAAGCCACCGCTCGTCGCCGCCGATCTCGACCGGCTGGCGCTGCGCTATGTCGAGCGCTTTGCCACCACCCGTGCGCGCCTGACTGCTTATTTGACCCGTAAGCTCCGCGAGCGCGGATGGGAAGGGGATATGCCGCCCGACCCGGAGGGCGTGGCAGAGCGGATGGCCGAGCGCGGCTATGTCGACGATCGTGCCTTCGCAGAGGCGCGGGTGCGCGCGCTCGCACGGCGGGGCATGGGCGCGCGTCGGGTGACGATGGCGCTGCGCCAGGACGGCATCGATGCGGAGGACACCGCCGATCTGGCCGAGGCGATCGCGGCGGATGCGCTGCGCAGCGCGCTCGTCTTCGCGCGTCGCCGCCGATTCGGACCTTTCGCTTCGAGCACGGCGGATCGCGAACTTCACAAAAAGCAAGTCGCCGCATTTTTACGGGCGGGGCATCCGGCTGAATTTGCGTTTAGAATATTGAGCATGGAACCGGGAGAGGATCCGGATGCCCTGTTCACGACGGGACATTCCTGATCGCATAAAGCGATTCCCCTTCCGGGTAATGCTGTGTTAATGTTGCTGGCTTGGGGGATAACGATAATGCGTGCTGAGCAACAGCTGGCGTCTGAACACTATCCGGTCGCATCGGAAGGGGAACTCCGGTTCGTGGGCGATTCCGAACTCGATGAGCGGGTGTATCGTGGGGTCATTAAGTGGTTCGACGTGACACGGGGCTTCGGCTTCCTCGTCGCCGACGATCCCACGGTGGGCGATATCCTGATCCATTTTTCGGTATTGCAGGATCATGGCCGCCGCAGCCTTCCCGAAGGCGCGCGTATCGAATGCATCGCCGTCCAGCGGCAGCGGGGGCTGCAGGCGAAGACGGTGGTCTCGATCGACCTGAGCGAGGCGGTGGAGCCGGTGAAACGGCCCGTGGAGCGAGTGGAGCGGCTGAAACTGATCGGCGAGGCGGGTCCGTTCGAACCGGTGTCGGTGAAGTGGTTCAACCGGTTGAAGGGCTATGGCTTCCTGGTCCGTGCGAGCGATACCGCGGACATCTTCGTCCATATGGAGACGCTGCGCCGTGCCGGGATCGAGGAAGTCGAGCCGGGTCAGGCGCTGCGGGCGCGGATCGTCGGTGGCGACAAGGGGCCGCTGGCCGTGGCGGTAGAACGACCGCTCTGACGCGGGCTGACTGTTCGAATAAACCGGCGGAACGGCAACAGGCGGGCCCATCGGGTGCCGCCTGTCTTGCATTGCCCGCCCGTCCGGCTTGCGCAGGCGCTCAAAGCCGAAAGATGATATCGTCTTTATCGGGGGGCGCCGATATGCTGTCCTGGGTTCGCGCCCCCTGCCGCTCGCGCGCACAGCTTTCGCCACGCACAGGCCCGGTCGAGGTGTCGATCGAGGCGCCCGGCCCGCTGGGGGCGGTTGCCGGCACGCTGATCGTGCCCGTGTCGGGCGGGCCGGTGGTGCTGCTGCGAGGCTCGCGCCCCACCGATCGTGAGGGGAAGGGCCGGCTGCGCGCCCATTCCGACAGCACGAAGCTGCTCGGACCGGCGCTCGCCGCACAGGACATCGGATCGCGGCGGTTCGACAAGCGGGCATATTCGGCAGCAGGGCCGCGATCGCCGAATCGGACGACCGAGCCGCCAACCTCGCCACCTTTCGCGATCCCGCGCTCCCGCTGGCGCCCGGATTGGTCGAGGGCATCGTGGTTCCTTTTGGCGCATCCGGCACGCTGACCGTACCTCCTTCTATCGCCAAGCGGCCTCCGCACGCATCCGAACCTTGCCGAGCCGCGCGCTTGGCGGTATCGGGCAGGGCCATGGGACTTCCTTTTCCGATCTTCACCTGGTGGAACGGCGCCACGTTCGGCACTCGCATGGGACTGCGCGGCAAGACGCGCGTCGGCGAGGACTCGCTCGGCAACCTCTATTTCGAGGGTGGCCGCGACCCCAACGGCATTCCGCGCCGCTGGGTGATCTACAAGGGGTCCAACGACGCCAGTCGCATCCCGCCGGAATGGTTCAGCTGGCTGCACCACCAGATCGAGGGCGCGCCCGATGAGTCGCTGCCGCCGGTGCGCGCCTGGCAAAAGCCCGCCGAGCCCAATCTGACCGGTACCGAACTCGCCTATCGCCCCCCTGGTGCGCTCGAAAAGGGTGCGCAGCGCGCCCGCGCCACCGGTGACTACGAGGCCTGGACCCCCGACGCATGAGGGTTGCCGCGGCGCTCGCCGCGCTCGCGCTGGCCGGATGTTCGGGTGGCGGGAGCGGCAAGGGCGCCGCTGCCGGCGATAATGCCGGCGACGAACTGGTCATCACCGGCTCGGGCGACAATCAGGGTGTCGACACGGTTTCGGTCGGACCCGACGCGGCGACCGTCGATGCCGCCGCCACGCCGATGCGCGAGCGCATCGCGGTGTTGGGCGTGCTCAACAAGCGCAACGGTGTCGAGCGCGAGATCACGCTGAAGCCCGGCCAGGCCGCCCGCATCGACGGGCAGGTCACGGTGCGGCTGCGCGCCTGCGAGCGCACCGCACCCTGGGAGCAGGATCGACTGACCGGCGCCTTCGTGCAGATGGACGTCCGGCGCGAGGACCAGCGCTGGCACCGCGTCTTCTCCGGCTGGCTCTACAAGGAACAGCCCGCGCTCAACGTAGTGCAACACCCGATCTACGACGTCTGGCCGAAGAGCTGCGCGATGACCTTCCGCGACACCGGGCCGGATACGGTGCCCGCCTCCGCTCCGGGTGCCGCGGGGGGCAGACGATCGACCGACCCGACAGGCAACGAAACGGCGCCGGCCGAGCCGGAAACCGCGCCGCCGCCCGCCAACGCGACCTGATCGTCCGCTCGTCCGCGCGGCGGCGCCTCTCTACGACGTCGATTCCAGGAGCTTCGCGATCACCTTGCGCGAGAGCGGCACCGGCGCAGGCCCGGCGTCGCTTTCCGGCGCGTCGAGCGCGAAGAGGTCGGCCGTGGCAAGCGGCATACCGGCGCTGCCCAGCGCATCGGCGAGCAGCGCGACATAGTCGTCGCGCGGGATCTCGATCGCACCGAGCGAGGCGAGGTGATCGGTGATGAACTGGCAATCAAGCAGCCGGAAACCACCCGCTTTCAGCCGCGCGACCAGATGCGCGATCGCCACCTTCGAGGCATCGCGCACCCGCGTCACCATCGATTCCCCGAAAAAGGCGCGACCGAGGGCGAGGCCGTACAGCCCGCCGGCGAGCCGGTCGCCGTCCCAGCATTCGATCGAATGGGCGTGGCCCTGGCGGTGAAGCTCCAGAAAGGCGCGTTCGATCGTGCCGTTGATCCAGGTGTCCGGCCGGTCTGCCGCGGATTCGGCGCAAAGGCGGAGGATGCCGGCGAAATCCCGGTCCACGGTCACGCGAAAACGATCCGACAGGATCGTCTTGCGTAGCGAGCGCGCGCAGTGGAAACGATCGAGCGGCAGGACCCCGCGCAACTTTGGCTCCACCCAATAGACCGACTCCGCGTCCCGGGTATCGGCCATCGGGAACACGCCCATGGCATAGGCGCGCAGGACGAGTGCTGGATCGAGGTCCTTCGGGCGGGGGCGATGCCGGGTCACCATCGCGGTACGCCGTCCGCGAGGAATCGTTCAACCACCTGCCACGTATCGTTGAAGGCGCGGGCGGCGGCGCTGCCGGGTGCGAAGGCGCCGACCGGCGCGCGCTGCACCGCGACCGATTCAATCAGGCTCGCCATCGGGATCACCGGCCAGCCGGGCTCGCGAGCCAGGGCCTCGGCATGAAGCTTGCGGCGGCGATCGACCATCGCGTGGACCGGCAGCAGCGGCACTCTGGCACCGCGCCGGGCGAGATGCGCCGCGACCTCTTCGAATGCCCGCTGGGAGAGCGGCGAGGGCACGACCGGCACCACGATCAGGTCGGCGGCGCGCATCACCTGCTCGCTGGTCTCGGTGAGGCCGGGCGGGCAATCGAGCAGGATCCGGTCATAGTCGCTGCCCAGATCGCCGAGCAGCTTGCTCAGCCGCTTCTTCTTGTCGAGCGCGTGGAACAGATGGTCGAGCTGGCGCAGCGAGCTGTCCGCGGGGAGAAGCGCCAGCCGGTCGATGGCGGTTGCGCGGACCAGCCTGGCGGCGGGGGTGTCCTTGGAGAAGATCGCCTGGGCGGGGTGACTGCCGGGCGCGTCGCAGCCGAGCAGGAAACTGGACGCAGCCTGTGGATCGAGGTCCCACAACAGGGTGCGTCGGGCCGAACGCATCGCCGATGCCCAGCCAAGGTTGATCGCGAGCGTGGTTTTACCGACGCCGCCCTTCAGGCTGTAAATCGCAACCGTCGCCACTGGAGTCTCCTCGGGCGTGAAGCTGGCATGAAAAAAGCCCGGCGGAAATACCGCCGGGCTTTGTTTTTTGCGTTGCAGCGGGCATGCGACCCGCCTGCGGGCTCAGGCCTTGCAGGTGTGGACCGAGCCGTCGGCCAGGGTGATCTTGGCTGCCTTGGCGTCGCCGTCGAGCTTGTAGCCGCCTTCGCCGACATAGGGCTTGCCGGCTTCCGGCGCGTTGAGCAGGACCGACTTCATCGAATCCTTCTTCTCGCGCAGCGAGGCCATCTTGCCGCCCTTGAAGAAGTCGACGAACAGCAGCGTGTTGCCCGGCTGGCAGCGGAAGCTGACGGTCGCTTCGATCGTCGGCGGCGCTTCGACCGGCGCGGCGTTGGCGAGCTGCGACGCCATGGGATCGGGCGCGCGGCTGTCGACCACTTCCGGCTTGTTGTTGCAGGCGCCGAGCGAGAGCAGCGCCGCGGCGGCGAGGGCGAGGGGGGAGGCGTTTTTCATAGCGTAGGGTGCTTTTCCTCAGGCGGTAATCATCGTCAAGCGAAAACGGGGTACAAGGTCTCATACCATGGTGCAGCGCAACGGGGTGGACGCAATGTTGCGCTTGCTGGAAACATTGCGGCAGCCGGGAACAGTGCAGAGGGCAGGTGCAGCACGCCGTTTACCCTGCTTGACCGCGCCGCGGCGACTGCGCAGGGAAGTCGGGCGAGGAGAGTGGAATGAAGCCGAGCCTGTGCTGGATCCTGGTGCCGCTGGCCCTGCTGGGCGCGTGCGGCGGAACGCCCACCGAGAATGCCGCCGACGATCCCGCCAATGCGGCGGTGCAGCCCGGGCCGATGCTGGGCAGCGTCGATCTTTCCCGGCCGTTGCAGCTGCGGGGCGGGGCCCTGGAAACCGGCTGGCGGATCGATCTTGCGCCGGGGCGCATTCTCTATCGGCCGGCCGACGGCAAGCCCGTGCCCTTCTATCCGATTTCCCCGCAGCTGACGGACGGCAAGGCGGTCTACCCGACCGAGACCCCGGACGGGGCGCCGGTGACGATTACGCTGCGGCCGGGCACCTGCGGGGACGGCGGAGTCGTCCTCGCCGAGGTGCGGATCGGTGCGCGCGTCCTCGAAGGCTGCGGCCATCCCCAGACGATCGAGCAGGTCCACCGCGACATGTACAACGAAGCGCTCGCCGTTCCCTATGAGGCGGACAATGCCGGCAACGCCGTGGGCAACACCGCGGACTAGAGGGCGACTTCGGCCGGTTCCAGGATGGCGGGCAGGGTGAAAGCGAAGGTGGCGCCGCCGCCCGGCGTATCCTCCACCCAGATACGGCCGCCATGGCCCTCGATCAGATGGTGCGAGATGGCGAGGCCAAGCCCCATGCCGCCGGGCTTGTCGCCCTTGCCCAGGCCCGGCTGGAACAGGCTGGGCTGCACCTCCGGCGAGACGCCGCAGCCATTGTCGATCACCCGCACCACCACCGCGCCCGGCCCGTGTGCCCGGGTGGCGACGGTCACCGCGGCATCCGTCCGCCCGATACACGCCTCGCCGGCATTGCGCAGCAGATTGGCGAGCACCTGCGCGATCTGGACATTGTCGAACCGGGCGTGGCGCGCGTCGTCGCCGAGATCGAGATGCACCCGCGACAGCAGCTGTGGCGCAGCGGCGCGGACCAGCAGCACCGCGTCCTCGATCACCGGAGCGAGCGCGCGGTCTTCCAGCATCAGGTCGTTGTGGCGGACCATCCGGCGGATGCGGCGGATGATCTCGCCGGCGCGGTGCATCTGTTGCTCGGCGGAAACCGCCAGGGCGCGCGTGGACTCGGCGCTGTTGGGCGAAAGGCGCAGCGCTGCCAGATAGTTGGCCGCGGCGGCCAGCGGCTGGTTGAGTTCGTGCGCAACGGTGGCGGCGATCGAACCCAGCGCGCTCGCCCGGGTGAGCTCCAGCATCTGCCGCTCGATCGCGCTGCGCTCGGCGAGCATGCGGTCGCGCTCCTGCAGGCGCGCGCGGAGCTCGCGGTCGACGCCGATGCGGTGGTCGGCAAGGGTCACATAGCTCGACAGCGTCTGGAGAAAGCGGATCTCGGCGTCGCTGAAGCGGGGGCGGCAGCGTCGCCCGAAGGCGAGCGTGCCAAGCAGCCTGTCCTTGTGGAGCAGTGGCGTGCCGTAGAAGGCGTCGATCCCCATGCCCTTGGCCACGGCATGGCGGGGATCGTCCGAGCGCTGGATGTTTTCGCCGATGGATACGCGCCGCTCCTGCGCGAGCACGCTGCACACCGAATGGCCGATGCCGATGCGGCGCCAGTCCGCCATCTTCGCTTCGTCGACGCCGCCCCAGGCGACCAGGTCCAGCATCTCCGCCGCCTCGTCAAAGGCATAATGGAAGAAGACGTCGAGCTGGAGGGCATTGCGGATCTGGGCGAAGATGCGATCGAGCGCGGGGGCAAGGTCTTCGGCCTGGAGCAACTCGCTGGCGGTATCGGCCAGCAGTTCGAGCAACTGGCGGTGCCAATGGTCCTCGCTGCCGGTCTCGCAGGCCTTGGCGCTATCGCGGGAGAGGTCGCTGCAGTCCAACATGATATGATTGCTCGACAATGACGGTATTGCATCTGCGCAGATGCCCCTATTCCGTATTGCTACTTGGTCTTAACTGCCCTGATGCGGCGGTTCTGATGGTTCGCTATTGCTAAGCGTTATCATCCAAACAGGCGCATAGCGCGGTCCAGGCCGGCAGCTTGGCGGCGAGGCCGACGGTGTGCAGCGGGCTCGACGAGGGCAAGCATAGGATCGCGTAGTGGGCGGCAGCGGCGCCGAGCTGGCGCAGGCCGTGGCGGTGCGCGGTGGCGCCGTTGAACGCGATCGCGCGCAGATCGGGCAGGGTGGCGGCAAGCGCGGCGATGTCGTGCGGCGCGACATCGCGGATCGCCGCGTCCGTGCTCCCCGGCCGGGTCGCGCTGGCGACCACGTCCCACAGTCCGATCCGCGCGGCGCGGAGTGCGGCGAGGCGCGCGTCATAGGCGAGCGCGGCGAGGTCGCAACCGGCGGCGGGGGAGAGCAACTGCCAGAACTGGTTCTGCGGATGCGCATAATAGCGCTCCGCCGCCAGCGACCGCTCGCCGGGCAGCGAGCCGAGCACCAGCAGGCGCGTATCGGGCGCGACGATGGGCGGGAAGCTGTGCTTGCGCTCGGGCATGGGCGTGGGTGTAGGGACGGGGGCGGGGCACGGGAAGGGGGCGCAGCCGCATCCCGCAGCACCGGCTGGCGAGGAGGTCTTTGGCGTAGGCTGGGGTTCCGCCCACGACGGGGATAAAGAAATTCGCACGCGCGAACAGGACATACTGGAAGTTCCCTCCCCAAACGGTCATGCTGTGCCGGTCCAACCCGTGTTCTGTCGCGATCGGAGCCGAGATGACGCAACCTTCGTCTGGTGACTTGTGGGCCGAGAGCTGGCGCCCCTGGATCAACGCGGCATTCGCGCCGCAGAAGCTCTGGCAGTCGATCAATCCCGGCTGGACCTTCGGCAACATCACCATCAACGAGCAGAATTCGAGCGCGCCGCAGACGGAGCAACGCATCCTCTCCCAGGAAAGCTACGGCCGGCAGATCGGCAAGCTGCTGGATGCCGTCGCCGTGCTGGTCGAACGACAGCCCGATCATGCCGAGAACCCCGCCTTCGCGGCCATCGCCGACCTCGCTGCGCGGATCGATCGGATCAAGCACGAAGCCGCCGCCGATCGCATCGAGGGGTTGCGCCACGACCTGGCGTTGCTGCGCGCGTCGGACCGGCCCGAGGACCAGGCGGCGTTCGCGGCCAGCATCGAGGCGTTGCGGGCGCTGCTGCGGGAGCATTGAGCCATGGCCCGCACGATCACCCGCTACCCGGACTTCTGGCTCCATTACCTCCGCGAGCACGGCAAGCCAGCCACGCGCCGGCTCCATTATGCCGGGACCGCGCTGACCTTCGTTGCGCTGGCGGCGGGTCTGACGCTCGACAGTTTGTGGCTGCTCGCCATTCCGCTGGCCGGATACGGCTTTGCCTGGGGCGCGCATTTCGCGGTGGAGCATAATCGTCCGGCGACCTTCACCTACCCGCTCTGGTCGCTCGCCTCGGATTACCGGATGTTCTTTCTGTGGCTCACCGGGCGGCTGGGGCCGCATCTGAAGCAGGCAGGGGTCGCCGAATAGATTGCATTGCTTGCGAAGCGGGCGGGCAGGCCCCTATCTACCGGCCATGCACGTTTCCCAGAATACGCTCGCGCTGATCGGCAATACCCCGCTCGTCCGGCTGAAGGGGCCCAGCGACGCGACCGGCTGCGACATCTTCGCCAAGTGCGAGTTCGCCAATCCCGGCGCCTCGGTGAAGGACCGCGCGGCGCTCTACATCGTCAACGACGCCGAGGAGCAGGGCACGCTCGCGCCCGGCGGCACGATCGTCGAGGGCACGGCGGGCAATACCGGCATCGGCCTCGCGCTGGTCGCCAACGCCAAGGGCTATCGCACGATCATCGTGATGCCGGAGACCCAGTCGCGCGAGAAGATGGATACGCTGCGCGCGCTCGGCGCCGAGCTGGTGCTGGTGCCGGCGGCACCCTATTCGAACCCCGGCCACTTCGTCCACACCAGCAGGCGCATCGCCGAGGAAACGCCCGGCGCGATCTGGGCCAACCAGTTCGACAATATCGCCAACCGCAAGGCGCATATCGTGGGCACGGCGGAGGAAATCTGGATGCAGATGGATGGCCGGATCGACGGCTTTACCTGCGCGGCGGGCACCGGCGGCACGATCGCGGGCGTGGGACTGGGGCTGAAGGCCAAGGACGAGCGCGTGACCATCGCGCTCAGCGATCCGCACGGCGCCGCGCTCTACGAATATTAC
The DNA here is from genome assembly GCF_000226955.1 of Sphingomonas elodea ATCC 31461. GTDB lineage: Bacteria > Pseudomonadota > Alphaproteobacteria > Sphingomonadales > Sphingomonadaceae > Sphingomonas > Sphingomonas elodea. The sequence goes on from NZ_AGFU01000003.1 coordinate 26,576, forward strand.
GCCTGTGGCGAACTGCGCGCCGAGGGCTCTTCGGTGGCCGAGGGGATCGGCCAGGGGCGGATCACCGGCAATCTGGAAGGGGCGCCGATCGATACCCAGTTCCGCATTTCCGACGCGGAGGGGATGGAATGGGTGCGCCGGTTGCTGGCGGAGGAGGGGCTGTGCCTCGGCCTGTCCTCGGGCATCAACGTCGCCGGCGCGGTGCGGCTGGCGCGAGCGCTGGGGCCGGGCAAGCGGATCGCGACGATCCTGTGCGACACCGGCTTCCGCTACCTCTCGACGCTGTACAATCCCGCCTGGCTGGAGGCCAAGGGACTGGCGCAGCCGGAGGCGCCGGCCGCGCGTTGAGGCTTCTCTCGACAAGCGCGCGCTTGTGCGTTACATTTATGCCACAGTCATGAAATTCGGTTCGCACCAGGATCCAGCAGAGGCGATGCAGCGCATCCGCGTCGGCATGACCGGACTCGCGGCGGTGATCCTGTTGATGGCGCTGTCGTTCATGATCTTCTCCTCGGCCAATCGCGAGGCGCCGGTGAGCGCGGCGGGCGCCTCCAACGCCGCCGTGGTCGCCAACCTGACCGGCGTCGACAATGCCGCGGCCGATCGCACCCGCGACGAGCCGCTCGCCGAGCTGGGCGTGGCGCCGGGGGCCGACGATGCCGCCGCCAAGGCGCGCGAACAGGCGCAGCGCGAGGACGCGGCGGGCAACTGACCCCGCGACTCCGGAGCGCGCGCGGCGCCCGGGTATCCGCTGCCATGCAGTTGCGCACCTGCTGAAGTCGTATCATCGGCGTGCAGCGGGGCATGCGGGGACTTCACGCCCTGCGGGCACGCGATCGGGGACGGTCGGGGAAATGGCCCCACTTTTCCGGGACGACCCCCCGGCCGACTCCGGCCATGGTGCGGCGAGCGTGGTAAATATACCGCGATTTCAATATGGTGGTGGCTGGCCGTCGCGTGGCGCGCCCCGCCGTTCTCGGCCTGCCGACGGATGCGGAGAGGCGGTGGTAGCCGCGGCATTAAGCATTTTTCCGGAACGACTACCCCATTTGAAGGGGGTAAAACACGAACATAGCAAGACCATTCCATGAAAAACGGTCAACGGTGGCGATCAGTGGGGTGAAATCCCTGCCTGTCCCCAACTCTCCCGTTGTTTCCCCCGCTATATTGTGATTAAAAGGGCACACTAAAGGGGGGCACGAACCCTTTTCTCCCGAACATCGTCAGCTGGGCACGGTCCGCGTGATTCCGGCGGCGGGAGAGTCGTGCCCGGCTTGGGGTTTTGGCGTGGCAGACAGGGAGCTCTTCGAAGGATTTGCGCTCCAGGCGGTCGACCAGAAGGGTCGCGTCGCCATACCCGCCGACCTGCGCGCTGCTGCCGAGCGCAATTCCGACGTCCGCCAGATCGTGATCGGGGTCCATGCGGAGGATCCGTGCCTCTCCGCGCACGACACCGGCTGGTCGCGCACCAAATATGAGCGCATCGACCGGCTCGACCAGCAGGCGCTGGATCGCGGCGAACAGCCGAGCGTGCGCCCCAAGCGCCGCGCCTTCGGCCTGGTCGAAAAGGCGCCGTACGACGACAGTGGGCGGTTCGTGCTGCCGCCCTTCTTCCGCGCCAAGGCGAAGATCCAGAAATGGGCGTTCTTCGTCGGCAGCGGCGACACGTTCGACATCTGGGCGCCCGACGAGCTGCTCGCCAGCGAAACCGCCGATCCCGAACTCAAGGAAATCTGCCTGTACCTGATGCAGCAGAAGGGGGCGCTGTGACCGACGCGCCCCACATCCCCGTGCTGCTGGACGAGGTGCTGGACGCGCTGGCGATCCAGCCCGGCGAGACCCATGTCGACGGTACCTTCGGTGCCGGCGGCTATACGCGCGCCATGCTGGGTGCGGGCGCCAGCGTTGCGGCGTTCGACCGCGATCCGACCGCGATCGCGAACGGCGTGCGGCTGGTCGCGGAAAGCGCGGGGCAGTTCACCCTGATCCATGCGCCGTTCAGCAGCATGGCGCAGGAACTGGAAGCACGCGGCCTGGCGCCCGTCGACGGGGTGGTGCTCGATATCGGCGTCTCCTCGATGCAGCTCGACCAGGCCGAGCGCGGCTTCTCGTTCCAGCAGGACGGGCCGCTCGACATGCGCATGGCCGGTGAAGGGATGAGCGCGGCCGACTGGCTGAACAGCGCCGACGAGGGCGAGATCGCCGACATACTGTTCCACTATGGCGAGGAACCGCGCGCCCGCCGGGTGGCGAAGTTCATCGTGGAAGCGCGGCCGCTGACCCGCACCTCGGAGCTGGCGGCGGTGGTGCGCCGCGCGCTCGGCTATCGCCCGCACGACAAGAAGGATCCCGCGACGCGGACCTTCCAGGCGGTGCGCATCCACATCAACCGCGAGCTGGACGAGCTGACCGACGTGCTCGTCGCCGCCGAGCGCGTGCTGAAGCCCGGCGGGCGGCTGGTGGTGGTGACGTTCCACAGCCTGGAGGACCGGCTGGTCAAGCGCTTCTTCCGCGAACGCAGCGGCAGCACGCCGGCGGGTTCGCGGCATCGCCCGGCGGTGGGACCGCGGGCGGAACCGAGTTTTGAGACGCCCGCCAAGGCCGTGCGCCCTGGCGAGGCGGAGTTGGTGCGTAACCCGCGCGCCCGTTCGGCAACGCTGCGCGCGGCGCGGCGGACGGATGCGGCGCCGTGGGCTGGGGATGGAGTGGCGTAATGGCGGTCTATGGCTTCAGGGGGCTTGGCTGGTTCCTGTGCGTCGCGGTCGTGGCGCCGACCTGCTACATGGTGAATTCGCACGGTGCGGCCGAGCGCGCCAAGCTGAAGGCGACGCAGGTCGCCATCATCGAGGCGCAGAAGGACATTCGCGGCCTGGAAACCGAGTTCGACACCCGCGCCAACATGGCCCAGATCGAGCGGTGGAACGGCGACGTGCTGGCGATGAACGCGCCGCAGCCGCAGCAATATCTGGCGAGCGCGAGCGGCCTTGCTGCGCTCGACCAGCCGGTAACCGCGACCCCGGCGGCGGGCGGTGACGCCAGGGTGCAGACCGCGGCGCTGGTGATCCCCACTGGCACCCGGCCGGTGGAGACGGCGGCGGTAGCGACGCCGACCCCGACCCCGGCGGCACCGGTGAAGCCGGTCGCGACCGCATCGGCCGCGCCGGTGAAGGCGCCGGCGGCCAAGCCGTCGGTGTCGACCGTCGTCCGCGTCGCCGCGCGCGACAACAAGCCCGAGGAGGATCTGGGCAGGCTGATGCAGAAGGTCGACAAGGCACGGCTCGCCAAGCCCGATCGGTCGCTGCTGAGTGCGACCACGATCAGCGATCTGCGCCGGGTGGCGAAGCGCGAGCAGACCGCGAAGCAATGATCGTCGTCGTCGCCCCCCCGGCGCGGGCGCGCGGATCGGGCGGCGGGCGCGAGGCGCTCGTCGCCACCGCGCATCTGCGGCTGATGGTGCTCGCGCTGCTGTTCGGGGCGGGCATTCTCGCGATTCTGGGCAAGCTCGCCTTTCTTGCGCTCTCGGCCGGGCCGGCCAGCCCGCGCGACCTGACCAACGCGCTGGTGCCCGCGCGCGGCGATATCGTCGACCGCAACGGCACGCCGCTCGCGCGCAGCATCGACGCCTGGACGATCGCGATCCATCCCAACCAGGTGATCGGGGACAAGGCGGCCCTGGCGCAGAAGCTCGCCGAGCTGATCCCGGAGCGCAGCCAGGCGCAATATTATGCGCTGCTGAACAGCGGCGGCGGCTTCGCCTTCCTCAAGCGCCGGGCGCTGCCCGAACTGGTCAACCAGATGAACGCGCTGGGCGAGCCGGCGATCGAGTTCCAGCGCGAGACGGACCGGCTCTATCCCCAGTCGGACATGGCGGCGCATGTCCTCGGCTATCTCGACGACAAGGGCCATGGCGTCACCGGCATGGAAAAGGTGCTGGAGGCGCGGCTGACCGACCCGGCGCTGCGCGGCAAGCCGGTAACGCTGTCGCTCGACACGCGCGTCCAGGCGGCGCTGGAAAGCGAGCTGGGCCGCGCGATGGTGGACCTGCAGGCGCGTGGCGCGGCCGGCGTGGTGCTGGACGTGCATACCGGCGAAGTCGTCGCGATGACCTCGCTGCCGAGCTTCAACCCCAACCAGCTGGGCGGCCCGCCGCCGCGCAACAACGTGACGCAGAGCGTCTACGAGCTGGGCTCCACCTTCAAGCCGATCGCGGTGGCGGCGGCGATCGATTCGGGTACGATCACCTCGATGTCGCGGCGGTTCGACGCAACCGCGCCGATGAAGGTCGGCCGGTTCACCATCCATGACGATCCGGGCGACGAGCAGTTCCGCTGGCTCAACATCCCCGAGACCCTGATCTATTCCTCGAACATCGCCACCGCGCGCATCGCCGACGAACTGGGCGCGGAGAAGATGCAGGACGTGTTCCGCCGCCTCGGCTTCGATCAGCGGCCGAGCATCGAGATCGGCGCGGTGCGTCCGCTCTGGCCGGCGAACTGGGGGCGGATTACGGTGATGACCACCGCCTATGGCCACGGCATCGCGGTGACGCCGCTGCACCTGGCCGCCGCCTATGCGGCGATGGTCAATGGCGGCACCTGGCATCCGGCGACGCTGATGAAGGTGGATGCCGAGCATCCGGTGCAGGGCAAGCGCATCTTTCAGGAGGCGACCAGCTATCGGATGCGCCAGCTGCTGCGGCTGATCGTGCTGAAGGGCACCGGTCGCAAGGGCGAGGCACCCGGCTACCGCGTCGCGGGCAAGACCGGCACCGCGGAGGCCGCGAGCGAGGGCGGCTATGACAAGCATCGCAACGTCTCGACCTTCGCTTCTGCTTTTCCGATCGACGCGCCGCGCTATGTGGTGGTTGCCATGCTCGACTCGCCCAAGGCCAATGCCAATACGCCGCGCACCACCGCGGCCTGGACCGTCGCGCCGGTTGTCTCGCGGGTAATTTCGCGGACCGGCGCCCTTCTGGGCATTGCGCCCGACAATGCCCGCGACATCGACGAAAGCGGGCTGCTGCCGCTGGTCGATCGCTCGCCGGAGCCGGGAGCCGGAACCGAATGAGACTGGGACAACTGATCGGCACTGCGGACGACGCGGTCGTCACCGGATTCGCGATCGACCACCGCAAGGTGGCGCCGGGCACGATCTTCGGCGCGTTCGAGGGCGCGAAGGTGAACGGCGAGGACTTCATCCCTGCCGCGGTGAAGGCGGGGGCGATCGCGGTGGTGGCCCGGCCCGAGGCGAGGGTGGAAGGCGCGCTGCACATCGCCGACGCCAATCCGCGCCAGCGCTTCGCAGGACTCGCCGCGCGGTTCTTCGCGCCGTTTCCGACCACGACCGCGGCGGTGACCGGCACCAACGGCAAGACCTCCACCGTCGAGATGGTGCGCCAGCTGTGGCGGATGGCGGGCTTCCACGCCGCTTCGATCGGCACGCTCGGCGTGACCACGGCGGATGAGCGCGTCTCCACCGGCCTGACCACGCCCGACATCGTCACTTTCCTGTCGAACGTCGCCGGGCTGGCGCGCGAGGGCGTGACGCATGTGGCGTTCGAGGCTTCCTCGCACGGGCTGTCGCAATACCGCACCGAGGGGCTGCCGGTGCGCGCGGCAGCGTTCACCAATCTCAGCCGCGACCATCTCGACTATCATGGCGACATGGCGACCTATTTCACCGCCAAGATGCGCCTTTTCGCCGAAGTGCTGGCGGACGACGGCACGGCGGTAGTGTGGGCGGACGATCCGCACAGCCCGCAGGTCGAGGATCTGGCGCGGATGCGGGGCAACCGGCTGATCACGGTGGGCGAGCATGGCAAGACGCTGCGGCTGGTCGGCCGCACGCCCTCGCTGCTCGGCCAAACGCTGGAGATCGAGGCGGAGGACAAGGTCCATACCGTCAAGCTGCCGCTGATCGGCGCGTACCAGGCGGCGAACGCGCTGACCGCGGCGGGGCTGGTGATCGCGACCGGCGGCGATGTTGCCCAGACGCTTGCCGATTGCGCGCGGTTGCAGCCGGTACGCGGGCGGCTGGAGCGAGCGGTGATCGCCGCCAATGGCGCGCCGGTCTATGTCGACTATGCCCATACCCCCGATGCGCTGGAGGCGGCGATCGCGGCGCTGAAGCCGCATACCGAGGGCCGGCTGATCCTGGTGTTCGGCGCCGGCGGCGACCGCGATCCGGGCAAGCGCGAGCTGATGGGGCAGGTGGCCGCGTCGGGCGCCGACGTGGCGATCGTCACCGACGACAATCCGCGCACCGAGGACCCCGCCGAGATCCGCCGCGCGATCCTGAAGGGCGCACCGGAAGCGACCGAGATCGGCGACCGCCGCGCGGCCATCGCCGCCGCGATCGCGATGGCCGCGCCGCACGATATCGTGCTGGTCGCCGGCAAGGGGCATGAGCAGGGGCAGATCGTGGGCGAGATGGTGCTGCCGTTTGACGATGTATCGGTTGCACGGGAGTGTACGGCGTGACTTCCAAGCTTTGGACCTCGGACGAAATCGCCGCCGCCACGGACGGCACCGCCGCTGCGGACTTCGCCGTCTCCGGCGTCGCCTTCGACTCCCGTGAGGTCGGCCCGGGTGACCTGTTCCTCGCGCTGAAGGGCGAGAGCACCGACGGGCATCGGTTCCTAGATCAGGCGTTCGCGCAGGGCGCGGCGGGGGCGGTGGTTTCGGATGCGACGACGTATCCGAGCGTGCAGGTGGCCGACACCACCGACGCGCTCAACGCGCTGGGCGCCGCTTCCCGCCAGCGTTCGGCCGCGAAGATCATCGGCGTCACCGGCTCGGTCGGCAAGACCGGCACCAAGGAGGCGCTGTTCGCCGCGCTCGACCGGATCGATCCCGGCTGCGCGCACCGCTCGGTGAAGAGCTACAACAACCATACCGGCGTGCCGCTGAGCCTTGCCCGCATGCCCCGCGAGAGCTGTTTCGGCGTGTTCGAGATGGGCATGAACCATGCCGGCGAACTCGCGCAATTGACCCGGCTGGTGCGCCCGCATGTCGCGATCGTTACCGCCATCGCCCCCGCGCATCTCGGCTTTTTCGACAGCGTGGAAGGCATCGCGGACGCCAAGGGCGAGATATTCCAGGGCCTCGAGCCTGGCGGCACCGCGATCGTGCCGTTCGACAGCCCCTATCGGGAGCGGTTGCTCGATGCCGCGCGGCCCTATGCCAGCCGGATCGTGACCTTCGGTCTCGGCGAGGGCGCCGACTATCGCGCGGTCGAGACGATGCGTGCGCGGAGTGGCGGCACCTTCGTGATGGCGCGTTTCGGCGACCGGGAACTGAGCTTCACCATCTCCCAGCCGGGCGACCATTGGGTCTCCAACGCGATGGCGATCCTCGCCGCCGTCGACGCGGTGGGCGGCGATCTCGAAATCGCCGGCCTCGCGCTTGCTGAACTGGGTGGCCTCGCGGGGCGCGGCGCACGGATGACCGTGCCGGTGGGCGAGGGCACCGCGCTGGTGATCGACGAAAGCTATAACGCCAATCCCGGATCGATGCGCGCGACGCTGAAGGTGCTCGCCGCCGAAGCGGGTCGCAAGGTCGCCGTGCTCGGTGAGATGCGCGAACTGGGCACGCATTCGGATGCGCTCCATGCCGAGCTTGCCGATCCGATCGCGGAAGCCGGGGTGAGCCGAGCCATTTTGGTGGGCGAAGCGATGGCCCCGCTGGCCGCTGCGCTTGAGGGGCGGCTGGATTTCGTTCATGTGGCCGATGCCGCAGCTGCGAAGGCCGAGCTCGAATCGACGCTCGCGCCGGGCGATGCGGTTCTCATCAAAGGGTCGAACGGCGTGCGGCTGGCGACGATCGTCGCGGCGCTGGCGGAAAGGCAAACATGCTCTATCTGATCGCGGAGCAGCTGGGCTTCCCCGGCGTCCTCAATCTGTTCCGGTACCTGTCGTTCCGCACCGGCGGATCGGTGGCGACCGCGCTGCTGATCGGCCTGCTGATCGGGCCGAAGTTCATCGGCTGGCTGCGCCTGCGCCAGGGCAAGGGCCAGCCGATCCGCACCGACGGGCCGCAGAGCCACCTCGCCAAGCGCGGCACGCCGACGATGGGCGGGCTGATGATCCTGACCAGCCTGACGCTTTCGCTGCTGATCTGGATGGACCTGCGCAACGCCTATGTGTGGGCGTGCATGTTCGTGACGCTCGGTTTCGGCATGATCGGCTTCCTCGACGATTACGACAAGGTGCGGAAGCAGAAGACCGCGGGCGTCTCGGGCAAGGTGCGGCTGCTCGGCGAGTTCCTGATCGCCGGCATCGCCAGCGCGATCATCATTTTCGCCGAGGGCAATACCCAGCTCTACGTGCCTTTCTTCAGCTGGGTGCATCCCAATCTCGGCTATTTCTACATCGCCTTCGCGGCGTTCACGATCGTGGCGTTCGGCAATGCGGTGAACCTGACCGACGGGCTCGACGGGCTCGCGACGATGCCGGTGGTGATCGCGGGCATGGCGTTCATGCTGATCGCGTACCTCGCGGGCAACAAGATCTACGCGACCTATCTGGGCATCCCGCACGTGCCGGGGGCGGGCGACCTCGCCATCTTCTGCGGCGCGATGATCGGGGCGGGGCTGGCGTTCCTGTGGTTCAATGCGCCGCCGGCGGCGGTGTTCATGGGGGATACCGGCAGCCTGGCGCTGGGCGGGGCGATCGGCACCATCGCCGTCACCACCCACCATGAGCTGGTGCTGGGCATCATCGGCGGCCTGTTCGTGATGGAGGCGCTGAGCGTCATCATCCAGGTGTTCTTCTTCAAGCGCACCGGCAAGCGCGTGTTCCGCATGGCGCCGATCCACCACCATTTCGAACAGCTCGGCTGGTCGGAGCCGACGGTGGTGATCCGCTTCTGGATCATCGCCTTCGTGCTGGCGCTGGCCGGTCTCGCGACGCTCAAGCTGCGGTGATCACCAGCCCGGTCTGGCGCGGCAAACGCTTCGCGGTGCTCGGGCTTGCGCGCTCGGGCGCGGCGACGGTGCACGCGTTGCTGGCGAGCGGGGCGGAGGTGCTGGCGTGGGATTCGAACGAGGCGGCGCGGGAGTCGCTAGCTAAAGCCCCTCCCCTTCAGGGGAGGCGTTGGGGTGGGGGACTCTCCACCAGCGAGCCGGTGCGTGGATCGGCCATGCCCCACCCCAACCCCTCCCCTGAAGGGGAGGGGCTATTGGAGTTCGCCGACCCGCTCACTGCCGATCTCACCGGCTTCGCGGGCATGGTCGTCTCCCCCGGCGTGCCGCTGAACCGGCACCCGATCGCGCCGCATGCGCGCAGGGCGGGCGTGCCGCTGATCGGCGATATCGAGCTGTTCGCGCAAGCGCGCGCCGATCTGCCGGCGCACCGCGTGGTCGGCATCACCGGGACGAACGGCAAGTCGACCACCACCGCGCTGATCCACCACATCATCGAGACCGCGGGCATTCCGACGCGCCTCGGCGGCAATATCGGGCTGCCGATCCTCGGGCAGGAGCCGCTGCCGGAGGGCGGCGTCTATGTGCTGGAGCTGTCGAGCTACCAGATCGACCTGACCCAGAGCCTCGACTGCGATGTCGCGGTGCTGCTCAACATCACGCCGGACCATCTCGACCGCTATGACGGGTTCGAGGGCTATGCCGCGTCCAAGGCACGACTGTTCGCGATGCAGTCCAAGGGCCATGCCGCGATCATCGGCATCGGCGACGCCGCTTCGGCGACCATCGCCCGGCGGGTCGCGCTTTCCGGCCGCGCCGAGGACGTGACCAAGATCGCGCCGGGCGTGTGCATGGACCAATCGCGCTGGCCGGCGCTGCAGGGGCCGCACAACGCCCAGAACGCGCTCGCTGCCATCGCCGCGTGCGAGGCGCTCGGCATCGACCGCGCCGCGATCGACCGGGGGCTGGAGAGCTTCCCCGGCCTGCCGCACCGCATGGAACGGATCGCCACGCGGAACGGCGTGCTGTTCGTCAACGACAGCAAGGCGACCAACCCGGAATCGACCGCGCCTGCGCTCGCGGCTTATCCGCGCATCCACTGGATCCTCGGCGGCGTCGCCAAGACCGACAGCCTGGAGGCGTGCCGCCCAGGCTTCGGCCATGTCGTGCGCGCCTATACGATCGGCGAGGCGGGCCTGTTGTTCGCGGGTCTGCTGGAGGGCGAGATGCCCGTCGAGCAGTCCGGCACGCTGGAGGCAGCCGTCCGCGCCGCTGCGGCAAATGCCCGGCCGGGCGACGCCGTGCTGCTCTCCCCGGCCTGCGCTTCCTTCGACCAGTTCCGCGATTTCGAGGCGCGCGGCGATGCCTTCCGGGCCGCGGTGGAGGCGCTCGGGTGAGCCGCCAGCCGGGAGACGCGGACGAAAACAAGAGCGGCCGGCCGCGCATCTCCAACCAATTGAGCCGCGCCAGCAAATCCCGTGCGGGCATGTGGTTCTGGGAAGTGGACCGCGTGCTGCTGTTCCTGCCGCTGTTCCTGATCGCGATCGGGCTGGTGGCAGTCGCCGCAGCCTCGCCCGCCACCGCACGGCGCTACTCGGACGCGGCGCACATCGTGCCGCCGATGTACTATTTCTGGCGCCAGCTGATGTGGGTGTGCATCTGCGTGCCGGTGCTGGTGATCGTCTCGATGCTGCCGACCTCGGCGGCGCGGCGGCTGTCGCTTGCCGGCGCGGTGGTGTTCCTCGGGCTGATGATGCTGCTGCCGATCATCGGGCATGAGGTGAACGGCGCCAAGCGCTGGATCGGCCTGGGCATATCGGACCTGCAGCCGTCCGAGTTTCTCAAGCCCATGTTCATCGTCTCGACCGCGTGGATCCTGTCGTTTCGCGCCAAGGATCCCGAACTGCCGGTGATGATCGTCACCGGCGCGATCACCGCGCTGATCGCTGTGCTGCTGATGCTCCAGCCGGATTTCGGCCAGACCATTCTGTTCTCCACCATATGGGTGATCCTGCTGATGCTCTCGGGCATCTCGCCGGCCGCGATCGCCGGCTTGGGCGGCGTGGCTATCGGCGGCGTCGTCGCGGCCTATTTCTTCTACGGCACCGCCCGCACCCGCATCGACAATTTCCTGTTCCCGACCAAGGAAGCAGCGCTGGCCGATCGCTACCAGGTGGAGATGGCGCACGACACGCTGAGCGCCGGCGGGCTGTTCGGCGCGGGGCCGGGCAGCGGCCAGATCAAGTTCCGCCTGCCCGAGGCGCATACCGATTACATCTTCTCGGTGATCGGCGAGGAGTTCGGGCTGATCGCCTGCGCGGTGATCGTGCTGCTCTATCTCGCCATCGTCGTCCGCGTGCTGATGAAGCTGCTCGACGAGGAGGATCCGTTCCGCTTGCTCGCGGCGGCGGGCCTCGCTTCGCAGTTCGGCGTGCAGGCGCTGATCAACATGGCGGTGAACACCGGCATCGCGCCGTCCAAGGGCATGACGCTGCCGTTCATCAGCTATGGCGGCTCGTCGATGATCGCGCTTTCGATCGGCTATGGCCTGCTGCTCGCTTTCACGCGACGAAACCCGTATCTGAAGCGGTCTCCCTATACCGGCCGCTGGAGCAAAGCCGCATGACCGAACGCCGTACTTACGTCCTCGCCGCCGGTGGCACCGGCGGGCACATGGTGCCCGCGGCCGCGCTGGCGGTGGAGCTCGCACGGCGCGGGCATCAGGTGGCATTGGTCAGCGACGAACGCGGCGTGCGCTTTCCCGGGCTGTTCGAGGGCGTCGAGACGCATGTGCTGCCCGCCGGGCGGCTGGGCGGCGGGCCGCTGGGGTATCTCAAGGCGGCGCGGCAGATGCTGGCGGGCCGGGCGATGGCCGGCAAGCTCTACAAGCAGATGCGCCCCGCCGCGGTGATCGGCTTTGGCGGCTATCCCGCGTTTCCGGCGCTGGCGGCGGCGTTCAGCGCGCGCATCCCTACCGTGATCCACGAGCAGAATGCGGTGCTGGGCCGCGTGAACCGGCTGGTCGCGGGCCGGGTGGCGGCGATCGCCACCTCGTATGACAAGGTCGAGCGGATGAAGCCCGGCTGGGCGGCCAAGACCCACCTCACCGGCAACCCGGTGCGCGAGGCGGTGCTGGCACTGCGCGCCAAGCCCTATCCGATGCTGGAGGAAGACGGGCTGTTCCGCGTGCTGGTGACCGGCGGCAGCCAGGGCGCCTCGATCCTCAGCCAGGTGGTGCCGGACGGGCTCGCACTGCTGCCGGTGCATTTCAGGCGGCGGCTGCAGGTGACCCATCAGGCGCGCATCGAGGACATCGAGATGGTCCGTGCCAAATATCAGGAACACGAGATTCCGGCAGAGGTCGCGACCTATCTGCCCGACATGCCCGAGCGGCTGGCCTGGGCGCATCTGGTGATCGCGCGGGCAGGGGCCTCGACCATCGCCGAGCTGACCGCCGCCGGGCGTCCCGCGATCCTGGTGCCGCTGCCCAGCGCCACCGACGATCATCAGACGGCGAATGCGCGCGAGATCACCGAGGCGGGCGGCGCACGCACCATTCCGCAGCGCGCCTTCACCGCGCAGGAGCTCGCCAAGCAGATGCAGAAGCTGGGGCTCGACACCAAGGCACTGGAGAATGCGGCGGCGCGCGCCCGCGGCGTCGGCCGGCCCGATGCGGTGCGCGACCTGGCGGACCTCGTCGAATCGATCCATGCGCCGCGCGCCCCGGTGGGCAAGGTGCAGAAAGCCAACAAGAACGGAAGGCCAGCTTACGCATGAAGGGCGTCGCCACCGACATCGGTACCATTCACTTCGTCGGCATCGGCGGGATCGGCATGTCCGGCATTGCCGAGGTGATGCACAATCTCGGCTATCAGGTGCAGGGCTCGGACGTGGCGGACAGCTATGTCGTGCAGGGGCTGCGCGACCGGGGCATCCCGGTCACGATTGGCCATGCCGCCGAGAATCTGGGCGAGGCTGCCGTGGTGGTGGTCTCCACCGCGATCGTCCGCACCAACCCCGAGGTGGAAGCCGCCTATCAGAACCGCATCCCCGTGGTGCGCCGCGCCGAGATGCTCGCCGAGCTGATGCGCCTCAAGTCCACCGTCGCGGTGGCGGGCACGCACGGCAAGACGACGACGACCTCGATGGTCGCGGCGCTGCTCGATGCCGGCGGGGTGGACCCGACCGTGATCAACGGCGGGATCATCAACCAGTACGGCTCCAACGCGCGCCTTGGCGACAGCGAGTGGATGGTGGTCGAGGCCGATGAGAGCGACGGCAGCTTCCTGCGGCTCGACGGCACGATCGCGGTGGTCACCAACATCGATCCCGAGCATCTCGACCATTATGGCTCGTTCGAGAAGGTGAAGGCGGCCTTTGTCGAATTCGTCGAGAATGTGCCCTTCTACGGCGCGGCGCTGCTCTGCCTCGATCACCCGGAAGTGCAGGCGATCATCCCGCGCGTCCGCGACCGGCGGATCGTGACCTATGGCTTCGCCGCCAGCGCCGATGTGCGCGGGGTGAACGTCACCCCGCATGCCGGGGGCAATCGGTTCGAGGCGATCATCCGCAATCGCGACGGCTCGACCCGCTCGATCGAGAATATCGAGCTGCCGATGCCCGGCCGCCACAATGTCCAGAACGCGCTGGCGGCGATCGGCGTGGCGCTCGAACTCGGCATTCCGGACGCGACGATCCAGCAGGGTTTCGCCAAGTTCGGCGGGGTCAAGCGGCGCTTCACCAAGGTGGGCGAAGTCGCGGGTGCTTCGATCATCGACGATTACGGCCACCACCCGGTGGAAATTCGCGCGGTGCTGGCGGCAGCGCGTGAGAGCACGCGCGGCCGGGTGATCGCGGTGGTGCAGCCGCACCGCTATTCGCGGCTGGGTAATCTGATGGACGAGTTTGCCCAGGCGTTCAACGATGCGGACATGGTGTATGTCGCCCCCGTTTATCCGGCGGGCGAGGCGCCGATCGAGGGCGTCCATGCCGATGCGCTGGTCGAGCAGATCTCGCATCGCGGGCACCGGGCGGTGGCGTCGACCACGGATGCGACGGCACTGGCAACCGCGCTCGGCGGCGTGGTGCGCGAGGGCGACATGGTGGTGTGCCTCGGCGCGGGTGACATCACGAAGTGGGCGGCGGGCCTGGCGCCCGCGATCGCGGCTGCGCGGGGGGATGCGTGAGCGACGCGGTTCTTCTTAAGCCCCTCCCCTTCAGGCGTGCTGGGTCGGCTCTGCCCCCGGCAGAGCCTGAACAGCGCGGGGCGCTGTTCACCCAGCACGGGGTTGGGGTGGGGGACTCCGCCACGCGCGGAGGACTCGCGGATCGATCATGCCCCACCCCCAACCCCTCCCCTGAAGGGGAGGGGCTTTGATGTCGGACATGCCCCCCGTTCGCGGCAAACTTACGCCGAACGCTCCGCTTGCGCCGCTGGTGTGGTTCAAGAGCGGCGGTGCGGCGGAGTGGCTGTTCGAGCCCGCCGATGCCGACGACCTAGCCGCCTTCCTCGCCGCGCTCGATCCCGCCACCCCGGTAATGGGCCTCGGCCTCGGCTCGAACATGATCGTCCGCGACGGCGGGGTGCCGGGCGTGGTGATCCGCCTCGGCAAGGCCTTCGCCGCGGTCGAGCAGCTCGACGATACTACCCTGCGCTGTGGCGGCGGCGCCTCGGGCATCCTCGTCTCCTCCAAGGCGCGGGACTGGGGTATCGGCGGCATCGAGTTCCTGCGCTCGATCCCCGGCACGGTCGGCGGCTTCGTGCGGATGAACGGCGGCGCTTATGGCCGCGAGACCTGCGACATTCTGGTCGACTGCGAGGTCGTGCTCCGCTCGGGCGAGCGGCGCGTGCTGGCCAATGCCGATCTCGGCTATACCTATCGACACAGCAGCCTGCCCGAGGGTGCGATCGTGGTCAGCGCCACCTTTCGCGGCTTCCCCAAGGCCTCGGAGGACATTCAGGCCGAGATGGACCGCATCGCCGCCGCGCGCGAGGAATCGCAGCCGCTGCGCTCGAAGACCGGCGGCTCGACCTTCAAGAACCCGGAAGGGCACAAGGCCTGGGCGCTGGTCGATGCGGCCGGCTGCCGGGGCCTGCGCCGCGGCGACGCGCAGGTGAGCGAGAAGCATTGCAACTTCCTCCTCAACCTGGGCGAGGCGACCAGCGCCGATATCGAGGCACTGGGCGAGGATGTCCGCGCGCGGGTCAAGGCGCAGTCGGGCGTGGAACTGGAATGGGAAATTCAGCGAGTGGGTATTGCGCGGCATGACTGAACCTCTTCACATCGCCGTGCTGATGGGCGGCTGGTCGGCCGAGCGCGAGGTGTCGCTGATGTCGGGGAACGGCGTCGCGGATGCGCTGGAGAGCCTCGGACACCGCGTTACCCGGATCGACATGGACCGGAACCTCGCCGCGCGCCTCGCCGAGGCCAAGCCGGACGTGGTGTTCAACGCGCTCCACGGCACGCCGGGCGAGGATGGCAGCGTGCAGGGCATGCTCGACCTGATGGGCATCCGCTACACCCACTCCGGCATGGTCACCTCGGTCATCGCGATCGACAAACAGCTGACCAAGCAGGCGCTGGTGCCGCACGGCATCCCGATGCCCGGCGGGCGGATGGTGTCGCGCGAGGAGCTGTACCGGCAGGACCCGCTGCCCCGTCCTTATGTGCTCAAGCCGGTCAACGAAGGCTCGTCGGTGGGCGTGGCGATCGTCACCGCCGAGAGCAATGTCGGCAACCCGATCGACCCGCAGGCGCGCGGCCCCTGGCAGGAATTCGACGAACTGCTCGCCGAGCCGTTCATCCGCGGGCGCGAGCTGACCACCGCGGTGCTGGGCGACCAGGCGCTGGGCGTGACCGAATTGAAGCCCAAAAGCGGCTTCTACGACTATGAGTCCAAATACACCGACGGCCTGACCGAGCATGTCTTCCCGGCGCAGATCCCCGACGATGTGGCGGAAGCCTGCAAGCGGATCGCGCTCGACGCGCACCGGCTGCTCGGCTGCAAGGGCGCCTCGCGTGCCGATTTCCGCTGGGACGACACGCAAGGCGTCGACGGGCTGTTTCTGCTCGAGGTCAACACCCAGCCCGGCATGACCCCGCTCAGCCTGGTGCCCGAACAGGCGCGCCATCTCGGCATCGACTATGCTAGTCTGGTCCAACGGATCGTCGAGGAGGCATTGTGAGCCGCAGGCCCGCCCAAGCGCAGCGCGCGACCACCCGGCGCGGCGAGAAGCCGAAGCCGCGCGGTACCGCGCGCCGGCCGCAGCGGGCGGGCGTGCTCGACCAGGCGATCGCAGGCATCCCGCTCAGCCCGGAGACGCTGCACAAGCTCACGACGTGGAGCATCGTCGGCACGGTCGGCGCGGTGGTGCTGACGATCGGCATTCTCGCCGGTGTGCCGCAGATGATCGGGATCGGCTTCGCGCAGGCGGTCGGCGATGCCGGCCTCAAGGTGGACGAAATCCAGATCGACGGATTGAAGCGGATGGATCGCGCGACCGTCTATGACCAGGTCCTCGACCAGAATTCGCGGGCGATGCCGCTGGTCGATCTGGCCGAGGTCCGCGCCAAGCTGCTGACCTTCCCCTGGGTGAAGGATGCCCGCGTCTCGCGCCGGCTGCCCTCGACGCTGCACATCGCGATCGAGGAACGCGCCCCCGCCGCGGTCTGGCAGAACCATGGTCAGCTGATGCTGATCGACCCCACGGGTGTCGCGCTGGAGCCTGTCTCGCCCGAGGCGATGCCCGATCTGCCGCTGCTGATCGGTGAGGGCGCCAACACGCAGGAGGCTGCGCGCAAGCATCTACTGGAGACGCAGCCGAGCCTCAAGCCGCTGGTCAAGGCGATGAGCTGGGTCGGCAATCGCCGCTGGGACGTGTATTTCACCTCGGGCGAGAAGCTGCAGCTGCCGGAAGGCGAGGACGAAGCGGTCGGGGCGCTCCGCAAGTTCGTATCGATCGACGCGACACAGCGCCTGCTCGGCCGCGGCTATGTCGGATTTGACATGCGCGTCGCAAACAAGTTGGTTGTGCGCAGGCAGGGCGTGGTCGAGCCGCCGCCGCCGGTTTCCACGGCGCCGGCAGCGCCGAGCGTTCCGACGACGACAACGCCCACAACGACGCCGCCGGCGGGTACCGGCACGGGGGAAGGCTGATGGCTAAGGTAGCACCCGAGGGGTTGATCACCGCGCTCGACGTGGGATCGTCGAAGGTCTCGGCGCTGATCGCGCAGCGCACGGACGAGGGCAATCTGATCGTGCTCGGCACCGGTCAGCGCGAGAGCCGCGGCGTGAAGCGCGGCTATGTCGCCGACATGCACGCTACCGAAATCGCGATCCGCGAGGCGGTGGAGCAGGCCGAGCGGATCGCTGGGTTCAACATCGAGGATGTCTGGGTCAGCTTCTCGGCGGGCGGGCTGGTCTCCAGCGTGGTCAAGGTCGAGGCGGATCTGGGCGGTCACCGCGTCGAGCAGGCGGACATTGACGATCTGCTGAAGGCTGGGCGCGGCGCGATCGATCCGCAGGGCCGGATGGTGCTGCACGCGCAGCCGACGCGCTACACGGTGGACGGGCTGGGCGGCGTCAAGCGGCCGCTGGGGCTGCATGCCGATCGGCTGGGCGTCGACGTGCACGTCGTCACCACCGAGGGCTCGCCGGTGCGCAACCTCGACCTGTGCGTTCGCTCGGCGCATTTGGAGGTCCGCTCGATCATCGCGGCGCCGGTGGCGACCGGGCTGGCCTGCCTCACCGAGGAAGAACGCGAGCTGGGCGTTGCGCTGGTCGAGATCGGCGCGGGCGTGACCAACGTGTCCGTTTTCGCGCAAGGCGTGCTGGCCGGGCTGGCGTCGATCCCGATGGGGTCTGCCGACATTACCGACGACATCGCCGCCGCCTTCGGCACCGCGCGCGCCTGGGCGGAGCGGACCAAATGCTTCCACGGCTCGGCCAATCTTTCCCCGCGCGACAATCGCGAGACGATCGACGTGGTGCCGGCCACCACCGAGGAGGGACTGGAAGGGCCGCGGATCACCAAGGCCGCGCTCAACACCGTGATCCGCCAGCGGCTGGAGCGGCTGATCGCGGAAATCAGCAAGGAGCTGAAGAAGCTCAACTTCCAGGACCCGGTGGGGCGCCAGATCGTACTGACCGGCGGCGGCGCCGAACTGGCGGGGATCGCCGATTACGCGCAGCAGGCGCTGGGCAATGCGGTGCGCGTGGGGCGGCCGCGCGGGCTGCTCGCGATGCCCACCGCGCATGCCGGCCCGGCCTTTTCGACGCTGGCGGGACTCACCCAGTTCGCCGCGGCGGACCCGATCGACCTGCGCACGCTGGAGCCCAGCCGGCACCAACTCGTCACGCGGGCGAGCCCGGGCGCACTGTTCCAGCGGTTGATCGCTGCGTTCCGGGCGAATTATTAAGGAAAAGCGTCCGGCGGGGTGATACTCACTAGAGTCGTCGCTTCGGTTCGTGCATCACAGATTATCAGGCGGTGCAGCGTCGAGAGTGCGCCGCCAGGGAGACCATAGAATGAGTATCGATTTCCTTCCGCCCGACGTGGACGAGCTGACGCCGAAGATCGCCGTGATCGGCGTGGGCGGGGCGGGCGGCAATGCCATCGCCAACATGATCCGCGCGGAGGTGCAGGGGGTCGAGTTCCTGGTCGCCAACACCGATGCGCAGGCGCTGAAGCAGTCGGTTGCGCCGCAGCGCATTCAGCTGGGCGCGAAGATCACGCAGGGCCTGGGCGCGGGCTCGCGGCCCGAAATCGGCCGTGCGGCGGCCGAGGAGACGATCGAGCAGGTCCAGCAGTCGCTCGAAGGCGCGCACATGTGCTTCATCGCCGCCGGCATGGGCGGCGGCACCGGCACGGGTGCGGCACCGGTGATCGCCAAGGCGGCGCGCGACATGGGCATCCTGACGGTGGGCGTCGTCACCAAGCCGTTCGCCTTCGAAGGCAAGCGCCGCGCGCAATCGGCCGAGGCGGGCATCGAGGAACTGCAGAAGTACGTCGACACCCTGATCGTCATCCCCAACCAGAATCTCTTCCTGATCGCCAATGCGAACACGACCTTCAAGGAAGCGTTCGAGATGGCCGACGAGGTGCTGCAGCAGGGTGTGCGCGGCATCACCGACCTGATGGTGATGCCCGGCCTGATCAACCTCGACTTCGCCGACGTCCGTTCGGTGATGCAGGAGATGGGCAAGGCGATGATGGGCACCGGCGAGGCGGACGGCGACGACCGCGCGCTGATCGCCGCCCAGAAGGCGATCGCCAACCCGCTGCTGGACGGCGTGAGCATGAACGGCGCCAAGGGCGTGATCGTCTCGATCACCGGCGGCGAGGACATGCGCCTGCTCGAGGTGGACGAGGCCGCGAACCATATCCGCGAACTGGTCGATCCGGACGCGAACATCATCTGGGGTTCGGCGTTCAACCCGGAGCTGGAAGGCCGCATCCGCGTGTCGGTGGTCGCCACCGGCATCGACGCGAATGTCGAGAACCGCCCGGCCGCCCCGGCCGAACAGCCGCGCGTCTTCTCCTTCTCCACCCCGCGCCGCACCACCGCGGCGACGTCCGCGCCGGAGCCGGTTGCCGCGCCCGCGCCGATCGCCGCTGCGCCCGAGCCGGTCGCGCCGCCGCCCGTGATCGAGGAAGCGCCGGCGCCGGTCATCGCCGCGCCCGAGCCCGTTGCGACCGCGCCCGTTCCTGAGCCGACCCCACCGGCCCCGCCGTCGGACGAGCTGCTGCTCGGCACCGAGGCGCTGGTCCCGACGCCTGCGCCTACCCCGGCGCCCGCGCCCGCACCGGAGGCCCCGGCCGGCCGTCGTCGCTGGCTGACCGGCGGTGACGAGGACACGGATAGCCGTCCGCGCCCCAAGACCGGCGGCACGCTGTTCGAGCGCATGGCCTCGGCCTCGCGCGGCAGCAAGCCGGCCGAGGAAGAGGACAAGGATCCGTTGGATATCCCGCGCTTCCTGCGCAGCCAGAACAACCAGTAAGATCGGCGCACGGGTGGCACGGTTCGCCGGCCACCCGTCGCTTTTTCAGCGGCGGTTCAGCGCCGCTGTGCCAGCAATGTGGCCAGCATGATCAGCAAGAAACATCTCGGCATCGGCGCGCTCGCGTCGGCGCTTCTCCTTGGCGCGTCTCCGGCGCTGGCGCAGGGCGAAGTCGTCCAAGCGCATAACCCGGATGCGGATGCGCTCGCCACGCAGATGCGGGTGCTCGCCGAGAATCCGCGCGACGTGGAGGCGCTGCTGGCGGCGGCGCGGCTGAGCACGCGGCTGGGCGACCTGTCCGGCGCGCTGGCGCTGCTCCAGCGGGCCGAGAGCACCGAGCCGAGCAACCCGCGCATCGCCAGCAATCGCGCCGCGGTGCTGGTGCGGCAGGAGCGCCCCGGCGAGGCGCTGCGGCTGTTCCAGCGGGCGGAAGCGCAGGGCGTCGATGTACGCGAGTTCGCCGCCGATCGCGGCTTCGCTTATGACCTGCTTGGCCAGCCGCTGCTTGCCCAGCGCGACTACAAGCTGGCGCTGGCAACCCGGCGCGAGGACGAACTGGTGCGACGCTATGCGCTGTCGCTCGGCATCAGCGGCAACCGCGTCGAGGCGGAGCGCGAGCTGGATGCGCTGCTGCGCGCGCAGGACCGTCCGGCATGGCGCGCGCGCGCCTTCATCCTGGCGATGAACGGTGATCTGGCGGGTGCGGAGAAGATTGCCGACACGATGATGCCCGGAGCGGCGGGCAAGAATTTGCTGCCCTTCTTCCGCCGCATGGCGATGCTGCCGCCCGCCGATCGCGCCTTCGCCGTCCATTTCGGCGGGCTTTCGCCTACGCCGGCGCGGCTTGCCGATGCGCGGCTGGCGCCGTCGCTGCCCGCCTATAGCGGTCCGCTGCCGGTGCAGATGGCGCAGGCCCAGCCGGTAAAGTCCGCAGCCGTCCCGGTTCGCGAGGATCCGCGTGCCCGGCCCACGCTGCCCACCCCGACCCCCGCGCCGGCGCAGGTGGCGCGCGCCGATGTGGCGCCGCTTGCCCGACCGGTGACGAGCGCGGCCATGCCGGTAACGCCCGCTTCGCCTGTCGCACGCCCCGCGCCGCAGCCGGCGCCGGTGCAGCCCGCGCCGCAGCCGCGGCGGGTAGGTGCCGAGGATTCGGCACTCGCCTCGATCATCGCCCGGGTCGACGTGCCGGCGAGCGAGCGCGAGGCGGCGGCCAAGCCGGTGGCGCTTCCGCCCTGGATCGATACCTATCGTGCCCGTCCCAAGCCCCAGCCCCAGCCCCAACCCAAGCCGGTGGAGGAAGAAGCGGCGGCGCTTGCCAAGCCTCTGCTCAAGAAAGCTGCGAAGATCGAGGACGCAGCGGACGCCAAACCTGCCAAGGCACCACTAAAGAAGGGGGCGAAGCCGGAGGACGAGGCCGATACGAAGCTCGCCAAGGTGCCGCCGAAAAAGGGCGCCAAGGCCGAGGAAGAGGCCGACGTCAAGCCCGGCAAGTCTTGCAAGCCCGGGGCCAGGAAGGGCCAGTGCGAGGAACTCGCCGGCGCCAAGACCGCCAAGGGCAAGAAGGGCGAGCCGAAAAAGCCCGATCCGAAGAAGACCGATCCCGAGCGGGTCTGGGTGCAGGTGGCGAGCGGCGCGAACGAATCGACCGTCGACCGCGCCTGGAAGAGCGTCGCGGCCAAGTCGCCCAAGCTGCTCAGGGCGCGGGGCGGCTGGTGGATGCCGTTCAAGGCGACCAATCGCATCGTCACCGGCCCGTTCAAGACCAGCGCCGAGGCGCAGGCCTTCGTCAACAAGCTGGCGGGGGAGGGCGTCTCCGCCTTCGCCGTGACCAGCGAGGCCGGTCAGAAGGTGACCAAGATCGTACCCTGACCCTTCGACATGGGCGGCAGGCTCGGCTAGGGGCGGGCGCGTGAAACAGCTTTCCTCCTGGGCCTGTATGCCCGGCGATACCCGCGGCCGCCTGCATCCCGAAGCGGGCGGAGGCGCGCGCGGTCCCCGCGACGCGTTCCAGCGTGACCGCGATCGCATCATCCACTCGATCAGCTTCCGTCGCCTGCGCCACAAGACGCAGGTGTTTCTGGCGCCCGATGGCGACCATTTCCGCGTGCGGCTTACCCACAGCCTGGAAGTCGCTCAGATCGGCCGCGCCATCGCCCGCGCGTTGGGGCTGAACGAGGACCTGACCGAGGCGCTGTGCCTCGCCCATGACATCGGCCATCCGCCGTTCGGCCATGCCGGCGAGGATGCGCTGGAGGCGGCGCTGGCGGGGAAGGGGGGCTTCGACCATAACGGCCAGACGCTGCGCACGCTGACCCTGCTCGACAGTCCCTACCCGTCGTGGAACGGGCTGAACCTTACCTGGGACACGCTGGAAGGGCTGGCCAAGCACAATGGGCCGATCCACGAGCCGCAATGGGCGCTGGCCGCCGCCGACGCGGAATTCCCGCTGGAGCTGGACAGCTGGCCCTCGCTGGAGGCGCAGGTCGCGGCGATCGCCGACGACATCGCCTATGACAATCACGACATCGACGATGGCCTGCGCGCCGGGCTGCTGACGCTCGATCAGATCATGGCGGTGCCGATGATCGCGTCGGCATGGGCCGACGTGGAGGCGCGCTTCCCCGGCGTGAGCGCCAAGCGGCTGACCGGCGAGCTGATCCGTTCGCAGATCGGATCGATGGTCAACGACTTCATTGCCGAGACCAAGGCACGGATCGTCGAGTCCGGCGTGGAGACTGCCGAGGACGTGCGGCGCGCGGGGCGCTGTCTGGCTGGGTTCTCGCCCGCGATGCGAGATGCCGAGCGCGGGCTGAAGCGGTTCATGTATGCGAACCTCTACCACCATCCCAGCCAACTGGCGGCGGCCGACTCGGCGCAGCAGGTGGTGTCGGGGCTGTTCTCGGCCTATGTGGCCGATCCGGCGCTGCTGCCGTGGGAGTGGCGCGAGGCGCTTCCGGGCGACGAGCCGTGGCGCAGCCGCCACATCGCCGACTTCATCGCCGGCATGACCGACCGTTATGCGATCGCTCGCTACCGCGAACTGTGCGGGACGATCGACCTTCCCGAGGAGTTCTAATCCTCCCCCGCGGGGGAGGATTAGAACCTGGGACTTGTCTCAGAACGCGGCGCTCAGGGAGAACACGACCTGGCTGCCGGAGATGCTCGATCCGTCCTTGGTGCTCGAGAAGTTGGGGAGCAGGTACGCGCTTTCGCGCTTGGTGATGCTGGTATCGACATAGGCGACGCCGAGCACTACCTTGCCGAGCGCCAGGTCGGCGCCAATCAGCCAGTCGGCGTAGCTGCCGGTCGGCGCGACGCTCGTGCCGTTGGGGCCGAGGCCCGGGTTGCCGTCCGAATAGCCGAGATGCGCCTTGAGCGTGATCGGCGTCTTCGGCACCGCGGTGCTCACATCGGTCCACAGATAGAGATTGTGCTTCTTGTCGCCGGCCTTGCTCTCGGGCGTGTTGCTCCAGTTGCCGAGTGCCTGCTGCGGCGGGGCATAGGCGACGCCGGCCAGCGCCGAGACGGGGCCGATGCTGCCGCTGACTTTCGCGTAGGGCTCGGCGAAGTCGGTCTTGGAGGCGCCGCCCGGATACATGTACCAGGTGACGCCCACGTCGAGCGCGGCGCCGCCGCCGATCGGCAGCTTGTACCCGCCTACCAGATCCAGCTCCATGTTGGAGCCGCCG
This sequence comes from Sphingomonas elodea ATCC 31461, assembly GCF_000226955.1. GTDB lineage: Bacteria > Pseudomonadota > Alphaproteobacteria > Sphingomonadales > Sphingomonadaceae > Sphingomonas > Sphingomonas elodea. Next base: position 50,185 of record NZ_AGFU01000003.1, read on the forward strand.
AACGTACCCCAGCCGGCAAGGTTGGAGCCCCAGACCGAGGCGTAGAGGCCGCTTTCATGCGTGGCGGTAAGACCACCCTGCACGGCCATTTCCTTGTCGCTCTGCGAGACCCCGCGGAAACGATAGTCGGATACGAGCGCGACGCTGCCGGAAACAGTGATCGACTTGGGCGCCTCGGTTTCCTGCGCGAAAGCGGGAGAGGACAGGCCGAGCAGGGCTGCGGCGACAAGACGGGTCTTCATGGAACATTCCCTCTCGGTTGCGAGTGAAAGTCCCAGCCTGCGGCGGTGCAGCGAGCAGTTCTCAATGGACTACCCTGCCGTTCCGAAAATCATCTTCGCGGTGCAGCATGGCCATTTCTTGGCAAAAATGTAAGAAAGTGTTGCTGGCCTCTGCCGCGGTGGTGCGACATGTTTCGTTACAGCGGCGCAAGTCTGAGGAAAAAGCGGGCGGGTAGGGATCGCGGCAGGAGAGATGCCGCAACCATAAGGACCGCCGCCGTGAAGCTTGCCACCATTGCGATGCTTTCAGCGACGCTGATCGCCGCACCGGCTGCGGCGCAGTCGCTCCACGAGACCCATGAACGGGTGTGGGCGCCGGCGGGCAAGAACCAGGTCGTTGCTTGGCGGATGAAGGGCCACAAGGTCGAAGCCGCCCAGGCGCATCACCAGGCCGGCAAGCACCAGCACCTTCGGGTCCACAAGGCGCCGACCGACGAAGCGCGCCGCAGCGGCAGCGCGATCACGGGCGCCAGCGACTAACCTTTTTCAGTTTCCGTCCCCCCAGAACGGAAAACCCCGCGGTTGCCTAGGCAGCCGCGGGGTCCTTCATTTCCGGGGAGCCGGTGGGGCGTCGCTCAGCGCGACGCGACCTGCACCTTGGTCGCCTTGGGCACGCGGAACGACACGCGGGTACCGGCGGCATTGCCGTCGACCCAGCCGTTGCGGACGACGAGGTGGAACTTCTGGTTGCCGGGCTTGGCGACGCCGTCCAGCACCCGCGCATCGCCCTTCGGCGTCGAGGTGTAGACATAGGTCACGCCGTCACGGGTGAAGCTGCGGGTGGCGGCTTCGTCGGCGGCGAAAGCGGGAGCGGCAGCGAACAGGGTAGCGGCAAGGGCGATGGTGAAACGGGTCACGATCTTTCTCCTTCGTGGGTCCAAAAGAGCCAGATCGGCATCCTTCTTATGTTCTTACGATCTTTGTAGACAAAATGTTGCGCTGCAGCAGATTCGACAATCGCAAAAGCCGGGGGTCATGCATGCACGTTTTGCAAGTGTAACGGCGTGGGACGAGCCGTTGGCGGATGCGACGAAGCGTTGCCGCTGGCAAACTTCTGCGACAGCTGGGGCGTAGAAGCACCTCCATCCCAGCGGAGGTTTCGCCGATGGCGGACAAGAGTATCGCGTTGAACCGCTTTGGCCTGGGCGCCCGCCCCGGTGAGGACCCCGGCGGCGATCCGCGCGCCTGGCTCGATCAGCAGCTTGCCCGCTACGTCGCCGCGCCGCCGGTGCTGGCGGGGCAGCCGGCGAGCGGCACGCTCGTCGCGGCGTTTGCCGACTATCGCGAGCGGTTCGTGCAGCTGAAGCGCGCTGCCGGGCCGCCGCCCGCTCCCCCGAGCGCAATGGCGCCGCCGCCGATGGTGCAGGCCGGTGATGATCCGGTCGACGCGCTGCGCAGGCAGTTCAACCAGCAGAGCCGCGACCTGTACAACGGCGCGGTCACCGCCCGCGCGCTCGCCGCGATTCAGTCGCCTGCGCCCTTCGCCGAGCGGCTCGTGCACTTCTGGGCCAATCACTTCGCCGTCTCGGGCGACAAGATGGAGGTGACCAACCTCGCCGGGGCGTTCGAGTTCGAGGCGATCCGCCCGCATGTGATGGGCAGCTTCCGCGACATGCTGTTCGCGGTCGAGCGCCACCCGGCGATGCTGCTCTTTCTCGACCAGGCGGTATCGGTGGGGCCGAACAGCCCGCTGGCGGTGCGCGCGGGCAATCGCCCCAATGCACGCCGCAACCTGGGCCTCAACGAGAACCTCGCCCGCGAGATTCTGGAACTGCACACGCTGGGCGTGCGCACCGGCTACAGCCAGGCCGACGTCACCGAGTTCGCGCGGGCGATGACCGGCTGGACCGTCGCGGGCTTCGGTCGCGGGCCGGTGGCGAAGTTCACCGGCGCCACCGGGCGGCAGGGCGACTTCGTCTTCGCCGAGGCGATGCACGAGCCGGGCTCCCGTACGATTCTCGGCAGGCAGTGGAGCCAGCAGGGCGAGGCGCAGGCGGCCGCGGTGCTCGACCATCTCGCCACCCATCCGGCGACCGCGAGGCACATCGCCACCAAGCTCGCCCGCCACTTTGCCGGTGACGATCCGCCGCCCAAGCTGGTCGCGCGGCTGGAGGCGAATTTCCGCAAGACCGGGGGCGATCTGCCCAGCCTCTACCGCGCCCTTATCGCCGCCCCCGAATGCTGGACGCCCGGGGCGGTCAAGTTCAAGTCGCCCTGGGAATGGTCGATCTCCGCCATGCGCGCGGTCGGCACCGAACAGTTGCAGCCGAATGCGGTGCCGGGGTTGATGGTCCAGCTTGGCCAGCCGGTATGGAAGCCGGGCTCGCCGGCGGGGTGGGATGATGTCGCCGGGGCGTGGGCCGGGCCCGATGCGGTGCTGCGCCGGGTCGAGGCTGCCGAGCGGATGGCCCAGCGCACCCGCGACCAGATCGATCCGCGCGCCCGCGCCGCGGAGATGTTCCCCGATGCGCTCAGCCCCACAACGGCCCAGGCGATCGCGCGGGCGGAAAGCAACAGCCAGGGGGTCGCGCTCATGCTGGTCGCGCCCGAGTTCCTGCGGAGATAGGGTCATGATGCTGCATCGTCGTCAATTGCTCGCCGCCGGCGCCACCGCGTTGCTCGTCTCGCCGCTGGGCGGGCGCATGGCCCTTGCCGCCGCGCCGACCGAGCGCCGCTTCGTCTTCATCATTCAGCGGGGGGCGGCCGACGGTCTCGGCATCGTAGCCCCGGTGGGCGACCCGGCCTATGCCGGCGCGCGCGGCGACCTTGCCGGCGATTTCGCCAGCGCCCCCAGGCTGGACGACATGTTTGCGCTGCACCCGGCGATGGCGAGCACGCTCGGGCTCTACCAGGCCAAGCAGGCGCTGTTCGTCCATGCTGTCGCCTCGCCCTATCGCGACCGCTCGCATTTCGACGGGCAGAACGTGCTCGAGACCGGCGGCGTCTCGGCCTATCAGCTCAAGGACGGCTGGATGAACCGGCTGCTGCGGCTGCTGCCCGCCGGGGACAAGGCGATCGCGCTCGCCGCGACCGTGCCGATGGCGCTGCGCGGCCCGGTGGAGGTGGCGAGCTATGCGCCCTCCTCGCTGCCCGACGCCTCGGACGACCTGCTCGCGCGGGTGACCGCGATGTACGAAGGCGACCGCCAACTCCACCCGCTCTGGCAGGAGGCGATGGCAACGCGGATGCTAACCGGCGACCTCGGCAGCGACGGCGGCAAGCGCGCCGCGGACACCGGCACGCTGGCGGCCAAGCTGCTTGTCGCCCCCGGCGGCGCGCGGATCGCGATGATCGAGACCGGCGGCTGGGACACGCATTCGGGCCAGCGCGGGCGGCTGGGCAATCAGCTCAAGGGCCTCGACGCGATGGTCGCCGCGCTCAAGACCGGGCTGGGGGCGCATTGGGACAATACGCTGGTGGTAGTGGCGACCGAGTTCGGCCGGACGGTGAAGGCCAACGGCACCGGCGGCACCGATCACGGCACCGGATCGGTCGCGATGCTGCTCGGCGGCGCGGTGCAGGGCGGCCGGGTCCAGGCCGACTGGCCGGGGCTGGGCGACGCGGCGCTGTATGAGGGGCGCGATCTGAAGCCAACGACCGCGCTGGATGTGCTGATTGCGAGCGCGGTTTCGCGGCATTTCGGGCTGGCCCCGGCGGGGACGGCGAAGGCGCTGTTCCCGGCGATGACCATGGCGGCGGGGATGGAGGGGTTGGTGCGGGGGTAGGGGCTATTGTGCCTATGCAGCGGCGACGGTGTCTGTACGACGGAATTGCTTGCGGTAGAGGTTCGGCGGGATCCCGAGCTGCGCCGTGAAGTGCAGTCGCAGGTTGGTCGCCGTTCCAAGGCCTGTCCGTTCGGCGATACGCTCCATCGGCTGGCTCGTGGTTTCGAGAAGGTCGCGGGCCAGCGCGATCCGCTGCTTGATAAGCCACGCCATCGGGCTGTCTCCAATTTCCTCCTGAAAACGTCGTGCCAGTGTCCGCTCGCTCATGGCTGCGACCCGCGCCATCTGTCCGATCGTCCAGGATCGGCTGGGATCGCGTCGCAACTGGTCGAGAAGGCTCTGGAGCGGGCTGTTCGGGCTTGTAAGGACCGGGCGCTCGATGAACTGCGCCTGGCCGCCGCTGCGGTGCGACGCAACCACCAGTCGTCGCGCCACGCTGTTGGCGGCGTCCGGTCCGAAGTCGAGGCGGACCAGATGGAGCAGAAGGTCGATCCCCGCCGCCGAACCTGCGGAGGTGAAAACACGATCGTCGCCGGCATAGAGCGTGTCGGCATCGACGAGAACCGCCGGATGCCTGGCCTGCAGCCGGTCGGCATATCGCCAGTGCGTCGTCGCACGGCGGCCGTCGAGCAGCCCGGTTGCCGCGAGCAGGAACGCCCCAGAACAAATCGATACCAGCCGGGCACCGCGCCGATGGGCGGCAATCAGGGTGTCCAGCAGGTCGCGCGACGGGGCCTCGCCGTCGGCGCGCCAGCCAGGGATGACGATTGTTCCGGCGGCGGCCAGCGTCTCCAGCCCCGTGTCGACCTGCACCGACAAGCCTGCATTGGTCGAGAGCCTGCCCGGGCGTTCGGTGCAGGTCGCAAAGCGATACCAGTCCGCGCCCATCTCGGGCCGGGCAAGTCCGAAAATCTCGGCGGTGATGCCGAATTCGAACGTGCAGAGGCCGTCATAGGCGAGCGCGACGACCAGGCGGTTGGGTGCGGTACCGGGTGGCATGATACTTACGATAAACGGCAATTCTGCCGATAGCCACCCCAGGGTATCTGCGACACAAGGCGGCCTCATCCACAGGAGAACGCCATGTCTAACCCGGTCACCAGCATTGCCGCCGCGCCGTCGCCCCAGGCCGAAGCGCATTTTTCCGACAGCTTCCGCTTCGAGACCGATTGCTGGGACGTGCACGATGCTCTGTCCCGCCCGGAGCCCGGTTTCGTGCTCCTCGACGTGCGCGGGCCGGAGATGTTCGCGAAAGGGCATGTGCCCGGGGCGATCAACCTTCCGCACGGCAAGATCATTGCGTCCAAGCTGGCGCACTGGCCGGCCGACACGCTGTTCGTGACCTACTGCGCCGGGCCGCACTGCAACGGCGCCGCGCGGGGGGCGTTGCGGCTGGCGAGGCTGTCGCGGCCGGTGAAGATCATGACCGGCGGGATCACCGGCTGGATCGACGAAGGCTTCGCGCTGGAAAGCGGCCAGTCCGATGCCTGAACGCGGCGGCGCGACGCAAGTGGGCGGGGTGCAGATTCGGCCCGCCCGCGGATGCGACGCAGCGGCGATGCGGCCCTTGATCGAGCGCCATGCCGCCTATGAAGGCGGTGTGGCGACGGTCGCCATCGACGCGCTCCGATCCGCGCTGGACCAGCGACCGCCGCTGCTGCTGGCCTGGATTGCGGAACAGGACCATGTGCCGATCGGCTATGCCGCCGCAACGCTCGACTTCTCGACCTGGGCGTGCCGGCGCTTCCTGCACCTCGACTGCCTGTTCGTCGATGCCCAGGCGCGCGGCGCGGGAGTTGGATCGGCGCTGCTGGAGACGGTGCGTCGTCATGCGCGGCAGCTTGGCGTCGACGAACTGCAATGGCAAACCCCGGACTGGAACGCACAGGCGATACGCTTCTATCGCCGCGAAGGCGCGACGGCCCTGCCGAAGATGCGATTCCGCCTCCGCGCGGACCAGCTTGGCGAAACCGCAGGCCTTGCCGTCCCGCCCCCACACTCCCAATAGGGATGACGGCGCCACGCCACTGCGCTACAGCCGCCGCTCCCATTCCCCATTGGATTGCTCAATGACGCTCTATGCTCGTTTCGCCGCGCATCTGAATCTGGCCCTGGATGCGCTCGTCCTCGCCGGCGATCTGCCCGGCGGGCTGGAGCGACGCGCGATCACGGTCGAGCCGCCGCGCGATCCGAGCCATGGCGATCTCGCCACCAATGCCGCGATGGTGCTCGCCAAGCCCGCCGGCACCAATCCGCGCGCGCTTGCCGAGAAGCTGGTCGCCGAGCTGCAGAAGCTGGACGAGGTCGCCGCCGTGTCGGTCGCCGGCCCCGGCTTCATCAACCTGACGCTGACCGAGGACAGCTGGCGCGGCGAAGTCGCCGCGATCCTGCAGGCGGGTGCCGATTATGGCCGCTCGTCGCTGGGCGCGGGGACGACGGTCAATATCGAATATGTCTCGGCCAACCCGACCGGTCCCATGCACATGGGCCATTGCCGCGGCGCGGTGGTGGGCGATGCGCTGGCGAGCCTGCTCGAATATGTCGGCCACAAGGTGATCCGCGAATATTATGTCAACGATGCGGGCGGCCAGGTCGACGTGCTCGCCCGCTCGGCGCACTTACGCTACCGCGAGGCGCTGGGCGCGACGATCGAGATCCCCGAAGGGCTCTATCCGGGCGACTATCTGAAGCCGGTCGGGGCGCAGCTCGCCGCCGAGTTCGGTGACAAGTACGTGTCCGCGCCCGAGAGCGACTGGCTGGCGCTGTTCCGCAAGACCGCGGTCGCGGCGATGCTCGTCATGATCAAGGACGATCTGGCGCTGCTCGGCATCCATCACGACCTGTTCTCGTCCGAGGCCGAGCTGCAGGCAGCCGGCAAGCCCGAGCAAGCCGAGGCATGGCTGCGCGAGCGTGGCCTCGTCTATGACGGCGTGCTGGAAGCCCCCAAGGGCGAGACGCCCGAGGATTGGGAGCCGGTGGAGCTGCCGCTGTTCCGCTCGACCCAGTTCGGCGATGATCAGGATCGCCCGATCAAGAAGTCGAACGGCCAGTGGACCTATTTCGGCGCCGATCTCGCCTATCACTTCCAGAAGGCGCAGTCGGCCGACCAGCTGATCGACATCTGGGGCGCCGACCATGCCGGCACGGTGAAGCGGATCGTCGCGGCGGTGCAGGCGCTGACCGGGGGCAAGACCCGCTTCGACGTCAAGCTGGTCCAGATGGTCCGCCTGCTGCGCGCCGGCGAGCCGGTGAAGATGTCCAAGCGCGCGGGCAATTTCGTGACGCTCGCGGATGTGGTGCGCGAAGTGGGCAAGGACGTGGTGCGCTTCACCATGCTCACCCGCAAGGCCGATGCCCAGATGGACTTCGACTTCGCCAAGGTGCTGGAGACGTCCAAGGAAAACCCGGTCTTCTACGTGCAATACGCCCATGCCCGCGTCGCATCGGTGCATCGCCGCGCGGCCGAGGCGGGGATCAGCCTGGACGAGCCCGCGGACCTGTCGCTGCTCGACGGCCGCGAGCTGGCCGTGGCCAAGCTCGCCGCGCAGTTCCCGCGCGTGGTGGAAGCGGCGGCGAGCGCCCGCGAACCGCACCGGATCGCCTTCTATCTCTATGATCTCGCGGCCGAGTTCCATGCGCTCTACAATCTAGGCAACGACTCTGCCGATCGGCGTTTCCTGATGGTCGAGCAGCCGGCGCTCACCCGCGCGCGGCTGTTCCTCGGCCGCTCGATCCAGCAGGTCATCCGCAACGGCCTCGCGCTGATGGGCGTGGAGGCGGTCGAGGAGATGTGAGGGCGATGGCCGGCCGGTACGATGACAGCGAGCGGCTCCCCTGGCTGGAGACCGTGGAGGAGGCCTATGAGGAGCCGCGGCAGGGCCGCGTGTTCGTCACGGTGCTGCTCGCGCTGCTCGTGCTGGGAGCGGCGGGCGGCGTTTATTACTGGCTCAAGCACCGGGCGTCGCGCGACGGCGATGGCGCGCTGATCGCGGCGCCGGCCGAGCCGTACAAGGTGCGGCCGGATCAGCCGGGTGGGATGCGCGTGGACGGGGAAGGCGACATCGTCTTCCGCACCAGCCAGGGCGGGCCGAGCGACGCCGGCATCAATGTCGGCGCGTTGCCGGAGGCGCCGGTGGAGGGGCAGAAGCCGCAGAAGAGTCCGGCCAATGCGCCCAAGGCGAGCAGCAGCGCGACGATCGCGCTGCCGGCGCCGACGCTGATCCGCGCAACGCCGAGCCCCAAGCCAGTGGCCAGCGGCGGCGGTGAAGGATCGGGCGCGCTGGTGCAGCTCGGCGCCTTCCCCAGCGAGGGCGTCGCCAATGCGGCCTGGGCGCGGATGTCCAAGCGGTTCGCCTATCTGGCCCCGCTCGGCAAGCTGGTGATCCCCTTCGCCACCGAGGACGGCAAGACCGTCTATCGCCTGCGCGTCAACGCCGGCAGCAACGGGCAGGCGCGCGAGATCTGCGGCAAGCTGAAGGTGGCTGGCGAGAACTGCTTCGTCGCGAGCTGAAGGGGCTTGCGGGGAGGGCCCAATCGGCTAGGCCTGCCGCGCATGAAGCCCGTGATCTTCGGCCTGTCCGGCCCTTCGCTCACCGACGACGAACGCGCCTTTTTCCGTGAGGCCGATCCGCTCGGCTACATCCTGTTCAAGCGCAACTGCGTGGATCCCGCGCAGATGCGCGCGCTTACTGACGCGCTTCGGAGCTTGAGCGGGCGGGGCGACCTGCCGATCCTGATCGATCAGGAAGGCGGCCGCGTGGCGCGGATGCAGCCGCCGGTCTGGCCGGCTTTTCCCGCCGGCGCGGCGTTCGATGCATTGTACGAGCGCGCGCCGATCTCCGCGATCGAGGCGGCGCGGGCGAACGGCCAGGCGCTTGCCGCCATCCTGCGCGAGGCGGGGGTGACGGTGGACTGTGCGCCGCTGCTCGACGTGGCCGTAGAGGGCGGCACGCCTGCGATCGGCGACCGGGCGTTCGGGCGCGATCCGATGCGGGTGGCGGCGCTGGGCCGGGCACTGCTCGACGGGCTGCATCGCGGCGGCGTGGTGGGCGTGATCAAGCATATGCCGGGGCATGGCCGGGCGATGGTCGACAGCCATCTCGAACTGCCGCGGGTGAAGGCGAGCGCGGAGGAACTGGAGGCCGACCTGCTGCCGTTCCAGCGGCTTGCCTCCGCGCCGATGGGCATGACCGCGCATATCGTGTTCGAGGCATGGGATGCCGAACAGCCCGCGACGCTCTCGCCGACGGTCATCCGCGAGATCATCCGGGGCAAGATTGGTTTTGACGGGCTGCTGTTCACCGACGATATCGACATGAAGGCGCTTTCGGGCACCGCTGGCGAAAAGGCCGAGCGGGCGCTGGCGGCGGGCTGCGACGTGGTGCTCGATTGCTGGGCGCGGATGCCGGAGATGGAGGAGATCGTATCCCGCATCCCGGACGCGCCGGCGCATTGCCTGGAGCGGCTGGCGCGGGCGATGGCGTCGGTGGGCGAGGCGGAGGACGTGCCGCTTGCCGAGCTGCTGGCCAAGCGGGATGCACTGCTGGCGTTGAGCTGACCTCACTTAAGCCCCTCCTCCTTGGAGGAGGGGTTGGGGTGGAGGGATTCCAGAACGTTCGTTTGTCTCTGCGAGACACCGCCCCACCCCGACCCCGCATCAGGTGAACAGCGCCCCGCGCTGTTCAGGCGCTGC
>NZ_AGFU01000002.1 GCF_000226955.1 Sphingomonas elodea ATCC 31461
CCCCCCCCCCCGCCGATGCGCTGGGCCAGGCCGAGGATGGCGAGCTCTATCTGCAATATCGCAAGTCCGAGGCGTTCGGCTTCGACGACGGCCGGCTGAAGACCGCCGCCTATGACACGCAGTCGGGCTTCGGCCTGCGCGCGGTCTCGGGCGAGACGACCGCCTTCGCGCATGCCAACGAGATCAGCGCCGCCGCGATCCGCCGCGCCGCCGAGACGATGGCGCTGATCGATCCGGCGAAGCAGGGCAAGGCGCCCCCGCCCCAGGGCAACAACCGCCACCTCTACACCGATGCCGATCCGCTCGACCTGGTGCCCTTCGCCGACAAGGTGAATCTGTGCCAGACAATCGACGCCGCCGCCCGCGCGCGCGATCCGCGCGTCAAGCAAGTGTCCGTCAGCCTCACCGGCCAGTGGAGCGTGGTCGAGGTGGTGCGCGCCGACGGCTTCGTCGCCACCGATGTGCGGCCGCTGGTGCGGCTCAACGTCTCGGTGGTGGTAGAGCAGAATGGCCGCCGCGAGACCGGCAGCTTCGGCACCGGCGGGCGCGTGGTCTATGACCGGCTCTTCCAGCCCGAGACCTGGAACCGCGCGATCGACGAGGCGCTGGCCCAGGCGCTGGTCAATCTCGACGCGGTCGCCGCGCCGGCGGGCGACATGACCGTGCTGTGCGGCCCCGGCTGGCCCGGCGTGCTGCTCCACGAGGCGGTGGGACATGGCCTGGAGGGCGACTTCAACCGCAAGGGCACCAGCGCCTTTTCCGGCCGCATCGGCGAGCGCGTCGCGGCGCCGGGCGTGACCGTGGTCGACGACGGCTCGCTCCACGATCGCCGCGGCTCGCTGTCGATCGACGACGAGGGCACGCCGACGCGCGAGACGGTGCTGATCGAGGACGGCATCCTCAAGGGCTATATGCAGGACCGCCTCAATGCCCGGCTGATGGGCGTGGAGCCGACCGGCAATGGCCGCCGCGAATCCTTCCAGCACGCGCCGATGCCGCGGATGACCAACACCTTCATGAAGGGCGGCAAGGACGATCCCGCCGAACTGCTCGCCCGCGTGAAGAAGGGCATCTACGCCAAGAGCTTCGGCGGCGGCCAGGTCGACATCGTCTCGGGCAAGTTCGTCTTCTCCTGCACCGAGGCGTATCTGATTGAGAACGGCAAGCTCGGCGCGCCGATCAAGGGCGCGACGCTGATCGGCGACGGGCCGACCGTGCTCCACCGCGTCACCGGCATCGGCAACGACTTCGCGCTCGACGAGGGTGTCGGCATGTGCGGCAAGGGCGGCCAGTCGGTCCCCGCAGGCGTGGGGCAGCCGACGCTGCTGGTGGAAGGGCTGACGGTGGGCGGGACGGCGGCGTGATCAGCCGCTGCCGGTAAGCACGTCGATCGCGCCGAGGATGCGGAACCGCTCCTCGGCGAGCGATCCGACCCGCTCGCGGAGTTCGGCGGTTCGGATCGCGGCGGCGAATTCCGTCATGAGGACCAAGGCCTCGCCGTTTACATCGAATTGCGGGTGCAGGCGCGGCGTCGTCGGGGCGCTTTCGCCAGACTTTGCAAGCGGGACGACGAAGCGCGTACCGATCGTCGCGAGATCATCGGCCTGGCAGTCGATCACCAGGCCGCCACCCGCGAGCCGATACACGTCGAACTGCGCCATCAGAACAGACGATAGCGCTCGAGCGGCAATCCGTTCTCTTCGACCCAGCGGTTATGGGCTTCCGCCCATTCGCGATTCTCTTCCTGCCAGCGCCGATCGCGCTCTGCCTTGGCGGCGGCGCGGATCGCGGCTTCGCAAACCTGGGAGAGATTCAGACCCACTTCACGCCCTGCGGCCACCACGCCCGTGTCGAGCGACAGGTTCACCGCCTTGCGCTTGCCGGACGCGATCGGATCGTGCTTCATGCGGACAAGCTATGCGCATGCCCCATGCGCGTCAATCATCGGAGGCCGGCATGGCGCTCGTCGAACTCGGCCGGTTCAACCGGCAGGAAGCCTTCATCGTCCAGGGTCGGCTGGAGGATGACGACATCCCCAGCTTCGTGTTCGACGCCGGCGCCAGCATCGCCGATGGCAGCTATCTGCTGATCCCGGTGCGGGTGATGGTGGACGACGAGGACCTCGCCGCCGCCCGCACCATCCTCGACGCAGCGGGTGCTCTCAAGCCGTAACGCCCTGGAGCAGCTTGGGTACGTCGCCGCTCTCGCCGCGCGCCTCGCCCATGAACCAGTTCTTGAGCGGCGGGAGCTTGTCCACGGCCGCAAGGCCGAAGCGCCGCACCGCGTTGGGCAGCGCGCCGGGGATGCCGAACAGCCGGGTCAGCCCGTCGGTCGCCAGCGCCACCATGAAGGTGTCGAGCCCGCGCCAGCGCTGGTAGCGGGCGAGCAGTTCGGGATCGCCCATGTCGAGCCCGAGGCGCTTCCCGTCGACCAGCACCTCGACCAGCGTCGCCACGTCGCGGAAGCCGACATTGACGCCCTGCCCAGCGATCGGATGGATGCCGTGCGCCGCATCGCCGACCAGCGCCAGCCGCTCGGCGGTGATCCAGGCGGCGTGGTGGAAGCCGAGCGGATAGGAAGAACGCGACGACAGCGGCCCCAGCTTGCCCAGGAACCCGCCCATCTTCTTCTCGGCCTCGGCCAGATAGGCGCGATCCGAAATCTTGTGCATCGCCGCCGCGTCGCGCGCATGCACCGTCCACACCACCGCCGAGCGATGACCGCGCTCGTCGTCGAGCAGCGGCAGGATCGCGAACGGGCCCTGCGGGTAGAAGATCTCGTAGGCGATGTTCTCGTGGCTCCGCTCATGGTTGAGCGTCGCGATCATCGCGGCATGGTCATAGGTCCAGCGCGCGACCTTGAAGCCGGCCGAATCGCGGGTGGGCGAATTGCGCCCCTCCGCCGCGATCAGCAGCTGCGCGCGCACCGTCGCGCCCGAATCGAGCGTCGCGACCACGCCGTGCGGCCCGCGCTCGACCGACACGGCGCGGGTCTGCATCCGCACGTCCGCCAGCGGGGCGGCCTGCGCCGCCTCGTACAGCGCGGTGCGCAGCACGCGGTTCTCGAACATATGGCCGAGCGCCCCGTCATCGGCCTCCGGCGCGAAGTCGAGCTTGCCCGGCGCCAGCCCGTCGGAAACGCGGATGCCCTCGATCGGGCATCCCTTCCCCGCCAGCCGCCCGGCGACGCCGATCGCCTCGAACATCCGCATCGGCGCGCTCGCGATCGCCGAGGCGCGGCCGTCGAAGGTCGCGGCGAGGATGGTTTCCGGGTCCGCCGGATCGATCACGATCGAGCTGATGCCATGCGCGTCGAGCGCAGCCGCCAGCGCGCTGCCGACCAGCCCGCCGCCGAGGATGAGAATGTCCGCCTGGTCCATGGCCCTGCCCTAGCAGGTTCGCACGCGCCTGCCAGCCGTCAACAGGTGCAGGGCGGCGAAGCGAACACCCGCGCCTTGACGGCGGAGTCCGCAGGGGCGATGATTCCGCTACCTTTTCCTTGCAGATCCGGAGGCTGGACGATGGCGTCCCGCGCAGAGGCGCCGCACTGGCGCGACACGATGAAGGCGGGCGTCCGCCGCGGCGGGGTCGTTCTCGCCGGCACGGCACTGTTCGTGCTGACCGTCGCGCTGGTGCTGGCGATGGTCAGCTACCACGCCTCCGATCCGGCGCTGAACACTGCGGCGGGCGGGCCGGTGCGCAACTGGCTGGGCCCGGTGGGCGCCTGGATCTCGGACATTCTCTACACGCTGGTGGGCCTGCCGGTGCTGCTGCTTGCCCCCGTCGGCCTGCTCGCGGCACACCGGATGATGATCGACCGGCCGATCGAGCGCCCGCGCCGGATGATCGGCAGCGCGACCATCGCCACCGCGCTCGCCGCGATCGGGCTGGGGCTGCTCCATTTCGACTGGTCGCTGCCGCTCGACTGGCGGCTGCCCGCCGGCATGGGCGGGCTGGTCGGGCTGTCGGTCGCCGGCGGCATCGACTGGCTGATCGGGCTCGCGGGCGATCCCGCGGTATCCTTCTGGGTCGGCCGGGGCATCGGGCTGCTGCTGCTGCTCGGCGGGCTGTGGCTGTGGTGGATGCGGCTGGAGTTCACCTCGCCGCTGCGCCTGTTCCGCATGCCGCGCTTCACCCGCAGCACCGGCGAGGAGCGAATCGTCCCCGCCGAGGGCCCGCGCTTCCGGCCCAAGCCGCAGGCCGCTGCCGCCTTCGACGAGGGGGTGGAGGACGACCTTCCCTTCGATCGCGACACCCCCGTCACCGCCGAGCCGCGCCGCGTCGTGGTGCCGGACAATCGCCCCGGCCCGGTGATCGCCGATCGCACCGTTTCGACCGCGCCCGCCCGCACCAAGCCGCCGGTGCAGGCCGCGCTCGACTTCAAGGACAGCTACCAGCTGCCCCCGCTCGACCTGCTGACCCCGCCGCCGGCCAACCGCACCTCGACGGTCGACAAGGCCGCGCTCGAGCGCAACGCCCGGCTGCTCGAAAGCGTGCTCGAGGACTTTCATGTAAAGGGCGAGATCGTCGAGGTCCGCCCCGGACCCGTCGTCACCATGTACGAGCTGGAGCCGGCGAGCGGCATCAAGGCGAGCCGCGTCATCCAGCTGGCCGACGACATCGCCCGCAACATGAGCGCGATCTCGGCCCGCGTCGCCACCATCCCCGGCCGAACGGTGATGGGCATCGAACTGCCCAATGCGACTCGCGAAGGGGTGAGCCTGCACGAGCTGATCGGCAGCCAGCAGTTCGAGGAACAGGGCGCGACGCTGCCCGTCGTGCTCGGCAAGAACATCGCCGGCGAACCGGTGATCGCCGACCTGGCGCCGATGCCGCACCTGCTCGTCGCGGGCACCACCGGCTCGGGCAAGTCGGTGGGGCTCAACTGCATGATCCTGTCGCTGCTCTACCGGCTCACGCCCGAGCAGTGCCGGCTGATCATGATCGATCCGAAGATGCTGGAACTCAGCATGTACAAGGATATCCCCCACCTTCTCGCCGATGTGGTGACCGAGCCGGCCAAGGCGGTGCGTGCGCTCAAATGGGCGGTGGAGCAGATGGAGGATCGCTACCGGATGATGGCCTCGGTCAACGTCCGCAGCCTGGCGAGCTACAACGACAAGGTGCGGACCGCGAAGGCCAAGGGACAGACGCTCGGCCGCAAGGTGCAGGTCGGCTACGATCCCGAAACCGGCAAGCCCATCTACGAGGAAGAGACGCTCGACCTGCAGGTGCTGCCGCTGATCGTCGTCATCGTCGACGAGCTGGCCGACCTGATGATGACCGCGGGCAAGGAAGTCGAATTCCTGATCCAGCGGCTCGCGCAGAAGGCGCGCGCGGCGGGCATCCACCTGATCATGGCGACGCAGCGCCCCTCGGTCGACGTCATCACCGGCGTGATCAAGGCGAACCTGCCGACCCGGATCAGCTTCCACGTCACCTCGAAGATCGATTCGCGCACCATCCTGGGCGAACAGGGCGCCGAACAGCTGCTGGGCAAGGGCGACATGCTCTACATGTCCGGCGGCAAGGGCATCACCCGCGTCCACGGCCCCTTCGTCAGCGACGAGGAGGTCCAGGCGATCACCGATTTCTGGCGGGCACAGGGCGCGCCGGACTATATCTCCGCGGTCACCGAGGAGCCCGAGGATGGCGGCTTCACCCTGGAAGGCGCGCCCGACGGAGAGGACAGTCCCGAGGAGCAGACCTATCGCCGCGCGGTGCAGCTAGTGGCGGAAAGCCAGAAGGCCTCCACCTCGTGGCTGCAGCGGCAGCTGCGCGTCGGCTACAACTCCGCCGCGCGGCTGATCGAGCGGATGGAGCGCGAGAATCTCGTCTCCAAGCCCGACCATGTCGGTCGCCGCGAAGTGCTGATGGATACCGAGGGGCGGCCATTGTAACGGGATCGAATCGGGCGGGATACGGGTTCACGACGCGTTCAAGCCCCGCCCGCTATCCGGGCGACCAGCAATTCGGAGACAGACTCCCGTGTTTTCCCGTTCCTTCGCCCTGTCGGCGCTCGCCGCACCGCTGCTCGTCGCTGCCGCACCCGCGCCGGCCCCGGAGCTCGCGCAGGTGCAGGCGCATCTGAAGGCGGTCACCACCATGGTCGCGGACTTCAGCCAGGAGGACCGCAACGGCCGCGTCCTCACCGGCACGATGACGCTGAAGCGCCCCGGCAAAATCCGCTTCCAATATGAGAAGGGCGTCCCCCAGTTGATCGTGGCGGACGGCAGCAGCCTCTATTTCATCGATTATCAGGTGCGGCAGGTGCAGCGCTGGCCGGTCGGAAACTCGCCGCTGCGCGTCCTGCTCGATCCCAATCGCGACATCAGCGGCTATGCGACGATCAAGCCCACCGCCGATACGCGGATCGTCTCGGTGGAAGTCCACGACCCGAAGCGGCCGGAGTTCGGCCGGATCACGCTCGTGTTCCAGAAGGATGCGGCTGCCCCCGGCGGGCTGAAGCTGCAGGGCTGGGTTGCGCTGGACGCGCAGAGCAACCGGACCACCATCCGCCTCAGCAATCAGCGCTTCAACGGCGCGGTTGCCGATTCCGCCTTCCGCTGGACCGATCCGCGCCCGCAAGGCCGCACGCATTAATTTCCTTTCAGTGCAATCGTTCATCCAAGCGACAGGTTCGTTCAGCTACCAAGATAGGGCGGATGGGGTGTTGCCCGGGATTTTTCCCCCTGTTGCCTGGGCTTGTTTCCCCTCCCCGCCTGCGTGACGAACGCTAGGTCGGCCCTCGCTCCATTGCCCCCGGAGCGGGGGCCTTTCCTTTTCCGTACCCCGTCGATGATACACTGGCACTTCGCCGCGGAGTTGCTACATCGGCGCGCGTGAAGATCGCCTCCTGGAATATCAACTCCGTCCGCTTCCGCCTGCCCATCGTCGAGCAGTTCCTGCGCGAGGAAGCCCCCGACATCCTGTGTCTCCAGGAGACCAAGGTGATCGACGGCGATTTCCCCGAGGCGCCGTTCCGCGAGATGGGCTACACCCACATCATCAAGCACGGCCAGCGGATGCACCACGGCGTGGCGATCCTGAGCCGTGTGCCGGTAACCGAAGATGACCGCCTCGACTGGCAGGCGAATCAGGAGGCGCGCCATGTCGGCGTGCGGCTGCCGAACGGCGTGCGGCTCGAGAATGTCTATGTTCCCGCCGGCGGCGACGTGCCTGATCGGGAGCTGAACCCCAAGTTCGGCCAGAAGCTCGATTTCATCCAGCGGATGACCGAATGGTCGACGACGCTCGACGTGCCGACGATCCTTACCGGCGACTTCAACATCGCCCCGCTCGAATCGGATGTGTGGAGCCACAAGCAGCTGCTCGACGTCGTCAGCCACACGCCGATCGAAGTGGAAGCGCTGGGCCGGCTGCAGGCCGCGCATGGCTGGGTCGATCTGGGCCGCACGTTCATCCCCGCGCCGGCGCGCTGCTACACCTGGTGGAGCTACCGCGCCAAGGACTGGGCCGCCTCCGATCGCGGGCGGCGACTCGACCATATGTGGGCCAGCCCCGAGGTTGCGGCAAAGGCGACGGCGCACAAGGTGTGCGAGCCGTGCCGTTCCTGGCTCAAGCCATCGGACCATGTACCAATCGTTACGGAGTTCGACTTTTGAGCGATGCGCGCGCCGCCGCCCGGGCCGTCGATGCACTGCGTCGCGGCTGGCCGATCGCCATTCGCGGGGCGACCGGCACCCTGCGGCTGCTCGCGATCGAAACGGGCGATGCCGCACGACTCGCCGCGTTCGATTCCGCCGGCACCGCGCCCGTGCTGCTCTCGGCCGGGCGCGCGGCGACGCTCAAGCTCGCCAACCAGCGCGATGCGGCGACGCCCGATGCGCCGGTGCTGGTCGAGCGCGTCGAATGGCTCGATTTCGATGCGGCAACGGCGCTGGCCGATCCGCAGTTCGATCTCGCGACGCCGCTGAAAGGTCCCTTCCGTGCGATCCCAGTGGTGCAGGCCGATGCCGCCGCCGCTGCGCTGCGGCTGGCGCGGATCGCGGGGCTGCTGCCGGCCTTTTTCGTGGCCGAAGGCGATGCCGAGGGCGCGATCACCCTTGCCGATATCGAGGCGCACGAGGATGCCGATCGCCTGCGCATCGTCGGCCGCGCTCGGCTGCCGGTGGAAGCGGCCGAAGATGCCGAGATCGTCGCCTTCCGCACCGACGAGATGCCCGGCGAGCATGTCGCGCTGCTGATAGGGCAGCCGAACGGCGAGGCGCCGCTGGTGCGGCTGCACAGCGAATGCCTGACCGGCGACATGCTGGGCAGCCTCAAATGCGATTGCGGGCCGCAATTGAAGGCGGCGATCGCGGAGATTTCCAAGAGCGGCTGGGGCATCCTGCTTTATCTGCGCCAGGAGGGCCGCGGCATCGGCCTGATCAACAAACTGCGCGCCTATGCGCTGCAGGATCAGGGCTTCGACACCGTCGATGCCAACACCCGGCTCGGCTTCGCGATCGACGCGCGCAACTTCCGGGTGGCGGCGCGGATGCTGACCCTGCTCGGCCAGCCGCGCATCCGGCTGCTCACCAACAACCCGCAAAAGGTGGAGACGCTGCGCGCCGCGGGCGTCGACGTGCTGGAACGCGTGCCGCACGTGCTGCCGGCGAACCCGCACAATGCGCGGTACCTGGCGACCAAGCGCGACCGGACCGGGCACGAGTTTTAGCCAGTAGGCGTTGTACAAGCGGCCGCGCGCGTGCGAGCATTCGACAATGGAACAACTGCCAATCGCCTGGCTTGGAGCGCTATTGATCGTCTTCAGCGCGCCTCCGCTTCTTTGGGCGTTGGCGACGAAAAAGTTGCTCGTCGGCATCTTTCCGTCGCCGGAAACCTTCGCGCCCGCACTGATACGCCGAGACGATAATCCGCGCGCATATCGGTGGCATCTGGTCGGCGAATGCACCTGCCTCGCAGCAGGCGTTGTGTTTCTCTTCTTGTAGGACCCCACCTGTGCTCCTGCGAAAGCAGGAACCCAGGATAGCGAAGTACTGAACAACCCTGGGCGCCTGCTTTCGCAGGAGTTCCGTCAGGCAATCAGCCGCGCGACCTCGTCGAAATCGTGGGCGATGTGTTGCACGCCCAGCGCCTTGAGCCGCTCGCCATGGTCCGCCGCGCAGTGCGCGCCGGCGCATAGCCCGATCACCGTTGCGCCCGAGGCAACTGCGCCCTTTACGCCCACCGGCGAGTCCTCGAGGATCACGCAAGCCTCGATCGGCACGCCCAGCGCCGCAGCGGCATGGAGGTAGAGATCCGGCGCCGGCTTGCCGTTGACGACATGTTCGCGGCCGCTGAACAGCTTGTCACCGAACAGATCGCGCACCCCGAGATGGCGGAGATGGGTGTCGAGCCAGCGCGTCGGGCTCGACGAGGCGATCGCCTTGGGCAGATCGGCGGGCAGGCTTTCGAGGAAGCGCAGCGCCCCCGCCACCGCGGGCAAGCCTTCTTCCAGCACCCGCGCATCCTCCTCGGCACGGGCGGCGTGGAAGTCCTCGGGCACCGGTCGGCCGATCCAGCGCTCGATTGCGGCGAGGAAGTCTTGCCCCGCCAGCCCCATGAAATGCGCCATCGAATGCTCGGGCGTGGTCGGGTGGCCGATGGCGGTCAGATAATCGGCGACATGCTTGTTGCCGGCATACTCGCTCTCCAGCAGCACGCCGTCGAAATCGAAGAGGATACCGTCGAACCGCACCGACAGCGTCTTCGGCGCCGAGGAAAAAGCGTTCACGCGCGTTCTCCGAACAGCGCCGTGCCGACGCGGATATGGGTGGCGCCGAGCGTCACCGCGGTCTCGTAGTCGCTCGACATCCCCATGCTGAGCCCATCCAGCCCGTGGTCCCGCGCCAGCTTGGCGAGCAGCGCGAAATAGGGCGCGGCTTCGAGACCCGCAGGCGGCACGCACATCAGGCCAGAGATCGGCAGCGCCGCAGACTGCGCCTCGGCGAGCAGCGCCGGCAGCTCGACCACCGGACAGCCGCCCTTTTGCGGCTCGTCGCTGATATTTACCTGGAGGAAGCAGGCCGGGCGGCGCCCTGCCTTGTCCATCGCCTTGGCGAGCGCGGTAACCAGCGACAGCCGGTCCACCCCGTGGATCGCATCAAACAGCGCCACGGCCTCGTCCGCCTTGTTCGACTGGAGCTGGCCGACCAGATGCAGTTCGATACCGGAAGTTGTCTCGCGCAACTGCGGCCACTTGCCCTGCGCTTCCTGCACACGGTTCTCGCCGAACACGCGCTGGCCGGCATCGATCAGCGGCTGGATCGTCGCGGCATCGTGCGTCTTGGAGACGGCGATCAGGGTGATGGCGTCGGGCTTGCGGCCGGCGATCTTGGCGGCGCGGGCGATCGCGGTCTGCACCGCGGCGAGCCGCTGGCTGGCATCGTCTTGAAGCATGCGCCGGGCTATAGGCACCCGGATGCCGACCCGCCACCCCCCAATCCCGCGCCTGTGGCTGATGACCGATCCTCGGCTGGGCGACCGGCTATGGCCGGCACTGGAGCGGCTGCCGCGCGGCAGCGGCGTGATCTTCCGCCACTACCTGCTGCCGCTGCCGGAGCGGCGCGCGCTGTTCGCACGGATCGTCAAGATCGCACGGCGGCGGGGGCTGGTGCTGCTGCGCGCGGGTGGCGCGCCGATGCCCGGCGAAATGGGAACCCATGGCCAACGCGGCCGCGGCCTCATCACCTGGCCGGTCCATTCCCGCCGCGAGGCGATGGAGGCGATCCGGGCAGGCGCCGACGCGCTGCTCGTCTCGCCGGTCTTCCCGACGCGGTCCCATCCGGGCGCGCCGGTGCTGGGACCCGTGCGTCTCGGGCTGCTGGTTGGTGGCTTGAGCATACCGATCATCGCGCTTGGGGGCATGAACCCGCACAGCGCGCGACGGCTACAGTCTTTGGGGATTCACGGATGGGCGGCGATCGACGCCTGGAACCGGTAGATCAGAAGCGGAAGGCGGTGCCGATATAGATCGACTGGCTGTCTCGCCGCATATCCTGATTGAACTGGACCAGGCGATCGCGCTCGCTCTTGTAGCGCACGCCGGCAGTGAGGTTCAGGTTACGCGACACCGCATAAGAGCCTCCCAGGTCGACCGAATAGCTGGGCTTGTCGCCGATCAGCACCGGCGTACCCGCCAACGGGCGATCCTCGCTCGCCGCGATCCGGCCGCTCAGGCGCTTGCCGGAATAGCTGAGCGCGACTTCCGACCGATCCCGACTGCCCGGCTGCGTACCCGCCATATCGACATGGGTCACGTCGCCAGAGACGGCGAAGCGACGCCAGCCCACCGCCACGCCCAGATTATAGGCGATCGGCGCAAGGCTGACCGAGGCGGGCTTTGCAGCCGGTACGCGGCTGGCCGTGTCGACAGCGCGATTCGAGGCGGCTCGGACCGCGACGGTCACGCCACGGGTCGAGCCGGTCCGCGCTTCGGCCGGGGTGAAGCGGAAGCCCGCGCCGTTCATCCCACTGCGCGCCAGTACGGCTGCGAGCTTGGGATCAGCTGCTGCGGGGGTGAACCCACCGGCGCTCTGCAGCGCCAGGGGTGCGGGGCGAACGGCCGCCTTGAGCGTGCGGTCTCGTTCCTGGGCCTGGAGCGCTGGCGAGACGATGAGCCCGGCGGCGCAGAGCGCCCCCAGCCCAAGTCCCGACATCCAACGAACCAAGCGCATTTGCATACCTCTCTAATGGGAGCCCCTACCACGGAATCAAAGCGACGTTCCATCGGCGAACACGATTTTCCCGGAGTGTTGCACCAGACCCACAGAATCGTACCATCGGCAACCAATTGGAGACCAGCGCGTCGGCCTTGCTCCCGCCACATCCCGGCCTATAGATGCAGGCACTCATCCCTTGCCCGCTAGGAAGTACGACGTCCATGAACCGCCTGTTGCGCTTTGCGATCCTGGGGTCGCTCGCTGTTTCCGTCGCCGCCTGCAGCCATTCGAAGAAGGGCGCGAACGCGGACCTGGCGGCATCGAAGGTGACGACGATCGGCGTCAACGCCTATCTGTGGCGCGCCACGCTGGACACGCTGAGCTTCATGCCGCTGCTCCAGACCGATTCGAACGGCGGCGTGATCGTGACCGACTGGTATGTGAACCCCAACGTCCCCACCGAGCGGATGAAGGTGACGGTGACCGTGCTCGACCAGGATCTGCGCGCCGATGCGCTGCGGGTCGCGGCGCTGCGCGAAGTGAACCGGAGCGGCGCCTGGGTCTCCGCCCCCGTGCAGGCCGCCACCGTCCAGAAGCTCGAGGACATCATCCTGACCCGTGCACGCGACCTGCGCCGCGCGGCCGTCGCGACCAACTAATCGGAATCCCAATATGGCGTCTCGCTTCAATCCCTTGAAGGCGGACGCGGCGTGGCAGAAGGCGTGGGAGGAAAACCGCACCTTCGCCGCCCGCGACGATTCGCCCAAGCCGAAGTCCTATGTGCTCGAGATGTTCCCCTATCCCTCGGGGCGCATCCATATGGGCCATGTGCGCAACTACACGATGGGCGACGTGCTGGCGCGCTTCCGCCGGATGAAGGGCATGGAAGTGCTCCATCCGATGGGCTGGGACGCCTTCGGCATGCCGGCCGAAAATGCCGCGATGGAAAAGAAGGTCCATCCGGGCGCCTGGACCCGTCAGAACATCGCGACGATGAAGGCGCAGCTCAAGCGCCTCGGCTTCGCGCTCGACTGGACGCGCGAGATCGCCACCTGCGAGCCGGACTATTACGGCCAGGAACAGGCGCTGTTCCTCGACCTGTACGAAGCCGGCCTGGTCTATCGCAAGGAAAGCGCGGTCAACTGGGACCCGGTCGACATGACCGTGCTCGCCAACGAGCAGGTAATCGACGGGCGCGGCTGGCGCTCGGGCGCGCTGGTCGAGCGGCGCAAGCTCAACCAGTGGTTCCTCAAGATCACCGATTTCGCCGACGACCTGCTCGAAGGGCTGAAGGGCCTCGAGCATTGGCCGGACAAGGTGAAGCTGATGCAGGAAAACTGGATCGGCAAGTCGCAAGGGCTGACGTTCCGCTTCGCGCCGCTGGTGCCGCTCATGGAGTCGATCGAAGTCTATTCGACTCGTCCCGACACCATTTTCGGCGCGAGCTTCCTTGCCATTTCCGCGGATCATCCGATTGCGCGTGAAGTCGCTTCGCGTGATGCTGAAGCCGCCGCATTCATCGAGCGCTGCAAGCAGGGCGGCACGACCGCCGCGGAATTGGATACGCAGGAAAAGCTCGGCTACGACACCGGCTACGAAGTCCTGCATCCCTTCGACAGCGGCTGGACCCTGCCCGTCTTCATCGCGAACTTCGTCCTGATGGATTACGGGACGGGCGCCGTCATGGGCGTGCCGGCGCATGACCAGCGCGACTTCGAGTTTGCGACCAAATACGGTCTCGAAATTCGTCGGGTTGTGTCGGATGGCGACAAGACCGACGCCAAGTTCCAAGAGAGTGAGGCCTATACCGGCCCCGGCACGCTGGTGAACTCGCACTTCCTCGACGGCCTCGACGTCGTCGATGCCAAGCGCGAAGTGATCCGCCGCGCCGAGGAAGGCGGCTGGGGCACCGGCAGCACCGTGTGGCGCCTGCGCGACTGGGGCGTCAGCCGCCAGCGTTATTGGGGCACCCCGATCCCGATCATCCATTGTGAGGATTGCGGGCCCGTCGGCGTGCCGAAGGAGCAGCTGCCGGTGGTGCTGCCCGAGGACGTCTCGTTCGATGTCCCCGGCAACCCGCTGGATCGCCACGCGACGTGGAAGCATGTCGACTGCCCCAAGTGCGGCAAGCCCGCGCGGCGCGAGACCGACACGCTCGATACCTTCGTCGATTCGAGCTGGTATTTCCTGCGCTTCGCCAGCCAGCCGAGCGACCAGCCTTTCGATAAGGCGGTGGCCGAGCAGTGGCTGCCGGTCGGCCAGTATATCGGCGGCGTCGAGCATGCGATCCTGCATCTTCTCTACGCCCGCTTCTTCACCCGCGCGCTGCGCCATATCGGCCGAATCGACGTGGCCGAGCCGTTCGCCGGCCTGTTCACCCAGGGCATGGTCACCCACGCCAGCTACTATCAGCTGGAAGAGCAGGACGGGCTGGAGCGGAAGGTCTATTTCGAGCCGACCCAGGTCTCGTTCCGCGCCGACGGATCGGCCTATCTGACCGACACCGGCGCCGAGGTGACCGTCGGCCGCGTCGAGAAGATGTCGAAGTCGAAGAAGAACACCGTCGACCCGACCGAGATCGTCGACCAGTATGGCGCCGACGCGACCCGCTGGTTCGTGCTGTCGGACAGCCCGCCCGAGCGCGATCTGGAGTGGAGCGAGAGCGGCATCGAAGGCGCGTGGCGCTTCGTCAACCGGCTGTGGCGCTTGTTCGACGGCCTGGAGGCAGCGGAAGGCGAGGACAAGGACCTCGACCGCAAGCTCCACCGCACCATCGCCGGCGTCGCCGAGGACATCGAGGCGCTGACCTTCAACAAGGCCGTCGCCAAGCTCTACGAGCTGACCGCGGCGATCGAGAAGGCCAAGCCCTCCGCCTCGCGCACCGCGGCGATCCGCGCGCTGGTCCGCGTGGTGGCGCCGATGGTGCCGCACATCGCCGAGGAAGCCTGGGCCGCGATGGGCGAGACCGGCATGATCGCCGATGCCACATGGCCGGCGGTCGATCCGGCACTGCTGGTCGACGACGAGGTCACCATCGCGGTGCAGGTCAACGGCAAGCTGCGCGATACGCTGGTGATGCCCAAGGGCGCCGCCAAGGATATCGTCGAGGCCGCGGCACTTGCTTCGGACAAGATCGTTCGGTCGCTCGAAGGCAAGGCGCCGCGCAAGATCATCGTGGTGCCCGATCGATTGGTGAACATCGTCGCATGAACAAGTCCGTCGCCCTGCTCGCCCCCCTCGCCCTCGCGCTTTCGGCGTGCGGGCTGCATCCGATGTACCAGGGGGGCAGCGGCGGCGCGGTCGCGACGACGCTGTCGGCGGTCGAGGTCGCGCCGATCCAGGGCCAGTCGGGCTGGCTCGTCTCGAACGCGCTCAAGGACCGGCTGGCGAACAATGGCGGCGCGGCGGCCTATCGGCTCGAAGTGAAGCTCGACGACCAGATCATCGGCCTGGGCGTGCGGCGCGACGATTCGGTCTCGCGCGAGCGGCGGACACTGCGCGCGCGCTACCAGCTGATCGACCTCCGCAACGGCCAGGTGGTGCTCGACGCCACCGCCGGATCGGACGCGGGCATCGACGTGGTCGGCTCCGAATATGCGACCATCGCGGCGGAAAAGTCAGCGCTGGAGCGGCTCTCGGGCATCGTCGCCGACCAGATCGTGGCAAGGCTGGCGCGCACGGTCCGCGAAGGCGGCGCGCGGCCCAAGTGAAGGCCAATGCGGGCCAGATCCGCGCGGCGGTAGAATCACCCCGGCCCGATACCCGGCTCTATCTGCTCCACGGCCCCGACGAGGCGGGCGCCGCCGATCTCGCCCAGCGGCTCGGCAAGGCGCTGGGACCGGAGGTCGAGCGCATTGATATCGACATGAAGATGCTGCGCGACCAGCCCGGGCTGCTGGCGGACGAGGCGGCATCGCTGTCGCTGTTTGGGGGCACACGGTACATCCGGGTTTCCAATATCGAGGAAGGTGCTGCCGAGGCGATCGCGCTGCTGCTCGGCGCCGAGCGCGCGGGCAATCCGGTGGTGGCGATCGGCCCCAACCTCAAGGCGAGCGGCAAGCTGGTCAAGGCGGCGATCGCCGCGCCGACCGCGATGGCCTTTGCCTGCTATGTGCCGGAGGGCGCAGGCGCGGCGCAGCTCGCCGGCACGATCGCGCGCGAGCATGGGCTTCGGCTCACCGGCGACGTGCCGCACCGGCTGGCGCTCGCCTCGGCCGGCGACCGCGCGGTGCTGACGCGCGAGATCGAGAAGCTCGCCCTGTTCCTCGACGCCGATCCCGAGCATCCCCGCGATGCCGACGGCGCCGCGCTCGACGCGATCGGCGCGGACCTGGGCGAAGGCGAGCTGTTCGGCGCGATCGAGGCGATTCTCGACGGCCGTGTGGCGGAAGTCGGCGAGGAGCTGGCCAAGCTCGGCGAAGGCGGCGGATCGGCGATTCCGCTGATGCGCCAACTGGTCCGCCGGCTGATGACCCTCGCCGAACTGCGCGCCGAGATGGACCAGGGCGCCAGCGTCGACGACGCGATGGAGCGCCACCGCGTATTCTTCAAAGAACGCCCCGCCACCGGCCGCGCGCTCCGCCGCTGGTCCGCGCCGCAGATCGCGCGGGCGATCGAGCGGGTGCGCCAGGCCGAGCGGGCGATGATGCGCTCGGGCAGCGCGGGGGAATTGCTGGCCGAGGTGGAATGCGTAGCGATCGCCCGGGCCGCGGCGCGCGCGAAAGGCTGACAAGATCCTCCCCGTTCCGGGGAGGATCTGGGGATTCCCTTCCGCCGCTGCCCATGCTTCAAGCGGCGCATGCGTTATTTCGCCCTGCCCGCCCTGCTCGCCCTTCCCGTCGCCGCGCATGCCCAGCAGGCGGTGCTATTCGACGGGCGCACCACCGCACCGATTCTGCACGACGACGCCACGTCGGCGAAGCTCGCCGGCGAACTGCTCGCCCGCGACATCGGAAAGCGCGCGGGCAAGGCACCGGTCGTGGCGAGCGACCTCGCCGCCTGCGGCAAGCTCTGCGTCGTTATCGGCCAGAAGGATTCGGCATTGGTCCGGCAGGTCGCTGCCGATGCGAAGGTCGATCTCGCCGCGCTGGACGGCCAGTGGGAACGCTATGTCCGCGTCCTCGCGCCCTCGAGGCAACATCCCGGCCGCTCGTACCTGCTGATCGCCGGCTCCGACCAACGCGGCGCGATCTGGGGCACGGTGGATCTCAGCCGCGCGATCGGTATCTCGGCCTGGGAATGGTGGGCGGACGTGACGCCGCGCCATGCCGACCGGCTGGTGGTCGACGGCCGCCGGCTGCTCTCGGACGCACCCTCGGTCCAGTATCGCGGCATCTTCCTCAACGACGAGGATTGGGGCCTCCAGCCCTGGGCCGCCAGGACCTACGAGCCCGAGACCGGCGACATCGGCCCCAAGACCTATGCGCGCGTCTTCGAGCTGATGTGGCGGCTCAAGGCCAACATGATCTGGCCGGCGATGCACGAAAGCACCAAGCCCTTCTACCAGATCCCCGGCAATGCCGAGATGGCGAAGGCGTACGGCATCGTCGTCGGCACCTCGCATGCCGAACCGATGATGCGCAACAACGTCCGCGAGTGGGACGAGAAGGCGGAGGGGCCGTTCAACTTCTTCACCAACCGCGACCACATGGTCGACTATTGGCGCCGCCGGGTGGACGAAGTGAAGGGCTTCGAAAACGTCTATACGATCGGCCTGCGCGGCAAGCATGATTCGGCGCTGGAAGGCGCGAAGAGCCCCGAACAGGCGCTCGCCGCCACCACCCAGGCGATCGACCTGCAGCGCGGCCTGCTCGCCACCGCGCAGGGCAAGCCGGCGGACCAGGTGCCCCAGGTGCTCACCCTCTACAAGGAAGTGCTCGACGTCTATCGCAGCGGGCTGAAGGTGCCCGAGGACGTGACGCTCGTCTGGCCCGAGGACAATTATGGCTATCTCGGCCAGCTGCCGACCGCCGCCGAGCGGGCGCGCAAGGGCGGCTCGGGCCTCTATTATCACATCAGCTATTGGGGCCGGCCGCACGACTATCTGTGGCTGGCGACGACCCACCCCGCGCTGATCCGCGAGCAGCTCGACCGCGCCTGGGCGACCGGTACCCGGAAGCTGTGGGTCGTGAACGTGGGCGACATCAAGCCGGGCGAAGTGCTGACGAGCTATTTCCTCGACGTCGCCTTCGACGCGAAACTGCTGAACAAGCCGGTGCGCGCGCAGCTGTACGACTGGGCGACCGCGCAATTCGGCGATCAGGGGCCCGCCGTCGCCGACGTGCTGATGGACTATTACGACCTCGCCTGGGAACGGAAGCCCGAATTCATGGGCTTCAGCACCGTCGAGCCCGAGACGCCGATCCGCCTCTCCGACTATGTCCGCTCGGGCGGCGACGAGGCCCAGGCGCGGATCGCCCGCTATCAGGGGCTGCTGGAAAAGGCCCAGGCGCTGGCCGCGACCATGCCCGCCGATCGCCGCGATGCCTTCTTCCAACTGGTGCTGTACCCGGTGCGCGGCGCCGCCAAGCTCAACGAACGCAACCTCAAGCTCGATCTCGCCGCGCTCTATGCGCGCCAGGGCCGCGCCAGCGCCAATGCGCTCGCGGAGCAAGCCCGCGCCGCGCACCAGACGATCGTCGCCGACACCGCCGCCTACAATGCCCAGAACGGCGGCAAATGGCGCGGCATCATGGACATGGCGCCGCGCCAGCTCGCGGTGTTTGCCGAGCCGACCTATCCGAAGATCGACCTCCCGCCGGTCGCCCCGTGCGGCACCGATGCGCGCGCGCTCGCCTTCGCCCCCGGCAAGCCCGAAACGCGGACCATGACCGTCTACGGAAAGGGTGCGGTGAGCGACTGGACCGTCGAGGGGCTGGAAGGCGTCGACCTCTCCGCACGTTCCGGCCGGCTCGATGCGAGCAACGGCTATGAGATGCGCGTCGCCGTGAAATATGATGGCAAGGGCGCGATCGCCGCGGGCAAGATCCGCTGCAACGGCGCGATGGTCTATCTCGAGCCGGTGCTCCAGCCCTTCCCTGCCGGCGACGCCACGCCCGAGGTGAACCACATCATTTCGCTGACCCCCGCCGAACTGAAGTTGGCCGAGGCGCCGTGGGAGCGCATTGCAGAATTAGGCTCGCGCGGCGCCGTGCTGCGCAGCAGGCTGGACCTTCCCTCCAGCGACCGAGCGGATGCCACCGCCCCGCTCGTCCTGCCCTTCCAACTCGGCAACAAGGGCGATGCCGAGCTCAGGATCGTCGCGCTGCCGGTCCATGCCCTTACCTCCGCCAACAAGCTTCGGATCGGCGTGCGGGTCGATGGCGGTGCGATCACCGTGCTCGATTACGAGACCCATGGCCGCAGCGACGAATGGAAGGCCAATGTCCTTTCCAACACCGCCGTGCGCACGCTCAAGCTAGGCCTGCTCGCGGCCGGTGCCCACAAGATCGAAGTCTTCGCGATGGACCCGGGCTTCCTGCTCGACCGGATCGACGTGCGCCTCGACGGCGCGCCCGACTATTACGGCGCGCCGCCGATCCGCTGAGCCGCCAGCTCGGCGGCGGCAACGTCGCGCAGCCGCCGGGCGACCTCGGGATTGATCCCCAGATCCTCGGCGGCGCGCTCGCGGGCCCCCAGGGTGCGCGGATCGCGGCCGGTGATCGCGCCGAATTCGACCAGCGCCTCCAGATAATAGCCCTCGGCGCTGGCGTGATACTGGTCCCAGGTCCACAGGCTCACCTGGCCGAATGCCACGCCGTCATAGGGATTGGGATCGGCATAGCCGTCACGGATCGCGCGATTCCAGGCGGTACCGACCGGCAACACGGCATGGATTCCGTAGCCCGGGGCGAGCCCCAACCGGTTCGCCGCCAGCAGGTCCTCGGCCATCCGCGCGATCGGTAGGCCGAACCAGTGGCCCGAGGGTCGATAGGTCTGGTCCGCGCGGGACCAGGTAGCGACAAGATTCACCTGTGCCGCCGGGTTGCGCGCATGAACCAGCGCCGCCAGCGCCCGCGCCGCGGCCAGATGGCGGGTCGGGTCGCCCGGCCGCTCGGCATCGAGCGTGCTGAATCCCTGCAGCACCACCACGTCCCAGCGCCGATCGATCAGGGCGCGGCGATTGGCGAGGTGCCAGGCGAGGTCCTTGCCGGGCGACGTCTCGAGGCTGACCTGCCAGTCGAGCCCGGCCTGGATCGCAAAGGTGCGGAACAGTGCCGGCACGCCGCCGATTCCCTCGCGGTTGAGGTCGGTCACGCGATCGGGCCGGTAGCGCATCACCGGCGAGTTGGCGCCGAAGGTGAAGCTGTTCCCGACGAACAGGATCGTCTTGGCAGCGGCGGGCACGGTCGAGAAGAGGCAGGCGATCAGCAGGGCGAGGCGGCGGAAGAGACTAGGCATGGTCCTTCCCTAGCCGCCTAAGGCGCTGCTCCACAATGATTTGCACGGGAATCGGTGTTCCCCATTCGTTCGATCGGCAGTATAGCCCGGCCATGGCAGCGCCGCCCGTCCGCAAGATCCTGCACATCGACATGGATGCGTTCTACGCGTCGGTCGAACAGCGCGACGATCCGAGCTTGCGCGGCAAGCCGGTGGCGGTTGGATCGGCAGCAGCGCGCGGCGTGGTGGCCGCCGCCAGCTATGAGGCGCGGGCCTTCGGGGTCCGCTCCGCCCTGCCCTCGGTCACCGCGCTCAGGCGCTGCCCGGACCTGATCTTCGTCCGCCCGCGCTTCGACGTGTACAAGGCCGTGTCGCAAGCGATCCACGCGATCTTCGCCGACTATACCGATCTCATCCAGCCGCTGTCGCTCGACGAGGCCTATCTGGACGTGACCGAGGATCGCCGCCGGCTGGGCACGGCCTGGGCGACGGCGAAGGAAATCCGCGCGCGCATCCTGGCGGAAACCGGCCTCACCGCCTCGGCGGGCATTTCGTACAACAAGTTCCTCGCCAAGCTCGCCTCGGACCATCGCAAGCCCAACGGTCAGTTCGCGGTGACGCCGGAGATGGGCGCGGCCTGGGTGGAGACGCTGCCGGTCTCGCGCTTCCACGGCGTCGGGCCGGTAACGGCGGCGAAGATGCGCCGGCTGGGAATCGAGACGGGGGCCGACCTGCGCGCCAAGTCGATGGATTTCCTCGCCCGGCATTTCGGCAGCAACGCCGAATGGTATCACCAGATCGTGCGCGGGGTGGACGAGCGGCCGGTGAACCCGAACCGCGAACGCAAGTCCTCGGGCTCGGAAACCACCTTCAGCCGCGACCTGACCGACGATGCCGAGATCGAAGCAGCCGTGCTAGGCCAGGCCGACGACGTGTGGGAATGGTGCGAGCGCACCCAAGGCTTCGGCCGCACCGCGACCGTGAAGATCAAATATGCCGACTTCCAGATCATCACCCGCAGCCGCAGCCAGCCCGCGCCGATGACCAGCCGCGAACAGCTCCACGCCGCCAGCCTCGCGCTGCTCCGATTGGTGCTGCCGACCCCCAAAGGGATACGGCTGGTGGGCGTGACCGTCTCCAATTTCGAGCGGCCCGATGCGACCCCGCTGCCGCTGTTCGGAGGCGCGGCGCCTTCCTAGATCCCGTCGCGGAAATGGCCTGCCGGGCGCGGTGGCCCCGGCAGCTTCTTGCTCGCGCAATGCCGTTCCGGGCCCCCGAGGCAGATCTGGCAACCGCGGCTCGTGGCGACACCGTTGGAAAGCTGCGCGAACATCTGCAGCGCCTGCGGGCTGGTCAGCGCCTCGTGCAGCGTGGCGAAGTCCGACAGGGAACCGAATGTCGCAGTACTGTTGAGATCGATGCAGCACACGCCCAGCCGGCCCGTGGCGAAGATCGCCAGCGACGGCGCTTTGGTGAACCCGCAGGTATAGGGGCTCACCAGCTTGCGCTCTACCGCCCAGCGCGGATCATATTCGAGCAGCAGGTTGGCATAGGTACCGACCGGCCGGGGCGACATGAAGGCATATTGGGTGGCGCCGTCCTGATCGACCCAGCTGAGGATCGGCAGATGGTGGGAATCGGCATGCCGCGCTTTCGCAAACGCATCGAAGACATGCGCTTCATCATTGGTATAGGCTCGCGCGCCGGTGGCCGGATCCAGCGCTTCCACGATCCGCGCGGCGATCGCCTCCCATTTGCGGAGATGGGCAAGCATGCGTTCGGGCGTATCGGGAAAGGCGTTTCGGGTCACCTCGTCGACGCGCAGGTCCACCGCCTGGTTCGATACCATCTGGTACAGCCGCAGGTGCGACGGCGCCCGCTCGCGGGCCATCTGGCGCAGCAGCGCGGTCACGCGGGCGACCAGTGTCTCGTAATCGCCGATCTTGTGGCTGCGCGTCGCCTCGTAGGATTCCTGGCTGTCGTTGTGCAGCGAGATGGCGATGCCGGACGGATAATTGCCGGAAAGCTGCTTCAGCTTCTTGTCGACCAGCGTCATGCCATGGGAGGTAAAGAAGGTGGGAAACGGCAGCCGGCGCTCGCGGATATAGGCGAGGATCTCGGCAATGTTCGGGTGCAGCAGCGGCTCGCCATAGGCGTTCAGCTGCATCGAGCCGACGCTGAGCGTGTCGGCAAGTTGGTCGATCAGGTTTTTGACCTGCTCCAGCGGCAGCCAGGCGCGAGCATCCTCGCGGAACATGTCCGGGCAGAAGGTGCACTTCTGATTGCAGTGGTTGGTGATTTCCAGCCAGACGATGTCGACATGCGGCTTGCCGTCTCGCATCGGATAGCCGGTGACCGCCGGCGTGGCCGCGGGTGCGACAAAGCCCCGCAACAGCGCCACCGCGGAGTCCGCTTCGGCCGGATCGAGGAACGGGATGGTGCCGTCCGCCGATTGCTGCGCAAGCAGATCGGCAGCGGCAGCGGTGATCGTCGGCGCAGTGGCGAAGGCCCAGCGCAGGCGATCCCTACTCAATGCCGAAAGCTCGCCGGTTGCGGCCAGTCGTGCCGCAAACAGCGCTAGTTCAGGCACCAGCGGACTCTTCTCGCCATCGCCCAGAGGGAGCGAAAGCGCGACGCCCACCGCTTCGCCAGCCGCCCCCAGATCGTCGGCAGCGAGTGCAAAGCGCAGGCGGGCACGGTGTGCTGCAATGTCCAGCCCGGCGGCGTCGATTCGCGCGCGTGCGGCCGACATGTCCGGGAAACCGAGCTCGGCAGGGGCAAGGTGGGCAGCGAGCTCGTGGGGACACCCGGCCCAGCGACAACGCGCGATCCAGGCTGCGCGCAGCAGCCCGGGGCTGCTGCCATGCTCCCGCGCCTGCGCGATCAGTGTTGCTGCCTGTTCATGCGCGCCCGCCGACGACAACAGGCCGACCAGGGTGAGCAGCCCCACCTCGTTCAGCGTGGTCACATCCCGGGGACCGTCACCGAAGATGCCGTCCAGGGCCAGGTCGAACATCAGCGCGGCCAGGCCGGGCGGGACCGCTTCAATCGCAGCGTAGGTGGCGGTCGAGCGGGTATCGGCGCGGAAACCCTCGATCAGCAGCGCAATCGCCCGCGCAAACAGGCCCGACAGCGCCGGCAGCTCTGCCGGGGTCAAGCCATCGAATGGCGCCAAGGCGGCGCCGAGACCGCCCAGACCTTCGCCCTCCAACCGTTGCCGCGCATGATCCACGGCATCTGCTGCCGAAGCAGACGAAAGAATCGAGGACTCGAACATGGCGGCATTCTCCCGTTTTTCCGTCGCGGATGACCGGCGACGCCCGCGCGCGGGCAGGCTCCCCCCCATTATAGACATGTCCCAAGGCTGGACGATCGAACCACGCGATTCAGCCGATCGGTCAATTGCTGGCAGACCGGAACCGCCCCCCGGGCCCGCGCGCTTGATTGCTGCGGCAGGCGAACGGGGGAGGATAGGATGGACCGGAAGGGGCGCGATGCGCAGAGCCCGTGGGCAATGCCCTGGGCGGGCTGGAAATCGGTGCTGTGGCGAAGCTGGACCGAGGCGGGCGACGACAATGTCGGGCTGATCGCCGCCGGCGTCGCCTTTTATGGCTTCCTCGCCCTGGTGCCGCTGCTCGGCGCAATCGTGCTGTGCTATGGCCTCATCGCCGATGCCGCGACCGTGCTGCACGACGTGCGGGCGCTTTCCGCCGTCCTCCCGCGCGACATTGCCGGCGTCATCGGCAACCAGCTGCTGGCCCTCGTCCACAGCCCCGACGACGAGAAGGGGCTCGGCATTCTGATCGCCCTCGCTGTCGCGCTGTTCGGCGCGCGCAACGGCGCCGGTGCGATCATTTCGGCACTCAACATCGCCTATGAGGAGAAGGAGAAACGCAGCTTCCTCTGGGTGAACCTGACCGCGCTGGGCATTACCGTCGGCGCGGTGATCGCCGCCATTCTGGCTGCGCTGGCGATGACGGCGCTTGGCGCGCTCGACCGGCTGCTGCCCTTCGCGCCCGATGCGCTGCTGGTGGTGGGCAAGATCGTCAGCCATGTGCTGCTGACGCTTGCAGGCGCGGCGGGGGCGGCGGCGCTCTACCGGTTTGGACCGTCGCGGGCACGTCCCCGCTGGACCTGGATCACGCCCGGGTCGCTGTTCGCCGCCCTCGCCTGGCTGGCGCTGACGCTCGGCTTCGGCGCCTATGTCCGGTATGTCGGACGCTTCGATGCGACCTATGGCGCGCTGGGCACCATCGTCGCGCTGCTTACCTGGCTGTATCTCTCCGCCTATATCCTGCTGCTTGGGGCCGAGCTGAACTCCGAACTGGAGCACCAGACCGAGCAGGATACCACCACCGGCACGCCCCAGCCGCTCGGCCAGCGGCGCGCCTGGGTGGCGGACAACGTCGCCGAGTGACGGCACAACGGCTCGTCGCTTGGCCGGTGGCCCTGCCCTGCCCGCTTCCCCTATAGCGGCGCCCATGCTTCGCATGCCCTTGATCCCGCTGTTGCTGGCGCTGCTCGCCATCGCCCTCCCCGCCCGTGCCCAGCAGAACGCCTTCGACCTGGTCGGCCCGGACCTGAAGCTAAGCGTCACCCGCGGCGACGCGACGCTGCCGATCGGGGCCGTTCCCTCGCTGCTGCCGGGCGACAAGCTGACGGCGGAGGCGGTGCTGCCACCGGACCAGTCTGCCCGCTATCTGTTGATCATCGCCTTCCTGCGCGGCGCGACCAACCCGCCACCCAAGGACTGGTTCTTCGTCGCAGAAACCTGGCACAAGAAGAAGAACCGACTCGAAATCGAGGTGCCGAAGGGCGCCGAGCAGGCGGTGCTGTTGCTCGCGCCGGACACGGGCGGCGGCTTCGATGCCGTGCGCGACACCGTCCGCGGACGGCCGGGCGTGTTCGTCCGCGCGGCGCAGGACATGTTCCAGGCTTCGCTTGATCGCGCCCGCCTGGATGCCTTTGTGGCGGCGATCGCACGGATCGGCGAGAGCGCGCCCGAGCGGCTGGCGACCGATGCGCCAGTGCTCGCCAATGCGCTGCGCATCAAGCTCAATGCCGAATGCCTCACCCGACCGCGCGGGCTGCAGGCCGCCTGCCTCACCCAGAATCGCGACTCGCTGGTGCTCCAGGCGCAGCGCGGCACGACGCTGGCAGAAACACTGACGGGGGCACCGGTGGACCTCGCCTACAGCCTTGCCGCGACGCCCCAGGGCGGCGGCGGCTTCTACAGCCCCTATATCGGTCTGGCGCGCGACGTGGCGAAACTGTTCGGCGCGTTCCGCAGCCCGCAATATCAGTACCTCCCGGCCATCGCGATCGGGCGCGGCGACACGCTGAAGCTGCTGCTCAACAGCGCGCCTTCGTTCCAGAACCCGCGTTCGGTGCTGGTCGCGCCGCTGCCGCCGCTCGGTGCCGCCTCTCCGCCCATCTGGCAGGCCGGCGGGCCGACGCCGGTGTGCCTCGCCAAACCCGGGCTGACGCTGCCGCTGGAGGACGCGCCATTGCTCTACGCCACCGATTTCGGCCGCAACATGTCCGTGCGGGTTACCGGCACGGACGGCAAGAGCCGCGACCTGGCCGTGACCCCCGATGTCGAAAAGGGCGGCGTACGGCTGGACGGCGGCCTGCCGGCGGATATCGGTACCGTCGCAAACGCCGTGCTGCAGGGTCGCTGGGGCTTCGACGGCTTTTCGGGCCCGCGCCTGCCGGTACAGCTCGACGCGATGGGCGCCTGGCGCGCGACGCCGGACAGCAATGTCGTCGTCGGCCGCGACCATCCGCTGCTGCTGCACGGCGGTGCCGCCTTTTGCGTCAGCCAGATCGCGCTGAGCGACGCCAGCGGCACCCGTACGCCTGTTCCATTCAAGGTAACCGGTCAGGACGAGCTGACCATGACCCTGCCGCTCAAGGACGTGAAGCCAGGGTCTCTGACGCTCAACGTCGTCCGCTTCGGCACCGCCCCGCCGGACACCATCCCCCTCACCGCCCGGCTGGAGGCGAGCCGCCTGGATCGCTTCGTCGTCCATGAAGGCGATCAGGGCGGCATGCTGGAAGGCGCCCGGCTGGATCAGGTGACGGGGCTCGACTGGAAAGGCCTACACTTCGCCGCGGGCGCGCTGTCCCGCGGCAGCAAGGGCGACCGGCTGGCGATGACGGCGGAGTCCGCCATTCCTGCCGGCGACGGCGAGGCCGTGGTGCGGCTGCGCGATGGACGGAGCGTCAAGCTTGCCGTGCGTTCGGCAGGCCCGCGTCCGCTGGCGACGGTCCTGAGCCGGGCCGCCGTGTCCCAACAGGCGAAGGAAGGCCTTGCGATCACCTTGCCGGATGGCGTCCTGCCGGCCGACACCGCAATCGACTTTTCCTTGCGCGTGACGCGGGGAACGCTCGGCGACAGCGGTGTGGTGGAGATCACCGGCAGCGACGGGCGCGTCGCGCAGCTGCACCTTGGCGATGGCGGCCTGCAGCGCATCGGCAAGGATGTCGTGGTGGCGCATTTTGCGCCGCGCGCGCTGTTCGGGCCGGGGGTTGCGGGGCCGCTGCGCTTCCGGCTGGTGCAGGATGGCGCGGTTGGCGACTGGCAGCCGCTGGTGGCCGTCGCACGACTACCGGTGCTGAGCGGGCTGACCTGCCCGGCCGAAGGCACCCATTGCACGCTCGCCGGACGCGACCTGTTCGTCGTGGCGGCTGTCAGCGGCAGCGCGGATTTCGCCCAAGCGACGCAGGTGCCGCTCGGCTTCGTGGGGTCCAGCCTCTCCCTGCCGAAGCCGGCGGGCAAATCCCTCTACCTGCGACTCCACGATGCACCGGACAGTATTGCAAGCGTGACGCTGCCCGGCTGATCGGCCTTTCGAACACAACAAGAGCATTGGCGAGGCAGCAATGACCGATACGCTGCACCACCCGAAGCTCGACGAGCATCCGGGTTCGAACACCGAGAAGGACCCGGACAACTGGGTTTCGGGCGACGATCCGATGACGGGCGCCCAGGCCTCCTACCTCACCACGCTGCTGGAGGAAGCGGGCGAGCCGCCGATCGAGGGCGATCTTTCCAAGGCAGAGGCGTCAAAGCGGATCGATACGCTGCAGGATCGGCTCAGCCGCTGAGCATAGGCAGGCTCAGACCTGTTTGGAGAGGGTGTCGAACGCCTTCAACCGGGTGAGCAGGGCCCGCATCTGATCGAGCGGCACCATGTTGGGGCCGTCGCTGGGGGCGGTGTCGGGGGCCTGGTGTGTCTCGATGAACACCGCCGCCACGCCCACGGCCACGGCCGCGCGGGCGAGGGTGGGAACGAATTCGCGCTGCCCACCCGAACTCGTGCCCTGCCCGCCCGGCTGCTGTACGGAGTGGGTGGCATCGAACATCACCGGATAGCCGGTCTCCGCCATGATCGGCAGCGACCGCATGTCGCTCACCAGCGTGTTGTAGCCGAAGCTGGCGCCGCGTTCGCACAGGATCACGTTTTCGTTGCCGGAGGACGCGATCTTCTTGGCGACGTTCTTCATGTCCCAGGGCGCGAGGAACTGGCCCTTCTTCACGTTGATCGCGCGTCCGGTATGGGCGGCTGCGACCAGCAGATCGGTCTGGCGGCAGAGAAAGGCCGGGATCTGCAGGACGTCGACCACCTCGGCCACCGGCGCGCACTGGCCGGCATCATGCACGTCCGTGAGCACCGGGCAGCCGAACTGCGCCTTCAGGTCCGCGAACACCTGCAGCGCCGCATCCATCCCGATGCCGCGCGGCGCGTCGATCGAGGTGCGGTTCCCCTTGTCGAACGAGCTCTTGTAGATGAACCCGATGCCGAGAGCGGCGCAGAGCGTGGTCAGCGCCTCGGCCATGAAGAAGGCATGGTCGCGGCTCTCCATCGCGCAGGGCCCCGCGATAAGCACGAACGGCTTGTCATTGGCGATTTCGAGGGCACCGACCTTGACCGTCTTCATCTTCAAATCCTTCAAAACGCACCGCATTCGGCGAGGATCGCGTCCACGTCGCGGCCGCGCGCCGCAGCCATGCGGATGCGTGCCTCGTTGGAGAGCACGTTCCAGGCGGCTTCCTCGATCTCGGGCCACAGCGCCCGCGGGATGGCCACTATCCCATCTGCATCGGCAAATACCACATCGCCGTTGGCGATCGTGACCTCGCCCATCGTGATCGGGCGGTTCATCGCTTTGAGTGTGCCTTCATACTTGATGTCGTCGCAGGTCTGGCCGCGGGCATAGACCGGCAGACCCAGCGCGCGCACATCGGCGGTGTCGCGCGTCGCGCCGTCGATCACCGCACCCACCGCGCCCGATCGGATCGCGAGATTGGCGTTGAGATCGCCGAAATAGGCATATTCGGGGACGTCGGTCGCCACCATGATCACGTCGCCCGGACGCACGAAGCGATAGGATTGCAGCGCGCCGTAGATGCCGTGCCACGGCCCGTCGGGCGAGCGATCGGGCCGCTGGGCGAGCGCCGCCAGTTCGATCGTCTTGGCACGGCCGAGAAACTTGCCGCCGCTCGTCGGGCGCAGCGCCTTGGGCAGCACCACGCGGTGGCCGCGCTCCTTGAGGATATCCGACAGCACCGGCGAGGAAAGGTGCGGCAGCATTGCCCGGAATCGCGTCACCTCGGCCTGGCGGAATCCGGCGGCTACGGTTTCGGCGATCACCAGATCGTGATGGTGGGTGATGTCGATCTGCTCGATCGGATCGAGGTCGAACAGGATCGGTCGCGTACCGAAGCGGCGGGTGGCAGGCCCCTCCCCGGTACGGCGGACGATGTACAGGCTCATCGCCTCGACGATCGTCTCCGGCAGCTCGACGCTGTTGGGAACGCGGCCGGTGCCATAGACGGGCCCCTGCCCCGTCCAGCAATATTGCTTGGCGCGGGTGACCGCGACGAGGCTGTCCGCTTCAGGATCAGCAAGCAGGCGATCGATCGCCCGGCCGATCGTCTCGGCGGTGACGAAGGGCGCGGTACAGAGCATCTGGATCCAGATATCGGCATCCGGCCGCTGCGAACATTCCCAGGCGAACATGCCGTGCCCGTCGGTGGCGTTGGTGGCGAGCCCGGCCGGGCGCTGCAGCCAGGTGACCGGCAGGTCGCTCGCCATGTCGGCCATCGCCTTGCTCTCGGTATCGAGGCAGACCTCGGTGATCGCCGGGCAGTCGAGCGCCTGAAGCAGCTTGCGCTTGAACAGATGCTCGCCGTCCAGGATCCGCGTATTCTTGTCCGAGACGCGCTCGCTATTGCCCTTGGCGGGGACGAAGGCGACGATCTTCAGGGGCTTAGCCATTCATCATATCCTTGGCATGCAACATGCCGTGCAGACGTCCCTCCCCGTCGACCACGGGCAGAACCAGAAATCCCCCTGCATGCTCGCGAAGCAGCAGCAGCGCGTCGCCCAGCGTCGCGGTGACGTCGATCACTTGCGGGTGGGGCTGCATCAACGTGGCCGCGGGGGTGTCGTAAACGTCGCGGCGCGACTGGAAGTGGCGGCGCACATCGCCGTCGACCACCAGCCCGAGCAGGTGCTGGTCGGCATCGACCACACAGGCCGCGCCCATCCGCCCGGCGGACATCGCGGCGAGCAGGTCCGCGACCGGCGCATCGGGACCGACCTTGGGCAGCTCATCGCCGGTGCGCATCAGCGTTCGCAGCGGAATCGACTGGCGGCCGAGCAGGCCTGCCGGGTGGTGACGCAGGAAGTCCGTCCGGGTGAAACCGCGCGACCGGCTGACCGCCACCGCCAGTGCATCGCCGATCGCGAGCTGGAGCGTGGTGCTGCAAGTCGGCGCCATGCCGATATGGTCGGCCTCGCCGGCGGTGATGGCGGGAATGAGGATGTCGACCGCGCGACCGAGCGGCGAATCCGGTCGGCCGACCACCCCGATCAGCAGGCAGGCACGCGCCTTGAGCAGCGGCAGGATGCGCGCGATCTCGTCGGTGGTGCCGCTGTTGGAGAAGAGCAGCACGACATTGCCGTCCTGCACCGCCCCCAGGTCGCCATGTGCCGCCTCGCCCGCGTTGAGCGCGAAGGCCGGCGTGCCGAGGCTGGAGAAGGTGGCGGCAACCTTGGCGGCGATCAGCCCGGACTTGCCCATGCCGAGGCAGGTGAGCGGGCTCGCCTGCCCGGCGATCGCGGCGACGGCATCGGCCAGCGAGGGCGGTAGCACCGCCTCGAACGCCTGCAATGCGCGGCGTTCGGCAGCGATCACCTCACCGGCCCAGGCGAGCGCGGCCGCCGGGGGCGCATCTGGCGCGCGGACGATGGCACCGAGCTTCATGCCGCCAGCTCCTCGCGCGCGGCATAGCGTTCCAGCAGGCCCAGCCCCGCTTCCCAGCGGGCGGGATCGAACGGCTTGCACGCACGCTGGACCACCATCGCGCCGGTCAGCGCCGGATCGGTCGGGTGGAAGGCCTCGTTGGCATAATGATAGCCGAACCAGCGGCGCGCGGCCGCGATGTCGGGCCTGGCGGCCGTGCCGTCGGCAATGGCGGTGAAGAAGCGGGGCAGATCGGTTTCCATGTGGAGCCAGGATGCGCTTTCGAACCGCGACGTCCGATGCATCGGTGTGCCGAAGGCCGCGGCGGTGGCAAATGTCTTGGAATCATGGAGCAGCACGCCGTCGACATGGGCAAGCAGCGCCGTGGTCGGCGCCAGGTCGAGCGCCGCCGGATCGACGAGGATCGGCGTGCCGAGTGCCACGATCGCGGCGTGGAGCGGCTCGCGATCGACATAGAGCGTGTTGAGCGGGTGATCGGTCACCACCAGCGTCGCGCCGACCGCCTCCGCGGCAGCAGCGGCACGGCCGACCAGCGCCGCGTCGGTCAGTCCGGCCGGGCGATGAGCGAGGTAGAAATTCTCTTCATGGGCATATTCGAGCGGCAGCAGGACCGCCGGACGGTCCATCGGCAAGCCCAGCGCACCGAATACCGTCGCGCGATCCGGGACGGTGGCGCGCCAATGCGCCAGCATGTCCTCCCAATGCGGAGCAATCAGCGCATCGATGCGTGCAGCCTCGACGTCCGACAGTGCGGGCATCACCCCATTGGCGAACAGCGTGTCGGTGAAATAGATGGTATTCGGCCGCGCGCCCAGATCGAACGGCGTGATCACCGCCTCCATCATGTGGCGGACGATGCCGGGGAAATGGCGCGGCGTCTCGATATCAGCACTGCGACAAAGCACCAAATCCGGCGCCAGGCCTCGGACATAGGCGATCAGTTCGTCGCGATCGACGGGTGCGGTGCGCAGGCTCGGATGCGCAGGATCGTCGATGATCGACCATTGCACGCCGTCCAGATCGGCGCAGCGCCGCAGCTGGTCGGGCCCGATGCCGGTATTCTGCC
This sequence comes from Sphingomonas elodea ATCC 31461, assembly GCF_000226955.1. GTDB lineage: Bacteria > Pseudomonadota > Alphaproteobacteria > Sphingomonadales > Sphingomonadaceae > Sphingomonas > Sphingomonas elodea. The sequence continues at coordinate 31,386 of NZ_AGFU01000002.1, forward strand.
AGGGCGCGGGGGCAAGGACGTGGACCTCCGCGACGCTCGCCGTGCGGCGGATCAGCGGCTCGAACACCTGCTCGAACCACCAGGGCGTCGCCACCGGAAGATAGAAGAGGATCTTCACCGACGCATGCTCCCGGAACGCATCGGCCGGGCGCCGTTCGATCGAAGGATGCGGTCTGCCAAGGCCTGCTCCACTGCACGTCGGGAGACACCAACACGTTCCCGTCCGTCTCTTATAGGAACAGCGGCACCTGCATCGGGCGGAGACGCTAGGAAAAACTTGCCTAGTTGCCTGGACCCCACGTGCGGCCGAACGCGAAGCCGCACCTGTCGGCAGAGCGTCCCATCTCGTTACACCCTAGCTATTGATCCAGGATATAGGTTTGACAATCCTAGTGAAATACATGCCAACTCCCTAATTGGGCAGGATCAGCCCGTGTAGGGGGGACAGGTCTAGTGCGACGTTCGCTGATCCTCATGGGTCTGACCGGTCTGCTACCCATCGTCGTGCTGGGTGCGGCCTATGGTGCGGTGACCTTGCGCGAGCAGCGAGCAGCGCTGGATCGCCAGGCGGCGCTCGCCAGCCGTTCCACCGCGCGGCTCGTCGGCCGCGAGATCGCGGCGACACTGGATGCGGTGAAGATGATCAGCCGCTCGCCGTCGCTCGATTCCGGCATCAACCGCCCGATCTTCACCCGCCTCGGCCTGCGGCTGATGGAGGATCATCCCGACTGGGCGGCATTGAGCATCGCCGACCTGGACGGCAATCGCGTTCTCGACCTGCCCAAGCCGATCGGCGGCGCCCTGGGCAAGGTGGTCGAACCCGGCAGCCTGGCCGCGGCGATCCGCACGCGACAACCGCAGGTGGGCCTTGTCGTGCCCGGCCCCGACCGGATGACCGCCTTCGCCGTGCGCGCGCCGGTGATCCAGGACGGGGCGCCGCGCTATGTCGTCTCCGCGGTGGTGCCGGTCCGCGCGATGCAGCACCTGCTCTATACGGAGTCGGTCCCTGCGGACTGGCGCCTCCGGCTGATCGACGCGCGCGGCACCGTGGTCGCCCAATCCGGCACGGTCGGCGACGAGGAAATGGCGGCGATCGTCACCTCCGTGCCGGAGAGCGGCTGGCGCGTCGAAGTGGCGGTGCCGCGGGGGAGTTTCGCAGCGCTCACCCGACAGACGCGATGGGTGCTGGTCGGCGGCGGGGTGCTGGCCCTGGCGGTGTTCGCCGCGCTCGCCTTCGCCCTTGCGGTCGAACTGCGACGATACCGCCAGCGTCAGGCGGCAACGGTGCAGGCACAGCGACTGGAAGCCCTTGGCCGGCTGACCGGCGGCGTGGCGCACGACCTCAACAACCTGCTGACCCCGATCCTGGGCGGGCTGGACCTGCTGCGCGGACGGACCGGCGACGATCCCAAGGCACAACGCTATATCGACAGCGCGACGCACAGTGCCGAACGCGCCCGCAGCCTGGTCGCGCGGCTGCTCGCTTATGCCAAGCGCCAGGCGCTGACGCCCGAGGCAATCGATGTGCCGACGATGCTGGCCGACCTGCACGAACTGCTGCAGCGCTCGGTCGGGCCGACGATCGGCTGCACGATCCACAGCGCCCAAGACCTGCCGCCCGTCCGCGCCGATCGGAACCAGCTGGAACTGGCGGTGCTCAACCTCGTCATCAACGCGCGCGACGCGATCAAGACCGGCGGGCGGCTCAGCGGCACCATCGTGATCGCCGCCCGTCCGCCCCGCCGCGAGGATCTGCGCGGGCTGGCCCGGGGTGACTATCTCGCACTGGCGGTGCACGACGATGGCTGCGGCATGGATGCGGCGACGCTGCGCCGGGCGATGGAGCCGTTCTTCACCACCAAGGCGGGCGATCGCGGCACCGGCCTCGGCCTGTCGATGGTGCATGGCTTCGCCGAGCAATCCGCCGGCCGGCTGGTGCTGGAAAGCGCGCCCGGCCAGGGCACCAGTGCGACGCTGATCCTGCCGGTGACCGACGCGCCACCCGCCGTCGCCGATGATGCGCGCGACCGCCCAACCCGCACCGCCGAGATCCTGCTGGTCGACGACGATCCCGCGGTGCGCGAAGCGGCGGCCGAAGTGCTGCGCGCCCATGGCCATCAGGTGGCCGAGGCGGAATCGCTCAGCCAGGGCATGGCCGCCCTGGCCGACGCGCCGGGCACGGCCTTGATCATCACCGACTATATGATGCCCGGCGGCACCGGCGGCGAGTTCATCGCCCGCGCCCGCGACGCCGGCATGCCCCAGCCCTTCCTGCTGCTGACCGGCTATACCGACGCCGCCGAGGATCTGCCCGGCGACGTCCCCCAGCTCCGCAAGCCGTTCCGCGAGCGCGAATTGCTCGACGCGGTGGACGCGCTGCTCGGCTGAGCCCGGCTTACATCTCGCCGGGAACGGGCAGCCAGACCGGGTCGAAGCGGACCTTGCGGGGCGGCACCGGCGAAATCTTGTGCAGCCTCTCGATATCGACGAGCGCGATCCGCTGGCCGTGGCGTGCGATAAGCCCTTCGCGCTCGAGGAGCCGCATCGTGCGGTTGACATGCACCGCCGTCAATCCGAGCACATCGCCGAGCAGCTCCTGGGTCAGCGGCAGGTCGAAGCAGGCATTCTCCACCGCACCGATCTTGGCGAGGCGATCATGCAGGTCGAGCAGCAGCCGCACCATCCGCTCGCGTGCCGAGGACTTGCCCAGCGCCGCGACGATATCCATCAGCGCCAGCCGCTCGATCTGCACCATCATGAAGAACAGGGCAGCGATGCGGGGATGCCGGGCCAGGACCTCGCGCAGGCGGGTGAGCGGTACCGCGGCGACCCGGCACTCGGTAATCGCTGTCAGCGTATCGGCGGCGGTATCGAGCACCATGCTGGGCGTGCCCATCATGTCCCCCGTTATGTGGACCTTGACGATCTGGCGCTGCCCGCTCGGCAGGCGGATCGCGGAACTCGCCCAGCCTTCGAGCAGCAGATAGAAGGCATCGACTGGCTCGCGCTCGCGGCGGATCACGCTTTGGCGACGGAACATAATCTCGGCATCGCCCAACCCGGACAGCAGCTCCGCCTCGGCCGCACTCAGCGTTGCCTGTCCGTAGAATCGCGTCAACGGGTAGTTCGGCACCCCAGAGTCCCCCCATACTGGATGTGTCGCCCGCCGACCGAAATCGGCGATCGGGAACGGCGCCCAACCCGCTAGGCCGACGCATCGCTCGCGAAACGATGCCTAGCTGACAGCGCGACGGCTGGCAATCGTAGCCAGCCCGGCATTTCGCCTTAACCTACTATAAGGTTTGATCTTTTCTTAGGGGATCTAGACGGGGGAGCTCAGGCGTCCGGCAGGTCTTCGAGCAGCTTGTCCGGGGTGATCGGGAAGCTGCGGACCCGCACGCCGCAAGCGTGGTGCACGGCGTTCGCGATCGCCCCCGCCGCGCCGCAGATGCCCAGCTCGCCCACGCCCTTGGCTTGGAGCGGGCTCCCGGCAGCATCGCGCTCGTCTACCAGCACCACCTCTAGGGCCGGTACATCCAGATTGACCGGTACATGGTACTCGGCCAGATCATGATTTACGAGGTGGCCGTCGCGGGGATCGAACACCAGCTCCTCGGTCAGGGCGCTGCCGATACCCCACACCATGCCGCCCAGGCACTGCGAGGTGGCAGTCTTCTCGTTGAGCGCGCGGCCCAGTCCGAAGGCGCCGGTCATCCGCCGCACCCGCGTTTCGCCGGTATAGGCATTGACGCCGACCTCGACGAAGAAGGCGCCGTACATCGCGATGGCGAACTTCTCGTCGATGCCACCATTCTTGAAATGGCCGGTCTCGCTGATGTCAGCAGTCAGGAGTTGGGTGAAGGGGATGCGGCGGTTGCCGGCGATCGCCTCGCCATCCTTCAGCGTGAGATCCGTTTCCTCAATGCCGAGCTGCTCGGCCAGCTGCTCGCGGATCGCCTCGCAGGCGACGAACACCGCCGAACCGGTCGAGGCCGCGCCCCAGCTGCCGCCCGAGCCCGAGCCCGGCGGGTAGCGGGTGTCCCCCAGCTGGACGAGCACCTTCTCCGGCGGCAGGCCCAGCATCTCGCCGGCGATCTGGCCGAGAATGGCATAGGTGCCGGTGCCGATATCGGTCATGTCGCTTTCGACCACCGCCGTGCCGTCGCTCGACAGCGTGACCTTGGCCTGCGCTTCGTTCAGATTGTGGACGCGGCAGGCGGTCGCCATGCCGGTGCCGATCCACCATTCGCCTTCACGACGCTGGCAGGGCCGGCGATCGGTGCCGTCCCAGCCGAACCGATCGGCGCCGACCTTGAGGCACTCCGCCAGCCGCCGCGAGCTATAGGGAAGCCCCTGGCTCGGATGCTCCTCGGGGATATTGCGCAACCGCAGCGCGACAGGATCGATGCCGCTGGTGATCGCCAGTTCGTCCATCGCCGCTTCGAGGCACTGCATGCCCACCGCCTCGCCCGGCGCGCGGACCGATCCCGCCGTCATCCGGTGAATACGGGCGAGATCGATGCGCAGCGTGCGGTGCTCGCCGCGATACAGGAACTCGCTCGCCTGGGTGACGGGCTCCGCGAATTTCTCGCCGGGAAGATTGGAGACCCATGCCTCATGCCCGAAGCCGCTCAGCCGCCCCTCGGCATCCGCGGCGAGGCGGATACGCTGGCGCGTCTCGGACCGGCGCATCACGCACTGGAAGACCTGTTGGCGACTCATCACCACCTGAACCGGTCGCGCCAGCTCGATCGCCGCCACCGCCGCCGCAGCCAGTTCCGCACTGATGCCGAGCTTCGATCCGAAGCCGCCGCCGACATAGGGCGCGATCAGCCGCACCTGCTCGGGCTTGAGGCCCAGCGCATCGGCCAGTTCCTTCTGGTTGTATTTGAGCATCTGCAGGCTCGAATGGGCAGTCAGTGTATTGCCGTCCCACTCGGCGATGCTGGCATGCGGCTCCATCGCCGCGCTGGCATGGCCTTCGGTGGTGTAGGTGACATCCACCGCGTGCGCGGCGTCGCGCATCGCGGCGTCGAGATTGCCCCGCTGCACGGGCTCGCCATAGGATTCGTGGCTGGCATGGCCGTCCTCCTGCGCCAGCGGGACACGAGCGGGATCGTCGGCGCGGTAGGCGATGCGGAGCCGGGTGGCGGCGTCGCGCGCCTGCTCGAAGGTCTCGGCGACGACAAGCGCTACCGGCTGGCCGTAATAGTCGACCTTCTGGATCTCGCGCACTGGCGACTTGCCCGCGCCGCCCTGCGCCGAGCGCGTGATCATCCTTGGATCGGCGATCACCGCCAGCACGCCGGGCATGGCGAGCACGGGCGCTGATTCGATCTCCACCACTTCGCCACGACTGATCGTTGAAAGGACGAGCACGCCCTCCGCGCAGTCGGGAACGACATATTCGGCGGCATAGGGGGCGACGCCGCTGGTCTTGGCGCTGCCGTCGGGCCGATCGAGCGGGCGGCCGATGATGCCCTGCGCCATCGCATCGAGCCGGTTGCGTTCGTCCGGCTTGTCCATCGTGTACAGGCGAGTCACAGCGTACCTCCCGTCGCTTCGCGCAGCACCGCTTTCAGCGTGCGGCGGGTGAGCGGAATCTTGAAATCGTTGCTGCCCTGCCCGCGGGCCTGATCGAGCAGCAGGATGGCGGCTTCGTCGAACAACGCATCCGAGGGCGCCTGACCTTCGAGCAACTGCTCGACGCGGGGATCGTGCCAAGGCTTGTGCGCCAGCCCACCGAAGGCGAGCCGCGCCCGGGCGATCACACCGTCCTCCAGATGCACCACCGCCGCCACCGAGACGAGCGCGAAGGCATAGGAGGCCCGGTCGCGCACCTTGCGGTAGAGCTGCGTGCCGCCCACCGGCGCCGGCAGCACCACGCCGGTGATCACGTCCCCGGGCTCCAGCACATTGTCACGCTCGGGCGTGTCGCCGGGCAGGCGGTGGAAGTCGCGCACCGGCACGTGTCGCTTGTCACCCTTGGCATCAAGGATCTCCACCGCCGCGTCGAGCGCCGACAGCGCCACCGCCATGTCGCCCGGATAGGTGGCGATGCAGGCGTCGCTGGCGCCGAGGATCGCGTGGATGCGGTTGAACCCGCCGACCGCCGCGCAGCCGGTGCCGGGCGCGCGTTTGTTGCACGCTTGGGCAAGGTCATAGAAATAGTAACAGCGGGTCCGCTGGCACAGATTGCCGCCGGTCGTCGCCTTGTTGCGCAGCTGGAAGGTCGCGCCCGCCAGGATCGCGCGGGCTAGCACCGGATACTGGCTACGGATACGCGGATCGGCGGCGCAGGCGCTGTTCGAGACGAGCGCGCCGATATGGAGCCCCTCCCCGCGCGGTTCGATCCCGCCCAGCGGCAGGCGGTTGAGGTCTACCAGTGCGCTGGGCGTTTCCACTTCGAGCTTCATCAGGTCGAGCAGGTTGGTGCCACCGGCGATCGGCCTGGCACGGTCCGCGACGAGCAACTGGTGCGCTTCGCCAAGGCCATGCGCGCGCTGATAGTCGAAGGGCTTCATGCCTGGGCCCCCGCCACTTCGGCAATCGCCGCGACGATGTTGGAATAGGCCCCGCAGCGGCAGACATTGCCGCTCATCCGCTCGCGGATTTCCTCCCCGGTGAGGACCGGGGTGCCTGCGACGTCGTCGCTGACATAGCTGGTCCAGCCGGCTGCGATCTCATCGAGCATCGCCTTGGCCGAGCAGATCTGGCCCGGCGTGCAATAGCCACACTGATAGCCGTCATGCCGCACGAACGCGGCCTGTAGCGGGTGCGGCGCATCGGGCGTGCCGAGCCCCTCGATGGTCGTCACGCTGTCGCCGTCGTGCATCACGGCGAGCGTCAGGCAGCTGTTGATGCGCTGGCCGTTGAGCAGCACCGTGCACGCGCCGCACTGGCCATGGTCGCACCCTTTCTTGGTGCCGGTAAGGCCGGCATCGCGGCGGAGGAAATCGAGCAGGCTGGTGCGGGGATCGACATCGAGCGCGTGGTCGACGCCGTTGATGGTGATGGGCATGCGGGGTCTCCCTGGTCAGAGGGGCGAACGCGCAGAGGCCGGGATCGGTCCCGATGCAGCTTGGCGAGAATGGGAGTCGATCAGTGCCCCTTGCGGGGAATCAGGTGCAGCAGCCCGGCGATGACGCCGCCGACGATCAGCCCGGCCACCGCCGAGCCCGCGGCATAGACCAGCCATTCGACCACACCGCCCAGCGCGCCGGTCGCCGCACCTGCCGCTTCGGACCAGTGATGCAGCAGGTGCGGCACCGTACCCAGCCCGAATTCCTCCAGCCCGTGCAGCAGGATGCCGCCACCGACCCAGGCCATCGCGCCGACGCCGATATGCGACAGCGCGGTGAGCAGAACCGGCATCGCCTGGACCAGTCCGCGCCCGAAGCCGGCGACCGCACCGCTGGCGCCGCCGCGACTGAGATGCAGGCCGATATCGTCCATCTTCACGATCAGCGCGACGACGCCGTACACGCCGATGGTGATGGCGAACGCCACCAGCACCAGCGCCCCCGCCCGCGTGACGAACGACATGCCGGCCGGCAGCTGCGACAGCGCGATCACCATGATCTCGGCCGAGAGGATCAGATCGGTGCGGATCGCGCCCAGCACCTGGCGCTTCTCCAGCGCCTTGGCGTCGGTGATCGCGGCGACCTCGTCGGCATGGTGCTCGCCCTTCAGCGCCTCGAGAACCTTCTCCGCCGCCTCGAAGCAGAGATAGGCCCCGCCCAGCATCAGGATCGGAGTCAGCGCCCAGGGCGCGAAGGCACTGAGCAGCAGAGCCAGCGGCAGGATCAGCAGCAGCTTGTTGGCGATCGAGCCCAGCGCGATCTTGCCGATGATCGGCAGCTCGCGATCGGGCGACAGGCCGACGACGTAGCGCGGGGTGACCGCGGTATCGTCGATCACCACGCCCGCCGCCTTGGCCCCCGCACGGCCGGCGGCGGCGCCCACGTCGTCCAGCGATGCCGCCGCCAGCTTCGCCAGCGCCGCGATGTCGTCGAGCAATGCGACCAGGCCACCCGCCATCAATTCCCCCTCATGTTTCGCCCCGACTAGCCGAGATGAAACGGAAATGCACGCGAGGGGCGGCAGGCTCCCGCGCGGCGGCGCGAGACATGCTTTGTCACCGCCGCCCGCCCCCGCCTGCTCACTTCGGCAGATCGACGGGCTTGGCAATCTTGAAGGCGACGGAGGCGCCCGGTGCACCGGTGCCAGGCTGGCCCCCGCCCACCGTCACCCGATAGTCGCCGGCCAGCACCCGGTGCCGCCCCTCCACGGTCACCGTGCTGAGATCGCGTGGCGCAAGGGTGAAGCGGATCTTCCGCGCCTCGCCCGGCTGGAGCGACACGCGCTGGAAGCCGCGCAGCGCGATGCGGGGGGCGCCCGGGTCCTCGGGGAAGTCGAGATAGAGCTGCGCCACCTCGTCGCCCGCGCGGCTGCCGGTGTTGCGCACCTCGGCGGTGACGGTCAGCCCGGTCGCCGGCCCGCCATCCGCCTTGTCCACCACCGGCGCGGCGTAGGTGAAGCTGGTGTAGCTGAGCCCGTGGCCGAACGGATAGACCGGGGTACCGGTGAAGTAGCGATAGGTTCGCCCCTTCATGCCATAGTCGCCGAACGGCGGCAGATCGTCGACGCTGCGGTAGAAGGTCAGCGGCAGCCGGCCCGAGGGGCTGGTCTTGCCGGACAGCACATTGGCAATCGCGGTGCCGCCCAGCTCGCCCGGATACCACGCCTCCAGGATCGCCGCGGCATGGTCCTTGGCCCAGCTCAGGTTGATCGGGCTGCCGTTCATCGCCACTACCACCAAGGGCTTGCCGGTAGCGCGTGCTGCCTCCAGCAACGCCTGCTGGTCCGGCAGCAGATCGAGGCTGGTCTTGTCGCCGCCCTTGAAGCCGGGGATCTGCACCGGCGATTCTTCGGCCTCGAGGTCCGAGGTGAGGCCCACCACCGCGACCAGCACGTCGGCACCAGCCGCCGCCGCCTTCATCTCGGCGACCGGATCGGCACTGATCCGCTTCCAGACGAGATCGATGCCGGACAGCACATGCTCGTCGGTGCGCACCTCGATCGGGTAGCGCTTGCCCTTGGTGAGCTTCACCTCGCGCATCGTCGGCAGGCTGCCCCAGCCCGCCTTGCTGAGGTCCACGAACGGCTTGCCCTCGAAGAGCATCGCGCCGCCGAAGCCGGTCAGGCCCAGCCGGTAGGTGCCGGTCTCGGGCGGCACCAGAAAGCCGGTCCAGACCGTCCGATGATGGTCGGAAACGGTCGGCAGATCGAGGCTGCGGGCGGAGACATCGGCCTCGACGCGGGTGACCACCGGCGTGTCGGCGAACTGCATCCTGGCGGTAGCGTCGCGGAAGGTGCCGGGCGCGAACTCGGCCGGTGCGGGCGTAACCGGATTGAAGTAGCGGGCGAGCAGGCCGGGCTTGCCGTCCGGCGTGCGCAGCGCGGACGCAGGCACCGGATCGCCGTCGGTCACCGAGGCGCCGAACGGCGCATAGCGGACGTTGGCGGCCGGGAAGGCGCGTCGCAACCCCTCGACCACCGAGATCGGCTCGCCCGATTGCGACGAGGAATAGTTGCCGCGCAGCACCCGGGTCGCGTCGCCCAGTGGGCCGATCACCGCGATGCGGCTGCCCGGCTTCAACGGCAGGAGCCCGTCATTCTTGAGCAGCACCAGGCTCTTCTCCGCCGCGGCCAGCGCAAGCGCCCGGTGCGCCGGCGCGCCGATATCGCTGCGCTTGCCGCCCGTCGTGCGGATGCCGGGCAGGTCGCCGTTGCGCAGCCGGGCGGAGAACAGCCGCACCAGGGTGCGATCGATCTCTCCTTGCGTGATCAGCCCCTTGGCCAGCGCCTCGCGATACCGATCGGTCAGCCCGCCGGTGTCGGTCAGCGTCTGGGTGTGGCACTCATTGTCCACGCCCGCGCGGATCGCCGCCGCCACCGCGGTCGCGCCGTCGGGCGCATAGTGATGGTTGTCGCTGATGTCCTTCACCGCATCGCAGTCGGAGACGACATAGCCCTTGAAACCCCAGGCGCCGCGCAGATGGTCCTTCAGCAGTTCGTCGCTGGCGCAGGCCGGCCGGCCGTCGATGCGGTTATAGGCGCACATGACCGATCCCGCCTTGCCCTCGACGACCGCGGCACGGAACGCCGGGAGATAGGTGTCCTCCAGATCGTGGCGCGAGACGAACACGTTCGCTTCGTGGCGGGTCGATTCCGGTCCACTGTGGACGGCGAAATGCTTGGGCGTGGCGATCACGTCGGGCAGGTCCGGGTTCGGCCCCTGCATGCCGGTCACGAAGGCAACTCCCATTCGCGCGGTCAGGAACGGGTCCTCGCCATAGGTCTCCTGCCCCCGGCCCCAGCGCGGATCGCGGAAGATGTTGATGTTGGGTGACCAGGTATCCAGCCCGGTGCCGATCCGGCCCATGCGGCCGGTCTGCCTGGCGAGCGCGTGCAGCCCCTGCACCTCGCTGCTGATCGCGGCGGCAACGTCGTGGACCAGCGGCACATCGAAGCTGGCGGCAAGGCCGATCGGCTCGGGGAAATTGGTGGTCGGCACCGTGCCGAGCGCGCCGTGGAGCGATTCCGTCCACCAGTTGTAGCGCGGGATGTTGAGGCGCGGGATCGCCGGTGCGACGTTGAGCAGTTGGCCGAGCTTCTCCTCGGGCGTCAGCTGGGCGACGATGGCGGCCGCCTTGGCATCGGCCTCGGCTCGCGGATCGACAGCGGTCTGGGCGAGCGCGGGCAGCGGCGTGAGCACGGCGGCGAGCAGCGCGGCGCGGATCGTGCGGTTCATTGATATTCCCCTTTGCGGCTCTTCAGACCGGTTGCAGCCCGTGTTCGTGGATCTTGCGGATCAGGTCGCGGTGGCGATGCAGCCGAAGCCGCTATTGCCGAAGGTGTTCGCGCTGCGGAAGCTGAACTGGTCGTCTGTACTCCGACATAGCCGGTGACGTTAGCTCTATCGCTGCCGATCGTCCGAGTCGCGGGGACGATCGAGGACCTTTGCGGCTATCTGCGCGGCTTTGGCGCCGGTGTCATCGCCCAGGCTTTCGTCGGCGCGCCGGCGATCCGAGGCCGCGGTGCCCATGGCGACCAGTCGGGTGGACTCGATTTCGCCCGCGAAACGCTCGGGCTTGGCGGGGCGCTGGATCGCATCGCCCTTGCCGCTTCCGACCCGCAGGCGTGTTTCCGCGGCTCTGGAACGGCAATGCTTCCACCATCGCCTGTCACTATGACCAGTTCGACAATCTTGCCTGCCTGATCGCCGGAAAGCGCCGCTTCACCCACTACCTGCCCGACACGCGATCGGGGATCTCTATGTCGGCCCGATCGACCATAGCATGGCGGGGCAGCCGGTAAGCCTTGCCACCAGTGCGGCGCGACATCCTGGTCGACATCCGAGAAAATCGCGGCGGGATCCGTGCCTTGCTGATGCAGTTGCTGCGCGAGGCTGATCGACTCAGGTGTGGAGGGTGCCGAAGGCGCGGTCGCCGGCGTCGCCCAGACCCGGCACGATATAGCCGTGCGCATTGAGTTCGGGATCGAGTGCGGCTGTCCAGATCGCCACGTCGGGATGCGCCTGGCGCACCGCCTCCACCCCGGGCCGTGCGGCGAGCAGGCACAGGAAGCGCAGGTCCCGCGCGCCCGCCGCCTTCAACCGATCGAGCGCCGCGATCGCGCTGTGCCCGGTAGCAAGCATCGGATCAGCCAGCAGCACCGGCCGACGACCGAGATCGGCGGGGGGGTTGAAGTAGTATTCCACGGCTTCCAGCGTTCCCGGATCCCGATACAGCCCGACATGCGCGACGGAAGCCTCCGGCAGCAGATCGAGCAGCCCCTCCGCCATGGCGAGCCCCGCGCGCAGGATCGGCACCACCACCGGCCCGGGGGACGAGAGCACGGGTGCTTCCATGGGCGCTACCGGCGTCTCGATCCGGACGCTGGCGAGCGACAGGTCCGCCATGGCGGCCGTGCCCAACAGCTGCGAGACGGCGCGGAGCTCCGCCCGAAAGCGTTCCGGCGGCGTGGTGCGATCCCGGAGCCGGGTAAGACGATGCTGGACCAGTGGGTGATCGACGATCGTCAGTCCGGCGATGGAAGCATGCGATTGGGCCATGCCGGCGTTGGTGCGCGATGCACCGCCAGCATGCAAGCCGACGGTCACCCGCTCCCCCTCTTTCCATCACCTCGGCGCTATTGTACCGAGTAGGAGATGTTAACGCTATCGCACATCGCGCAAGCGTGACATTTGCTTGGGTTTGCAGGCGCTCGCCGGCCCGGTCCGGCGACGGGTGAACGCGTGCCTTGCATTGCCCCGACAAAGAACGGCGCCGATCTGGCCGCCGACAAGGGAGAGTGTGCATGGGCAAACGGATGATCCTTGCCGGCGCGGTTCTGACGTCAGTGTTCTCGAGCACCCTGGCGACCGCGCAGGTGCAGACCAAGGTACCACCGGTTGTCGCCGGTGCGCGCGCGGTGACGGTCCAGCGGATCAAGGTCCATGCGCCCTCGATCGAAGGCAATCTGGAGGGAGAGAGCGCCGACCGCGACGTCATCGTCGTCCTGCCGCCCGACTATGCCACCGCCCGAAAAAAGCGCTACCCCGTGATCTATGCCCTGCACGGCTACTCGATCGGTGCCGAACAGTGGATCAACGAGATCCACGTGCCCCAGGTCGTCGAAGGGGCCTTCGCGCTCGGCACCCAGCCGATGATCCTCGTGCTGCCGGACAGCAAGACGCTGCACAATGGATCGATGTATTCGAGCTCACCCACCACGGGCGATTTCGAACGGTTTGTGGCGCAGGATCTCGTCGCCTATGTCGACACGCATTACCGCACGCTGGCACGACAGGAGAGCCGCGGGCTGGTTGGCCATTCGATGGGCGGCTATGGGGCCAGCCGGATCGGGATGAAGCATGCCGATGTGTTCGGCGCCGTCTACATGATGAGCCCCTGCTGCCTCTCGGCGCGCGACACCAGCCTCCTCGATGCCGGGGCGGTCGCCCAGATCGAGAGGCTGAAGACGCGGGAGGCGGCGACGACGCTGCCTTGGGGCCTTCGTGCAACGCTCGCCGCGGCCGCAGCCTGGTCGCCCAACCCAAAGGCGCCGCCCTTCTATCTCGACCTGCCGATCAAGGACGGAAAGCCGCGCCAGGATGTGCTGGCAAAATGGGCGGCCAATGCTCCTCTCGCCTTTATCGACCAGTATATCGGCAATCTGCGCCGCTATCGCGCGATCGCGATCGATGTCGGGGACAAGGACGGCTTGCGCGTCGACGCGCAGGCGCTCCACGAGGTGCTGGATCGCTACGGCCTCGCCAACAGCTTTACCATCTATCCCGGCGACCATACCAGCGCCGTGGCGGACCGCTTCCAGAACTACGTCCTGCCGTTTTTCAGCAAGAACCTTATGTTCACGGGCAAGCGCTGATCGGGGCGGTCGTGCGACGCGGTTGGGTGCCCCGACGTCGCGCGCTATCGATTATCGGCGTAGGGCCGCAGCGAAGACAATGGAGCGAGACGATCGCCGCTCAAGGCACCTAGGATCGTTGTGTCCTTCTTGGCGCGTTTACGTGTTCTTAAGTATGTTTTGGTAACAGGGGCTATCGATCGCCGATCCCTGCGGCCGCCAATAGCGTGGGGATCGCCTTGGCCAAGGCGAAGAAGCCCTTCGTGCAGTGTGGCCATGCCCGCTCGTCCCAAGCACGGCGCACTTCTGCAACACGGATCCCCGCAGGTGGCACAAGGCCTCGGAGCGCATCGGCGATCGGTCCCACCGGCGCATAGCCCGTCACCAGCTGGGTGCAGCCGCGGGCCTCCGCAGTGGCTGCCGCCGCGTTGAGATCGTCGACCCAGGCAACCGACGCGTCACCCCAGTGCATAGCGGCCCGCTGCAGCCCGTCCGCCACCGCCGCGATATCGGCTGCGTTGCGACAATGATCTCTACAGGCGACAATGCCGCGTACGTCCATGGTCGCCAGATACGGATCGGTCTCCAGCGAAAGATCCTCGGGGGTGAGGAGGAGAAGGCTGGGTACCGTCATCGCCGGGGGGTGCGGCACGCGGGGTGGAACACGTCCGGCGGAAGATGTTTCACGTGGAACGTCGGCACGCTTGGCTAGCCCCTTGGGATGAAATCGGCCCCCGGTGCGCTCCCGAATACGATCTGCGTCCGCCAGATAGGTCTTCCCGCGCGTTTGCAATCCCGCCACCCAGCGCCACGACAGCGTATTCGATGCGGGATCCGCATCGACGAACTGGTCGAACGTGAAAGCGGCGCCGAGCTCCCAAGGCAAGCCCAAGCTGAAAACCCAGATCGACGCAAACTGCATGCGAGCCCAATTGTGGAGATAACCGGTTTCGCGCAACTCGCGCGCCCACGCGTCGAAGGCGTCGATGCCCGTCTCGCCCGCGACTGCCTCCGCATGGCCATCGGGCATGCCGGCCTTGCCCCACGCCGCACAGGCGTCGCGCCAGTCCTGCCACACCGCCGGATGCTGCTCCAGCCAGCCCTTCCAGTAGGTTCGCCAAAACAGCTCTGCGAGGAACTTGGACGCGTTTTCCACGCCCTGTGCATCCACCACCGCGCGAGCAACTTCCTCCTCGCTGATCAACCGCCGTCGCAGCGCCGCGGAAAGACGGGAGACGGCATCATGGCGTCCAGGACCCCGCTCCTCGTTGCGACGTGCCGCATAAGCCCGGCCTGCTTCCGGAAGAAACGCCTCCAGCCGCGCGAGCGCAGCGCTGCGCGACAAGGGGAAATCGAAGGACAGGATGGGGCTACGGCCCGATGCGGAGAGCAGCATAGGTTAATCGTGCCATGCTGATCCCAAAGGTCAAACCTGCCACTAAGGGCAAGAACCGCCGATCAGATTCGCTCACCGCTCAGGCGCTGACACACCATGTCGAGCTGGTCGAGCGTCGAATAGCTCACCGTCAGCGCCCCGCCTTTCTCGGCATGCGCGATGCGGACGTTGAGGCCCAGCACGTCGCCGAGGTGCCGCTCCAGGGCCGCGATATCGGGATCTCGCTCGCTGCTCGATTCGGCGGGCTTGCGCTTCGGTGCCGGCTTGGCCGTGCGGGCCAACTTCTCGGTGTCGCGCACCGAGAGCCCCCTTTCGACAACTTCACGCGCCAGCTTCTCCGGGTCCGGGGCACCGATCAATGCACGGGCATGGCCCATTTCCAGCGAGCGATCGACCACCATCTCGCGCACCGCTGCCGGCAGGTCGAGCAACCGCAGCAGATTGGCGATGTGGCTGCGGGACTTGTGGACGATCTTGCCCAGCGCTTCCTGGGTATGGCCGAACTCGCGGATCAGTCGGGCATAACCCTCCGCCTCTTCGATCGCATTCAGGTCCTGGCGCTGGATGTTCTCGATCAGCGCGATCTCGAGCGTCTCCGCGTCGTTCAGCTCGCGGACGATCACCGGCACTTCGTGCAGGCGCGCCCGTTGGGCCGCGCGCCAGCGTCGCTCGCCGGCGACGATCTGGAAGCTCTGCCCATGCGGACGCACGAAGATCGGCTGGATCAGCCCGCGGGTACGGATAGACTCCGCCAGCGTATCCAGCGCCTCCTCATCGAAGTGCCGGCGCGGCTGGTTCGGATCGGCGACCAGCGAGCTGATCGGCAACATGCGTACGCCGGAGCTGCTGGTGGGGTTGCCCTTGATCGGTTCCTCGGGAAGGCTTTCGCCCAGCAAGGCAGAAAGCCCGCGGCCGAGACCGGGGCGGGGCTTGCGGGCGGCGGCGGGAGAGTCGGTCATGCGGCTTTCTGCAACTTGGGAAGTCGATCGATCACTTCGCGGGCGAGCGCGATATAGGCTTCGGAGCCGGCGCAACGATGATCGTAGATCAACGCGGGTACGCCGTGGCTCGGCGCTTCGGAAAGGCGTACATTGCGCGGGATGACCGTGTCGAACACAACCCGCCCCAGCACCGCGCGGACATCGTCGGAAACCTGATCGGTCAGGCGATTACGGCGATCATACATGGTCAGCGCCACGCCCAGAATCGAAAGCCCCGGGTTGAAGCGGGTCCGGATCCGCTCGACCGTGTTGAGCAGCTGGCTGAGCCCTTCCAACGCGAAGAACTCGCACTGAAGCGGTACGAGCAGCGCATGCGCGGCTACCATCGCGTTGACGGTGAGCAGGCCGAGCGATGGCGGGCAGTCTACCAGGATCACGTCCCAGCGGCCCGCACTGTGCCGACGAATCGCCGCATCGAGCCGGTGGGTGCGTGCGTCGAATTCGATCAGCTCGATTTCGGCGCCGGACAGATCCTGCGTCGCCGGCACCACGTCCAGCCCCGGCACATTGGTCGGCACTGCCACGTCTTCGAGGTTGGCGTCGGTAACGAGCAGGTCGTAGCTCGAACGCTCGCGCGCGCCATGGCTGATGCCGAGCCCCGTCGAGGCGTTACCCTGCGGGTCAAAGTCGATCAGCAACACCCGTTTGCCGGTCGCTGCGAGCGCTGTGCCGACATTGATGGCGGTCGTGGTCTTGCCCACCCCGCCCTTCTGATTGGCGATCGTGATGGTGATCATCTGGCGCCTATCTGTGTTGCGACCACGATGCCCGATTCCGGCTGCGTGATGCTGGGTTCCACGTGAAACCGACCTTGCCATTTCGCGCGCGCGGCATCCACCTCCGATTGCGCGCTTCGTCCCTTGGGCAGCAACCAGACTGTGGACGAATCGGTGCAGTGCGCTGTGGATACCATCAATGCGGAAAGCTCGGCAACCGCTCGCGCCGATACGATCGCTACCGGCGTCGTCGGCCGGTAGGACTCGATCTTGCTCCCGACGACCGTCACGCGATCGGCGATGCCCAGTGCCTGCGCGGCATCACGGAGAAACGCAACGCGTTTCGTGCGTGGCTCGACCAGGACGATCGGGCGATCGGTAAGCAACGCGACGACGATACCGGGAAGCCCCGCGCCACTGCCCACATCGAGCCAGATACCGTCCGGTGCCGCTGCCGCCAACGGCACTAGCTGCGCGGAGTCGGTCAGGTGACGCGACCAGATCGTATCAAGCGTCGATCGCGCGATCAGGTTCTGGTTCTCTGCCTCCGCTGCAAGAATGCCGCCGAAGCGCTCGACCGCTGTTTCACGTGAAACACCGAAACGGTCCCGCACCCAAGCGCGTGCTTCTTCTTCGATCATGCCACCGCCTTTCGCGCATGCAGCAGAATAGCCGAAAGCGCGGCTGGCGTGATGCCTCGAATGCGCGCTGCCGCGCCAAGCGTCTCCGGTGCCGCCGCCGTCAGCCGTTCGACCATTTCGTTGGAGAGTCCTGGAATCGCCGCATAGTTCATGTCGGCACGCAGCCGCACAGCATCGTTCGCGCGGAGCTGCGCCACTTCGGATTCCTGCCGCTCCAGATACGGCGCATAGCGGGCATCCTCGACATATTCGGCGAGCACGTCCCCATCGACCTCCGGCGGCATGTCTAGCACCTGGCCGAGGGTTACGCCGGGAAAGCGCAGCCATTCCCGCGCCGGGCGCCGGGCGCCATCCTGCGCAACCGGTGCGCCGCGGGCGGCAAGCTGGTGTGCCGTCCGCTCCACGGCGAAAAGGGCGTCCAGTGCCGCACGCCCATCCTGACGCGCCTGCAGCCAGGCTCTACGCTCCACCCCCAGCAGGCCAAGCCCCTCGGCGATCGGCCCGAGACGGGTCCCCGCATTGTCGGCGCGCAGGCGCAGGCGGAACTCGGCGCGGGCGGTAAGCATCCGATAGGGCTCGGTCACGCCCTGAAGGACCAGGTCGTCGATCATCACGCCCAGATAGGATGTGGCACGATCCAGCACCAAGGGCGCGATCCCGAGCGCGTGCGCAGCCGCGTTGGCGCCGGCGGCAAGCCCCTGTCCGCCCGCTTCCTCATAGCCGGTCGTGCCGTTGATCTGACCCGCACAGAAAACCCCCGGGATGGGCGGCAGCGCCAGTGTCGAATCCAGTGCACGCGGATCGATATAGTCATATTCCACGGCATAGCCTGGAACCGTGATCACCGCCGCTTCCAGCCCCGGGATGGACGCGATCATCGCCGTCTGGACGTCGATCGGCAGCGACGTCGACAGACCGTTCGGGTAGATCCAGTGCTGGTCCAGCGCCTCGGGCTCGAGGAATATCTGGTGACCGTCACGGTCGCCGAACCGATGGACCTTGT
Source organism: Sphingomonas elodea ATCC 31461 (assembly GCF_000226955.1). Classification (GTDB taxonomy): domain Bacteria; phylum Pseudomonadota; class Alphaproteobacteria; order Sphingomonadales; family Sphingomonadaceae; genus Sphingomonas; species Sphingomonas elodea. The sequence continues at coordinate 49,577 of NZ_AGFU01000002.1, forward strand.
CCTCGATCGACGGGCAATAGCGCGGCCCCTGCGCCTCGATCGCACCCGTGAAGAGCGGCGACCGATCGAGCCCGCCACGGATCGCATCATGCGTCGCCTGGGTGGTCCGCGTGACGGCACAGTGCAGCTGGGGCAGCGGCCGACGGGGCGTCAGTGCGGACATGGTCCACGGCTCGATATCGGATGCCTGCTCTTCGGTGCGCGCCCAGTCGATCGTTCGCCCGTCGAGCCGCGGCGGGGTACCCGTCTTCAGTCGTCCCATGGGAAGGGCCAGTTCGCGCAGCTGCGCGGCAAGTCGAAGCGCCGAGGCTTCCCCTACCCGCCCGCCTTCAAACCGCTCCTCGCCGCGAAACAGCCGCCCCCCCAGGAAGGTGCCGGTCGCGAGCACCACGGCAGGCGCTTCGAGCATGCTGCCATCCCGCAGCTGTACGCCCGCGACGCGACCGCCCTGCACAAGCAGGGCCTCGGCCTCGCCTTCTACCAGTGCAAGGCCCGGCTGCGCCTTGAGCATTGCCTGGATTGCAGCCGCATACCGGATGCGATCGGCCTGCACCCGCGGCCCCTGCACCGCCGTGCCCTTGGAGCGATTGAGCATCCGATAATGGATGCCCGCCGCATCGGCGGCACGCGCCATCAGCCCGTCCAGCGCATCGATCTCCCGGACAAGATGCCCCTTGCCCAAGCCACCGATGGCCGGGTTGCACGACATGGCACCCAGCTTGTCCAGATCGAAGCTGAGCAGTGCCGTACGGGCGCCACGGCGCGCAGCCGCGGCAGCGGCCTCCGTGCCGGCATGGCCGCCGCCGATCACGATCACATCGAATTGCATGATCTCGCTAAACGCCTTCGCGTTGCGCTTGTCCAGTGGCGACGCGACGGAACGGTGCGGCGGCGTGTTCCACGTGAAACACTTTATTTACCGATGCAGAATTTCCCGAACAGCGCATCCAGCACATCTTCCACCCCCGCCCGACCGGTGATGGCATCCAGCGCCCGCCGCGCCGCCCGTAGTTCCTCCGCGAACAGCAGAGGATCGTCAAGCGTCGCGCTGCGCAGCAGCGCCTCTGCCGCCGCCGTGCACCAGCCCCGCTGCCGCGCGTTGAGCGCGACCAGATCGGGCGGCGGCAGCAACGTCGCCGCCATTTCGGCCATGCGCGCCCATAATGCATCGATGCCCTCGCCTCGCTGCACGGAAATGACAAGCTGACCTGCCTGGGGCGCGCTCCGGCCAGGTGCGTCCGCGCGCGCATGGACCCACAGGCTGGCTCCCTCCACCGCCGGAGGATCGTCGCCCAGCCAGAGCAGCAGATCCGCCTCGGCCAGTGCGACACGCGCGCGCGCAACGCCGATCGCCTCGATGGGATCGTCGGTATCGTCCGCCAGTCCCGCGGTATCGACGAGCAGCCAGGCGACGCCCTCGCGCACCACGGGAACTTCGATCCGGTCGCGGGTGGTGCCGGCGATGGGCGAGACGATCGCTGCCTCCCGTTCGGCCAGCGCATTGAACAGCGTCGACTTGCCCGCATTGGGTGGCCCACCCAGAACGACCCGTAGCCCGTCCCGCAGGCGCTCCACCGGCGGGCGTGCCGCGACACCCGCGATGTCCTCTCCGAGTGCCGCCGCGGCCTCGCGCAGCGCGGGCAGCGGATCGTCGCCCGCGACATCGTCCTCGTCGCCATGGTCGAGCTCGGCTTCAATCCGGGCAGCGAGAACGAGCAGGCGCGAAGTCCAGTCTTCCGCGTGACGGCGCACGGCACCGCCTGCGCTCCGGATGGCGGCGCGGCGTTGCGCCTCGGTCTCGGCCATCAGCAGATCGCCCAGGCCCTCCGCTTCACTCAGATCGAGCCGGCCGTTGAGCAAGGCGCGGCGCGTGAATTCTCCCGCTTCTGCCGGGCGCAGACCCGGCAGTGCCGCCAGTGCAGCCTCCACCGCCCGCGCCACGGCGCGGCCGCCGTGCAGATGCAGTTCGGCCAAATCCTCGCCCGTCGCGGATCGCGGCCCCGGGAAGCAGAGGACGAGCGCCTGATCGAGCGGCTCGCCCTGCCCATCGCACAGCGTTCGCAGTGCAGCACGCCGCGCTGCGGGTACATCACCGGCGAGCTGCTGCACCGCAGCAAATGCCGCGGAACCGCTGATGCGCAGAACAGCGATCGCCGCCGGCGGGGCGCCGCTGGAAACCGCGAAGATCGTCTCCATGGGGTATCAGCTGCCGGGCTTCTTCGTCGCTGCGTCGAACATGCCCCGCCAGAAATTCATCCCCGCCTCGCCCATCGGCGCCCAGCTGCGCATCATCTGCTCGAAGCCTTCGGGTGTGCCGTGGTTCTCGATCGCCTTCACCATCAGCTGCACATAGCGGTCATGAACCGGGGTGAGGTCCGGCAAGCCCATGGCGCGGCGCGCTTCTTCCGGCGTGCACTCGACTTCGACGTTGATCTTCATGAGCTTCCTTCCGCGCTTGAGCGCATGCCCGGCCCCCTGCTAGGCCATGCCCATGTATGCGCGCGACCATGCCCTGATCGCAACGCCCATCGGCCCGATCCGGATCGAAGGCGACGATTGGCAACTCGAGCGGATCACGATCGGAAGCGAAGGGACGAAAACGCCCGGCGGCACTGCGGCCGTACGGGCGGCAGCCGAGCAGATCGAACAATGGTTTGCCGGCGAGCGTCGGACCTTCGCCCTATCGCTCGCTGCCGCATCGACGCCCCGCGGCACGACCCTTCGGGATGGCCTGATCGCGATCCCGTTCGGCCAGACGATCAGCTATGGTGCGCTGTCGACGCTGTTGGGATCGAGCGCGCGAGCGATCGGGCAACTATGTGCGCGCAACCCCTTCCCGCTCGTGGTTCCCTGCCACCGCGTGCTGAACACGGGCGGCAGGCTCGGCGCCTATTCCGCCGGGCAAGGCCCGATGACGAAATCCTGGCTGCTCGATCACGAGCGGCGGTTAACCGGAGAGTATCTGCTATGAGTACCCTGACGATCGACGCGCTGGACGAGAGCGGCAGCTTCTCCGCCTATATCGCGCGTCCCGAAGGCACCCCGCGCGCCGCGATCCTCGTGATCCAGGAGATCTTCGGCGTGAACGAGGGTATCCGCAAGAAGTGCGACGGCTGGGCCGCCAAGGGCTATCTGGCGATCGCGCCGGACCTGTTCTGGCGGCTGCAGCCCGGGATCGAACTCGACGCCGACGTGCCGGAGGAGATGCAGCAGGCGCTCGACTGGATGGGCAAGTTCGATCAGGACAAGGGCGTCGCCGACATCGAGTCGACCATCCAGGTCGCCCGCGCCGAACTGGGCGGCGGCAAGGTGGGCGCGGTCGGCTTCTGCCTCGGTGGGCGCCTGGCCTATATGACGGCGGCGCGGACCGACATCGATGCGAGCGTCGGCTATTATGCGGTGGGCATCGACGGGCTGCTCGGCGAGAAGCACGCCATCGCCAAGCCGCTGCTGCTGCACATCCCGGAGGCCGACCATTTCGTGTCGCCCGAGGTCCAGGCCAAGATGCACGCGGGGCTGGACGACCATCCGAAGGTCACGCTGTACGACTATCCGGGCGAGGACCATGGCTTTGCCGCCGAGATGGGCAAGCGCCGCTCGGAATCCGCCGCGCAGATGGCGGACAAGCGCACGGAAGAATTCTTCGCCGAGCATCTCGGCTGAAACGTATCTTGCCCCCTCCTTGTCGCCCAGGGAGGGGGCCAGAGCTCAGAACAGGCTGGTGATGCCCGCCGTGCCCGGCGTGCCGACCCAGCCCTCGTAGATCATCTTGAGCGCCACGAAGACGATTACCGCCAGGCCGATATAGGCGATCCAGCGATGGCGATCGATCAGCTTGGCGATCAGATTGGCCGCCAGCCCCATCAGCGCCACCGACAGCAGCAGCCCGACGACGAGGATGCCGGGATGCTCGCGCGCCGCGCCCGCGACCGCCAGCACATTGTCGAGGCTCATCGAAACGTCCGCGATGGCCACCGCCCAGGCGGCGCCTGCGAAGCTGCGGGCGGACCGGATGCCGGAATGCTCGTCGCCCTCGATCTCGTCGGACCCGGCGCTCTCGCCGCCATGGCGGATCTCGCGCCAGAACTTCCAGCTCACCCAGAGCAGCAGCAGGCCGCCGGCGAAGATCAGCCCCACAATGCCCATCAGCCAGCTGACGATCAGCGCGAAGGCGATGCGCAGCACCAGGGCCGCGCCGATGCCAATGAGAATGACCCTTTTGCGCTGGTCCGCAGGCAATCCTGCCGCCAGCGCGCCGACGACGATGGCGTTGTCGCCGGCGAGCACCAGGTCGATCATCAGCACCGAGCCGAAGGCGGCCAGCGCGGCGGGATCGCCGAGATTGGAGAAATCGGCGACGATGTGCTGCCAGATGTCGAGCGGCGAGCCGATGCCGCCCGCCGCAGCGGTAAGAAGAAGATCGATCATGCCAAAACCCTAGCGCCATGATCGGCGCACGCAACGCCTACGCTTGCACGGCATTCCCCGTTCCGCGCACCCTCACGCAAAAAGGCCGGGCACCAAGGCCCGGCCTGTTCGAAATCACGAAGGCAGGCGCCCGCGTTACTGGTTCATGCTGTCGAAGAAGTCTTCGTTGGTCTTCGAATCCTTCATCTTGTCGAGCAGGAATTCCATCGCGTCGACGGTGCCCATCTGCATCAGGATACGGCGCAGCACCCACATCTTGGTGAGCTTGGCCTTCTCGACCAGCAGCTCTTCCTTGCGGGTGCCCGACTTGCCGACGTCGAGCGCCGGGAAGATGCGCTTGTCCGCCACCTTGCGGTCGAGGACGATTTCCGAATTGCCGGTGCCCTTGAACTCTTCGAAGATCACTTCGTCCATGCGGCTGCCGGTGTCGATCAGCGCGGTGGCGATGATCGAGAGCGAACCGCCCTCCTCGATGTTGCGCGCGGCACCGAAGAAGCGCTTCGGGCGCTGCAGGGCATTGGCGTCGACACCGCCGGTCAGCACCTTGCCCGAGCTCGGCACCACGGTGTTGTAGGCGCGGCCGAGACGGGTGATCGAGTCGAGCAGGATCACCACGTCCTTCTTGTGCTCGACCAGGCGCTTGGCCTTTTCGATCACCATTTCCGCGACCTGCACGTGGCGCGTCGCCGGCTCGTCGAAGGTCGAGCTGATCACTTCACCCTTCACCGAACGCTGCATGTCGGTGACTTCTTCCGGGCGCTCGTCGATAAGCAGCACGATCAGGAAGACTTCCGGATGGTTGTCGGTGATCGCCTTGGCGATGTTCTGCAGCAGCACCGTCTTACCAACGCGCGGCGGCGCCACGATCAGCGCGCGCTGGCCCTTGCCCTGCGGGGCGACGATATCGATCACGCGGGCGGACTTGTCCTTGACCGTCGGGTCGAGCGTATCGAGGCGCAGCTTCTGCTCAGGGTAAAGCGGGGTCAGGTTGTCGAAGTTGACGCGGTGGCGCACCGCATCGGGATCGTCGAAATTGACCTTCACCAGCTTGGTGAGCGCGAAATAGCGTTCACCGTCCTTCGGTCCGCGGATCTCGCCCTCGACCGTGTCGCCGGTGCGCAGGCCGAACTTCCGGACCTGGTTGGGGCTGACATAGATGTCGTCGGGGCCGGCGAGATAGTTGGCTTCGGGCGAGCGCAGGAAACCGAAGCCGTCGGGCAGCACTTCGATCGTGCCTTCGCCCATGATCTGGTCACCCTGCTCGGCCTGGGCCTTGAGGATGGCGAAGAGCAGGTCCTGCTTGCGCAGCGTCGACGCGCTCTCGACGCCCAGTGCCTCGGCCATGGTGACCAGCTCGGCGGGGGCGGTTTTCTTGAGGTCCTTGAGATGCATGGAAGGTCCGGAATTTCGTAGGGGGAGAGCGTCGATCGGCGATGTCTACGCGCAGGATTCGATGCTTGGAGGAAGGATGCACCGGGATTCGGTACACGCTCGCAAAATTAGGTAGCGGCCCTGCCCAAGTCAACTGCGATTCGGCGCAGATTCACCCCGCCGAATCGCAGTGAATGTCAGAAGGGCTTCACCTCGGCGAGGATAATGATGAAGACCAGCGCCAGCGCGGGTACTTCGTTGAGGAAGCGCAGGGTGCGGGTGGCGATCGGTGCCTCGCCGCGGCCGAGCTTTTTGCCATAGCCCACCGCCCAGCCATGATAGCCGCTGAGCAGCACCACCAGCAGCAGCTTGGCATGGAGCCAGCCGATGCCCGCCTGCCCGTCGAACAGCCCGATGTTCGCGGAGAGAGCCAGCCCCAGCACCCAAACGATGAGCATCGAGGGCGTGAGGATCATCCGCTTCAGCATCCTCTCGCGCCTCGCCCAGGCGGCCGCCTCGGGGGTGCCCAGCGCCTCCTGGTGGTGGATCAGGTAGCGCGGGAACAGGAACAGCCCCGCCATCCAGAACACCACGAAGATGACGTGGAAGGCCTTCACCCACAGATAGGCACTGCCCAGCCAGCCGATCATGAAGCGGTCCCCCGCACGCGGGCCAGCAGCTGCTCGACATGCGCGATCGGCGTGTCGGGCAGGATGCCGTGCCCCAGATTGAACACGTGCGGCCGCTCCGGGAAGGCCGCGAGGATCCGGTCGATCGCGCTCTCCAGCACCGCGCCGCCGGTGATCAGCGCCAGCGGATCGAGATTGCCCTGCACCGGCAGCCCCTCCGGCAGCACCGCGTTCGCCCATGCGGGGTCGACCGTCTCGTCGAGTCCGATCGCGTCGACGCCGGTTTCGCGCGCATAGGCGGCGAGTTTGCCCCCTGCCCCCTTAGGGAATCCAATCACGGGCACCAGATCCCGAACGGCGGCCGCGATCCGGGCGTTGGGGGCGATCACCCAGCGTTCGAACTGGGCCGGGCTGAGGCTGCCGGCCCAGCTGTCGAACAGTTGCACCGCCTCCACGCCCGCCTCGGCCTGGGCGCGCAGATAGGCGATGGTCTGATCGGCGATCCGGTCGACCAGCGCCTGCATCAGGCCTTCGTCGCGATAGGCGAGGCGGCGCGCCTCTGCCTGCTCGCGGCTGCCCTGCCCGGCGATCATATAGGTCGCGACGGTCCAGGGAGAGCCCGCAAAGCCCAGGAAGGTGGTGGAGGGGTCCAGGGCCGCCTTCACCCGCTTTATCGTGCCGTAGATGGGCTCCAGGACGCTGGAATCGGCATCGAAGCCGTCGAGGACGCTTCGCGCGGTTACCGTCGGCGCGAGTTTGGGGCCTTCGCCGGTCTCGAACCACAGCCTCTGGCCGAGCGCCATCGGCACCACCAGGATGTCGGAAAAGAGGATCGCGCCGTCCATGCCGAAGCGGCGGATCGGTTGCAGCGTGATCTCGGCCGCCGCGTCGGAGTCCATCGCGAGCGCCAGGAACCCGCCCTTCTCGGCACGGAGCGCGCGATATTCGGGCAGGTATCGGCCGGCCTGGCGCATGAGCCAGACGGGCGGAACGGGCTGGCGAGTCCCTTGCAGGGTCGCGAGCAGCGGCTTGGATGCGCGAAGAGTCAGAGCCGGGATCCCACTACTAGAAGATTCGATTCTCAGGATGTTGGAGTCTGTTGGCCGGTGAAAGCCGGGGCTTATGGCGATGTGAGTCAGTTGCCAACAATTTGACTCCTGTCGCCATGCGGAATCGCACGGATTCGGAAAATCTGTCCACAAGACTCACAGGCTGTGCATGGAAAGCACAAGCTGGGGACGCCGCTGTGGACGAATCACCAGCTGAATCGCGGAATCGGGCGGGTTGGCCGGATGCCGCGGTTACGCTACCGCTTGTTCGCCATGTTATGCACAGATCGGTCCCCAGCCTGATGCGGCTGCACCTGCACCTGCTCTCGGACTCCACCGGGGAAACGCTGGAAAACATCGCCAAGGCGGCGCTGGCGCAGTTCGACGATGTCGAGCCGCTCCGGCATTTCTGGCCGATGGTGCGCAGCGAGGCGCATCTCGAGCGGATCCTCCAGGAGATCGCGCAGAATCCGGGCCTGGTGATCTACACGCTGGTCAATCGCGACATCCGCCGCATGCTCGAGACACGCTGCCGCGCGCTGGGGCTGCCGGCGATCGCGCCGCTCGACCAGGTGAGCCATGCGCTCTCCAACCTGCTCGGACAGGAGGCAAAGGCGCGCCCCGGGCGGCAGCACATGCTCGACGCCGCCTATTTTGCCCGGGTCGATGCGATCCAGTTCACCATCGCGCACGATGACGGAATCGGCTGGGAAGATTGGGAGGAGAGCGACATCGTCCTCGCCGGCGTGTCGCGGTCGTCGAAGACGCCGACCTCGATCTATCTCGCCAATCGCGGCTACAAGGTCTCGAACATTCCCGTGGTGGTGGAATCGCCGCCGCCGCCCAAGCTGTTCCAGCTGAAGCGGCCGCTGATCGTAGGCCTCACCACCAGCGCCGATCGGCTGGTGCAGATCCGCCGCAATCGCCTGCTCTCGCTCAACCAGGCCCCGGAGACCGACTATGTCGACCAGGAAGCCGTGCAGCGTGAGATCGCCTTTGCCAGGCGGATGTTTGCCGACAATGGCTGGCCGGTGATCGACGTCACCCGCCGCTCGATCGAGGAAACCGCCGCCGCGATCATCCAGCTGTGCAACGACCGTGAAATGGACCGCCGATAATGCCGACTCTCGTCCTTGCCTCCCAGAGCGCGTCGCGCCGGGCGATGCTCGATGCCGCGGGCGTGGCGCACGAGGCGCTGCCGGCATTGGTCGATGAGGCCAGCGCCAAGGAATCGCTGCTCGCCGAGGGCACGTCCCCCCGCGACCTCGCCGATGCGCTCGCCGAGCTGAAGGCGCTCAAGGTCTCGCGCATGGCGCCGCAGGCGCTGGTGCTGGGCGGCGACTCGCTGGTCGCGCTCGACGACGGTAGCCTGCTCGACAAGCCCGAGAGCCGCGAACAGGCGCGCGACCATCTCCAGCGCATGTCGGGCAAGACCCATGACATCTACAGCGCGGCGGTGATCGTGGAGGGCGGCCGCCCGGTGTGGCGCCATGTCGATCGCGCGCGGCTGCACGTCCGCCCGCTGTCGGAGGCGTTCATCGAATCCTATCTCGATGTGGAATGGCCCGCCATCGCCGGCTGTGTCGGCTGCTTCCGGATCGAGGGGCCCGGCGTGCAGCTGTTCCACCGCACCGACGGCAGCCACTTCACCATCCTCGGCATGCCGCTGCTGCCGATTCTCGATTATCTGCGCACCCGCGGAGTGATGCCCAAGTGACTCGCTATGCCGAGGTGATCGGCGATCCGATCGCCCATTCCAAATCGCCGATCATCCACAAATTCTGGCTCGATGCGCTGGGCATCGAGGGCGATTATCGCCGCACCCATGTGCTGGGCGACGATCTTGCCGGCTATTTCGCCCGGGCCAAGGACGATGCCGACTGGCGCGGCTGCAACGTCACCATCCCCCACAAGCTGGCGGTGATGGACCTGGTCGGCGATCCCGGCGGCGTGCGGAACACGATCGGTGCGATGAACACGGTGATTCGCGGCGAGGACGGCGCGCTGATCGGCACCAATACCGATGCCGGTGGCTTCTTCTCGCCGATCGCCGGGCTGGAGCTGGAAGGCCGCCACGCGGTGGTCGTTGGCGCGGGCGGCGGTGCGCGGGCTGTGCTGTTCGCGCTGTCGCGTGTCGGGATCGGCCGGGTGACCATCCTCAACCGCAACGTGCTCAAGGCGGCGGCGCTGCTCTCCAGCTTCGGGGTGAAGGGCGATGCGCTGCCGATCGGCACACCCCTGCCCGCTGCCGACCTGCTGGTGAACGCCAGCCCGCTCGGTATGCAGGGCCAGCCGCCGCTCGATCTGGATCTCGCGCCGCTGCCGGAGCATGCCGTGGTGTACGACATCGTCTACGCCCCGCTGGAGACGCCGCTGCTCGCCCAGGCGCGCGACCGCGCGCTGGATACGGTCGACGGTCTGGAAATGCTGGTCGGCCAGGCCGCCCTTGCCTTCGAACTCTTCTTCGGCGCCGAGCCCCCGCGCGACCGCGACGAGGAACTGCGCGCGCTGCTGATCGCATGAGCAAGCGGCCGATCGTGCTGGGCCTCACCGGCTCGATCGGCATGGGCAAGTCGACCGTGGCGGCGATGTTCGCGGCGGACGGCGTGCCGGTGTTCGATGCCGACGCGACCGTCCACCAGCTCCAGGGCCCTAACGGGGCGGCGGTGGCGGCGATCGAGGCCGAGTTTCCGGACACCACCACCGATCTCGGCGTGAATCGCACGCTGCTGCGCGAGGCGGTGATGGCGGATCCCACCGCCTTCGCCCGACTCGAGGCCATCCTCCACCCCGCCGTAGCCGAGGCGCGCGAGTCGTTCCTGACCGCCCATGCCGATGCGCCACTGGTGGTTCTTGACGTTCCGCTCCTGTTCGAGGCGGGCGGCTGGCGGCATGTCGACAAGATCGCCGTTGTTTCCGCCCCGCCCGCGGTGCAGCGCGAACGTGTCCTCGCCCGCCCGGGCATGACCGCGGAACGCTTCGAAGCGATTCTGGCGCGCCAGATTCCGGACGCGGAGAAGCGCGCCCGTGCCGATTTCGTCATTCCTACCGGCGAAGGCCTGCAGGGTACGGAAGATTGCGTACGCGCGGTGATCGCTTGCCTCGCGCCGCCTGCGGGTGGATAAGCGCTCCATGCGGGAAATCGTGTTTGACACCGAAACGACGGGACTCAGCTTCTCAGGCGGAGATCGCCTCGTCGAAATCGGCTGTGTCGAGCTGGTCAACCGGGTTGCCACCGGCAACCATTTCCACGCCTATATCAATCCGCAGCGTGGCATGCCGGTGGAGGCGTTCAACGTCCACGGCCTGTCCGAGCGGTTTCTCTCCGACAAGCCGCTGTTCGAGGACGTGGTAGAGGATCTGCTGGCCTTCATCGGCGACTCGCCGATGGTTGCGCACAATGCGGGGTTCGACTTCGGCTTCCTTAACGGCGAGCTGGGTCGCTGCAGCCGGCCGCCGGTCGACCTGAGCCGCATGGTCGACACGCTGGTACTCGCGCGCACCAAACATCCCGGCGCCAAGCACACGCTGGACGCGCTGTGCAGCCGCTATGGCATCGATCTCAGCGCGCGCACGCTGCACGGCGCGCTGCTCGACGCCCAGCTGCTGGCGCAGGTCTATGTGGAGCTGACCGGCGGCCGCCAGATCACCCTCGGCCTCGCCGAGGAGGTGCCGGTGATGCCGGAGACGGTCGTAGAGGCGCCGACTCGGGTACACGTCCGGGCGGCGCGTCGATTCACCGCGAGCGCGGCGGAACTTGAACGGCATGCAGCGTTTCTGAAGTCCCTGGACGAGCCGCTATGGGGTGTTCCCACAATCGACGCGGTTCCGGCGCAGCCCTAGGTCGCTCGTCCCTAATTGTGAAGTGGAGGTACATATGGATATCCGGATCTCTGGGCATCAGGTCGACACGGGCGAGGCGCTCAAGACGCAGGTGACGGATCGGGTCCAGGGTATCGCCGACAAGTATTTCTCCCGCGCCATCTCGTCGCAGATCACGTTCGGCAAGGGGCCGCACGACAACGGCTTCAAGTGTGACATCGTGATGCACGTGACCCAGGGACTGGTGCTCAAGGCGACCAATAGCGGCATGGAAGCGCATGGCGCGTTCGACGGCGCGGCGGACCGGATCGACAAGCAGCTGCGCCGCTATGTCCGCCGTCTGAAGGATCGCCGCCCGAACGAGGTGATCGCGCTGGCCGAGGGCGGTGCCTATGACAATGGCTTCGACAATGCCGGCTACACGCTCTTCCAGGAGCCGCACGCCGAGGAGGAAGTCGCCGATGCACCGCTGGTGATCGCCGAGACCCGGGTGGACGTGCCGGACGCCACCGTTTCGGATGCGGTCATGATGCTCGACCTGCGGAATACGAATGCGCTGCTTTTCCGCAACAACGGTACCGGCGCCTATAATATGGTCTATCGCCGCGGTGACGGGACGATCGGCTGGGTTGAGCCCAACCGCGCACCGGCGTAAGGCCGGGCCGCCGGCGGGCCGCCGCTTCTTTGGAACGATTAATGACTGATCTGAGCGATTTGCTCGTACCGGAGGCGGTGCTCGCCGGTGTGGTGGCGAGTAACAAGAAGGCGCTGTTCCAGCAGCTCGGTGCCGCAGCGGCGGCGGCGCACGGCGTCGACCCGCGGCTGGTTGCCGACCGGTTGGCCGAGCGCGAGCGTCTGGGCTCGACCGGCTTCGGCGCCGGCATCGCCATCCCGCACGCGCGGCTGGACGACCTGCCGCGCGTGTGCGGGGTGTTCGCGCGGCTGACCCAGCCGGTGGATTTCGGCGCGGTCGACGACCTGCCGGTGGACCTGGTGTTCATGCTGCTGTCGCCGACCAATGCCGGGGCCGAGCATCTCAAGGCACTCGCCTCTGTCTCTCGCCGGCTGCGCGAGCGAGCCTTTGCGGAGAAGCTGCGCGGCGCGGGCTCGCCGGATGCGCTCTATGTGCTGCTCACCGGGGTAGAGGCGCGTGACGCCGCCTGAGCCGGCCCCGACCGGGGCGGAGGCGCATTTCCGGGCGCTCGAATCGCTCTACGCCGCCGCCCCGATCAACCAGCTCTTTCCCTCGGTGCTCGAGATCCCGGAAGCCGGGATCGCGCGGATCCGCTTCGATGTGGATGCGCGCTACTTCCATGCCGCCGGGGCGACCCACGGCACCAGCTATTTCAAGATGCTCGACGATGCCGCCTTCTACGCAGCGAACAGCCTGGTCACCGATCGTTTCCTGCTGACCACCGCGTTCAACCTGCTGCTGACCCGGCCGCTTCCCGAGGGTCCGGTAATCGCCGAAGGGCGTTGGGTCAGCGGCCAGCGTCGCGTGTTCGTGGGCGAGGCGCGGCTGATCGACGCCAATGGCGAAGAGGCGGCGCGCGGCACCGGCACCTTCATGCGCTCGCGCATCCCCCTGGCCACCCTGCCCGGCTATCGCACCGCATGACGCCCCGGCTGACCAGCGCGATGCTGGTGAGTGCGCTGGTACGACGCGCCGACGCCGAGGGCGGATCGGCGATGGTGCTTGCCAAGGGGGATCCGACCTCCGGCGCGATCCTGCTGCTGTTGCTGGAGCGCGGCATCAATCCGCGCTTTGTCGAGCGCGGAATCGGTCCCGACGGGCGGGCAGCGCTGATCCCTTCGGGTCCGAAGGACCTCGCCGACGAGTCCGAGGTGCTCGCCTATTGGCGCAGGCGCCGCGAGCGGGACCCCGATCTTTGGGTTGTTGAACTGGATATCGCAGGCGCCGAACGGTTCGCCGCTGAAACGATGACCCTTTGTTGACACCGTAACCTCCGCCCGGCCAAGCGCATGGCATAGCAAGTCGCGTTGTGCCGCTCGGGGTGTGAAGTCGAACGGTTACGCAGTCGGGGGGTACGCCCGGCGGCTGGTTCTCCACGGAGCGCCCGCCTGCCGCGCACCAACCGCATAATATTGATCTGTAATGAAGTTTCTGCCGCGGGCTGCCACCTTTGCAGCTGTGACCTTCTGCGCTGGGGCACTTGCCAATGCCGCCACGCTCAACCTCGCCCCGCTCCCGCAGCAGGCCCAGCAGGTTCAGGCCACGGTGCAAACCGCGTCCGCCCAGGCACAAAACGTCCTGCCTTCCCAGCAGGTTCCCGCGCCCCAGGCCGCGGTAGAGCAGCAGGGCAGCGACGAAGCGACCGCTACCACCGAATATGCCAGCCTGTCCGATGCGGTTGCTGCGCAGCAGGATGCGGCCGCCGCGCTCGATGACGATCGCGAGCTGCGCTGCCTCGCCACCGGCGTCTATTACGAAGCGCGCAGCGAGCCGCTTTCCGGTCAGCTCGCCGTGGCCGACGTGATCCTCAACCGCAGCACCTCGGGCCGCTTCCCCGGCTCGGTCTGCTCGGTGATCACGCAGAAGGGCCAGTTCTCGTTCGTGCGCGGCGGCAAGCTGCCGACGCCGCCGGCCAACGCCCAGTGGCGTCGCGCCCTGGCCGTGGCGCAGGTCGCCCGCAAGAATCTCTGGGAAAGCCCGGCCGAGGGCGCGCTCTATTTCCACGCCCGGTACGTCGGCGCCAGCGCCGGCCGCACCGTCGCTACGGTCGGCAACCACATCTTCTATCGCTGATCGACGTCTCCGCCGATGGAGCTGAAAAGCCGCCGAAGCGATTCGGCGGCTTTTCCGTGTTCGCTGAATGTTCTATGTGGGAACGATGAACGCGCATCAGCCCCTGCCACCGTCCCTGTCGCCCGACGTGGAGGCGATGGTCGCGGCCGATGTGGTGCGCGGCGTCTGCCGGATGCTGCTGCGCCACGATTGCGTGGCAATCGCCGAAGTTCCGCTGGAAGGTGGCCGCCGGGTCGACCTGATGGCGCTGGATGCGCGTGGCAACATCGTCATCGTCGAGATCAAGGTGTCCCGCGCGGACCTGCTGGGCGACGCCAAATGGCCCGAATACCTTGGCCATTGCGATCGGTTCTTCTGGGCGGTGCCGCAGGGGTTCGATCTGCGCCCGCTCGACCAGCCGCATTTCCTTCCCGAACGTACCGGACTGATCGTCGCCGATCGCTATGATGCGGCGGTGGCGCGGGAGGCGGCGACGGTGCCGCTGGCGGCGGCGGCGCGGCGCAAGGCGACCCTCGCCTTCGCCCGCCGTGCGGGACGAAGGCTGCTGGGCATGCTCGATCCCGACGTCGCCGACGGGTTCTAGAGCATTTTCAAGTTGACCGTTTACGGTCAACGACTCGGAAAATGCGGCAATCGAAAACCTAGGGCGTCTTCGCCCAAGGTGAAAACGCTCTAGGATCCGGTCAGAGCTTCGGACCCGCGGCGGCAGGCGCGCGGCCGACCTTCGGTGCGTCGGCAAGCAGCTTCCCGATGGTGGGATAGCGGGTCTCGCGCTTGGCATATTCGCGCGCCGACAAGCCGCCGCCAAAATCGGCGCGATCGGGATCGGCGCCGGCGTCCAGCAGCTTCTTCACGATCTCGGCATCGTGCGCCAGAACCGCGCGGATCAGCGGGGTGATGCCGCCGTTGTTGGCGAGATTGACGTTCGCCTTCTTGGCGATCAGCGCGTCCACGCCGGGGCCCCAGCCCAGGCCGGCGGCGAAGATCAACGGCGTGTTGCCGTCACGATCCTGGATGTTCACGTTCACGCCCGGCTGGTTGATCAGCACGGTCAGGTAGGTCGGATCCTGGCGCTTGACGACGATGTGCAGCGCGGCCTCGCCCGATCCATAGGGATCCTTGACGTTGACCATCGAGACGGCCTTGTCCCGCAGGAACTCGTTGACCTTGCTTCCGTCCTGCTTACGGATCGCGTCGAGGAACTGGATGCTCTCTCGCGGCTGGCCCATGCCCTGGGCGAAGGCGGGGAGCGGCAGGAGAAACAGTGCCGCGGCAGCGGCAGAGGCGAGACGGAACGTCATTGCTGGATCGGTACCTTCGATACTGGCGACGGATGCGGCGACCCTCCTAGCAAAGACTGGCGGTAGATACCATGAACAGCATGTTTCGGACGTTGGGTGTCGCGGCGCTTCTCGCGGTGTCGGCCTGCGGCACGGCCAATCCCGGCGAACCGCCGCTGGCGGGCGCGCGGATCGGCGGGCCGTTCACGCTCGTCGACCAGAACGGCAAGACCGTCACCGACGCGAATTTCGCGGGCACGTATCGCATCGTCTATTTCGGCTACACCTACTGCCCGGACGTGTGCCCGACGGACCTTGCCAAGATCGGCGCGGCGCTCCGCACCCTGGACAAGCAGGCGCCGCAGATCGCGCAGAAGATCGTGCCGCTGTTCGTCACCGTCGATCCCGAGCGCGATACGCCGGCGGCGCTCAAGCAGTATGTCGCCAATTTCCATCCGCGCCTGATCGGCCTCACCGGCAAGCCCGAGGCCATCGCGCAGGTGGCGAAGGCATATGCGGTCGCCTATATGAAGCAGCCGACGCCGTCGGGCTATCTGATGGGCCATACGCAGGTGGCCTATCTGATGGGCCCGGACGGCAAGCCGATCACCAGCCTGCCGCTGGAGAAGGATCCCCCGGCGATCGTCGCCGAGCTAGAGCATTGGGTGCGGTGACCATCAAATTCTGGGAAGATCTGCCGCTGGAGGCGCTCGATCGCGCGCAATGGGAAGCCTTGTGCGACGGCTGCGGCAAATGCTGCCTCCACAAGCTGGAGGACGAGGAGACGGGGGAGCTGTTCGCCACCAACGTCGCCTGCAAGCTGCTCGATCGCCGCATGGGGCTGTGCAAGGATTACAAGCACCGGCGGGCCTATGTGCCCGAATGCGTGCGGCTGACGACGCGCAACGTCCGCGACATCGAATGGCTGCCCAGCACCTGCGCCTATCGGCTGCGTGCCAATGGCGAGGCGCTGCCCGACTGGCACTATCTGGTCTCCGGCGACCGCGAGGCGGTACACAAGGCGGGGGAATCGACCCGCGGCTGGACCATCTCCGAAGATGATGCCGGCGATCTCGAGCATCACATGACGGACCGCCGCCTTTGATCGAGGGGCTCGAAGTGATCCGCCATCCCCGTGCGCGGCGGATGCGGCTCGCGATCGATCCCCGCGACGGCACGGTGCGGCTGACCATTCCGCCGCGCGCCAGCCTCGCAAAGGCGATGCAATGGGTGGGCGAGCAGCAGGGCTGGATCGCCGCCCAGCGCGAGCGTCTGCCCGGCGGCCGGCCGTTCGTGCCAGGGGCTACCCTCCCCTTCGGCGACGGCGTGCTGACGATTCTCTGGCCGGCCGCGGGCGTGCGCGGCGTGCGGCGGGAAGGAGACCAGCTGCTGTGCGGCGGGACCGAGGAGGGACTGTCGCGGCGCGTCGAACGCTGGCTCCGCGCCGAAGCATTGCGGGTGCTGAGCGAGGAGACCGCGCACTATGCGGCGCTTGCGGGCGTACGCGTCACCAAGGTGGCGATCGGCGACGCGCGCAGCCGGTGGGGCAGCTGCGCGTCGACGGGCGTGATCCGCTATAGCTGGCGGCTGATCCTCGCGCCGAGCGCGGTGCGTCGGGCGACGGTGGCGCACGAAGTCGCGCACCGGGTGCACATGAACCACGGCCCGGACTTCCACGCGCTGGTGGAGCAGCTCTACGGCGCCGATCCCATGCCGCAGCGGCAGTGGTTGCGCATGCACGGCGCCGGCCTGCACTGGGTCGGCCGAGACTAGCCCAAATCCCCCTCCGGCGCGCGGAGGGGGTCGCCATGCTCAATATTCGTCGTTGGGACGCTGGTTCTGCTGCGCGGGCTGGCGCTGCGGTTGACGGCCGGGCTGCTGCGGCTGTCCCGCCGGCCGGCCCGTCATCCGGTTGATCCAGTCGCGATCCAGCCGTTCGCCCTGCTGCTGGACGGGCGCGGGACGGCCACCCGGCTGGGCGGGTGCCGTGCCATCCATGATCTCGCCTTCCTGCGGCTCTGCCGGCACCTGCGGCGGCTGGGCGATGGGGTTGCCGTCCTCGTCCACCATCATGCCGTTGTCGGGTTCGCCATAGGCGTCCGCATCGGGCTCCAGCATGTTGTCGGGCGGGGTCAGCTGCGTCTCGAACTGCTCGACCGGGCGATTCGCGACCGCCTGGATCATGAAGTCGTGGAAGGCACGCGCGGGGGCGCGGCCGCCCTGCAGGCCCGGCACCACCTTGGCGTCGTCGCGGCCCATCCACACGCCGGTGGTGAGGCCGCTGGAGAAGCCGATGAACCAGCCATCCTTGTTCGAGGTGGTCGTGCCGGTCTTGCCCGCGACCGGCCGCCCGATCTGCGCGGCGCGGCCGGTGCCGGTGGCGACCGCGGTCTGCATCAGGTCGATCATCTGCGCGGCGACGTAATTGGCAACGAGCACATGGCTGGTATCGACCTCGTGCTGGTAGATCACCTTGCCGTTCGCGGTGACGCGGGTGATGCCGTAGGGCGTCACCGCCACGCCGTTGTTGCCGACCGAGGCGAAGGCGCGGGTCATGTCGATCAGGCGCACGTTCGAGGTGCCCAGCACCATCGCCGGCTGGGTGTTGATCGCGGTGGTGATGCCGAACCGCTTCGCCATGTCGGCCACGGTGGTGAAGCCCACCTCCTGGCCGAGCTTCGCCGCGATGGTGTTGACCGAATAGGCGAAGGCGGTGCGGATCGTGATCGGCCCGCTGTTGCGCCGCGAATCGTTGCGCGGGCTCCAGCCGTCGATCGTCACCGGTTCGTCGACGACGATGTCGTCGGGCTTGTGCCCGGCTTCGAGCGCGGCGAGATAGACGAACAGCTTGAACGAGGAGCCCGGCTGGCGCTGTGCCTGGGTGGCGCGGTTGTAGATCGAGGACACATAGTCCTTGCCGCCCACCATCGCCCGCACCGCACCGTCACGCTCGATCGAGACCAGCGCGCCCTGCGCCCCGTCCGGCGCATTGGCGCGGATCGCTGCATCGGCGCTGCGCTGCATGTTCAGGTCGAGCGTCGTCCACACGTCGAGCGGGGCCTCCGTCTCGTCGATCAGCGTTTCCAGCTGGGGCAGCGCCCAATCGGTGAAGTAGCGGACGCTGTTCTGCTTGGGCTCGGGGGCCAGCTGCACGGTGTGCGGGTCGGTCGCGTTTGCCTGGGCTTCGCTGATCTTGCCCGCATCGGCCATCACCTTCAGCACCACGGTGGCGCGATCGACGGCAGCTTCGGCATCGGCGGTGGGCGAATAATGCGACGGCGCCTTCACCAGGCCGGCGACGATCGCCGCCTCCCCCAGCGACAGGTTGGTCGCCGGATGCCCGAAGAACTTCCGGCTCGCCGCGTCGATGCCATAGGCGCCGCCGCCGAAATACACCTTGTTCAGATAAAGCTCGAGAATCTCCTGCTTGGAGAATTTCCGCTCCAGCGCCAGCGCGAGGATGGCCTCGCGGATCTTGCGGCCGACGCTGTACTTGTTCGACAGGAAGATGGTGCGCGCGACCTGCTGGGTGATGGTCGAGCCGCCCTGCAGCCGCCGCCCCTCGTCATGCAGCCGCTTGGCCACCCACAGGATGCGCAGCACGCCGACCGGATCGACGCCCCAGTGCGATTCGAAGCGACGATCCTCGGTCGCGATGATCGCGTCCTTCATCACCTGGGGGATCTGGTCGTACTTGATCCACTCGCCATAGCTCGGCCCGAGCGAAACCAGCACGGTGCCGTCGACCGCATGGACACGGATCATCTGGCCGTTGGGCGAGGACTTCATCTGGTCGTAGCTGGGCAGCGTCGCCTTGGCCGAATAGACCGCGATCACCAGCGCGATGAAGGCGATCAGCGCGAGCGCGACGCCGCCGATCAGCGACCAGAGGAAGAACTTCTTCCAGAAGGAGCCCCGGCGCCACCAGGGCGCAGCTGCGATTTTCGATTTTCCGGCCATGTACGGCGTGGTCGATTACAGGCTCGCGGGGCTTCTCACAAGGATCAGGCGGCCGATGCGGCCGCCGCGCGCGGTCGAAAGTCGAGGCTTACCGAATTCATGCAGTAGCGCAGTCCCGTCGGCGGGGGGCCATCGGGGAAGACGTGGCCGAGATGCCCGTCGCACCGCGCGCACCGCGCCTCGATCCGGCGCATGCCGTGGCTGGTATCGGCATGCTCGCTCACATGGTCCGGCGCCACCGGCCGGGTGAAGCTGGGCCAGCCGGAGCCGGAATCATATTTGTCGATGCTGTCGAACAATTCGAGCTGGCAGCCCGCGCAGCGATAGATGCCGTCGGCCTTGTTGTCGTTGTAATGGCCGGAAAAGGCGCGTTCGGTGCCCGCCTGGCGCAGCACGTGGAACTGCTCGGGGGAGAGGCGCTTGCGCCATTCGGACTCGGAGAGATTCAGCTGATCCATAGGCCGCAGGATGTGGGTTCGGGCCACTGCCCCGTCAATCCGGGGATGGCCCTCAATCCGGGATGGTGATCCGCTGGACGACCGCGCCGCTGGCGCGCAGCTGCGCCTTCAGCACCTCCGGCTTGGGCGCATAGAGAAAGCCGAAGCTGACCGTCCCCTTGCGGGTGCGCACCGCGTGGTGCAGCCGGTGCGCCTGGACGATCCGCTTCATGTAGCTGGAACGCGGGATGTAGCGGTGGCGGATCCGCTTGTGGACGATCAGGTCGTGAAAGCCGAAATAGATCGCGCCGTATGCGGCGATCCCCGCGCCGATCCAGGTGAAGCCCGGCCACCAGCCGAGCTGCACGCCGCCCAGCAGCAGCACGAACGACGGCACCGCAAAGATCGCGGCATACAGGTCGTTCAGCTCCCAGTTGCCGGTGCGGGGGCGGTGATGGCTGGCGTGCAGGAACCAGCCCGGCCCGTGCATGATCCATCGATGCGCTGCATAGGCGAACAGCTCCATGCCGAGCACGGTGGCGAGGAACAGCAAAAAGGCGTTGAGCGGCGACATGGCGCCCATGTAGGCGATCTGCCGCGTCCATTCCATTGACTTTGCCCAAAGGGGCAGGGTCAGCTGCGCGGCATATCCAGCAGATCAGCGCCCATCGCCGAAATCAGCCAGTCGTGGAAGATCTGCACCGGCCGCAGCGTCAATGCGCGGGGCCGACAGACGAACCAGTAGCTGTAATGGCTCTCCACGGTCAGGTCGAACAACTGCACCAGCCGCTCGTCGCGCGCCGACTGATAGTGCGATTCGAGCATGAAGGCGACGCCCAGCCCCTGCGCGGCGGCCTCCAGCATCAGATTGCCCGAATCGAACAGGTCGATCGCCGCGGGTTCGAGATCGGGATAGCCCGCCGCCATCCGCCAGGCGGTGAACGTCTCCGGCATTTCGCGGTGGACCAGCGCGGTGAGTCGCGACAGGTCCATGGGATCACGCACCGGATTGGGCCCCTCCACGAGGCTGCGCGCGCCGATCACGTGCACGCGATTCCGATCGAGCCGGCGCGAATAATAGCCGGGATCGATGTCGCGGGCGATGACGATCGCCGCATCCAGCCCGTCGCCCAGCCGCGCCATGCCGTGGCTGCCGGTATCGACGTCGAGATGCAGCTCGGGATGGCGCTGCTTCAGTTCCGGCAGGCGCGGCAGCAATTGCTGCGTCGCATAGAGCGGCAGCACGCCGAGCCGCAGCCGCAGCAATTCGCTGCCGCTGGTCATCGTCTCGATCGCGTCGGTCATCGTATCGAGCGCCGGTGCGATCAGGCTGAGCAGCCGGTCGCCATCGTCGTTCAGCCGCAGCGACTGGTGCCTCCGTTCGAACAGCGGCTTGCCGATGAACCGCTCCAGCGCCTGTACGCGCCGGCTAAGCGCCGGAGAAGACAGGGCAAGTTCCTCGGCGGCGGCCTTGATCGAGCCCAGGCGGGCAACCTGGACAAAGGCTTCGATGGCAGTGAGCGGCGGAAGGCGACGCATCGGATCCGACTCTCTAATTGTGCAGCGCACCATACTCAGAACGGAGGGCGCAGACCGACAATGCCGCCCTGCTCTCTCGCGACCAGTATCGCTACTGACAACACTGATTGCAAGCCTTGCATCTACGCCGTGTAATTTTCGCACTTGCACAAAACCGTGCCGCACCGCACATAGGGGGTGCCTTTCAGGCATCCTCTCCTAAAACTTTCCAAGGCCGCCCTTTTTGAGGCGGCCCTTTTTTTTGCCTTCGCCGTTCTTAGCTTTCGTGCCCAACGCCACGAAGGAACCCAGAATGGCCGATGACGAATCCCGCACCCGCCGCCTGCAGGTCGCCAATGCGCGGCCCGAGGACAGCGGCCGCGGACTCGCCCATATCCCCCGCAGCCTGATGGGCGCGCTAGGCATTACCGAAGGTGACGTGATCGAGATCGTCGGCAAGCGCAGCACGCCTGCCCGCGCGGTCCTCCCCTATTCCGAAGACGAAGGGCTGGAGCTGCTCCGCATCGACGGCCTCCAGCGCGCCAATGCCGGCGTCGGCTCGGGCGATTTCGTCGAAGTTCGCCGCGCCGATTCAAAGCCCGCGACTCGCGTCGTGTTCGGCCCCGCCCAGGCGAATCTGCGCCTGCGCGGCACCGGCGAGGCGCTGAAGCGCACCTTCTTCACGCGCCCCCTCACCGCCGGCGACACGATCGCCACGGTCGGCCACCAGCGCGCCGACATGCCCCCCAACGTCCAGCAGTTCGTCCGCGCGCCGGCCTATGCGCTGCAGGAGATCCGCCTGACGGTGCTCTCCACCGTGCCGCGGGGCGTGGTGCATATCGACGAGAATACCGAGGTCGAGCTGCGCACCGAATATGAGGAGGCCAAGGAAAGCCGCCGCGCCGATGTGACCTATGACGATATCGGCGGCATGGCCGGCACGATCGATCAGCTGCGCGAGATGGTCGAGCTGCCGCTGCGCTATCCCGAGCTGTTCCAGCGCCTGGGCGTCGATCCGCCCAAGGGCGTGATTCTGCACGGGCCCCCCGGTACCGGCAAGACCCGCCTCGCCCGCGCCGTCGCCAATGAAAGCGATGCCAGCTTCCACCTGATCAACGGGCCGGAGATCATGGGCTCGGCCTATGGCGAATCCGAGCAGCGGCTGCGCCAGGTGTTCGAGGAAGCCTCGAAGAACGCGCCCTCGATCGTGTTCATCGACGAGATCGATTCGATCGCGCCGAAGCGCGGCCAGGTGACCGGCGAGGCGGAAAAGCGCCTCGTCGCCCAGCTGCTGACGCTGATGGACGGGTTGGAGGCGCGCGCCAACATCGTCGTGATCGCCGCGACCAATCGCCCCGAGGCGATCGACGAGGCGCTGCGCCGTCCGGGCCGGTTCGACCGCGAGATCGTCGTCGGCGTGCCGGACGATCGCGGCCGCCG
Source organism: Sphingomonas elodea ATCC 31461 (assembly GCF_000226955.1). Lineage (GTDB taxonomy): Bacteria > Pseudomonadota > Alphaproteobacteria > Sphingomonadales > Sphingomonadaceae > Sphingomonas > Sphingomonas elodea. Next base: position 72,278 of record NZ_AGFU01000002.1, read on the forward strand.
CGAGATCCTCGGCATCCACACCCGCGGCATGCCGCTGGCCGACGATGTCGACCTGCCCGAGCTGGCGCGGACGACCTATGGCTTTGTCGGTGCAGACCTTGCCGCGCTGACCCGCGAGGCGGCGATCGAGGCGGTGCGGCGGATCATGCCGCGGCTCAACCTCGAGGAAGGCACGATCCCCGCCGACGTGCTCGATACGCTGTCGGTCACCCGCGACGATTTCCTGGAGGCGCTCAAGCGCGTCCAGCCCTCGGCGATGCGCGAGGTGATGGTGCAGGCGCCGACGGTCCGCTGGGAGGATGTCGGCGGGCTCGACGATGCGCAGATGCGGCTGAAGGAAGGCGTCGAGCTGCCGCTCAAGGATCCGGACGCGTTCCGGCGCCTCGGCATCCGCCCGGCCAAGGGCTTCCTGCTCTATGGTCCGCCGGGCACCGGCAAGACCTTGCTGGCCAAAGCCGTCGCGCGCGAGGCGGAGGCGAACTTCATCGCCACCAAGTCGAGCGACCTGCTCTCCAAATGGTATGGCGAGAGCGAGCAGCAGATCGCCCGGCTGTTCGCCCGCGCGCGGCAAGTGGCGCCGTGCGTGATCTTCATCGACGAGCTCGACTCGCTGGTGCCGGCACGCGGCGGGGCGATGGGCGAGCCGCAGGTGACCGAACGCGTGGTCAACACCATCCTCGCCGAGATGGATGGGCTGGAGGAGCTGCAGTCGGTGGTGGTGATCGGCGCGACCAACCGGCCCAACCTGATCGATCCCGCCCTGCTCCGCCCGGGCCGGTTCGACGAGCTGGTCTATGTCGGCGTGCCCGACAAGGCCGGGCGCGAGCGCATCCTGCGCATCCAGACCGAGAAGATGCCGCTGGCGGCGGACGTCGATCTGGGCGCGATTGCCGAGCAGACCCAGCGCTACACCGGCGCCGATCTGGAAGACGTGGTGCGCCGCGCCGGCCTGGTGGCACTTCGCCAGTCGCTGGCGACGCGCGAGGTGACGATGGCGCATTTCGAGGATGCCCTGAAGGATTCGCGCGCCACGGTCACGCCCGAGATGGAGAACGACTATGCGGCGATGCAGGGCAAGCTGAAACAGCAGGCCTCGTCGATCCAGCCGATCGGCTTCATCGCGCCCGGCATGCTGGAAGGCCGCGGCCCGAAGGGCTAGGCTGCCGCTTTCTGGGCCGCCGACATCCCCTTTGCGTTGTCGGCGGCCTTTTCCTTTCAAGCCGAGCAGCATGACCGATTCCAACCCGCTTCGTCCCGCCAACCGCCAATGGCTGTGGCCCGCGCTCGCCCTGTTGGGCCTGTCGCTTGCCGGACTTGCCGCGTTCCTCTGCCTCCGCTTCGCCAGCGGGTTCGCCTTCGATCCCGCGCTGCTGCTCGCCTTCCGGCGACCGGGCGATCTCGGCACGCCGATCGGCCCGGCCTGGCTGCGCCAGTCGGCGATCGATATCAGTGCGCTCGGCGGCTATACCGTCCTGTGGCTGGCGGGAGCGGCGACGCTGATCTTCCTGCTGGCATTCGGCAAGCGCGCCGAGGCGCTGCTGCTCGGCGGATCGCTGATCGGCGCTTCGGTCATCAACGCGCTGCTCAAGATCTTCCTTCACCGTCCCCGCCCGGACGTGGTGCCCCACCTTGCCGAAGTCTCCAGCGCCAGCTTCCCGAGCGGCCATGCGATGATCTCGGCCGCGGTCTATCTCACCCTCGGCATGATGGTCGCGCAGACCCAGGCGAGCCGCTGGGCGCGGGCCTATCTGCTCGGCTTTTCGGTGCTCTTGGTGCTGCTGATCGGGTGCAGCCGCGTGTTTCTGGGCGTCCACTGGCCGTCGGACGTGCTGGCCGGCTGGTGCTTCGGCGCAATTTGGGCGCTGTGCATGTTCGCGCTCAATGCGCGGCTGCACCGCCGCTAGGATTCAAGGCGTTGAGGATCAGCCGTCCGACGCCTGCGTCGTCCAGCCGAGCCGGGGAATCGTGATCGAGCGCTTGCCCGACAGATCGACGCGGGTGACGAACAGCCCCTTGCTCTCGATATACTGCATCAGCCGCCGCACGCGCCCGAGCGAGCCGGTACCATAGCTGGTCGCGATATCGGTATCGCTGGGGCACGGCAGCCCCTCGCGCGCCGCCTTGGCGACGAGCAGGAACGGCCCGAGCATGTCGTCGGGCAGCGCTCGCGCCGCTTCCAGCGCCTGCGCCCAATCGTCGTCGGGATTGCCGTGGATGCCCGCGCGGGCGGCCGACAGCCGGCGGACGAAGCCGGAAAGGTCGAGCGGCGGGCGGTTGAGCCCCACCATCCGGCAGCGCACCTGGAAATCCTGGTACAGCACGGCGGGCGAGCGCAGCGTCGACTGCTCGTCCTCCACGATCGCGCGCAGCACGTCGGCGACGAGGCCGGCGACTTCCTCGGGATCCCGATCGGGCTCGACTTCCATCGGCGCGGGCACCGAACGGGCGAGCGCTTCGAGCATCGTCTCGGAATGGGCGTAGGTGGGTGCGGGCGGCGGCGCCGGCGGCACCCATTCGGGCTCGGCGGGGGCGAGCAGCAGATCCTTCATGTCTTCGGTCGGCGCCTGGGGCAGCGGCGTCAGCTTCGGGGACGAGCTGCGCGCGCTGGTTTCCACCGATCCGATGCGGATCGCCACCGGCCGCCGGGTGATCGCCGGGCCGAGGCCGAGGAAATGCCCGCGCGCCAGATCGCGGATCGCCTCGGCCTGGCGGCGCTCCATGCCGAGCAGATCGGCGGCGCGCTGCATGTCGATATCGAGAAAGGTGCGGCCCATCAGGAAGTTCGAGGCTTCCGCCGCGACGTTCTTGGCGAGCTTGGCGAGGCGCTGCGTCGCGATCACGCCGGCCAGGCCGCGCTTGCGGCCGCGGCACATCAGGTTGGTCATGGCGGAAAGCGAAGCGCGGCGCACCTCCTCCGCCACTTCGCCACCGCCGGCGGGGGCGAAGAGCTGGGCCTCGTCCACCACGACCAGCGCCGGATACCAATGGTCGCGCGGCGCATCGAACAGCGCGTTCAGGAAGGTGGCGGCGCAGCGCATCTGCCCTTCCGCCTCCAGCCCCTCCAGGCTCAGCACCACCGAAGCACGGTGCTCCCGAATGCGTGCGGCGAAGCGGGCGACGTCGCGCTCGCTATGATCGACCGCCTCGATCGCGAGATGGCCGTAGCGATCCGACAGGGTGACGAAATCGCCCTCGGGATCGATCACCACCTGCTGCACATGGCCCGCGGATTGTTCGAGCAGCCGCCGCAGCAGGTGCGACTTGCCCGAGCCCGAATTGCCCTGGACGAGCAACCGGGTTGCAAGCAACTCCTCCAGATCGACCGGCACGGGGCTGCCCGTGCCGTCGACGCCCATGTCCACGCTGACGGTCATCGCGGCCGCTTTGCCGGATCAGGGGGGGCAGCGGCAAGGGCCGCGTCACCGAAAACTGTGGGTGTTTGTTTCGCTTCAGGCCGCGTCGGCGGCATTGAGGCGCTGGCGGCGGCGCTCCAGCGCTTCCATCGTCTTCTCGGCGAGCAGCGTCAGCCGTGCGGTATCCCGCTCGGTCAGCTGGGGGCGGGCCATGCTGTCGATCACGCACAGCGTGCCGATCCGCTTGCCGGTGGAGGTGCGCAGCGGCGCCCCGGCGTAGAAGCGGATGTTCGGGTCGCCGGTGACCAGCGGGTTCTCGGCAAAGCGCGGATCGGCCTGCGCATCGTTGACCACGAACACGTCGGGCCCGCGAATGGCATGGGTGCAGAAGGAGATCGAGCGCGGCGTCTCCTGCGGCTCCAGCCCGACGCGGGCCTTGAACCATTGCCGGTTCTCGTCGATCAGTGAAATCAGCGCGATCGGCACACCCAGCGCGGCGGCGGCTTCGCGGACGATCGCGTCGAACTCGGCTTCGTTGGGCGTGTCGAGTACGCCATAGCCCTTGAGCTCGGCGAGGCGGGCGGATTCGTCCGAGGGATCAAGTGGCATCGTTTTCATCGTCCTGCGTTTGCGCCCCCCGGCACATTCGGGTTACTACAGTAGGACAAGTTAACATTTGCTCGACATCCCAAGCATGTGCCGGGCAGTCTGATGGCAGCCATGCGTCCCGATCCCATTGAACATCTCCGCCGGGTTTTCGGCTATGACGCCTTTCGCGGGGTGCAGGCCTCGGTGGTGGAGCGCGTGCTCGGCGGGCAGCGCACGCTGGCGGTGATGCCCACCGGCGCGGGCAAGTCGCTCACCTACCAGCTGCCCTCGGTGATGCTGGAGGGGACCTGCGTCGTCGTCAGCCCGCTGATCGCGCTGATGCACGACCAGCTACGCGCCGCCGAGGCGGTGGGCATCCGCGCCGCCACGCTGACCAGCGTCGACGACAATCGCGCCGAGACGATCGAGCGGTTCCGCGCGGGTGCGCTCGACCTGCTCTACATCGCGCCCGAACGCGCCTCGGGCGAGGGCTTCCGCAACCTGCTGACCCAGGCGCCGCTGAGCCTGTTCGCGATCGACGAGGCGCATTGCGTTTCCGAATGGGGGCATGATTTCCGCCCCGATTACCGGTTGCTGCGCCCGCTGCTCGATCGCTTTCCGGAGGTGCCGCGCCTCGCGCTCACCGCCACGGCCGACGCGCATACCCGTGCTGATATCCTCGAACAGCTGGGGATCCCCGAGGACGGACTGATCGTCGCGGGCTTCGACCGGCCGAACATCCGCTACCACATCGCCCCCCGCGAGAACACGACGCGGCAGATCATCGACGTGGTGGCGGACAATCCCGGCCCCGGCATCGTCTATGCCCAGACGCGCAAGGGCGTGGAGCAGCTCGCCGAAAAGCTGGCGGCGGAGACCGGGCGGCCGGTGCTGCCCTATCATGCCGGGCTCGATCCCGAGGTGCGCCGGCGCAACCAGGCGCGGTTCGTCGCGAGCGAGGACATGGTGGTGGTCGCCACGGTCGCGTTCGGCATGGGGATCGACAAGCCCGACGTGCGCTTCGTCGCGCATGCCGGGCTGCCCAAGTCGATCGAGGCCTATTACCAGGAAACCGGCCGCGCCGGCCGCGACGGCGATCCGGCGGTGGCGCACCTCTTCTGGGGAGCGGACGATTTCGCCCGCGCCCGCCAGCGGATCGGCGAAGTGGAGCCTTCGCGCCAGCCCGGCGAGCGGGCGCGGCTGACCGCGCTGGGCGCGCTGGTCGAGACCGCGGGGTGCAGGCGTCGCATCCTGCTCAAGCATTTCGGCGAGGATGCGCCCGAGACCTGCGGCAATTGCGACAATTGCCTGAATCCCCCGACGGCGATCGACGTCAGCGTGACCGCCCAGAAATTCCTCTCGGCGGTGTTCCGCACCGGCATGCTCTACGGCGTCGGCTATATCGAGGGCATCCTCACCGGCGTCTCCAGCGAGCGCAGCCTGATGAACGGGCATGAGAAGCTCTCGGTGTTCGGCATCGTCGACGGCGACGAGGTGGCGATGCTCAAGCCCGTGTCGCGCGCGTTGCTGCTGCGCGATGCGCTGCGCACCAACGAGCATGGCGGGCTGGAATTCGGCCCCGAGGCGCGCGCGATCCTGAAGGGCGAGGCGAAGCTGGAGCTGGTCCTGCCGCCGCGCCGCGAGCGCCGCCGCAAGGGGGCCAAGGGCGCGGTGCCCAATCCGGTCGGCAATCCGCTGTTCGAGGCGCTGCGGGCGAAGCGGCGCGAGATCGCGCAGGAGACGGGCCTGCCGCCCTATGTGATCTTCCATGATTCGGTGCTGCGCGACATGGCGATGGTGCGGCCGGGGTCGCTCGCGGAGATGGGGCAGCTCTCGGGCGTCGGCGCGCGCAAGCTCGACGCCTATGGTCAGGACTTTCTGGACGTCCTTCGCCAGTTCTGATCGGCTTTCGCGGTGGCCCGCCCCGCGCTACAGCACGGCCGCAATTCAGAAGAAGGACCTGCCATGCCCAACAAGATCGACGACCGCATCTCGGTGGCGCCGCAGATCCGGCCCGAGGACGTGCCGGCGCTGGCGGCGGCGGGGTTCGTGCACATCATCAACAATCGCCCCGAGGGCGAGGAGTTCGGCCAGCCGACCGGCGCCGCAATCGCCGAGGCGGCCGAGGCGGCGGGGCTTGGCTATACCGCGATTCCGGTGACGCCGGGCGGCTTCTCGATGGCGCAGGTGGAGGCGATGGCCGAGGCGCTGGCGTCGGTCGAGGGCCCGGTGCTGGCGTACTGCCGTTCGGGCACGCGCTCCTGCAACCTCTGGGCACTGGCCGCCGCGCACAAGGGCGACGCGCCGGACGCGCTGGTCGAGAAGGGTGCGGGGGCGGGCTATGACCTGTCCGGCATCCGCCCGGCGCTGGAGCAGCTGGCGGGGAAGTAGGCTGGTTCGTTCGTCCCTCCCGCGCGCGGGAGGGGACCGCCTGCTGCGGCAGCGGCGATACGCCCGCGCCTCGACGCACAAAAAATGGGCTGGTGGTTACCCACCAGCCCAGTCGTCCGCAGGAGGAACCTCGGTGGGGCGCCGCGGGGAAGAGGACCCGCACGGCGCCCGATTTCGTCAGTAGTTGTAGGCGCGCTCGCCATGCTCGTTGATGTCGAGCCCTTCGACTTCGACTTCCTTCGAGGGGCGGATGCCCATGGTGAGCTTCAGGCCATAGAAGAGTGCGGCGGAAACCACGCCCGACCACACCAGGGTGATGCCCACGGCCTTCGCCTGGGTGAGCAGCTGGGTGGCGATGCTGTAGCTGGACGCGGCGACCGCCGGGAACTGGGTATAGTCGATCACGCCCTGGCCGCCGAGCGCCGGGTCCGCGACGATCGCGGTGCCGAGCGCACCGATGATGCCGCCGACGCAGTGGACGCCGAACACGTCAAGCGAGTCGTCGTACTTGAGCTTGTTCTTCACCGTGGTGACGAAGAAGAAGCAGATCGGCGAGACGACCAGACCCAGGACGATCGAGGTCATCGGCGCGGCATAGCCCGAGGCCGGGGTGATCGCGACGAGGCCGGCGACCGCACCGGTCACGCCACCCAGCAGCGACGGCTTCTTGTGCACGACCTGCTCGATCACCGCCCAGCTCACCGCCGCAGCGGCGGTGGCGACGAAGGTGTTGATGAAGGCGACCGCGGTCACGCCGTTCGATTCGAGGTTGGAACCGGCGTTGAAGCCGAACCAGCCCACCCACAGCAGCGAGGCGCCGATCATGGTCATGGTCAGCGAGTGCGGCGGCATCGGCTCGCTCTTGAAGCCCACACGCTTGCCGATCACGAGGCAGCCGACCAGGCCGGCAATGCCCGCATTGATATGGACGACGGTGCCGCCGGCGAAGTCGAGCGCGCCCAGGCCCCAGAGATAGCCATAGTCCGTCGGCGCATCGACGAGGAAGTCCGGGCCCGCCCAGTACCAGACCATGTGCGCGATCGGGAAATAGGCCAGCGTCATCCACAGCACGGTGAAGAGGATCAGGGGCGTGAATTTCACGCGCTCTGCAAAGGCGCCGACGATCAGCGCCGGCGTGATGCAGGCGAAGGTCATCTGGAAGCAGACGAACGCGAATTCAGGGATATAGACGTTGTTCGAGAAGGTCGCGGCATAGGTGCCGCTGCTCACCCCGACCAGGAACGCCTTGGACAGGCCGCCGAAGAAGTGGTTCTCGCCGCCCGACGTAAAGGCGATCGAATAGCCCCAGCAGCACCACACCAGCGCGGCGACCGAGACGATCATGAACACCTGCATCAGCACCGAGAGCATGTTCTTGGTGCGCACCAGGCCACCATAGAACAGCGCCAGCGCCGGCACCGACATCATCAGCACCAGGGCCGAGGAGATCAGCATCCAGGCGGTATCGCCCTTGTTCACCATCGTCGCCTGCTGGGCGACGGTGGGGGCCTTGATCATTGCGGTCTGCGCCCAGGCGGGCATCGCCGCGACGAACGCGGCCGCGCCGAGGCCAAGCCCGGCGGTCTTCCATCCTTGCTTCATTGCTACCCCCTTGCTCACAGCGCCGTCTCGTCGGTCTCGCCGGTGCGGATGCGCACGGCCTGGCCCATGTCGAGGACGAAGATCTTGCCGTCACCGATCGCGCCGGTGCTCGCCGCCGCCTGGATTGCCTCCACGGCGCGGTCGGCGAGATCGCTGCCCACGGCGACCTCGATCTTGATCTTCGGCACCATGTTCGTGCTGTACTCGGCGCCGCGATAGATCTCGGTCTGGCCCTTCTGGCGGCCGAACCCCTTCACTTCGGTCACGGTCATGCCCGTCACCCCGACGGTGGTGAGCGCCTCGCGCACCTCGTCGAGCTTGAAGGGTTTGATGATGGCGATGATGAGCTTCATGTCGCCCCCTCTGGCGGTTGTCCCACCGGACTAGTCAGCAAGAGGCGTGCCAAGTGGAACGCGCAGGGATGTTGCGCGTTTCGGGGGTCGAATTGTTACGAACTGGTGAATTTTGCGACGCCGGGGTGCCTGAAAAACAGGCAGATCACTGCAAGGTTGCGCGATCCTCGCCATGGCGTCCGAAGAACTGCATCAGCTGGACGATCAGTTCGGCGCGATCAACGAGCGTCGGCGCCTCGAGCAGCGCCTGCTTGGAAGCGGCGTCGAACGGCGCGATCTGGGCGATGCCGTTGACCAGCGCCTCGTCGTCGAGCCGCGTCACCGCCTCCCAATCGACCATATAGCCCAGCCCCTCGGCGAAGCGGCGGGATTCCATCTCGATCGAGGCGCGGCCGGCGAGCGACAGCGATTCGGATCCGCCCGTCACTTCCAGCGCGGCCTCGACCTGGCGGAAGGGGGTGCCCACCTCCAGTTCGCGCACGACGGTGAAGCGGCTCAGCCCCTCGAGCACGATGTTGAAGCGGCCGTCGTCCAGCGCCTCCACATTGGCGATGCGGCCGACGCAGCCGACATCGAACAGCGTCGGCGGATCGAGATCGTCGCGCGGCTGGATCATGCCGATGCGCCGATCCCGCGCGAGGGCCTCGGAGACCATCGCGCGGTAGCGCGGCTCGAAGATGTGGAGCGGCAGGTGCATGCGCGGAAACAGCAGCGCACCCGTCAGCGGAAATACCGAGAGCCGCGTCGTCTTCATCCGAACAGGATCTGCGAAAGCTTGCGACGCTGGGCGGCGACCCAGGGATCCTCCAGGCCGACCACCTCGAACAGCTTGAGCAGCCGCTGGCGGGCGGCGCCCTCGTTCCACGCCCGATCGTCGCGCACCATGGCGAGCAGCGTCTCGGCCGCCCCCTCGCGATCGCCCGCCGCCATCTGGCCGCCGGCGAGCTCGTAGCGCGCATCCATGTCCTCGGGATTCGCGGCCGCCCGTGCGGCGAGGCCGGCGAGATCGCCGACCGGCTGGGCTTCGCGGGCCAGGCTCAGCGCGGCGCGAGCGCGCTCCACCTCGGGCGCCTTGGCGGCATCGCCTTCGATCGAATCGAGCGCGGCCTGTGCATCGTCGTGCCGCCCCAAGGCGGTCAGCGCGCGGACGCGGCCAGCGATGACAGCGGCATGATCGGGCGCCATCTCGGCGATCTGGTCGAAGATCGAGAGCGCGCGTTCGGCATCGCCGTCGCCGAGCACCTGCTCGCCCATCGCGATCAGCGGCTCGAGTTCGGCCTCGGCCTCGGCTTCCTCGCCGCTGATCGGCAGCTGCCGAAGAATCTGGTCGAGCATCGTGCGCAGCTGCGATTCGGTGCGTGCGCTGGTCAGGTCGGCGACCAGCTGGCCCTGGAACATCGCATAGACCGTCGGGATCGAGCGGACCTGGAATTGGCTTGCGATGAAGTTGTTCTTGTCGACGTCGATCTTGGCCAGCATCACCCCCTTGGGGGCATATTCCGCCGACACCTTTTCGAGCACCGGGCCCAGCGCCTTGCACGGCCCGCACCATTCGGCCCAGAAATCGAGGATGACGAGCTTCGACATCGACGGTTCGACGACGTCCTTGCGGAAGGCGTCTACGGCCTGTTTGTCGGCGGGGCTCAAACCAAGCGTGGCCAAAATGCGCTCCTTAAGCGATCTGCGGGTGCCGGCACCTCTTATAGGGGCGCCTGGGCGGGTCCGCTCCTATTTGGGCGCTCGGGGGCAAACCGCCAAGCCTTTTCCAAAAAGTGCAAATTGGGGGTTGCGCACTGCAAAAGCCGCTGTTAGTTGGCGCGCCTCACCCGCCGAGAGCGCTTCGAACCGCTCCCGGCCACGACGCCAGAGCGGGCGTAGCTCAGGGGTAGAGCACAACCTTGCCAAGGTTGGGGTCGAGGGTTCGAATCCCTTCGCCCGCTCCAGTCGCCATCCAGCGACTGTATCGTCGATCTCGAGGCATCCGCCTTTTTCCTCCTTCCGACAAGCGGCAGCGCATTGCGCGCGTCGCGCCGTCCGCATCCTGTGCGCAAATCCCCTGCACGATCGTCTCAACCTCGCGCACCAGCGCCGAGATCGGCTCGGCCTCACACGGCCGGCCGCCACACACCGCCGCGAGTCCGTGATGCCGCCGGCGGCGGAGCCGAGGTTTCGCGGCAGGGGCGCACGGGATAGTAAGGCCATGGAACATGGCGAGTCGTGCCATCCATCCAGGAGAAGCCGATGTCTGAATCGCCTGCCCCCATCCGCGTCGGCATCGGCGGCTGGACCTTCGAGCCGTGGCGCGGGACCTTCTATCCCGACAAGCTGCCGCAGAAGCGCGAGCTGGAATATGCGGCGAACGCGCTCACCGCGATCGAGATCAACGGCACCTATTACTCCACCTTCAAGCCGGCGAGCTTCGCCGGCTGGGCGGCGGCTGCGCCGGAAGGCTTTGTCTATACGGTGAAGGGCTCGCGCTTCGTCACCAACCGCAAGGTGCTGGCCGAGGCGGGTGAATCGATCGCGCGTTTCTGCGGGCAGGGGCTGACCGAGCTGGGCGACAAGCTGGGCCCGATCTTCTGGCAGTTCATGGCGACCAAGAAGTTCGATGCCGCGGATTTCGGCGCCTTTCTCACGCTGCTGCCGGCCGAGCAGGACGGCGTGCCGCTGCGCCATGCCGTGCAGGTCCGGCACGAGAGCTTTCAGACGCCCGAGTTCGTCGCGCTGTGCCGTGCCGCCGGCGTGGGAATCGTCTTCGCCGATTCGCCGCAATATGCGGGCGTGGCGGATGTCAGCGGCGACTTCGTCTATGCACGGCTCGAGGCGGGCGAGGACGACAACCCCTTCTGCTACCCCGAAGCGGATCTGCCGCGCTGGGTGGAAGCGGCCAAGACCTGGGCGGCGGGCGGACAGCCGGAGGGGCTGCCGACGTTCGCGCCGGAGCCGGCGCCGGTGCGGCCGCGTGAAACATTCGTCTTCTTCATCCATGGCGGCAAGGTGCGCGCGCCTGCCGGTGCCCGGGCGTTCATCCGCCAACTCGGCTGAAGGTCGAACCCTTTGCGCTGCCGCTTCGTTGATCCGGGACAAGCCCAGGAGGCCCGCATGATTCACGATCCCGAACAGCAGACGCCGCAGGACGACGAAGCCGAAGCGATGGAAGAGGCCCAGAAGGACGCCGCCGAGGAACGCGAGGAAGAAGGCGGCTACCAATAAGCCGGGTGCCGCGCGGCGGATCCGTGTTCGCCGCGCGTCTCGGCCTCGTTTTCACGCTAGCATTCCGCCCAAGTAATTGATAATCACTCGCAGCATGAACGCCAGCGCTGCGATTCCCGTGCCCGTACGCCTTGCCCAGCTGCATCGCCATGCTCCCGGTACCGTTGCCGGCGTCGACTGGGACCAGCTTGCCGAACCGGAAGCGCGCCGACTTCGCGAACTGGGCCTGGATGAAGGGGTGGAGGTGGAACTGCTCCACCGTTCCGGACTGTTTGGCGGGCCGCTGGCCTGCCGGATCGGGCGGATGACCGTCGCGCTCCGTCGCCATGTCGCCGCCGCCATCCATGTGACGCCGCTGGCCAGGCAGGCATGAACACCACGCCGCTGGTTGCGTTGGTCGGCAATCCCAATGCCGGCAAGAGCGCGCTGTTCAACGCGCTGACCGGCGCCCGGCAGAAGGTCGGCAATTATCCCGGCGTCACCGTCGAGCGCCATTCGGGCCGCATGGCGCTCCCCGATGGCCGCCCGGTCGAGCTGATCGACCTGCCCGGCGCCTACAGCCTCGATCCCGGCAGTCCCGACGAGCAGGTGACCCGCGACGTGCTGCTCGGTCGCCAGCAGGGCGAGCGGCTGCCGGACGCGATCCTGACCGTGGTCGATGCGTCCAACCTCGACAATCATCTCCGCTTCACCCTCCAGCTGATCGCACTGGGCCTGCCGATCGTGGTGGCGCTCAACATGGTCGACCTGGCCGAGCGCGACGGACTGAAGCTCGATCCGGAGGCGCTCGAGCGCGAGCTCGGCGTCCCGGTGGTATCCACCGTCGCGGTGCGGCGCCGCGGGCTCGATGCGCTCAAGGAACGCATGGCCGAGATGGTGAAGGGCGTGACCAAGATCCGTCCCTCCCCGGGCGTGCAGCACGATATCGTCCTGCTCCAGCGCCGCGCGCGCCAGATCGCGACTGCGGTTACCGTCTCCGAGACTGCCGCGCGCCGCTGGACGCACCGGCTGGACGCGCTCTTCCTCCATCCCGTCGCCGGGCCGCTGATCCTGCTCGGCACGATGTTCCTGATGTTCCAGGCGGTATTCGCCTGGTCGCAGGTGCCGATCGGCTGGATCGAGGACGGGATGAAGTGGCTGGGCACCGAGGTGGGCACCGCGCTGCCCGACGGCGTGTTCCGCTCGCTGATCGTCGACGGGGTGATCGCCGGCGTCGGCGCCGTGATCGTCTTCCTGCCGCAGATCCTGATCCTGTTCGCCTTCATCCTGGTGCTGGAGGCGACCGGCTATATGGTCCGCGCCGCCTTCCTGATGGACCGGGTGATGGCGAGTGTGGGGCTGTCCGGCCGTGCCTTCATTCCGCTGCTCTCCAGCTTCGCCTGCGCGGTGCCGGGGATCATGGCGACGCGCACCATCTCCGACGAGAAGGACCGGCTGACCACCATCCTGATCGCGCCGTTGATGACCTGCTCGGCGCGGCTGCCGGTCTACACCATCATCATCGGCGCGCTGATCCCCGATCGCGCGGTGCTGCCGGGCATCGGCCTGCAGGGGCTGGTGCTGTTCGCGCTCTACCTTCTCGGCATCCTCGGCGCCTTCGTCGTTGCGCTGGTGCTGCGGCGGACGGTGACCAAGGGGGCGACCTCGGGCTTCATGATGGAAATGCCGAAATATCAGTGGCCGAGCGCGCGCGACGTGCTGCTCGGGCTCTGGCAGCGCGCGCTGATCTTCCTCAAGCGCGCCGGCACGATCATCCTCTACACCACGGTGATCCTCTGGGCGCTGCTCAGCTTCCCCAAGCCGCCCGAGGGCAGCACTGTCTCCAAGGTCGATTATTCGATCGCGGGCCGCATCGGCAGCGGGCTGGAGAAGATCGTCGCGCCGATCGGCTTCAACCGCGACATGGCGCTGGCGGTGATCCCGGCGATGGCCGCGCGCGAAGTGGCGGTGGCGGCGATCGGCACCGTCTATGCGGTCGACAATCCCGATGACGCAGCGGGGGAGGAGTCGATCCGCGAGCAGCTCCAGAAGCATTGGAGCCTGCCGAGCGCGCTCGCCTTCCTGATGTGGTTCGTGTTCGCGCCGCAGTGCATCTCGACCATCGCGGTGACGCGGCGCGAAACCAACGGGTGGAAGTGGCCCGCCTTCATGGTCGGCTATCTGTTCGCGCTCGCCTATGTCGCGGCCGGCATCACCTATTGGAGCGCGATCGGGCTGGGCCTCTAGCAATTGCATCCCGGCTGCGAAAACGGCAGAGGCAGGGGACTATGAGCACCGTATCCCCCGAACTCCGCGCAGCCGCGCTTGTCTCCAAGGCCTGGCCCTATGAAGAGGCGCGCAAGCTGCTCAAACGCTATCCCCAGATCGCAGAGGGTGGCGCGCCGGAGAAAGGCCATGTGCTGTTCGAGACCGGCTATGGCCCCTCGGGCCTGCCGCATATCGGCACGTTCAACGAAGTGCTGCGCACCACCATGGTCCGCCGCGCCTTCGAGAGCCTGTGCGACGTGCCCACCCGCCTGATCGCGTTCAGCGACGACATGGACGGCCTCCGCAAGGTGCCGGACAATGTGCCGAACCAGGACATGCTGCGCGAACATCTCGGCAAGCCGCTGACCCAGGTGCCCGATCCGTTCGAGAAGTACGAAAGCTTCGCGCACCACAACAATGCGCGGCTGCGCGAATTCCTCGACCAGTTCGGCTTCGAGTACGAGTTCGCCTCCTCCACCGACTATTACACCGGCGGCCGCTTCGACGCGGCGCTGAAGAAGGTGCTGCGCCATTATTCCGGCATCATGGACGTGATGCTGCCGACGCTCCGTGCCGAGCGCCAGGCGACCTATTCGCCCGTCCTACCGATCAGCCCGAAATCGGGCATCGTGCTCCAGGTGCCGGTCGAGGTGGTCGATGCCGAGGCCGGCCTGATCGCCTTCGAGGATGAGGGCGAGCGGATCGTCCAGTCGGTGCTCGGCGGCAAGGCCAAGCTCCAGTGGAAGGTCGACTGGGCGATGCGCTGGGTAGCACTCGACGTCGATTACGAGATGGCGGGCAAGGACCTGATCGATTCGGTCACCCAGTCGGGCAAGATCGCCCGCGTGCTCGGCGGCCGTCCGCCCGAGGGCTTCAACTACGAGATGTTCCTCGACGAGAAGGGCGAGAAGATCTCCAAGTCCAAGGGCAACGGCCTCAGCCTCGAACAGTGGCTGACCTATGGCCCCGAGGAGAGCATCGCCTTCTACGCCTATCGCGAGCCGAAAAAGGCCAAGCAGCTGCACCTGGGCGTGATCCCGCGCGCGATCGACGAGTACTGGCAGTTCCGCGGCAATTATGCCGGCCAGGCGGTCGAGCAGCGGCTGGGCAACCCGGTCCACCATATCCACAATGGCGAGCCGCCGGCGGAGACGCTGCCGGTAACCTTCGGGCTGCTGCTCAACCTGGTCGGCGTGATGGGCGAGGCGAGCAAGGCGCAGGTCTGGGGCTATCTGACGAATTATGTCCCCGATGCGAATCCGGAAACCTATCCGGCGCTCGACCGTCTGATCGGCTATGCGCTTGCCTATGCCCGCGATTTCGTTGCCCCGACGCTCAAGAAGCGCGCGCCCGCGGGCGTGGAGATCGAGGCGCTCCGGCGGCTCGACGCCGAGCTCGCGGCTCTGCCGGCGGATGCGACGGCAGAGGCGATCCAGGACCAGGTGTACGAGATCGGCAAGACCGGCGGCTTCGAGAATCTGCGCGACTGGTTCAAGGCGCTGTACGAGACGCTGCTCGGCTCCGAGCAGGGGCCGCGCATGGGCAGCTTCATCGCGCTGTACGGCATCGATAATAGCCGCAAGCTGATCGCGGAGGCGCTGGCCAAGGTGGCCTAAGGGGCGGGCGGGAAACCTCTACCCCGTCATCCCGGCGAAAGCCGGGATCCATTCGCTTCTCCGTTCAAGCAAGAGCCGAGTCGTAGAGGGCAATGGATCCCGGCTTTCGCCGGGATGACGTAGATGGAGAACGTGGAATCGCGTTCTCGATGCCAATGAGGGAGAAGACCATGCGACGCAGGATCCGGAATATCCGTTCGGCGACGCGCGCCTTCCTCCATGGCGAGGCGGCGGGGGGAATCGCCCTGATCGCCGCCGCGGCGCTGGCGATGCTCGCGGCGAACCTGCCCGGCGTCTCCGAGACCTATTTCCACACGCTGCATCGGGAAACCGGGCCGGTGATCGCCCCGATATACGGGCCGATGACCGTGCATCTGTGGATCAACGACGGGCTGATGGCGGTGTTCTTCCTGCTCGTCGGGCTGGAGATCAAGCGCGAGTTCGTCGACGGCCGGCTGGCGAGCTGGGAACGCCGCCGCCTGCCGGTGATCGCCGCCGCCGCCGGCATGGCGGTGCCGGCGCTGATCTACCTGCTGATCGCCGGGCGCACGCCGGGCGTGGCCGCGGGCTGGGCGATCCCCGCCGCCACCGACATCGCCTTCGCGATCGGTGTGCTGGCCATCCTGGGCAGCCGCGCGCCGGCCGCGCTCAAGCTGTTCCTGACGACGGTGGCGATCGTCGACGACATGGGTGCGGTGGCGATCATCGCGGTCGCGTACACCGCGCATATCGACCTGCTGGCGCTGGGCGGCGCGGGCGTGGTGCTGGGCGCGATGATCGCCTGCAACCGGCTGGGGGTGCGCAACCTCGCCGTCTATCTCGCGTTGGCGGTGGTGCTGTGGGCGCTGGTGTTCCAGTCCGGTGTGCATGCCACCATCGCGGGCGTGGCCGCGGCGATGACCATCCCGCTGGTAAAGTCGCCGGCCGCGCCCGATGCGGTGGATTCGCCGCTCCACAAGCTGGAGCATGCGCTGCACCCCTGGTCGGCGTTCCTGATCGTGCCGCTGTTCGGCTTCGCCAATGCCGGGGTGTCGTTCGAGGGGCTGTCGCCGTCGATCCTGCTGGAGCCGCTGCCACTGGGTATCGCCGCGGGCCTGTTCCTCGGCAAGCAGCTCGGCATCTTCGGCAGCATCTGGCTGGCGGTGAAGACCGGCATCGCCAAGCGGCCGGGCAATGCCGGCTGGCGGCAGATCTACGGCGTCTCGCTGCTCGCCGGCATCGGCTTCACGATGAGCCTGTTCATCGGCGGCCTCGCCTTTCCCGGCAACGAACTGCTGGTCGACGAGGTGAAGATCGGCGTGCTGGTCGGTTCGATCGTGTCGGCGGTGGCGGGTTACGCGGTCCTGCGGTCCGCCAGCACGGCCAGCCCCAGGATCGCCAAGCCGCCCAGCGCCAGCAGCGCGCCGACCCAGCCGGTCGACGTCCAGCCGTAACCGGCGGCGATCGCCAGGCCGCCCAGCCAGGGGCCGAGCGCGTTGGCGGTGTTGAACGCCGAGTGGTTGAGCGCGGCGGCCAGCGCCTGCGCGTCGCCCGCCACGTCCATCAGCCGGGTCTGCAATACCGGGCCCAGCGCGCCGGCAAAGCCGATCGCGAACACGTCGATCGAAACCCAAAGCAGCGAATGCGCCGCCAGCGGATAGAGCGCGAGCGCGGCGGCGCTGGCGATCAGCAGCGCCGCCCCGGTCGGCATCAGCGCGCGATCGGCGAAGCGGGGCACCACGATGTTGCCCGCGATCATTCCCATGCCGAAGATCGCCAGCACCAGCGGCACCGCCCAGGGCGGGGTGCCGGTGACGTGCATCAGCGTCGAGGCGACATAGGTATAGACGCAGAAAAGCCCGCCAAAGCCGATCGCGCTGACGCCCAGCGTCAGCCACACCTGGCCGTTCGCCAGCGCGCTGAGCTCGCGCAGGGGACTGGCGCCCTGCTCGGGCTTGTCCCTGGGGGCCAGCCAGACGACCAGCGCCACCGTGAGCAGCGCCAGCGCCGCGACCACCGCAAAGCCCCAGCGCCAGCCGACCGCCTGGCCCAGCCAGTTGGCCGCCGGCACGCCCAGCACGGTGGAGACCGCGAGACCCAGCATCACGCGGCCGACCGCCTGCGAGCGCTGGCCGGTGGGCACCAGCGACGCCGCCACGAGCGCCGCGATGCCGAAATAGGCGCCGTGGGGCAGGCCGCTGAGGAACCGGAACAGCAGCATCCAGTGATAGGTGGGGGCCAGCGCGCTCAGCGCATTGAACAGCGCGAAACTTGCCATCAGCGCGATCAGCAGCGTGCGCCGCGACCATTTCGCCGCCGCCACCGCCAGCAGCGGGGCACCCACCACCACGCCCAGCGCATAGGCGCTGATCACATGGCCGGCGGTGGGTTCGTCGATGCCGAGCCCCCTGGAGAAATAGGGGACGAGGCTCATCGTCGCGAATTCGGTGGTACCGATCGCGAACCCGCCCATGGCGAGCGCGAAATGGACCAGCCCGGGCGAGCGGGCGGCGGAACGGGGGAGGGGGGCGTGCACGCAGCGCAAATGGGTTTGCTGCAGTGCAGCGTCAACATCGCTTGGTTGCAACCGCCACTGTGCCGCCTGCAAGCGCCATCAGGGAATTGCGGGTTCCGCCTGCTTGGGCCGGTCCAGGATCCGGGTGAACACCGCCTGTCCCAGCGCGGCGACGAGCGGGCCGATCAGCAGCCCGTCGAACCCGAACGCCTCGACACCGCCGAGGGTGGAGAGCAGCACGATGAAATCGGGCATCTTCGTCTCCGAGCCGATCAGCATCGGCCGCAGGATGTTGTCGACCATGCCGATCACGAACAGGCCGCACAGGACGAGGATGACGCCCTGGACCGCCTGGCCGGTGGCGAACAGGTAGAGCGACACCGGCACCCAGACGAGACCCGTTCCGACCGCCGGCAGCAGCGCGGCGACCGCCATGACGATGCCGAGCAGCAGCCAGCTCTGCACGCCGAGCAGCGCCAGCACGACCGCGCCGACCGCGCCCTGCGCCAGCGCGACGAGGATGCCGCCTTTCACCGTCGCGCGCACGACGGTGACGAAGGTGGACCCGATCAGCGCCTGATATCCCGCATCGATCGGCGCCAGCACGGCGAAGCGCCGGGCGATCTTCTCGCCGTCGCGCAGGAAGAAGAAGCCGAGATAGAGGATCACGGTGAGCGACAGCAGCAGGTTCAGCACCCCGCCGCCCAGCGCCAGCGCCTGGTTCGCGAAACCGGGGATGCCGCGGCCCAGGGCCGCCACCAGCTTCGACTGGATCGTTTCGAAATCACCCAGCCCGGCGCGCGCGAGCAGGCCGCGGATGCTTTCGGGCAGGTGTGCGACGGTGGTTTCCAGCGATGCGGCGGGGTTGAAGCGACCGCTCGTCAGGCTCTGCGTCAGCGCGGTCACCTGGTCGATCGCGACCACGATCAGCAGCGCCATCGGCAGCATCAGCGTGACCGACATCGCGGCGAGGGCGATCAACGCCGCGCGATTTTCCTGCCCCGGATGGCGGCGAAGATACCAGCGCTTGACCGGCAGGAAAAGCAAGGTGCCGACGATGCTCCACAGGATCTCGTCGAGAAAGGGCAGGAAGACGCGCAGGCACAGCACCGCCAGCCCCACCGCTACCGCCGGCAGCGCCATCGATCGTACCCAGTTCGTCGTCACCGCCTTGCTCCCCTCGTCCGCAGCGTCGGCTCCGGCCTAGCGGGCGCGCTACCCCTTCGTCCAGCGGCTGCCCGCCGGCTTGCCCCGGCCGGATTTGCCGTTACACCTGCGCGGCGTGTCTTCTCCGCTCCCCATCGTCGGCGACCGCGCGCGCGAACGGCTCGTCCAGGCGCTTTCGGCCGTGGCGGGCGGGGACCGCAGGGCGCTGAAAACCGTCTATGATCTGACAGCGGCGAAGCTGATGGGCGTCTGTCTCCGTATCTGCCAGGACCGCGAGGCCGCAGAGGATGTGATGCAGGACGTGTATCTGAAGGTGTGGGACCGGGCAGGGCGCTTCGATGCGTCGCGCGCGAGCCCTATCACCTGGCTGTGCACGATCGCCCGCAATACCGCGATCGACTGGCGCCGCGCCCGCGGGCTGGGCGAGACCGCGCCGGTCGAGGCGGCGTTCGAGCTGCCCGATGGCCGTCCCTCGGCGGATGCCCTGCTGGAGGCGGGCGAGACGCGGGCGCGGATCTTCGAGTGCCTCGAGGCGCTCGAGGAAAAGCCGCGCGGGGCGATCCGCGCCGCCTTCTTCCAGGGGCGCACCTATCCCGAACTTGCCGCCGACGCGGCGGTCCCGCTGGGCACGATGAAGAGCTGGATCCGGCGCGGGCTGCTGCAATTGCGGGGGTGCCTCGGCGATGGCTGAGCCGCTCTGTCCCGACGAAGAGGACATCGCGCTGGCGGCCGAGCTGGCATTGGGGCTGCTCGACGGCGCCGAACTGGCCGCTGCCCGTCGCCGCCAATTGGCGGACCCTGGCTTTGCGGCCGAAGTCGAGCGCTGGGCGCTCGACCTCGGGCCGCTCGCGCTCGGCGCAGTCGACGTGCCCGCACCCACCGGGTTGTGGCAGCGGATCGACGCGCGTCTGCCGGCGGGCGATCCCGGCGTCGTGGTGACGCTGCGGCGCTGGCGCGCAACCGCGATCGCCGCCAGCGCGGCGGCGGCGGTGCTGCTCGCGATTCTGCTGTTGCGGCCGGTGCCGATCCCGGTGGTGCTGCCGCCGGAGCCGGGCGTGACCGCGCCGCAGCCGGTGGCGATCGCGCAGATTACCGGTACCGAGGGGGCAGCCTTCGTCGCGCGCTATGATGCGGGGCAGGGGATGCTCCATGTCCGGACCGACAGCATGCCGGCCAGCCGTCGCGCGCCCGAACTGTGGGTGATTCCTGCGGGCGGCAAGCCCGTGTCGCTGGGGCTGGTCGCCGTTCGCGGCGGGCGGGACATGGCGGTGGCCCCGGCCAACCGCGCCCTGATGGCGGAAGGCGCCACGCTCGCGGTCACGATGGAGGATGCGGCCACCGCACCCCATGCGGGCCCCAGCGGGCCGCCGGTCGCGGCAGGAAAAATCACGATTCTTTAAGGCCGGCCGCATCCGGGGCACCTTTCGCCCCGTAGCTCCGTCGCGTCTCCGCAAGAGGGGTGCGTAGCAAGAGGAAGCTAGAAGATGCGCAAGTCCCGTCTCGCCTCGGTTACCGGAATCGTCGGTGCCGCGCTGCTCGCCACCGGCGCGGTTGCCGCCGTGCAGAAGTTTCCGATGGTCGGCGGTGCCGCCATGTATCCGACGAAGAACATCGTCGAGAACGCGGTGCATTCGAAGGATCATACCACGCTGGTTGCCGCCGTGAAGGCCGCCGGGCTGGTCGACACGCTCTCGGGCACGGGGCCGTTTACCGTCTTCGCGCCGACCAACGCCGCCTTTGCCAAGCTGCCCGCCGGCACCGTCGACACGCTGGTGAAGCCGGAGAACAAGGCGACGCTCACCAAGATCCTCACCTATCACGTCGTCGCCGGCAAGCTGAGCGCGGCGCAGATCGCAGCCAATGCCAAGGCGCATGGCGGCAAGGCGACGCTCACCACCGTGCAGGGGGAGCCGATCACCATCATGAAGGGCCCCAAGGGCGGCTGGATGATCCAGGATGCCAAGGGCGGCAAGGCGAAGATCACGATCGCCGACGTCAACCAGTCCAACGGCGTGATTCACGTGATCGACAGCGTCCTCATGCCCTGACGCCGTCGATAGGCCTCGCGCTATCCCCATTGGGCGAGGCCTGGCCCGCCGGCGACCCTCCTTGCCGGCGGGCCTTTCCTTTCAGAGGCCCAGCCATTCCAGACCCGCCGGCAGCACGGCGCCGGTAAAATCGACCTGCAGCACGCGGCGATGCCCCTTCGCGTCGCTCGCCGCCGAGGCATGCAGGATGGGGGTGCTGTACATCCAGATATCGCCCGCATCCGCCAGACATGCAGCCGTCCCGCAGCGCGCGACGGCAGCGGCGATCCCGGCTTCCGGCACGCGCCCCAGCCGGTGCGAGCCGGGGGCGATCAGCAGCGGTGCATTGTCCGCCGGCACCGCATCGAGGTGGATGCGCAGCGTGACCATCGCCTCGAACAGCGCGAAGGGCGGCTCGACATGGCGCAGCCCCTGCTTGGTCGACCAGGGGCCATAGCCGGGCACGTCCACCCGCTCCCGCACGGCAATGGTGCGGTCCTGGTGCCAGCCGAGCGCCCAGTTGGTCGCGGCGCTCTTGTCGAACAATATGGCACGCACCGGCCGGGCGGCGGGGCCCAGCCGCTCGGCGGGCGCAGCCCCAAGCGCGTCGGCCGCCAGCAACTCGGCCAGCCCCTCCACTCCGTGCAGCCGCAGCCCGGCCTTGTCCGCCGGCAGCGCCGCGACCAGCGCGCGCAGGCGGTCAAGAAAAGGGGCGGCCGCACCGGCAAGGTGCGCCGCCCCATCGCGTTCGAGATCGAGCGTCACGCGGGGCTCAGAGCTTTTCCGTCAGCTCCGGGACGACGGTGAACAGGTCGCCGACCAGGCCGATGTCCGCCACCTGGAAGATGGGGGCGTCCTCGTCCTTGTTGATCGCGACGATCGTCTTCGAATCCTTCATGCCGGCGAGGTGCTGGATCGCACCCGAAATGCCGACCGCGACATAGACCTGCGGCGCCACGATCTTGCCGGTCTGGCCGACCTGATAGTCGTTCGGCGCATAGCCCGCATCGACCGCCGCGCGGCTGGCGCCGACCGCGGCGCCGAGCTTGTCGGCCAGCGGATCGATCAGCGCGTGGAACTGCTCCTGCGAGCCGAGCGCGCGGCCGCCCGAGACGATCACCTTGGCGCTGGTCAGCTCCGGACGCTCCGAGGCGGCGATCTCGGCGCCGACGAAGGTCGAGAGACCCGTGTCGCCCGCAACTGCGACGGCTTCCACCGTGCCGCTGCCGCCGGTCGCCGCCGCCTTGTCGAACGCGGTGCCGCGCACGGTGAGGACCAGCTTCTTGTCGCTGGTCTGCACGGTGGCGATCGCGTTGCCGGCATAGATCGGCCGGGTGAAGGTGTCCGCACCCTCGACCGAGAGGATGTCCGAGATCTGCATCACGTCGAGCGCGGCGGCGACGCGCGGCGCAACGTTCTTGCCCGTGGTGGTCGCCGGGAACAGCACCGCGTCATGATCGCCCATCAGCTGGACGATCAGCGGCGCGACATTCTCGGCGAGGAAATGCGCGTACGCCGCGTCGTCGGCGACATGGACCTTGCCGACGCCGGCGATCTGCGCTGCGGCCTCCGCCACGCCCGAAACGCCCTTGCCGGCGACCAGCAGATGCACCTCACCCAGCTTCGCAGCGGCGGTGAAGGTGGAGAGCGTCGCGTCCTTGACGCTCTGATTGTCGTGTTCGACCCAAACCAGCGTCTTCATCACGCGACTCCCATGCCCTTGAGCTTCTCGACCAGCTCGTCGACCGAGCCCACCTTGATGCCGGCCTGGCGCTTGGCCGGCTCGACCACCTTCAGCGTCGTGAGGCGCGGGGTGATGTCGACGCCGTACTCCGCCACGGTCTTCTTCGCGACCGGCTTGGTCTTCGCCTTCATGATGTTCGGCAGCGTCGCATAGCGCGGCTCGTTGAGGCGGAGATCGGTGGTGACGATCGCCGGCAGCTTGAGGTCAACGGTCTCCAGCCCGCCGTCGATCTCGCGCGTCACATGCACGCGGTCCCCGGCGATCTCGACCTTCGAGGCGAAGGTGCCCTGCGCCCAGCCGAGCAGCGCCGCCAGCATTTGGCCGGTCTGGTTCGAATCGTCGTCGATCGCCTGCTTGCCGAGGATGATCAGGCCGGGCTGCTCCTCTTCCGCCACCTTGGCGAGCAGCTTGGCCACCGCCAGCGGCTCCACCGTCTCGTCGGTCTGGATCAGGATGCCGCGATCGGCGCCCATGGCGCGCGCGGTGAGCAGCACATCGGTTTCCGCCTTGGCGACCCCGATGGTGACGACGACGATCTCGGTCGCCGCGCCCTTTTCCTTGAGCCGGACCGCTTCCTCGATCGCGATCTCGTCGAAGGGGTTCATGCTCATCTTGACGTTCGCCAGATCGACGCCCGTCCCGTCCGCTTTGACGCGGGGCTTCACGTTGTAATCAAGCACGCGCTTGACCGGTACCAAGACCTTCATCGCATCCTTCCTGTCTGCCAGGGCTATCCCCTGAACAAGTGGGTTACGTTTACGCGAACGTCAACCGCTCGCAAGCGATTCGGCGTACGCATGGATCAGCGTGCCGAAGGATTCCGGGGGTGGAAATTTTGGATAGCTGACCGAAATGCCAGTAGCGGGCGCGGGAACGGTCAAGCCTGCAATTCCTCCCCGGTACGGGGAGGGGGACAGCCGCCGAAGGCGGTGGGGGAGGGGTCGCGCCGACAGGCGCGGAAAGGGTGGAGATCGCAGGGACACCGCCGCTAGCGCGGCGGCCCCTCCACCACGCTGCTGCGCAGCGCGGTCCCCCTCCCCGTTCCGGGGAGGAATGATCTGCGCCGCCAGCGTACCCCGATGGCAGCCGCCCTCGACCGACGAATCCGTCGGGGCGGCCGTGTCGCTCACGCGACCTTCTTCACCTCCGCCACGATCTTCTGGGCGGCATCGCCCAGGTCGTTGGCGGCGACGATCGGCAGGCCGGAATTGGCCAGGATGTCCTTGCCCTGCTGGACGTTGGTGCCTTCGAGGCGGACGACCAGCGGCACCGCGAGGTTCACTTCTTTGGCAGCCGCAACGATGCCTTCCGCGATGATGTCGCAGCGCATGATGCCGCCGAAGATGTTGACCAGGATGCCCTTCACGGCGGGATCGCTCAGGATGATCTTGAACGCCGCGGTGACCTTCTCCTTGTTCGCGCCGCCGCCGACGTCGAGGAAGTTGGCCGGGAACATGCCGTTCAGCTTGATGATGTCCATCGTGGCCATCGCCAGGCCGGCGCCGTTGACCATGCAGCCGATGTCGCCGTCGAGCTTGATATAGGCGAGGTCATACTTCGACGCCTCGAGCTCCATCGGATCCTCTTCGGTCTCGTCGCGCAGCTCGAGCAGGTCCTTGTGGCGGAACAGCGAGTTCGAGTCGAAACCGACCTTGGCGTCGAGCACCAGCAGCTTGTTGTCGTCGGTGACGGCGAGCGGGTTGATCTCGATCTGCGAGGCGTCGGTGCCGAGGAAGGCGTCATACACCTTGCCGGCCAGGCTCTGCGCCTGCTTGGCGAGATCGCCCTCGAGGCCGAGCGCATTGGCGACGGCGCGGCCATGGTGCGGCATGAAGCCGGTCGCGGGATCGACGTCGAAGGTGTGGATCTTTTCCGGCGTGTCGTGCGCGACGGTTTCGATGTCCATGCCGCCTTCGGTCGAGACGACGAAGGCGACTCGGCCGGTGGCGCGATCGACCAGCAGCGCGAGGTAGAATTCCTTGGCGATGTCGACGCCGTCGGTGACATACAGGCGGTTGACCTGCTTGCCGGCGGCGCCGGTCTGGATCGTCACCAGCGTGTTGCCGAGCATCTCGGTCGCGGCGTGGCGGACCTCGTCCTCGGTCTTGGCGAGGCGGACGCCGCCCTTGGCTTCGGCCGGCAGTTCCTTGAACTTGCCCTTGCCGCGGCCGCCGGCATGGATCTGCGCCTTCACGACATAGAGCGGCCCAGGCAGCTTCTTCGAGGCTTCGACGGCCTCTTCGACGCTCATCGCGGCAAAGCCGGCGGGCACGGGCACGCCAAACTTCGCGAGCAGTTCCTTGGCCTGATATTCGTGGATGTTCATGGGAGCAGTCCGCCTTTTCAAGGGAACGGGGAAATGGATCGCGCGGGGCTAAAGCACAGCGCGCGCGCGAAATCCACCCTTTTAGGGTTTAATGAGATTGCGAATGATTTGCAACACTGCGCGGTATACGGATGGAGCGCGAACCTTTACGGCCGGCGTGCTTACCATCCGGTGAAGCGGGGAGGAGGCCGCACCCTCTCCAGACCCAATGGTCATTCCCGCCAAGGCGGGAATTCATTTGCCACGCCGCTGGGGACAGGAACCGCGGCTTCAGCGCCAATGGATCCCTGCCTTCGCCGGGATGACGGTGGGTGGTGAGGATGGCGGTGCCATCCCGCCGCAGGTTTCGTCGCCCCACCGCCGCAACAGCCCCTCCCACCTCAGCGAAGCGGGAGGGGATACACGCATCACGCCTCGGTGCGGGCCTTGACGATCTTGCCCGGAGTCGCGGGCGGCTCGCCCTTCGGCAGCGCGTCGACATGCTCCATGCCGTCGACGACTTCGCCCCAGACGGTGTACTGGCCGTCGAGGAAGCTGGCGTCGTCGAGGCAGATGAAGAACTGCGAATTGGCGCTGTTCGGGTTCATCGTGCGGGCCATCGAGCAGACGCCGCGGGCATGGCGCTCCTTCGAGAATTCCTGCGCGAGGTCCGGCTTGTCCGAGCCGCCCATGCCGGTCCCCGAGGGATCGCCGCCCTGCGCCATGAAGCCGTCGATCACGCGGTGGAAGATCACGCCGTCGTAAAAGCCTTCGTCGGCGAGGCCGGCGATGCGCGCGACATGGTTCGGCGCGAGGTCCGGGCGGAGGCGGATGCGGACATCGCCGGTATCGAGCGTGAGAACGAGCGTGGTGGGTTCGGCCATGGGGCACCTCTTCTATAAATCCGGGACCAAGCCCTAGGCGGAGCGCTGCCGACTTGCAAATCCGGGCGTGCGGTGGCAGCGCGCCCCACACGAGGGCCGCAGCACGGGAGGTCGGACGGTGAGCGAGACCGAACTGCAGGAAGAGGCGACCGCACCCGAGAGCCAGCTGGACGAGGACGATCGGCTCAAGCCCGAATTCGTCAGCGCGGTGCTCGAGGCGGTCGATCAGGGCGATCCCGAGGCCGCACACGCGCTGGTCGCGCCGCTCCATCCCGCCGACATCGCCGACCTGATCGAGCTGGTGCCGGCCGAGCAGCGCGCCGACGTCGTCACCGCCATTTCCGACCTGATCGACGGCGATGTCCTCGCCGAGATGAACGACTGGGTGCGCGAAGCGCTGGTCGACGCGCTTGAGCCGCATCAGGTGGCCGATATCGCCGCCGAGCTCGACACCGACGACGCGGTCGCGATCATCGAGGACATGGACGTCGAGGACCAGCGCGAGGTGCTTCGCGCGCTCGACCCCGACGACCGCGCCGCGATCGAGGAAGCGCTGTCCTTCCCGGAGGAATCCGCCGGCCGCCTGATGCAGCGCGAGCTGATCGCGGTGCCCGAGCACTGGACCGTGGGCGACGTGCTCGACTATCTGCGCGGCAATGACGAACTGACCACCGATTTCTGGGAAATCTTCGTCGTCGATCCCTCGCACAAGCCGATCGGCACCTGCGAACTTTCCTGGATCCTGCGCACCCCGCGCGGGATCACGATCAGCGACGTGATGAAGCGCGAGCAGACGCTGATCCCGATCGACATGGACCAGGAGGAAGTGGCGCTGCGCTTCCAGAAATACGCGCTGATCTCGGCCGCCGTGGTCGATCTGAGCGGCCGGCTGGTCGGCATGATCACGGTGGACGACATCGTCCACATCATCTCGCAGGAAGCCGGCGAGGACATTCTCCGCCTGTCCGGCGCGGGCGAGGGCGACATCAACGAGCCCGTACTGCTGACGGTGAAGACCCGGCTGACCTGGCTGTTCGTCAATCTCGGTACGGCGATGCTCGCCGCCTCGGTCGTCGGGCTGTTCCAGGGCGAGATCGCCAAGTTCGCGCTGCTCGCGGTGCTGATGCCGATCGTCTCGGGCATGGGCGGCAATGCCGGCACCCAGACGCTGGCGGTGGTGGTGCGCGCGATCGCGACCAACCAGCTGACCGAATCGAACACGCTCCGCATGATCCTGCGCGAGCTGCGCATTGCCGCCGCCAACGGCGCGACGCTGGGGCTGGCGATCGGGGCAGGGACGATGCTGGTCTATGGCATTCCCTGGCTGGCGGCGGTGATCGCCGCGGCGATGGTGATCAACAACCTGATTGCCGGCCTCGCAGGGGTGCTGATCCCGGTGACGCTCGATCGGCTGCGGGTGGACCCCGCGGTGGCATCGGCGGTGTTCGTGACGATGATGACCGACGTGATGGGATTCTTTTCGTTCCTCGGTCTCGCGACGCTGGTGGGGCTGGGCGGCTGACTTGATCGGGGCCGTGGGATTGCCCAAATCAGCCGCGTGCCACTCCATCTCACCAAGGTCGCCTTTGCGTGCGACAGCGTCGACTTCCTGCGCGAACGTCTGGAGGCGCGTGCGGCGCTGGGCGGCGTCGCGCTGACCACGCGCTATCTGCCGAAACGCCACGAGGAGATCGACGGCGGATCGCTGTTCTGGATCCTCAAACACCAGCTGGTCGGCCGCTCGCCGATCCTTGGCTTCGGCGAGGCCGATGGCGGCCGCACCGCGATCCTGCTGGAGCCCAAGCTGGTGCTGGTCCAGGCACGACCCAAGCGCGCGCACCAGGGATGGCGCTATCTGGAAGCCAAGGACGCGCCGCCGGATCTGGGCGATCTGGACGGGGGAGCGGACGAACTGCCGCCGGCGCTGATGGGCGAGCTGGCGGGGCTGGGGCTGCTGTAGCTTCCGTCCTTAAGCCCCTCCTCCTTGGAGGTGGGGTTTGGGGGTGGAGGGATTCCAGACCGGTTGTTGGTCTCTGCGAGACACTGCCCCACCCCAACCCCTCCCCTGAAGGGGAGGGGCTAAGTACGGCTCAAACCGCTTCCGCCCGGAGCGGCCGGCTCAGCAGTGCGTCGATCACCTCGGCCACCGGTGCGCCTTCGAGCAGCGCGTTGACTGCCAGCGCAACCGGCATTTCCACACCTGCCTCCGCTGCCGCTTCCCGCAGCACCGGCGCGGTGAAGGCGCCTTCGGCCACGGTCTTGCGGTCCGAGAGCAGCTCGGCGGCGCTGCGCCCTTGTCCCAGCCCGACGCCCAGCGAGAAATTGCGTGAATTGGTGGAGGAGCAGGTGAGGACGAGGTCGCCCAATCCCGAAAGCCCGGTCAGCGTCTCCGCCTGGGCGCCGCGCGCCAGACCGAATCGGGTCATTTCCGCAAAGCCGCGCGCAATCAGTGCCGCGCGCGCGTTGAGGCCAAGGCCGGCGCCCTCCACCACCCCGCAGGCGATGGCGAGCACGTTCTTCACCGCCCCGCCTATCTCCGCGCCGATCACATCGGCCGAGGCATAGGGGCGGAAGGCTGGGGCGCCGAGCCGCTCCACCAGTCGGGTGCGCAGCGCGGCATCCTCGCAGGCGAGCGTCACCGCGGTCGGCTTCCCCGCTGCCACCTCATGCGCGAAGGTGGGGCCGGACAGCACCGCGATCGGCGCCCTGGGGGCGACGCTGCGCGCCACCTCGCCGACCAGCAGCCGCGTCCCCGCCTCGATGCCCTTGGCGCACAGCACCAGCGGCGTGGTCCCCACCGCCGTTTCCGCCAGCACCGCGCGGACATGTTGTGCCGGCGCCACCACCAGCAGCGCGTCGCAGCCGCCGAGGTCGCCGAGGCTGCCGGTCGCGTGGATACTGGGGGAGAGCGGCACGCCGGCGAGGAACTGGCGGTTCTCGTGGTCGGCATTGACGCTCGCCACCACCTCCGGCTCGCGCGCCCAGAGCAGCACCGGCTCGGTGCCGCGTGCCGCCACCTGCGCAAGCGCTGTTCCCCAGGCGCCGCCGCCGATCACCCCGATCTTCATGCCTTCACTCCTGCGCCGCGTACCTTCTCCGCATCGGGATCGAGCGGCCAGCGCGCCCGCGCCGGGGTGTCGAGCGGATCGGTAAGCCCCTGGGCGAAGCGCTCGGCCCCGGCCCAGGCGATCATCGCCGCATTGTCGGTGCACAGCCAGAGCGGCGGCGCGACGAAGCGGAGGGCGTGTTCCGCCGCGAGCGTTTCCAGCGCGCCGCGCACCGCCTTGTTCGCGGCGACACCGCCGGCGACGACCAGCGCGCTCGGCTGCACGGTCACGCTCGTCAGCGCGCGCCGGGTGCGATCGACCAGGCAATCGACCACCGCCTGCTGGAACGAGGCGGCGAGATCTTCCGCGCTATAGTCGTTCACGGCACGGGCGACGGCGCTCTTGAGGCCCGCGAACGAGAAATGCGGCTCGCCCGATCCGACCAGCGGGCGGGGCAGGGGCACCGCCCTGGGATTGCCGCGCATCGCCGCCTGCTCCACCGCCGGGCCGCCGGGGAAGCCGAGGCCGAGCAGCTTGGCGGTCTTGTCGAACGCCTCGCCCGCGGCATCGTCGATCGTGGTGGCGAGCCGGCGATAGCGGCTGACGCCTTCCACCAGCAGCAGCTGACAATGCCCGCCCGAGACGAGCAGCAGCAGATAGGGAAATTCCAGGCTCTGGTCGCCCAGGCGCGGCGAGAGGGCATGGCCCTCCAGATGATTCACCGCCACCAGCGGCTTGTTCGCGGCGAGCGCCAGCGCCTTGCCGGTGACGAGGCCCACCATCACCCCGCCGATCAGCCCCGGCCCGGCGGTGGCGGCGATCGCATCGACCTGGTCGAGCGTCACGCCCGCTTCTTCCAGCGCCGCCTCGACCAGCGGCCCCAGCATCTCGACATGCGCGCGCGCGGCGATTTCGGGGACGACACCGCCATAGGGCCGGTGCGCCTCTTCCTGCCGCGCCAGCTTGTGCGCGCGGATGGTGCCGTCGCTTTCCACCAGGGCCGCCGCGGTTTCGTCGCAGCTCGATTCAAGTCCGAGGATGAGTGCCATGCTCCTCCTCTACGCCGCTTGGCGGCCGGGTCCAGAGGCGGACGGCGTTTGGCTCCGCGAAGACCCCCATTGCCCTTGCTTCGCCGCGACCGTAGCACCGGCGCCATGACTGCATTCCGCATCGGCACCCGCGGCTCCCCGCTCGCCCTTACCCAGGCCCATATGGTTCGCGATGCGCTGAAGGCCGCACACGGGATCGAGGGCGAGATCGTGGTCGTGCGCACCACCGGCGACAAGGTGCAGGACCGGCCGCTCGCCGAGATTGGCGGCAAGGCGCTGTGGACCAAGGAGCTGGATCGCGCACTGCTGGAAGGCGAGATCGACTGCGCGGTGCATTCGATGAAGGATGTCGAGACGCTCCGCCCCGAGGCCATCGCCATCGCCGCGATGCTGCCCCGCGCCGATGTGCGCGACCGGCTGGTCGGCGCCGAATCGCTTGCCGCGCTCAAACCAGGCGCGGTGATCGGCACCGCCTCGCCCCGGCGGGCCGCGCAGGTCAAGCGCCACCGGCCGGACGTCTCGACCGTTCTGTTCCGGGGCAATGTCGATACGCGGCTTGCCAGGCTGGCGGCGGGCGAGGCGGATGCGACGCTGCTCGCCTCGGCCGGGCTGGAACGGCTGGGGCGGCACGATGTCGGCCATGTCCTGCCGACCAACGTCATGCTGCCGGCGCCGGCGCAGGGCGCGGTGGGAATCGAGGCGCGGGCCGCCGATACGCGCACGCTCGCGCTGCTCGGGGCGATCGATCATCCGAAGACCCGCGCCTGCGTGATGGCCGAACGTGCCCTGCTGGCGGCGTTGATGGCCGATTGCCACTCGCCGGTCGCGGCGCTCGCCACGCTCGAAGGTGCGATCCTTACGATCGAGGCGGAACTCTTTTCGGAGGACGGCAGCGCCCATGTGCACGGCATGATCGAAGGCGCGCCGGAGGATCCGATGCTCCCCGCGGCGCTTGCCCGCGACCTGCTCGATCGTGCGCCGGACGCGGTGCGCGCGCTGTTCGCCGGATGAGCCGGCCCATCGCGGTGCTGCGGCCCGAGCCCGGCAACCGCATCACCGCCGCCGCCATCGAGGGCCGGGGACGCACCGCGATCCGCCTGCCGCTGTTCGCGACGCGTCCGCTCTCCTGGCGCGTGCCCGATCCGGCGGCGTTCGATGCGCTGATCCTGACGAGCGCGAACGCGGTACGGCTGGCGGGAAGCGGACTCGACGCCCTGCGGGGCCTTCCCGTCCACGCGGTGGGCGACGCGACCGCGTCGGCGGCGCGCAGGGCGCATTTCGATGTCGTGTCGGTCGGGCAGGCCGGGGCTGCCGCGCTCGTCGAACAGGCCGGCGCGGCGGGGGTCCGCCGTGCGCTCCACCTCGCCGGGCAGGAGCGGACGCTGGACGCCGGCGGCATCGTGGCCGAAATCGTGCCGGTCTATGCGAGCGAGCCGTTGCCGATTGCCCCGGAGGCGGTCGCCGCGCTCGCCGGCAGCATCGCGCTGGTGCAATCGGCCCGTGCCGGGGAACGCCTGGCCGAGCTCGTCCCGGACCGCGGCGCGATCGTGCTTGCGGCGATCAGCGCGGCGGCGGCGGCGGGTGCGGGCACCGGCTGGCGGGCCGTCGCGATCGCACCGCGACCCGAGACCGAGGCGCTGATCGACCTCGCCATCGCGCTCGCCGATTGACCGCAGGGGCTCACCCGGCGAAAAGGGCGCCCATGAGCGACGAGCCCCTGGCGCCCGAGCCGGTCCGAACCCTGAGTCCGCGCCGTAACCGAATGATCCCCGTCGGGCTGGGCTTCCTCGCCGGCGCGGCGCTGACGGCCGGTGCGATGCACTATGCCGCCCCACATCTAGCGACCCCCGCCGAGCCTTCTGCGAAGCCCGCCGCCTCTCCCTCCCCGGCCCCGCCGGCGCTGAAGATGCCGCCGCCGGTGCTGCCGCCGGCGACGGACGTGGCGACGCTCGATGCGCGGGAGAGTGCGCTGGCCGCCCGGCTGGATGCCCTGGAAGTGCAGCTGCGCCAGGCCGACGAGAGCGCGCGCAATGCCGCCCAATATTCCACCCAGGCCGAACGGCTGATGGTCGCGGCCGCGGTGCGGCGCGCGGTCGAGCGCGGGCAGCCGCTGGGCAGCCTGGAGCAGCAGCTGCGCGCCCGGTTCGGCGGGGCGCATCCGCAAGCGGTTGGCGCGATCGTCACCGCGGCGGCCGATCCGTTGACGCTGGAGGACCTGCGCATCGCGCTGGATACCATCGCGCCGCGGCTCGGCACCGGGCCGGACGACAGCATCTGGGTGCGCTTCCGCGCCTTTGTCGGCGACCTGTTCGTGCTCCACCAGGCCGGCGTGCCGAGCCCGCGCCCGGCCGAGCGCCTGCGCCGTGCCCGCAGCGCGCTGGCCGCCGGCAATGTCGAGACCGCAATCGCCGAAGTGGCGCACATGCCGGGCGCCTCCGTGGCGGAGGGCTGGACCAGCGCCGCCACGCGCTATGTCAACGCCCGCAAGGCATTGGACGAAATAGAGAAGGCGGCCGCTGCAACGCCGCCCAAACCCCCGGTCGTGGCGCCGGCACCCGCCCCCGCCCCGGCACCGGAGACACCGAGGAACGACTGAAATGGCAGAGATGGGCCGGTTCGACTGGCAGGATCCGTTCGGGCTCGACGGCGAGCTGACCGACGAGGAACGGATGGTGCAGGGTGCCGCACGCGACTACGCACAGGGCGAGCTGCTCCCGCGCGTGACCTCCGCCTATCTGGAGGAACGCTTCGACCGCGAGATCATGGCCGAGATGGGCACGCTGGGCCTGCTCGGGCCCACGATCCCCGAAACCTATGGCGGCGCCGGGCTCGGCTATGTCGCCTATGGCCTGGTCGCGCGCGAGGTGGAGCGGGTCGATTCGGGCTATCGCTCGGCGATGAGCGTGCAGAGCTCGCTCGTCATGCACCCGATCCACGCCTATGGTAGCGAGGAGCAAAGGCGGAAATACCTGCCCAAGCTGGCGAGCGGCGAATGGGTCGGCTGCTTCGGCCTGACCGAGCCCGATGCCGGCTCGGACCCCGCCGGCATGCGCACCCGCGCCGAGAAGATCGACGGCGGCTACCGGATCACCGGCGCCAAGATGTGGATCACCAATTCGCCGATCGCCGACGTGTTCGTCGTCTGGGCGAAGAGCGACGCGCATGACGGCGCGATCCGCGGCTTCGTGCTCGAGCGGGGCATGAAGGGGCTTACCAGCCCCAAGATCGAGGGCAAGCTGAGCTTGCGCGCCTCGGTGACCGGCGAGATCGTGATGGACGGGGTGGAAGTGGGCGAAGACGCGCTGCTGCCCAACGTGCAGGGGCTGAAGGGCCCGTTCGGCTGCCTCAACCGCGCGCGTTACGGCATCGCCTGGGGCACGATGGGCGCGGCCGAGGCCTGCTTCCACGCCGCGCGGCAGTACACGCTGGACCGCCACCAGTTCGGCCGGCCGCTGGCGGCGACCCAACTGGTGCAGCTCAAGCTCGCCAATATGCAGACCGAGATCGCGCTGGGGTTGCAGGCGGCGCTGCGCTGCGGGCGGATGTTCGACGCGGGCACGCTGGCGCCTGAGGCGATCAGCATCATCAAGCGCAACAATTGCGGCAAGGCGCTGGAGATCGCCCGGGTTGCGCGCGACATGCATGGCGGCAACGGCATCTCGGCCGACTTCCATGTGATCCGCCATGCGATCAACCTCGAGACGGTGAACACGTACGAGGGCACGCACGACGTGCACGGGCTGATACTCGGCCGGGCGATCACCGGCATCGCGGCGTTCTGATGGCGCCCGATCGGCAGCCGGTGCTGGAGGGCGAGCTTGTCCGCATCCGGCCGATGACGGAAGCCGATCGGGAGCCGCTCTATGCGGTTGCCAGCGATCCGCTGGTCTGGGAGGTCCACCCCGCCCATGATCGCTGGCAGCGGCCGGTGTTCGATGCCTTTTTCGAGGCCTGCCTGACCAGCGGCGGCGGGCTGACCATCCTCGACCGGGCGAGCGGCACCGTGATTGGCGCCTCGCGCTACGACAATTGGGTGCCCGAGGCCGACGAGATCGAGATCGGCTGGACCTATATCGCCCGCGCCTATTGGGGCGGGCGGTACAATCGCGAAATCAAGACGCTGATGCTCGCCCATATCCACGCGCAGGTCACGACCGCGACCTTCATGGTGGGGGCGAACAATATCCGCTCGCGCCGGGCGATGGAGAAGATCGACGGCGTGCTGCGCCCTGGCACGCATCCACGCATCATGGCGGGCGTGGAAAAGCCGCACGTCGTCTACGAGATCCGGCGCCCGTGAAGCCGCTCGCCGGCATCAAGGTCGTCGAGCTTGCCCGCATCCTCGCCGGGCCCTGGTGCGGGCAGCTGCTCGCCGATCTGGGGGCCGAGGTGGTCAAGGTCGAGCGGCCGGGGGCAGGGGATGATACCCGCCATTGGGGCCCGCCCTTCCTCCATGATGCGGAGGGTACGAACCGAGATGCCGCCTATTTCCACGCATGCAATCGCGGCAAGACGAGCGTGGGCATCGACATCGCCACGCCCCAGGGACAGGCGGCCGCCCGCGCGCTGATCGCCGATGCCGATGTGGTGATCGAGAACTACAAGGTCGGCGGGCTGGTGAAATACGGGCTCGATGCCGCCAGCCTGCGCGCCGCCAACCCGCGGCTGATCGTCTGCTCGATCACCGGCTTCGGCCAGACGGGCCCCTATGCGGCGCGGGCCGGCTATGACTTCATCATCCAGGGCATGGGCGGGGCGATGAGCCTCACCGGCGAGCCCGACGGCGCGCCGCAAAAGGCGGGGGTCGCCTATGCCGACATCTTCACCGGCGTCTATTCGGCCGTCGCGATCCTCGCCGCGCTGCGTCGGCGCGACGTGGAGGGCGTGGGCGCGCATATCGACATGGCGCTGCTCGATACGCAGGTCGCGGTGCTCGCCAACCAGGCGCTCAACTGGATGGCGAGCGGGAAGGTGCCGCACCGCATGGGCAACGGCCATGCGAATCTGGTTCCTTATCAGGCGTTTGCCTGCCGCGACGGCGAGCTGATCGTCGCGGTGGGCAATGATTCGCAGTTCGCCAGGCTGTGCGCGATCCTCGGCCTCGATCTGGCGGGCGATGCGCGGTTTGCGACAAACCCGGCGCGGGTGACCAATCGCGACGCGCTGATCCCGCAACTCGCCCGCGCGATCCTCGATTGGGCCAAGGCGGATCTGTACGAGGCGCTGGAGGCGCAGGGCGTGCCGGCGGGGCCCATCAACCGCGTCGACGAGGTGTTCGCCGATCCGCAGGTGATCGCGCGCGGCATGGCGATCGTGCGTGACGGGCTGCCGGGCCTTGCCAGCCCGATCACGATCGACGGCGAACGCATGGTCGCCGAGCGCGCGAGCCCGGCGCGGCCCTGAGCTGGCGCTCGCCACCAGCCCTCATCCCGGCGGAAGCCGGGATCCATTCGCTACTAGGTGCAAGCAGGAGCCGGCACGAAGACCCCAATGGACCCCGGCTTTCGCCGGGGTGACGAGAAGAGGGGGCACCTCAGATCGCCGGGTAGCGCAGCCGGCCGATGAAGCGGGAGAGGCTCGGGCGATTGCTGGTGCGATTCACGAACCCGGCCTTGGCCTTTTCGAAGCGCATGATTCCGTCGATCCGGCGGCCGAGAAAGGCGCGGGTATCCGCCCATTCCTCGCTCTCGTCCTGCACGAACACCGCGATGGTCGCGGCATAGACGCTGCCGAGCGTCATCCGCTTGGTATAGTGATTGTAATCGGTCGCGGTATCGCCCGCCGCGCGCCACATGGCGTCCGCTGCGCGCCAGCCGAGCTTGCTCGCTC
This sequence comes from Sphingomonas elodea ATCC 31461, assembly GCF_000226955.1. Taxonomy (GTDB): domain Bacteria; phylum Pseudomonadota; class Alphaproteobacteria; order Sphingomonadales; family Sphingomonadaceae; genus Sphingomonas; species Sphingomonas elodea. The sequence goes on from NZ_AGFU01000002.1 coordinate 108,187, forward strand.
GGCCCAGATTCTGCGGCATGGCGAGGATCGCCAGCGCCCGGCGCAACGCGTCGCGATACGGGGCGAGCAGCGCCAGCCGCGCCTCGACCAGCGCGGCAATGCGCGCGCGGATCTTCATGCCCGCCAGCGTCTCGGGCGAGAGTTCGTCGAGCATCGTGCGATCGATATGCGCGAACCAGGCGTCGATCATCGCCAGCGGACCATCGGCGAAGGCGAGTCGCGCCATGTCGCGGTCGACGCCCATGCCATCGGCGGTGGCGTCGAGCGCACGCTGGTTCCAGCCATCGAAGGCGGCGTTGGCGGCAAGCGACGGCGCAAGCGCCGCGCGCAGTTCGTCGAGGGTGGCGTCGGCGAGATCCATGGGCCTGATCTAGGCGCGAAGCCGCGCCCCGGCAACCGCCTACCCCTTGGGCCGTACCCCGCCCTGGCGGACCAGCACCAGCGCCGCGGCGACCAAGCCTGCGCCGAACAGATCGGCGGCGGCGAGGCGTTCGTCGAAGATCACCCAACCCAGCGCCGCACCCACCGCCGGCTGCACCAGCAAGGCGATGCCGATCACCAGCGGCGAGAGATGGCCGAGCGCGTAGATCATGCAGCCCTGCCCGATCAGCTGGCTGACGATGGCGAGCGCGAGCAGCGGCCACCAAAGGTGCGGCACGATCTGCTCGCCCATCGCCAGCGCGATGACGAGCAGCGGCGGGATGGTGGCGAGCGAGGACAGCGCCAGCGCCGGCACCGGCGCGATCGTCGCCCGTACCCGTGCCATCAGCGCGAAATAGACGGCATAGAACACGCCCGCGAGCAGGCAGAACAGGTCGCCCGCGAGATGCTGCGACGAAAGCTCCGCCGAACGGCCGAGCAGCAATGCGCCACCGATTCCCGCCAGCAGCAGCGCCGCGCCCTGGCTCTTGCTCGGCCAGGCGCGTGCCACCACGAAGCCGTAGATCGGGAAGATCAGCGACGCCGAATTGCCGAACAAGGTCGAATTGGCGAGCGTGGTGCGGACGATGCCGATGTGCCAGCTCGCCAGGTCGAGCGCGAACACCACGCCGGCGATGCCGAGAATCCACCAGCGGCCCCGGCCGGCGGCGATCGGCCGCTCCCCCATGGCGGCAGCCGCCGCGAACAGGATCGGCGTGGCGATGATCAGCCGCCAGAACGCGGCCGACACCGGGCCCACATCGGCCATCCGCACGAACAACGGGCCGGTGGCGAGCGCGGTGTTTGCGACGAGCGCTGCAATTAGCGCGGTCGCAACATGGCTTCGTGCCGGGGAAGTTTTTGTTGTCGGTGCGTTGCGGTGCATGGCGCCCTGTAGCGCCCTATCTGCCCGAAGTCACAAACAGCATGAGGGAATTTCAATGCCCAGCCTGTTCGATCCGATTCAGATCGGCGCGATCCACGCCGCCAATCGCGTGTGGATGTCGCCGCTCACCCGCGGCCGTTCCACCCGCGGCCATGTGCCGACGCCGATCATGGCCGACTATTACCGCCAGCGCGCCAGCGCCGGGCTGATCATCAGCGAGGCGACCGGCATCAGCCAGCAGGGGCTGGGCTGGGCCTATGCCCCCGGCATCTGGAGCGACGCGCAGGTCGAGGCGTGGAAGCCGATCACCGCGGCGGTGCACGAAGCCGGCGGCCGAATCGTCTCGCAGCTATGGCACATGGGCCGGCTGGTCCATTCGGACTTCCTCGGCGGCGAGCCGCCGGTCTCCGCGTCGGCGACGACGGCACCCGGCGAGGTCCGCACCTATCCGGCGGAGGATTCGGGCGAGATCAAGCGCCCCTACACCCAGGCCCGCCCGCTGCGCACCGACGAGATTCCCGGCATCCTCGCCGATTACGAACGCGCCGCCCGGAACGCGATCCGCGCCGGCTTCGACGGGGTGCAGATCCACGCCGCCAATGGCTATCTGATCGACCAGTTCCTGCGCGACAATGCGAACTTCCGCGAGGATGCCTATGGCGGATCGATCGAGAACCGCATCCGCCTGCTGCGCGAGGTGAGCCAGCGCGTGGTGGACACGATCGGGGCCGACCGTACCGGCGTGCGGCTGTCGCCCAATGGCGAGGTGCAGGGCGTCAACGACAGCAACCCGGCTCCGCTGTTCGAGGCCGCAGCCGCGGCGCTCGACGATATCGGCGTGGCCTTCCTCGAGATGCGCGAGCCGCGTCCCGGCGGCAGTCGCGGCGAGCCCGACCAGCCGCCGATCCACCCGGTAATGCGCAAGGTCTTTTCCGGCGTGCTGGCGCTCAACTCGGACTATGATGCCGAAAGTGCCCAGGCCGCGCTCGACGCGGGCGAGGCCGATGCGATCGCCTTCGGCCGGACCTTCCTCGCCAATCCGGACCTGCCGCGCCGCCTGCGCGAGGGGCTGCCGCTCAATCCGCAGCGCGAGGAACTCTTCTATGTCGGTGGGGCCGAGGGCTATACCGACTATCCGACTGCCGACGAACTGGCGCTTCAATCGGCCTGATCGAAGCCGTCCAGCCAGCGGGTGCTGGCCTCGCGCAAGGCTTTACGAGTCCTTTGCGGGGTCAGCACTGCCGCCAGAAGGAACGGGAACCATGGCCAGAACAGGAAGCTGCCGGTGACCAGCAACGCGATGAGGACCGCGCCGCCGAAGCGCAGCCCCGCCAGCCGCGAATGCGCGGTGTAGTTGAGCTTGATCGTCCGCGGCGCCCTGGCGTCGAACCAGCTGCGGGTGACAAAGCTGTCCGGCGTGGCCTTGCGCGGCTGAAACCCGAACCTCCAGCCCTGCGCATCCCCTCCGCCTGTCTGAGGGGATGGAGGAGGCGCCATCCTCGGCTCCCGTCGTTTTCGACGGCCCTCCCCGCGACCGACCCCTCCCGCGAGCGGAAGGGGAGAATTGGGTTGAGAAACCTCGCGCCCGGTAGCGCGATCCACCACGACCAGCCGCCGCCCCCGCTCTTCTACGCGATAGCGGGAGGGCGGCATGTCCATAGGATCAGCCGAACTTGCCCTTGAGCGCCAGCATCGCCAGCGCCGCCTTGGCCGCCTCGCCGCCCTTGTCCTTCTGCTTCGGATCGGCGCGGACCAGCGCCTGCGCCTCGTTCTCGACCGTGAGGATGCCGTTGCCGATCGCGACGCCGTCCATCGACAGCGCCATCAGCCCGCGTGCGCTCTCGCCCGCGACGATCTCGAAATGATAGGTCTCGCCGCGGATCACCACGCCGATCGCGACGAACGCGTCGTAGCGGCCGCTGTCCGCCGCCAGCGCGACCGCGCCCGGGATCTCCAGCGCGCCCGGCACCGTGATCACCTCGGCCTTGTGGCCCGCCGCCTCGATCGCGGCCTTGGCGCCGGCGATAAGCAGGTCGTTGAGATGCTCGTAGAAGCGCGCTTCGACGATGAGGATGGTGGCCATTATTGCTCCGGATCGATGGGACGCGTGCCGGCGATCGACAGGCCATAGCCGTCGAGCCCGATCAGCGTGTGATGGGTGTTGGAGAGCAGGATCATCTCCTGCACGCCGAGTTCGGTGAGGATGGTCGCGCCGACGCCGTAATCGCGCAGCTCGTCCATCGCCTTGGGCGGGATCGCGCCGCTGCGGGTCTGCAGCGCGACGGTATAGCCGTCGGGGCGAGGGCGGTTGATCACCACGATCACGCCGGCGCCTTCCTTGCCGATGATCTCCATCGACTTGCGCAGCAGCCCGCCGCGCGGGCCGCCTTCGCCGAACACGTCGGCAAAGGGCGAGAGCGCATGCATGCGCACCAGCGTCGGCTTGTCGGGATCAATCTTGCCCTTGACCAGCGCGACCTGCTCGCTGCCGGTCGCCTTGTTCCAGAAGGTGAGCGCGCGCCACTCGCCGCCCCATTCGCTGGTGAAGCTCGCCTCGGCGCGCTGCTCGACGAGGTGATCGTGGCGGCGGCGATAGGCGATCAGGTCGCGGATCGTGCCGATCTTGAGGTTGTGGAGCTGGGCGAAGCCGACGAGATCGTCGAGCCGGGCCATCGTCCCGTCGTCCTTCATGATCTCGCAGATCACGCCGGCGGGGTTGAGCCCGGCGAGGCGAGCAACATCCACCGCCGCCTCGGTATGGCCGGCACGGACCAGCACGCCGCCGTCCCGCGCGACCAGCGGGAAGACATGGCCCGGCGTGACGATGTCGGCGCGGTCCTTGGTGCCGTCGATCGCCACCGAGATGGTGCGGGCGCGATCGGCGGCGGAGATGCCGGTGGTCACGCCTTCCTTGGCCTCGATCGAGACGGTGAAGGCGGTTTCGTGCCGGGTGCCGTTGGCACGGCTCATCAGCTCGAGCCCGAGCTTGTCGACGCGCGCCTTGGTCATCGCCAGGCAGATCAGGCCGCGGCCGTATTTGGCCATGAAGTTGATCGCGTCCGGGGTCGCCATCTGGGCGGGGATGACCAGGTCGCCCTCATTCTCGCGATCCTCGTCATCGACCAGGATGAACATGCGGCCGTTGCGGGCCTCGTCGATCAGTTCCTCGGGCGAGGAGAGGAAGCCGTGCTTGAGCGCGGCGAGTTCAGCCTTTGGCACGCAATGCCTCCATGCGCTGGAGATAACGTGCCAGCACGTCGATCTCCAGATTGACCGCCTGGCCTTCCGCCAGCGTGGCGAAAGTGGTGACGGCCGCGGTGTGGGGAATGATGTTGAGGTGGAATTCGACGCCTTGCGGGGTATCGTCCACCGCGTTGACCGTCAGCGACACGCCGTCGACGGTGATCGAGCCCTTGGGCGCGACATAGGGGGCGATCTCCGGCCCCGCCGCGATCACGACATGGTGCGAGCCGTCGATCGCCTCAATGAGCTTCACCCGGCCGACGCCGTCGACATGTCCGGTGACGATATGCCCGCCCAGTTCGTCGCCCAGGCGCAGCGCGCGCTCCAGGTTGAGCTTGCGGCCGGTGGTCCACAGGTCGTCGGCGGTGCGCGAGACGGTCTCGCCCGACACGTCGAAGTCGAGCCAGCCCGGCCCCTTGTCGACCACCGTCAGGCACACGCCCGAACAGGCGACCGAGGCGCCGAGATCGATCTCGTGGGTGGGATAGGCCGTCGACACGCGCACGCGCAGGTCGCCCTGGCGCTCTACCGCGTCGATCGTGCCGACATCGCTTACGATTCCGGTGAACATCAGTTGCGCTCGTAGACCTCGAACCGATCGCTGCCAAGCACACGAGAGTCCAACAGGCGCCAGCGATCATGCGCCTCGGACAATGCGGCGAGGCCGAACGCCTCGATCGCGGGTTTGCCGCCGCCGATCAGGATCGGGGCGCGGTAGAGCAGCAGCCGATCGACCAGGTCGGCGCGGAGAAAGGCGGTGGCCGCCCTGGCGCCGCCTTCGACCATCAGCGTGTCGATGCCGGAGAGGTGGCGGATGTCGGCGATGTCGGCGATCCGCTCCCAGCCCGGCGGTGTCGGGCCGGTCGAGGACAGCAGGATCCGCCGGGGCGACCGATCGGCAAGGCCGGGCAGGCGCACGTCCAGTTTCGGCACATCAGCGAGAAAGGTGCCGCGGCCGACCAGAATGCCGTCGTGCCGGGCGCGCTCCAGATGCGTGTGGGCGCGGGCGTGCGGGCCGGTGATCCACTTGCTCTCGCCGGTGGATAGCGCGATGCGGCCGTCGAGCGAGGTGGCGAGCTTGAGCGTGACGTGCGGGCGGCGCTTGGCGAGACGCGTGAGGAATCCGGCTAGGCTGCGCCGGGCCTCGGCCTCCATCAGGCCGGACTCCACAGCGATCCCGGCGTCCCGCAGCCGAGCGAAGCCGCTGCCGTCGGTCCGGGGGTCCGGATCGCGAAGCGCCGCGACCACGCGGGCGACCCCGGCGGCGATCAGCAGATCGGCACAGGCGGGGCCCCGCTCGGAGAGATGGGCGCAGGGTTCCAGCGTCACGTACGCGGTGGCCCCGCGCGCCGCCGCGCCGGCCTGGGCCAGCGCCATCGCCTCGGCATGGGGGCGGCCGCCGGGCTGGGTCCAGCCGCGCCCGATCACCCGGCCATGCCGCACCAGCACGCAGCCGACAGCGGGGTTGGGCGCCGTCCGCCCCCGCCCGCGCTCGGCGAGCCCGAGCGCCGTCGCCATCCAGCGCGCGTCGTTCAAATTCCGTGCTTCTTCAGCCAGTCGTCATACTTCTTGAATTCGGCCTGGCGCTTTTTCTGGCGCTCTTGGAAGGCCGCTTCCTCTTGCAGGCGCTTGGCCTCGTCGACCTTCTGCTTGGCGCGGATCTCTTCCTCGGTGCGGGTGATCGGCCAGCTGTCGACGTAGATGATGTTCTTCTTGTACGGCATCGGCACGTGCGAGTCCTTCACGAACACCACGATGACGCCGAAGGTGACGACCAGCGCGAGCATCATGAACCAGAGTTCGTGGCGCTTGCGCGTCGCCAGATAGCCGCGCAGGTCGCGCAGGGCCCGGAGCGGCGAGATGTACTTGAGGAAGGTCATCGGTGGCCGAAGATAGGGACGCGGAGGCTGCAGGGCCAGCCCCCGCGTCCACGCCGCCGAAACCAGGGGCGGATCAGCGGGCGTCTTCGATCCGGAAACGAACGGTCATGGTCTTCCAGCTCTCTTCCGGCACCCCGCCGCGCGTGGCAGCGCGGAAGCGCCACTTGCCCAGCGCCTGGCGCTTGGTGACCGCGAAGAAGGCATCGCTGGTGGCGCTGACCGGCTCCACCGCCTTCACCCGGCCGTCGGTGCCGATCAGCACCCGCAGCGTGACCAGCCCGTCGCGCTGGGCGCGGATTTCCTGGCTGGGGTATTCGGGCTGGAAATCCTGCGCATAGCGGGGATCGGTGGTCGCGCCGATCAGTGCAGGCACCGCCTTGGGGGGATCGAGGACGGTCACCGGGCCGGTATCGGCCGGCTTTGCGATCGGCGGTAGCGTATCGGGAAGGATCGTGGTGGTGCGGATGCTGGTCTCGCTGGTCGTTTCCACGATCGGCTTGTCGGCGAAGGGCGGCTGCGACGTGCGCGGCTGGATCTTCTCCACCGGCTTGGGCTCATCGATCGGCGGCGGCGGCGGAATCTCGCGAATGTCGATCGGTTGCATCACCGTTTCCGGATCCCGGAGCACGACGATGTTCGGCGCGGCGAAGATCATGCCCGCAAGGATCGCGCCGTTGATGGCGAGTGCGGCCCCGAAGCTGACCGATCGCGGGGCGCTGGCATGATAACGGGAATCGGCATGCATGATTGTAGCACTCCTTCTCCAACACCGGTCTCTGAACGCCGGATGAAAGAGATGGTACAACGTTACATGAATGTCGTAAAGATGGAACGGCTCAGCCTGTGGCCAGCCGTTCCAGCGCACGATCCTTGCCGATGAGGGGGAGCAGCGCGGCCATGTCCGGTCCGTGGTCGCGTGCCGTCAGCGCGCGGCGGAGCGGCAGGAACAGCGCCTTGCCCTTGCGGCCGGTGGCGGCCTTCAGCGCATCGGTGAGCGCGCGCCAGGGATCGGCCGACCAGTCGAGCCCCGCGGCCACCGCCCGCGCCTGGGCGAGGAACGCGCGGTCCTCGTCCGCCACCGGCGGCGCGGCGATCGGGCCTTCGACCACCGCCCACCAGTCCGCCGCCTCGGCGACGGTGGTGAGGTTCGGCCGGATCGCCTCCCATCCCGCCGCGTCGATGCCGGCCGGCAGCCGATCGGCGACCGCGGCATGCGGCAGCTGGTGAACGATGCGGGCGTTGATCTGGGCGAGTTCGGCCTCGTCGAACCGGGCCGGTGCGCGGCCGAATCGTCCGAAATCGAAGCTCGCGATCAGCGGCGCCGGATCGGCGAAGGCCTCGACCGGGTCGCTCGTGCCGAGCCGGGCGAGCAGCGCGATCAGCGCCTGGGGCTCGATGCCGGCCTCGCGGAAATGGTCGATGCCCAGCGAGCCGAGCCGCTTGGACAGCTTGCCCTCGTTGCCGGTCAGCAGCGCCTCGTGCGCGAAGCTCGGGGTGGCGCCGCCCAGCGCGGTGAACATCTGGATCTGGCTCGCGGTGTTCGAGACATGGTCCTCGCCGCGTACGACATGGGTGACGCCCAGATCGATGTCGTCGATCACGCTCGGCAGCAGGTAGAGCCAGGATCCGTCGGCGCGGCGCACCACCGGATCGCTGAGCAGCTTCGCCTCGAACCGCTGGGGCCCGCGCACCAGATCGTCCCAGCCGATCGCCTCGTCGTGATCGAGCCGGAAGCGCCAGTGCGGGCGCACGCCTTCGGCCTCCAGCTTGGCGCGATCGGCATCGGTCAGCGCCAGCGCGGCGCGATCATAGACCGGCGGCAGGCCGCGACCGAGCAGCACCTTGCGCTTGAGCTCCAGTTCCTGCGCGGTCTCATAGGCGGGATAGACCCGGCCATCGGCGACGAGCTGGGCGAATCGCGCTTCGTAGCGCTCGAATCGGGCCGACTGGCGCTCCTCGGCATCGGGCGTCAGGCCCATCCAGGCGAGATCCGCACGGATCGACTCGACAAAGCGTTCCTCGGAGCGCGCCTGATCGGTATCGTCGATCCGTAGCAGGAAGGTCCCGCCATGGCGGCGCGCGAACAGCCAGTTATGCAGCGCGGTCCGCAGGTTGCCGACATGCAGCGTGCCGGTGGGGCTGGGGGCGAAACGGGTAACGACGGTCATGTGTGGGGCCTAGGCTGGCACACCCCGCGTCGCAATGCCCTCTTTGCGTCACGGAAACGTCGCACTAAAGGGCGCGGGCATCGGGACATCGCGAGCGGCTCAGGAGGCCAGCATCTTATGAAACTCATGGCCGGCAATTCGAACCTGCCGCTGGCGAGCGCCATCGCCGACTATCTGGAAATTCCGCTCACCCAGGCGAATGTCCGCCGCTTCGCCGACGAGGAGATCTTCGTCGAGATCCTCGAGAATGTCCGCGGCGAGGATGTGTTCGTGCTCCAGTCGACCAGCTATCCGGCGAACGACAATCTGATGGAGCTGCTGATCATGATCGACGCGCTCCGCCGCGCGTCGGCCAAGCGGATCACCGCGGTGCTCCCCTATTTCGGCTATGCCCGCCAGGACCGGAAGCCCGGCCCGCGCACGCCGATCTCGGCCAAGCTGGTCGCCAACCTGATCACTACGGCGGGCGCCAACCGGGTGCTCTCGGTCGACCTGCACGCCGGGCAGATCCAGGGCTTTTTCGACATTCCGACCGACAATCTGTTCGCGGCGCCGGTGATGTCGGCGGACATCCAGACGCGCTTCATCGACAAGCAGTGGATGGTCGTCTCGCCCGACGTCGGCGGCGTGGTGCGCGCGCGCCAGCTCGCCAAGCGGCTGGACAACGCCCCCCTCGCCATCGTCGACAAGCGCCGCGAGCGGCCGGGTGAATCGGAAGTGATGAACATCATCGGCGAGGTGAAGGGCCGCTTCTGCATCCTGATCGACGACATCGTCGATTCGGCCGGCACGCTGTGCAACGCCGCCGCGGCGCTGAAGGCGGCGGGGGCCGAGGACGTCGTCGCCTATTGCACCCACGGCGTGCTCTCGGGTGCGGCGATGGCGCGCGTCGCCAAGTCCGAACTGCGCGAGCTGGTGATCACCGATTCGATCGGCAACCACGAGGTGGTCGCGGCCGGCGAGAAGGTCCGCCACCTGACCATCGCGCCGCTGATCGCCGAGGCGATCCGCCGCATCGCCGACGAAAGCTCGGTCTCCAGCCTGTTCGACTAGCCTTCTCAGCCCCTCCTCCTTGGAGGAGGGGTTGGGGTGGAGGGATTCCAGAACGCAGCTTGGTCTCGGTGAGACACTGCCTCACCCCAACCCCTCCCCTGAAGGGGAGGGGCTTAAGCTGCCTTCGCCACCGCTTCCCAGATCAGCGCCCCGCCCACCGCGATCATCAGCACATAGATCGCGGTGTAGAACCGCTCGGGCGACACCCGGCGCACCAGCCATACCCCCGCCAGCGTCGATACCAGCGCCAGCGGAAACAGCACTGCCGAGGTGAGCAGGTTCGCGCTCGTGAACTGTCCCAGCGCCCAATAGGCCGGCACCTTGATCCAGTTGGTCGCGGCGAAGAAGAGCGCGGTCGTCCCCACCAGCCGGTCGCGCGGCAGGTTCCGCGGCAGCACCCAGAGCTGGAACGGCGGCTGCCCGGCATGGGCGATCTGGCTGGTGAAGCCCGAGGCGACGCCGAACAGGCTGCCCACCCATTCCGGCCAGCGTGCTGCCATCGCCGGGGTCGCCCGCCCGCTCGCCCACAGCCGGTAGATCCCGAACAGGATCGAGATCGCGCCCACTGCCGCCAGCACCAGCACCGGCGAGACGCTGGCGGCAAAGCCATAGCCGAGCGCGATCCCCGCCATCGATCCCGGGAGCATCCAGCCGAGCAACCGCCAGTCGACGGTGCGGCGAAATGCCCAGACGCTCACCACGTCCTGCAGGATCAGGATCGGCAGCGTGATCGCCGCCGCGCGCACCGGATCGATCGCCAGCGCCAGCAGCGGCAACGACAGGGCACCCATGCCTGCGAACCCGCCTTTCGACAGCCCCAGCAAGAGCACGGCGAGCACGGCGAGCGCATAGAAATGCCAGTCGGTGATCATGGCGACGGCTTTCGCAGGCCTGCCCCGGTTTGCAAAGCGGCGTGCGCGTTCTACGAATCGCATATGGGAGAGGAGCGAAACGGGCAGGTGGCCGTGCTGTTCGTGTCGAAGCGCACGACCGATGACGACGCGGGCTATGCCGCGGCGGCGGACGCGATGGCCGCACTTGTTGCGGTTCAGCCGGGTTATTGCGGCGTCGAATCCCAGCGCGGGCCGGACGGGGTGGGCATCACCATCAGCTACTGGGCCGACGAGGCAAGCGCGCTGGCCTGGCGCGACCATCCCGATCACGCCGCGATCCGCGCGCAGGGCCGTGCCCGCTGGTACGACTGGTACGAGGTGGTCGTCACCCGAGTCGAGCGCAGCTATCGATGGTGCCGCGCATGAGCCGCCCGATCGACCGCGACTTCGCGCTGCTGTTCGGCGTGATGCTGCTGATCGCGGCGGGCAATACGGCGCTGCAATCGATCCTCCCCGCGCTCGGCCGCGAACTGCACGCCGCCGATAGTGCGGTGGCGGCGGTCTTCTCGGTCTCCGCGCTGCTGTGGATGCTCACCGCACCGTATTGGGCGAACCGCTCGGAGCGCGCCGGGCGCCGATCCATGGTGCTGCTCGGCATCGTCGGGTTTACCGCGTCGCTCGGGCTTTGCGGCGTCTGCCTGGCGCTGGGCATCAACGGGGTGCTGAGCCCGTTCGCCACCTTCGGCGCCTTCGTGGTCGGGCGGATGCTGTACGGCGCCTTCGGATCGGCCGCGCCGCCCGCGGTACAGGCGATCGTCGCCAGCCGCACCAGCCGTGACGATCGCACCAAAGCGCTGACACTGCTCGCCTCCGCGTTCGGGCTGGGCACGATCCTGGGGCCGGCGGTGGCGCCCTATCTGGTGATGGGGCACCTCTGGCCTGGTGGCCCGCTGATCGGCCTGTCCGGCCCGGCCTTTGCCGCCAGCGCGGTCGGGCTGGTGCTGTTGGTGGCGGTGCTGCGGCTGCTGCCGGCGGATTCGGGCGCGGTCGAGCATGGCGCCGCCACCAGCTATCCCTCGATCGGCGGCCAGGGCACGGGCGCCAGCGTCGCGGCGGCGACGGGCGAGCATGTCGAGCATGTCCGCACCTTCGATCGCCGGGTCCGGCCTTGGATGATCGCCGGGCTGGTCACCGGTCATGCCCAGGCGATGACCGGCCAGGCGATCGGCTTCCTCATCATCGACCGGCTCGCCCTCGCCCCCGCGGCGGCGCTGGAGCCGACCGGGCTGGTGCTGATGATCGGCGCAGGCGCCTCGCTGCTGGTGCAATGGGGGCTGATCCCGCTGCTCGACCTGAAGCCGCGCGCGCTGATTCTGGTCGGCGCGGCGCTGGGCGCGTTCGGCTGCCTCGCCACCGCCAACGCTGCCAGCCTATACGGCATCGCGCTGGGCTATGGGGCGATCGCGCTGGGCATGGGATTCGTCCGGCCCGGCTTCACCGCCGGGGCCTCGCTCGCGGTGGGCCCGCATGCGCAGGGCTCGGTCGCGGGGCGGGTGACGTCGGTCAACGGCGCGGCCTTCGTGCTGGGCCCCTCGATCGGGGTCGCGATGTACGAGGTCTGGGGGGCACTGCCCTATCTCGTCGCGGCGGCGGCGCTGGCGCTGCTGTTCGTCTATGGCTGGGTGACGACGGGGCGCCGCGCGGCGCCCTGATTTTGCGTTGTCGGCAGGCTCGCCTATGAAGAACGTATAGGTCTGCAACCTTTTGCCCGAGTCTCGCCGCAATGTCAGACATGAACATCGTGCGGTCATTTGCTCGCAATCTGCTAAGAACGGGGCATAAGTTACGCGCATCGGCCAAAATAGACAGAAGCAATGCACTGGCCGAGGCCTATCGCCCGATCCTTCGTGGATTTTTGCTTCCGGGATCGTGCTACTATCTTATCATAACGATTGCACACTTTCGGGACGAAAAAGGGCAATCGCTCGTTATTCTTGCAGGGCTTAGCGCCTGCACGGCGCTCGCCTACGCGATTTTCCGTAGCCGCCTCCTATCGGCACACGGCTTGTCGCTGCGCCGGCTGGAGGCGGTGGGCATCGCCACCAACCTGCTGATGTACGCCAACGTCGTCACGCACATGCTGGTGCATTTCGAACCGAACAAGCTGATCTACTTCGTGCTGATGGCGGTGGTCTTCTCGACCTCGGCGGTGACGGTGCGCGCCACGCTCGGCTGCGTCGCCCTGTCGATCGTGTCGCTGCTGTTCTTCGCCCGTGGTGCGCCGACGGCGGAGTTCGAACAGTTCGCCTTTATCGGCCTGGCGACCTCCTTCGCGTCGCTCGGCATGGGGACGCTGTTGCGGATGGCGATTCTCCGCCAGATCGATGCCCGGCTGCTCGCCGACCGGCTGGCGGCGAGCGACAGCCTGACCGGGATCGCCAATCGCCGCGCGGTGTTCGCCACCATGGCGCGGCTCGAGTCGGCGGGGTCGCCCTTCTGGATCGGCATCCTCGATCTGGACGGGTTCAAGGCGGTGAACGACATTTATGGGCACGCGATCGGCGACGTCCTGCTCGCCGACGTGGTGAAGCGGATCGTGCCGTTCGCGACGCCCGCGGTGCATTTCGGCCGGATCGGTGGCGACGAGTTCGCGATTCTGGTGGAGGGCGGTCCCGATCCCGCGCCGGTCCGCGCGCTGGGCGACGCGATTATCGCCCGGATCCGCGAGCCCTTCGCCCATGGCATGCTGCGCCTGGCGGTGGGGGGCACGATCGGCTTCGCCCATTGCCCGCCCGGCCGGGTCGCCGCGGTCGACGCCTATGAGCAGGCCGATTTCGCGCTCTATTCGGGCAAGCAGCGCGCGCGGGGAACGACGATGGTCTTCACCGGCGAGGAAGAGACGCGGATGCGCGAATCGATCCTGCTGGAGCGCGGGCTGCGCGAGGCGGATCTGGAGCGCGAGCTCTACCTGCTGTTCCAGCCGCAGGTGGGCAGCGACAGCGGCATGGTGGTGGGATTCGAGGCACTGGCCCGGTGGAACAGCCCCACGCTGGGCGCGATTCCACCGGATCGCTTCATCCGTGCCGCCGAACGCGCCGGCCTCACCAAGGCGGTCACCCGGGTGCTGTTCGCCAAGGGGCTGGCGGCGCTCGCCGACTGGCCCGAACCGATTCGCATGTCGTTCAACCTCTCCGCCCAGGACCTTGCCGACCGGCCGTTCCTGCTGTCGCTCGCGGACGAGGTGAACAACCACGGCATCGCGCCGGATCGCGTGGAGTTCGAGATCACCGAAACCGCGGTGATGAAGGACATCGCCGCCGCCTCCGCGCTGCTCCATGAGCTAGCGGCACGCGGCTTCCGCATCGCGCTCGACGATTTCGGCTCCGGCTATTCGAGCTTCGAATATATCGACCAGCTGCCGCTCACCAAGGTGAAGGTGGACAAGTCGTTCGTCCGCAAGATCACGGTCAGCCGCACCTCGCGCGAGATCGTCGCCGGGGTGATCGGGCTGTGCCGCAACCTGGGGCTCGATTGCGTGCTCGAGGGCATCGAGACCGAGGACGAGCTGGAGATCCTGCGGCCGCTGTCGCCGCAACTACTGCAGGGCTATCTGTTCGGCCGGCCGATGGCGGCGGCCGAGGCCCAGGGGCGCGCTGCGATCCAGCCGTTCCGCGCCGGCCCGCTGGTCCACTAGACTGGGCTCCACAATCCCCTGAAGGCGCGATAGGCTGTCGCGGCGATCGCTCCGAAGGGCGGAGCGGCGATCAGGGGAGAGGAATCATGAAGAGCATTGTCGGCATCGCGTGCGTGCTGCTGGGGCTGGCCGCGCCGGTTGCCCGGGCACAGGAAGCGCCTGCCGCATCCGCGGCCGTGGTGAACCCGGAAGTCGGCGTGCCGGTATTCGCCGAGGACATTACCGACCGGCCCTATGTGGTGCTGGGCGAAGTGAAGGCCGGCGTTCGCAAGGCAACGGTGTTCAGCAATGCGCCCTCGCAGCGGAAAATCTATGCGGAGCTTTGGGAGCGCGCACGCAAGCTGGGCGCCGATGCGGTGATCAAGGCCAGCTATGGCAAGGCGCACATCACCGCGTTCAGCTGGGGCAAGGCGAACGCGACCGGCGTAGCCATCCGTTTCCTGCCGCGCGATTCGGCGCCGCAGCCGGCGAACTGATACGATCCGCGCTTGGCGGGGCGTCCGGGTTTCCGAAGGTGCAGGAACGCTGTCTGGATGCCCCGTGAGGATTCGAACCTCAATTGACGGAGTCAGAGTCCGTAGTCTTACCTTTAGACGACGGGGCACCGGACAGGTCGCGCCAGATAGGGGTATGCTGCGCGCGTGTCAACGCTGCAATTGCGCGCTCGCCTTGCTCTTGTGTCCAGGCTCGTCTAGCCTCGCATCCAAGCACCGGCCGGACCGTTTTGGTTTGGTGACGGAAGAAGATAAGTGAGTGATGGTATGGGGGATGGCTCCGCCAGAATGCCCCGCGGAAGGCGCGCTGCCGCTGCGCGCCCTGTGGCGCCGCCGGCCGCGAAAGCGCCGGCCGCGAAGGGACCGGCACCGCGCTGGTCCGAATCGCGGCATTATGCCGCCCTGGACCTGGGTACCAACAATTGCCGTCTGCTGATTGCGCGCCCGCAAGGCGCGGGATTTGCGGTTATCGACGCGTTTTCGCGAATCGTCCGGTTGGGCGAGGGACTTGCGACGACCGGCCGGCTTTCCGATGCGGCGATCGAGCGCACGCTGGCGGCGCTGCGAATCTGTGCCGACAAGCTCAAGCGCCGCAATGTGGCGCTGGCGCGATCGGTCGCCACCCAGGCCTGCCGCCAGGCGGAAAACGGCGCCGAGTTCATCGATCGCGCCTATCGCGAGACCGGCATCGCGCTCGACATCATTACCGCCGAGGAAGAGGCGCGGCTGGCGGTGCTCGGCTGCCATGCGCTGCTCGAACCCGGTGACGGGCCCGCACTGGTGTTCGACATCGGCGGGGGCTCGACCGAGCTGGTGCTGGTCGATTCGCACGCGCCCGTGCCCCACATTCTCGACTGGCACAGCGCGCCGTGGGGCGTGGTCTCGCTCAGCGAGGCGACAGGGCAGAGCAAGGCGGTGACGGCCGACGCGCGCGCCGCCGCCTATGCCGACATGCGCGCCCGCGTGCGGGAGAGCTTCGCGCCGTTCGTCGCGCGGCTCCGCACCCCCAAGGGCACACGGCGGCTGCTCGGCACCAGCGGCACGGTGACGACGCTGGCCAGCGTGCACCTGGGCCTCGCCTCCTATGATCGCTCGGCGGTCGACGGGCTGATCGTGCCCAGCGCGGCGATGCGCGCGGTGAGCCAGAACATCGCGGGCATGAGCATCAGGCAGCGCGCGCAAGTACCCTGTATCGGCAACGAACGCGCCGATCTGGTGGTCGCCGGCTGCGCGATCCTGGAGACGATCCTCGACATCTGGCCTGCCGAGCGGCTAGGCATCGCCGATCGCGGCATTCGCGAAGGTATCCTGCGTCGGTTGATCGGGGGCGCGCCCCTGTAATCCGGCCGAAGCGTTTGTGAGGAAGATTCGATGAGCAGGGGCGGTGGCCGCGGCCATGTCCGCGTGCGCACGGCGCGCGGCCGTACGGCGCAATCGACGCGCTGGCTGGAGCGCCAGCTGAACGACCCCTATGTCCGCCGGGCAAAGGCCGAGGGCTATCGCAGCCGCGCGGCCTACAAGCTGACCGAGCTGGACGAGAAGTTCGGCTTCCTGAAGGGCGCACGTCGCGTCGTCGACCTGGGCGTGGCGCCGGGCGGCTGGACCCAGGTGGTGCGCCGGGTACTGCCCAAGGCGGCGGTGGTCGGCATCGACCTGCTGCCGGTCGACCCGATCGAGGGCGCGACGCTGCTCCAGATGGATTTCATGGACGATGCCGCGCCCGATCGGCTGATCGAGGCGCTGGGCGGCACGCCGGACCTGATCCTGTCCGACATGGCGGCGAACACGGTGGGACATCCGCAGACCGATGCGCTGCGCACCATGGCGCTGGTCGAGACCGCGTTCGATTTCGCGATTCGGACGCTGGCGCCCGGTGGCGATTTCGTCGCCAAGGTGTTCGCCGGCGGTGCCGATTCGGCGCTGATCGCCGAGATGAAGCGCGCCTTCACCACCGTGAAGCACGCCAAGCCCCCGGCGAGCCGCAAGGGCTCGGTGGAATGGTACGTCGTGGCGCAGGGCTTCAAAGGGCGCGCCGAGAGCGCCGGCGAGAAAGAACAGGAATAGCCCCGGGCCGGGAAGGACGGGGCGAAGGCGAGGCCATGACGAGGCCGGCGTACACGGAAGCGCTTGCGGACAGCGGCGTGCTGATCCGGCTCACCGCATTCGACCCGCATGTCGCGGGCACGCCGCCGCTCGCCCTCGACCTGCCCGACAGCGATATCGACATTCTCTGCCATGCGCCCGACCCGCGGGCTTTCGCCGGGGCGGTCTGGGCGGCCTATCGCGACCTTCCCGGCTTCGCGATGTGGCAATGGCAGGGCCGCGATCGTCCGGTGGTCGCCCGCTTCCACTGCTCGGGCTGGCTGTTCGAATTGTTCGGCCAGGCCCGTCCTGTCGCCGAGCAAGTCGGCTGGCGGCATTTCGTCCTCGAGCGACGGCTGCTCGCGCTGGGCGGCGAACCGCTTCGGGCCGCCGTGATGACGCGCCGACTCGCGGGCGCCAAGACCGAGCCCGCCTTTGCGCAGGTGCTGGGGCTGGCCGGCGATCCGTACGCCGCGCTGCTTATGCTGGAGGGGCTGGACGATGCCGCCCTGTGCGCGCGGATCGGCGCCTGAAACAAAAAGGGCCGGCGTTGCCGCCAGCCCCTTTGTGTCTCGTTCGATCGAAGGCGATCAGCCCTCGTAGTCGCCACCCAGATTCTGGTTGCGCGGCGGGGCAGCGGCGGTGAGGCGGAGCGCCTCGGCCTGTGCCTGGATCGAACCGATTTCGTCCGGCGCATCCTCGTCGTCGATGCGGACGCGCTGCAGGCTCGACACAACGGCTTCCTGCAGATGGTCCGGGCGGACGGTTTCTTCCGCGATCTCGCGCAGGGCGACGACCGGGTTCTTGTCGCGATCGCGATCGAGGGTGAGATCGGCACCGCCGGAAATCTGCCGCGCGCGCTGGGCGGCGAACAACACCAGGTCGAACCGGTTGGGAACCTTGTCGACGCAATCCTCGACTGTGACGCGCGCCATGTACGCTTCCTTGGGATAGGGGTGTCCGGGAAAGACCGGCCAGTTAGAGGCCGGCTGCCGAAATGTCAAGGAAAGCGGCCGGGGCGCGTGCGCGAACCCAATCGCGCTTCACTCGTTGTCTGCGCGTTCGAGCAGGAGAGACGATCCCGATGGCGCCCTATGCCGATGCCGAGCCGCTTGCCGCGGATGCCGATCTGGCCGATGCAGCGCCCATGCCGCCGCTCGCCCAGCCCAGCTTCACCGTCGACGGCAACCGGCTGACGCTGCTGCCCGAAGGCCCCGAGCGGATGGCGGCGCTGCTCGCCCTGATCGCCGGCGCCACCCGCACGCTGCGGGTGCTCTATTACATCTATCTCGACGACGAGGCCGGCGCCGCGGTGCGTCGGGCGCTGATCGACGCGGCGGCGCGCGGGGTGCGGGTGTATCTGATCGTCGACGGGCTGGGCAGCGAGCATGCACAGAGCAACGACTTCTTCGATCCGCTCCACGCCGCCGGGGTCGATGTCTGCCGCTTCGTGCCGCGCTGGGGGCGCCGCTATCTGCTGCGCAACCATCAGAAGCTGGCACTGGCCGACGAGTCCCGCGTGATCGTCGGCGGGTTCAACATCGAGGATGATTATTTCGGCACCGTCGCCGAACAGGCATGGCGCGACATGGGGCTGCTGGTCGAGGGGCCGGCGGCCGAGCGGCTGACCGGCTATTTCGACGCGCTCGCCGCCTGGGCGAAGCGGCCTAAGGCGACCCTGCGCGCGCTGGGCCGCACGCTCAAGACCTGGAGCGAGCCCACGGGGGCGACCCGCTGGCTGCTCGGCGGCCCGATGCGGCGGCTGTCGCCTTGGGCGCGGGTGGTGAAGCACGACATGGAGCGCGCCCGTTCGCTCGACCTGATCGCCGCCTATTTCGCGCCGAGCCCCGGCATGCTGCGGCGGCTAGATCGGGCAGGACGGCGCGGTCGTGTGCGGCTGGTGCTGCCGGCCAAGCTGGACCACACCGCCGCGATCTGGGCGGCGCGCTTCACCTATGCGGGGCTGCTGCGCAAGGGCGTGCAGATTCACGAATATCAGCCGACCAAGCTGCATACGAAGCTCTATGTGATCGACGATGTCGTCCATATCGGCTCGGCCAATTTCGACATTCGCAGCATGTTCCTGAACCTGGAGCTGATGCTGCGCGTGGACGACCCCGCCTTCGCCGCGCATGTCCGCAGCTATGTCGACGGCGAGGTGGCGCAATCGGAGCGAATAACGCCGGACCTCTACAAAGCGCGTACCGGCTGGTGGACCCGGGTAAAGCAGTTTGGCGCCTATTTCGTGATGGCGGTGCTGGACTATAACGTGACTCGACGGCTGAACTTCGGTGACAAGGGGCCGGTGGAGCATTAAGGTTGATCCGCGGCTCAACAGCGGTCGGCGTCGATTGGGCGCGACAGTCGGACCAGGCGCGACGCGTTAGGAATCGGAGCGGATCACCATTTCATTGCAATCGTCGACGCCAAAACCCTCAGACCAGCTATCCCTGTCCAGCGCATAGGCGTCCGTCTGGAATCCCTCCGGATGATCTCGGAAGCCGGGTTGGTGCAACAATCGGGCCGAGGCGGCGGCAGCGGCTTTGGCCGAGCTGTACACGCCGATCAGCTTGGCATCGTCGCCAAACTCGTCCTTTGATCGGACGTGATGCAGCACATATACCGTCGTCATCTGCACACGATATCAGCATGCGCAACGATCGCAATCGGACGCCTGCCGGGTAGTTTCCTATCCGGCGGACCCAGCCACTTCCAGCGGCTCCACATCCACCGAGACCTGCATCGCCTGCGCGCCCGAGCCGAGCACGATGCCGTCGATCGGCGCGATATCGGCATAGTCGCGGCCGATCGCCATCACGATGTGATCCTCGGCCATCCAGATGCCGTTGGTGGGATCGACACCCACCCAGCCGAGATCCGGCCCGCACCACAAGAGCACCCAGGCATGGGTGGCGTCCGCGCCGACCAGCCGGGGCTGGCCCGGCGGCGGCAGGGTGCGCAGATAGCCCGAGACATAGGCCGCCGGCAGCCCGGCGGCGCGCAGGCCCGATAGCATGATCTGTGCGAAATCCTGGCAGACGCCGCCCCGCTTGGCGAAGGCTTCGTGCGGGGGCGTGTCGACCAGCGTCGCGGTGGGATCGAAGGCGAAGTCGCGCTGGATGCGCTGCGCCAGCGCGATGCCGGCCTCCAGGATACCACGGTCCTGGCGCAGTTCCTCGGCGCACCAGGCGGCGATGGCGCGGTCCAGCGGGATCAGCGGCGAGGGGAAGAGATAGGCGGCCGGGCCGGCCGGGCTGGGATCGCGGCTCGCGCGGGCGAGTGCGGCGATCTGCGCGATCGTCGGGTCCCCGGGGGCGGGCATCGGGATCTGCCGGTCGACGCGAACCTGCGCGGTGCTTTCGATCGTCAGGCTGTTCGCGGCATGCTCCACCACCAGCCGCACGACATTGGCGAGACCCGCCTCGGCCCGCGCCGGATAGGTGCGGCCGCCGGGCTGCACGCTCAGCGCATATTCCTCGATCCGCTGGCCGGACCAGAGGATCGGCTTCAGCCGCAAATTGCAGCGCGCGAAGGCGACCGGCTGGGCATAGTCGAACCGGGTCACATGGCGGATGCGGTAGAGCATCATGCGAGGACGAGCCCCGCCGCGCGCAGCGGCTCGGCACCGTGCAGGAAATAGCGACGGGCGACCGCCTCGGACAGGCTCCACAGCCGCGACTGGAGATCGGCGAGCCAGGCATCGTCGATCGCGGTCGCGCGCGCGGTGACCAGCGCGGCGGCCAGGCCGCGCGCCTGCTCCTGCTGCGGCTCGGCGATGCCGTCGTCGGAGAGCACCGGCAGCGCGTTGAGATGCGCCGAGATCGCCGCCGCCTGGAAGGCGAGCCCGCGCGGGTTGCCCGGATCGAGCGCGAGCAGGTCCAGCACCGGCACCCGCGCGATGCCGGTAAGATAGCGCTGGCGATAGCTGATCTGGCTGTCGGCCAGGTCGAGCAGGGTCGAAAGATCGTCGGCGGTCGCCTGTGGGCCGCCAAGGGCGCGGAGAAAGCCGATCGTCGCCAGCGCCCGCTCGATCCGGCGGCCGAGATCGTGGAAGCGCCAGGCATCGGTGCGGCCCATATGCTCGCCGGCCTGCCCCGCCAGTGCCGAATAGCGCCGCTGGAGCGAGCCTGCCCGCTCGAGCAGCACGCCGCGTTCGGGGAAGGGCGCATCGAGGAGCCGGATCATGTCCGCCGATAGCCGGTCGCGGGAGACCGCGCCGATCGAGCGCGCCTGGGCGTTGATCGCGCGCACGCTGGCGGCGCCCTCGGTCGATTCGAGCGCGGTGCGGGCGAGCTGGGTCAGATCCTGCCGCTTCAGACCCCGCGGGGCCGGGGCGGCGCCGGCGGACACGACCAGCTGGGCGAGTCGATCGACGGTCTCGGCTGCCAGCGCCGCGCCGGTATCCGCGCTGATCGAGTGGCCGAGCAGCACCCGGAGCACCGAGAGCAGCGCCTCGCCGCGCTCCAGATAGCGGCCGAGCCAGAACATGTTGTCCGCCACCCGGCTGGGCAGCGTGCCGGGATTGCGGCGCAGCTGGGTCGAATCGCCCGAGGGCAGCAGCGACACCGGCGCCACCGGATCGGGCCCGTGGATGCAAACATCGGCCGACCAGCTGCCTTCGCCCATCACTGCGGCACGGGCATCGGCATGCTCGCCGATCCGCGCCAAGCCGCCGGGGAGCACCGTCCAGTTGCCGGCCGCGTCCCGGGCGGCGAAGATGCGCAGGGTGAAGGGCCGGGGTGCCAGCCGGTCTTCCGCCACGAAGGGCATGGTCGACAGGCACACCACCTCCTGCCCGACATAATCCTGCGGCCGTCGGGTGAGATCGTCGCGCAGCGCGCTGCGTGCGCCCGCGTCCAGATGCGCGCCGAGCACCGCCTTGCCCTCCGGCAGACCGAGCGGCGGGGTGCCGAAGGCGGGGGCGATCAGCATATGGTCTAGATTGGCGGTAACATGCGCCGCTTCTGCAGGCTGGCCGCACCACCAGGTCGCGATGTTGGGCAGGCGCAGCGGTTCGCCGAGCAGCACTTCGCTGAGGCGCGGCAGGAAGGCCGCGAACGCCGGGGCCTCCAGCAGCCCGGCGCCGGGCGCATTGGCGATCACGACATTGCCCGCGACGGTCGCGTCGATCAGCCCGGCAACGCCGATCGAGCTGTGCGAATCGAGCGCCAGCGGATCGAGATAGCGCGGGTCGAACCGGTGCCACAGCGCATCCACCCGCTTGAGGCCGGCGATGGTGCGGACATAGACGCGGTCGTCGAGTACCGCGAGATCGGCGCCCTCGACCAGCAGGAAGCCGAGATAGCGGGCGAGATGCGCCTGCTCGGCATAGCTGGCGTTGAACCTGCCGGGGGTCAGCAGCGCCATGCGCGGCTCGGCACGGCGGCAGGCGGCGGCGATCCCGTCGCGGAAGGCGGCGAAGAAGGGGGCGTGGCGCTCGATGTTGAGCCGGCCCTGCAGGCCGCCCAGCGTGCGCGCCATCGCCAGCCGGTTCTCCAGCGCATAGCCGGCACCGGCGGGCGCGCGGAGATGGTCCGCGAGCACCCGCCAATGGCCGTCCGGGCTGCGGCACAGGTCGAACGCGACGAAGTGGAGGTGATGCTCGCCCGGCGGCGTCAGATGCGTCAGCGGGCGGAGGAAGAAGGGGCTGCCGGTAAGCAGGGCGGCGGGCAAATGCCCGTCGGCCACCAGCCGCGCCGGGCCGTAGCAGTCGCGCAGCAGCAGCTCCATCAGCTCGGCGCGTTGGACGACGCCCGCCTCGATGCTGCGCCATTCGCGCTGGTCGAGCAGCAGCGGCACGGGAGAGAGCGGCCAGGGGCGCTCGTCGCCCTCCTCGCCGATGCGATAGCCGGTGCCGATATCCTCGGCATGGCGGTGGGCGCGTTCGCGGGCGATGGTCAGCCCGTCGCCGGAGAGCCCCGCCAGTTCCTCGAACAGCGCGGACCAGGCATCGCCCGTCCGTGCGCACAGCACGTCGCCCGCGGGCGCCTGCCCGCAATAGTCGGTGATCCACCGGTCGGCGATGGTGCCGGCGTCGAACAATTCCGCCTCGGCAAGGCTGGCCACAGCTGCGTCCCTTTCTCGGCCGAGGTGATGGGCGAAACCATGGTGCCATGCAACACGAGAGATGTGCGGGCCAATCTCAGCCCAGCCGGGCGAGCGCATCCTCCAGGGTACACAACCCCGCCACGCCGCGCGCGTTGCATCCGGGGATGGGAAGAATCCGATCGTACGGCCCTTGCGCGGCCAGCGGCGCGGCGCTGCGAAGCTGCTGCAGCGTCTGCGCCCGGTAGCGGATGCGGACATAGCGCTTGCCGGCACGGTCGTGCATTCGCTCGAGGATCAGCGCGCCGCCGGGCACGGGATCGTCGGCGGCGAAGCCGGGCACCTGCCAGTGGACGTCGAACAGCCCGCCCAGATTGGCGATGTTGGTGTCGTGGCCCGAGATCATCGTCACGCGCGGGCCGCTATCGCCGAGGCCGTTGCGGACGATCTCGGCGAGGCCGGCGAAGTTGGCGACGGCGATCGCACGCGGACGGGCGACGAGGCGGAATTCGAGCGCGTGGAACACCCCCAGCGCCGTCACGTCGGCCAGCGTCGCACGGCCCCAGCCGATCTCCGCCATCGGCTTGCCCTCGGCGGCCTCGAGCAGCAGGATCTGCGCGGCGGTGGAGGCGCGGTCGATCGCGCCGCTGAGCTTCGGCCGCTTGGTCGCACTGGCCGTCACCAGTCCGGTGGGCGTACCGGACACGCCGCAGCCGGGGCGGGGCGTGCCGCACAAAATGGTGTCGATCCGGGTCAGCAGCGGGCGATAGCGCGCATCCAGCGCGGCGAACCCACCGGGCCCCGCCTCGGCCAGTACCGCAGCATTGGCCTTGGCCGGATCGATCGGCGCCTTGCCCGATTCGATCGCGGAGAAGCGGGTGTCAGGTTCGTCCTGCGGGCGGTGGTCGATCGCGAGCGTGCAGCCGGGGGCGAGCGCCGCCGCCCAGGCGCGGGCGGTCTCGATCGTGCGCTGGTCGCTGTCGGCGACGATGCGGATCGTGGCGGCTCCCGGGCAGCCGCCGGCGGGCAGCAGCCCCAGCCGCCGCCAGCTACGCGCATCCACCGGGCCGAGCCGCGCCACGGCGCGGGTGCCGTGCGGTGTCAGCCAGCCGGGCTTGGTCGGCCAGTCGGGCCAGCGCTCGGGCGTCACTTCGGGCGGCATGGCGGGCGACTTGGTCGGCGGCCGCACGCCGTGGCGCATCAGCATCACCGCGCGGTCGACCACCAGCGGATCGCCGGGGCGGGGGGCGGCCAAGGCGGGGCCGCCGAGGACAAGCGCAAGGCTGAGGGCAATCGGCAGCTTCATGGGGCTCGTTTCTCGCTCGAAAGGATCGACGTGCCGGATCGTTAGGCGATGCGGTGCCCGCCCGTCGAGCCCTTCCGTCACAGGTCGGGCAGCGTCTGGTCCGCCGTTCCCCAGCCGCGCAACGCCCGGCTGGCGGCGCGGTCGACCAGTGTCGCGCGGTCCTTGATCGTGAAGATGCGGGCGCTGTCGATGTCGCGCAGCTCTGTCCAGGTGACCGGGGCGGCGACCGGCGCATTCTCGCGCGCCCGGGCAACATAGGGCAGCACCGCCGTCGCGCCGCGCTGGTTGCGCAGATAATCGATGAAAATGCGTCCCGTCCGGCTGGCCTTTTTCAGATTGGCGGTAAAGCGCTCGGGTTCGGCCTGGGCGAGCGCGCGGGCAAAGCGCTCGCAGAAGCTCTTGGCGGCCGGCCATTCGGCCTGGGGCACCAGCGGCACCACGACATGGACGCCCTTGCCGCCGGAAAGCATCGGCCAGCTGGTGAGGCCGATCTCGGCGAGCTGTTCCTTCAGATGCTCGGCGGCCTTCCTGACCACCTCGAAATCGAGCCTCTCGTCGGGGTCGAGGTCGAACACCAGCCGATCGGGCTTCTCGACATCGGCGACGCGCGATCCCCAGCCATGGAACTCGATCGTGCCCATCTGGACGCAGGCGAGCATGCCGTCCGCGTCCGAGACATAGAGATAGGGCTCGGTCGAGCCGTCCTTCTCGCGGATGTCGACATGGTGGACCTGCTCGCCGAAGCTGCCGGCATCATGCTTCTGGAAGAAGCATTGCTTGGTCCGCCCCTGCGGACAGCGGACCAGGCTGATCGGGCGCTCGGCCAGCCAGGGGAGCGCGATGGGGGCGATGGTAGCGTAATAGTCGGCGAGATCGCCCTTGGTCAGCTTGGATTCGGGGAAGATCACCCGGTCGCGGTTGCTGATCTTGATGGAGGACGGCGCGGCGTCGGGAAGTGCCGCCGGCTCCTCGGCGACGACCGCGTCGGCGGGCTTGTCCGCGCGCAAGCCGAGGAAGCTGGCGTGGCGGATCACCTTCTCGGCGGTGAACTCGGCAAAGGCGATTTCGGCGACCAGCTCGGGCTTCACCCAATGCGCGCCGCGGGCGTCCGGGCGGGGGACCTTGGCCGCGGGGCTGTCGGTGGCGAGGCTGTCGAGGCGTTCGCGCATCGACAGCAGCGTTTCCGAATTGAATCCGGTGCCGACCTTGCCGGCATAGACGAGGCCGTCGGGCCCGTTCACCCCGAGCAGCAGCGACTTAAACCCGCGGCCCCGCGCGCTGGAGGCGATCCAGCCGAGGATCACGAATTCCTGGCGATGGGTGCACTTGATCTTGAGCCACGCCTTGCTGCGCGTGCCGCGATAGGGGGCATCGGCGCGCTTCGAGACGACGCCCTCGAAGCCTTCGCGGCACATGCTCTCGAACAGCTTTTCGCCCTGCCCGACGACATGTTCCGAGAAGCGGATGCGGTCGTCCGCCCCCTCCAGCAGTGCCCGCAGCCGTTCCTTGCGCTCGATCTGAGGGAGGGCGGTCAGGTCCTCGCCGGCTTCGGCGAGCAGGTCGAAGGCGAAGAACAGCAGTCCCTTGCCGCCGGTGGAGATCGCCCCCTGCAGCGTGGAGAAATCGGGCTTGTTCCCCTTCATCGCGACGATCTCGCCGTCGATCAGCGCGCCGGGCGGAAGCGTGGCGGCGGCTTCGGCGATGCCGGGGAATTTCCCGGTCCAGTCGAGCCCGGAGCGGGTGGAGATCCTGGGCCCGCCGCTGCCGGTGGCGATCAGCGCGCGGTAGCCGTCATATTTGATTTCGTGGAGCCACTGGTTGCCGGTGGGCACGGTATCCACCAGCGTGGCGAGCTGAGGGGATTGGAAGGGCGGCATTCTCGATCCTCCCCGGGACGGAGAGGGGGACCGCGGCGAAGCGGTGGTGGAGGGGGACTTCGTCTGGGCAGCCCCCTTTCTGGAACGGCTTCCCTTGCCGGGCTCCCCCTCCACCAAGTCGCGCCGCGGCTTGGTCCCCCTCCCCGTTCCGGGGAGGATCTTGGGTTTCGCGCCTTCGGCAATCTCCTGCATCGTGCGGCCGGTGGTGACGCTGGTGAGCCCCGTCTCGACCAGTTCGTCGGTCGCGCCCGCAAACCCGTCGTCGATCTTGCGGAGCAGCCAGTTCTCGGCCTTCTCCTTGCCGCGCGGCTTCAGCCGGATCAGCAGCCATTCGCCCTGCATCCGCTCGCCGTGGAGCACGAAATGGAGATGGCCCTTCGCCAGATCCTTGGCGCTCTTGCCCGGAGTAGGCTCCCAGGTGCCGCTGTCCCACAGCATCACCGTGCCGCCGCCATATTGGCCCTTGGGGATCGTGCCCTCGAAATCGGCATAGGAAAGCGGATGGTCCTCGGTGCGCACCGCCAGCCGTTTCTCGTCGGGATCGAGGCTGGGGCCGCGCGTCACCGCCCAGCTCTTGAGCACGCCGTCCACTTCCAGCCGGAAGTCCCAGTGCAGCCGCGTCGCGTCATGCTTCTGGACGAGGAAGCGGTTGCCGCTGCCCTTCGCAACCTTGCCCGCGGGCTCCGCCGTCTTGGCGAAGTCGCGCTTGGCGTTGTAGCGGGCGAGGCTGTCGGCGTCAGGCACGCTTCTTCGCCGCCGGCTTCCTGGGCGCTGCCTTTTTCGCCGGCGCCTTGGCCTTGGACGCGGGCTTGGCGTCGCCGGTGTTCAGCGACTTCTTCAGCGCCGCCATCAGGTCCACCACGTTCGATCCGCGGCTCTCCGGCTTGTCCGGGTCCTCCAGGATCTTGGCGCCCTTGGCCTCTTTCTTCTTCTCGATCAGGTCGCGCAGCGCATCGACATAGCGGTCGTGGAAGCCCTTGGGATCGAACTTGCGCGCCTTCTTCTCGATCAGCGTCTGCGCCAGCTCCAGCAACTCCGGATCGGGTTCGCTGTCGGGGATCTCGCGGAAATAGGCCTGCGCCTTCTGCACCTCGTCGGCGTAGCGCAGCGTCTCCAGGATCATGCCGCGCCCGCAGGGCTTGAGGCTGACGATATATTCGCGCCCCCGCATCGCCAGCTGGCCGAGCCCCACCTTGCGTGCGCGCCGCAGCGCCTCGCGCAGCACGATGAAGGCTTCCTCGGCAAGGTCGTCTGCCGGCACGACGAAATAGGGGCGCTCGTAATAGAGCACGTCGATCTCGTCGGCGTCGACGAACTGGGTCAGCTCCAGCGTCTTCTTCGATTCGAGCTTCACCGCGTCGATCTCGTCCTGTTCGAGCAGGACATATTCGCCCTTCTCGACCTCGTATCCCTTGACGATCTCGTCGGGTTCGACCGCGCCGACGCCGGGGGCGACCTTCTCGTACTTGATCCGCTGTCCGCTCGGCTCATGGATCTGGTGGAACGCGATCTGCGCGCCGGATTTGGTGGCGGTGTAGATCTCGACGGGAATCGAAACGAGGGCCAGCCGGATCTGTCCCTGCCAATAGGCACGTGCCGCCATGCGGAAGTCTCCTCGTTGCAGGCCCGATTCAATTCCCCAAAGTCCAGTGTGTTCCGCCCATCGCAACGGCGGCGTTTAGGCTGTAGAGGCAACCCCCATGACCACCGATCCCTTCCCCCTCTTCCACGACTGGTACACCGAGGCGCGTACCACCGAGATCAACGATTCCAATGCGATGGCGCTGGCGACGGCGGATGCGCAAGGGCGCCCCTCGGTGCGGATGGTGCTGCTGAAGGGCTATGACGAACGCGGCTTCGTCTTCTACACCAACCGCGAGAGCCGCAAGGCCGGCGACCTGGCCGCCAACGGCCATGTCGCGCTGCTCTTCCACTGGAAGTCGCTGCGCCGCCAGATTCGCATCGAGGGGCCGATCGGCTTTGCCAGCGACGAAGAGTCGGACGCCTATTTCGCCAGCCGCAGCCGCGATTCGCAGCTCGGCGCCTGGGCCTCGGACCAGTCGCGCCCGCTCGACAGCCGCGCCAGCTTCGAGGCGCGCTTCGAGGATGTCCGGGCCCGTTTCGAGGGCGGCCCCGTGCCGCGCCCGCCGCACTGGGGCGGCTATCGCGTCACGCCCGAGCGGATCGAGTTCTGGCTCGACCGCGAGCATCGCCTGCACGAGCGCCGCGTCTTCACCCGCACCGAGGGGGGCTGGGCTGAAGGCATGCTGTTCCCGTGAGCAACCTCGCCCGCCGCGCGGCGATCGCCAGCGTGTGCAGCGCGCTCTTTTTGGGCGCGATCAAATCCTATGCGGCGGTGAAGACCGGATCGGTGGCGGTGCTGGCCAGCCTCGCCGATTCGGGGCTCGACCTCGTCGCCTCGCTGGTAACGCTGGGCGGGGTCCACTGGGCAGCCCAGCCGGCCGATGACGACCACCGTTTCGGCCATGGCAAGGCGGAGGCGCTGGCGGCGCTGTTCCAGGTGGCGATCATCGCGATCTCGGGCTTCGCCATCCTGCTCCGCGCCGTCCAGCGGCTGGTGCAGAGCCAGACCAGCGCTCACCCGGCGGACGGCATCGCAGTATCTGTGGTCGCCATCCTGGTGACGCTGGCGCTCACCCAGTATCAGCGTTCGGTGATCCGCCGCACCGGTTCGATCGCGATTACGACCGACAGCATCCATTACAGCTCGGACCTGTATCTGAACGCCGCGGTGATCGGCGCGCTGGTGAGCGAAAGCTATCTGGGCCTGCGCGGCGCCGATCCGGTGTTCGGCATCGCCATTGCCTTCTGGCTGCTTTGGGGCGCCTGGTGCGCCTCGGTCGCCGCGATCGACCAGCTGATGGACCGCGAATGGCCCGAGGAGAAGCGGCGCCGTTTCGTGGAGATCGCCGCCGAGCATCCCGAGCTGAAGAGCCTGCACGATTTGCGCACCCGCACCAGCGGCAATCGCGATTTCGTGCAGTTCCATGTCAGCATGCGCCCGACGATGACCATCGCCGAAGCCCATGACGTGGTGGAGCGGCTGGAAGGCGCGCTGGGGGCGGCGTTCCCCGACACCGAGATCCTGATCCATGTCGATCCCGACGGGCATGTCGACGAGCCAGACAATGCGATGGCCGAGACGAACCTGCTCGACGAGAACGGGCCCCAAACCATCGGACAGTAACAACCGGGGCGGGGGCTCCCTATCTGTGCGACCCAACGCCCGAGGAGTCGCCGCTTTGCATGCCCCCCAATCCACTGCCCGGCTCGGCCGAGGCCTGACCTTCGCCATGGCGGCGGCGGCGGGGATCGCGGTCGCCAATATCTATTACAACCAGCCGATGCTGGGCATCATCGAGCGCGACCTGCCCGGCCAGCCGGCGGGGCTGGTGCCGACGGCGACCCAGCTGGGCTATGCGGCGGGTCTGTTCCTGCTCGTGCCGCTGGGCGACCTGCACGAGCGCAAGCGGCTGATCGTGCTCCAGTTCCTCGTGCTGGCGGCGGCATTGGTCGCAGCGGCGCTGGCACCCAATGCGTGGATGCTGATCGGCGCCTCGCTGCTGGTGGGAGCCGCCGCAAGCGTTGCGCAGCAGATCGTGCCCTTCGCCGCGCACCTCGCCGACCCGGCACGGCGCGGGCAGACGGTGGGGACGGTGATGGCGGGGCTGCTCTGCGGCATCCTGCTCAGCCGCACGCTGTCCGGCTTCGTTGGTACGCATGCCGGCTGGCGCGAGATGTTCTGGCTGGGCGTGCCGCTCGCGCTCGGCACCGCCGCGATCATGGCGTGGCGCCTGCCGCGGAGCGAGCCGGAGGCGACCCTCGGCTATGGCGCGCTGCTCGGTTCGTTGGGGCAGCTGTGGCGTGAATTTCCGGCGCTGCGGCTGGCCGCGATCACCCAGGCGCTGCTGTTCGCGGGCTTTACCGGCTTCTGGACGATCCTTGCGCTGTATCTGCAGACACCGCGATTCAATCTGGGTGCCGATGTCGCGGGGTTGTTCGGCATTGTCGGCGCGGCGGGCATTCTGGGCGCGCCGCTGGCGGGCCGGATCGCCGACAAGCGTGGCCCGCACCTGGTGGTGCTGATCGGCGCATTGCTCGCGGTGGCGAGCTGGCTGTTGTTCGGGCTCTGGGTCCGTATCGCCGCGCTGGTAATCGGCGTGGTGGTGCTCGACTTCGCGGTGCAGAGCGCCCTCGTATCCAACCAGCACATCATCTTTGCGCTGCGCCCCGAGGCGCGGGCGCGGCTGAACACCGTGCTGATGGGATCGATGTTTCTAGGCGCGTCGGCGGGCTCGGCATCCGCGACGCTCGCCTGGGGCATCGGCGGCTGGACCGGGGTGGCGCTGCTCGGCGGCAGCATGTCGCTGATCGCCGCACTGCTCCAGCTGGCGAATCGCGCAAAGCACTAACCTAGGCGATTTCGCGGGAACGGCCGCCCGCGCGCGTCGTTGGCGGGGCAGGAGGAGCGCTGCCCCATGGAAGAACCCGAAACGGGCGCCACCGCACCTGCGCGCGACCAGGGCGGCGGCACGGCCGCGCTGCTGATCATCGACATGATCAACACCTTCGATTTCGAGGGTGGCGAGGAACTCCGCGCCCGCGCCGAGGCGATTGCAGCGCCCATCCTCCAGCTGCGCGATGCCTTCGGTGCAGCCGATCTGCCGACGGTCTATGTCAACGACAATTTCGGGGAGTGGCATTCGGAGAAGTCGCTGCTGATCGAGCGGGCATTCGATGGCGCGCCGGATGGCCTTGCCCGCCTCAAGCCGCGCGACTGCGACTATTTCGTGCTCAAGCCGCAATTCTCCGGCTTCTATGCGACCAACCTGCCGGTGCTGCTGCCCAAGCTCGGCGTGCGGCGGCTGGTGCTGACCGGGGTCGCGACCGATATCTGCGTGCTGTTCACCGCCGGCGACGCACATATGCGCGACTATGCGCTGTGGGTGCCCGAGGACGCGGTGGCGACGCAGGACGACGATCGCGGCCGCTGGGCGCTGGAGATCATCGCGCAGAGCATGGGCGCCGATATCGCTGCGACCGACGCACGGTCGCCGGCCGAGTGGCTGGCCGGGGCGCACCATGGCTAGGCAGGGCACGCGGCTTCTGCCGCTGCTGCTCCTGCTTGGCGGATGCAGCGGTGCGAGCATTCTGCGCCCGGGCGGTCCGATCGGGGCCAACAACCGCGCGATCCTGCTCGATTCACTCGCGATCATGCTCGCCATCGTGGTGCCAACGATGTTCGCGACGCTGGTCTTCGTCTGGTGGTTCCGCGCCGGCAACGGCAAGGCCAGGTACCGGCCGGACTTCGTCTATTCGGGGCGTATCGAACTGATCGTCTGGTCGATCCCGCTGCTGACCATCCTATTCCTCAGCGGCCTGATCTGGATCGGCAGCCATGCGCTCGATCCCGCCAGGCCGCTCGCGGAGAAGACGCCGCCGCTCGAGGTGCAGGTGGTGTCGCTCGATTGGAAATGGCTGTTCGTTTATCCCGCGCAGGGAATAGCCACGTTGAATGGCGCGGTGGTGCCGGCGGGCGTGCCGATCCGCTTCCGCCTCACCTCGGCAAGCGTGATGAACAGCTTCTTCGTGCCGCGGCTGGGCAGCCAGATCTACACCATGAACGGCATGGCGACGACGCTCCACCTGCGCGCCGACCAGCCCGGCAGCTATTACGGCCAGTCCGCGCATTTCAGCGGCGACGGCTTCTCCGACATGAACTTCCGGCTCCAGGCCGTTCCCGTGGCGGAGTTCACCCGCTGGGTGTCGCGCGTGAAGGCGGCGGGCGGGCTGCTCGACGCGCCCGCCTATCGCGTGCTCGCGCGCCAGAGCCAGCACGAACCGCCCAAGCACTGGGGTGCGGTGCAGCCTGGGCTGTTCGACATGGTGGTGGCGCAGCACCTCCCGCCCGCCCCGGGCCCCGAACAGGGCCGCGACGACCAACCTCAAATTTCCCCCGGAACGGCGGAGTGACGATGCTCGGTAAGCTCTCCTGGTCCGCAATACCGTTCAGCCAGCCGATCCCGCTGATCGCGGCGGGCGGCGTGGGACTGGCGCTGTTCGCCGTGCTCGGCTGGATCACGGTGAAGGGCCATTGGCCGTATCTGTGGAAGGAGTGGATCACCTCGGCCGATCACAAGCGGATCGGGGTGATGTACGTGCTGCTCGGTCTCGTCATGCTGCTGCGCGGCTTTGTCGACGCGATCATGATGCGCACCCAGCAGGCGAGCGCGATCGGCCATGCCCAGGGCTATCTGCCGCCCGAGCATTACGACCAGATCTTCTCCGCGCACGGCACGATCATGATCTTCTTCGGCGCGATGCCGGTGATCATCGGGCTGATGAACTTCGTCGTGCCGCTCCAGCTCGGCGTGCGCGACGTGGCCTTCCCGACGCTCAACTCGACCAGCTTCTGGCTGACCGCCGCGGGCGCGCTGCTGGTCAACATGAGCCTGGTGATCGGCGAGTTTGCCCGCACCGGCTGGCTGCCCTATGCGCCCTTGAGCGAGACGACCTACTCGCCGGGCGTCGGCGTCGATTACTATGTCTGGGCGATCCAGATATCGGGCGTGGGCACGCTGATGTCCGGCATCAACCTTGTGACGACGATCCTCAAGCTGCGCGCGCCGGGCATGGGTTATCTGCGGATGCCGATGTTCTGCTGGACCGCGCTCGGCGCCAACATGCTGATCGTCGCGGCCTTCCCGATCCTGACCGCCACGCTCGCGATGCTGACGCTCGACCGGTATCTCGGCTTCCATTTCTTCACGAATGAAGCCGGCGGCAACATGATGATGTTCGTGAACCTCATCTGGGCCTGGGGGCATCCGGAGGTCTATATCCTCATCCTGCCGGCCTTCGGCATCTTCTCCGAGATCTTCTCCACCTTCTCGTCCAAGCCGCTGTTCGGCTATCGATCGATGGTCGCGGCGACGCTGTTCATCGTCGTCGTCTCTTTCACGGTGTGGCTGCACCATTTCTTCACGATGGGGGCGGGCGGGGACGTCAACGCCGCCTTCGGCATCGCCACGAGCATCATCGCGGTGGGCACCGGCGTGAAGATCTACAACTGGCTGTTCACCATGGTTGGCGGCCGGCTGCGCTTCCCCACGCCGATGCTGTGGTCGCTCGCCTTCATGATGACCTTTGTGATCGGCGGCATGACCGGGGTGCTGCTTGCCGTGCCCCCGGCCGACTTCATGCTGCACAATTCGATGTTCCTGGTCGCGCACTTCCACAACGTCATCAACTCGGGCGTTGTCTTCGGCGCGTTCGCGGGGATCACCTATTGGTTCCCCAAGGCGTTCGGCTTCCGGCTCGACGAGTATTGGGGGAAGATGGCCTTCTGTCTGACGCTCGCCGGCTTCCTGATCGTGTTCGGTGCGCTCTACGTGCTGGGGCTGGAGGGCATGACCCGGCGCCTCCAGCATATCGATTTCACCGAATGGGCGCCGTGGCTCTATGTCTCGGTGGCGGGGATCGGGGTGATGATCCTCGGCGTCGCCTCGCAGATCGTCCAGATCGTCGTCAGCATCCGCAATCGCGAGGCGCTCCGCGACGAGACCGGCGATCCCTGGGACGGTCGCTCGCTCGAATGGGCGACCTCGTCCCCGCCGCCGGCGTTCAACTTCGCGGTGCTGCCGAAGGTGCACGGCGAGGAGCCCTATTGGACGATCAAGCGCCAGGCGATCGAAAGCCAGGGCCTTGCCGACGAGCCACCGTACGAGGCGATCGAGATGCCGCGCAACAGCGCGACCGGCGTCGTCACCGCCTTCTTCGCCACGCTGATCGGCTTTTCGATGATCTGGATGATCTGGTGGCTGGCGGCGCTCGGATTCGTCGGTGCCTATGCGACCTTCGTCGTCTTCGCCTGGCGGGACGAGGAGGAGAAGGAGATCCCCGCCGAGGAGGTCGCCCGGATCGACCGCGCCCGCCGCGCCGCGCGGAGCAAATGGCTCGAGGAAAACCGGGAGCAGCCGGCATGACGGCACATGCGCAGGATCCCTATCGCATCGGCCGGGGCGGCGGCGCGGACAGCACCACCGGGCGCGGCGAGGGCGGCCCGGCGAGCAAGCGCACCACCGTGGGCTATGGCTTCTGGATCTACCTGCTCAGCGACATCATCCTCTTCTCGGGCTTCTTCGCCGCCTATGCCGTGCTCGCCAGGCAGACCGCCGGCGGCCCCTCCTCGCACGACCTGTTCGGCCAGGAGCGGGTGGCGATCGAAACCGCCGCGCTGCTGCTGTCCAGCTTCACCTGCGGCCTCGCGGGCGTGGCGGCCGAGAAGCGCAAGCTGGTCCCCGCGCTGGCCTGGCTGCTCGCCACCGGCGTGCTCGGCGCGGTGTTCCTGGGCCTCGAGCTGATCGAGTTCGCCGAGATGATCGGCATGGGGGCGGGGCCACAACGCAGTGCCTTCCTCTCCGCCTTTTTCGGCCTGGTCGGCTTGCACGGCCTGCACATCGCGGTGGGGTTGCTCTGGCTCGGCACGATGATGGCGCAGCTCTGGGTGAAGGGCTTCCGGCCGCAGGTGCTGCGGCGTCTGATGTGCTTCACCCTGTTCTGGCACGCGCTCGACATCGTCTGGGTCGGCATCTTCACCATGGTCTATCTGATGGGAGTGGCGCCATGAGCGAACGCGACATCGACCCGGCCGATACCGCGCCCGGCGACGAAGCGGCGGAAGGCGAGGCGTTTGCCGGCGGCATCGCCAGCTACGCGGTCGGGCTCGGCCTTGCCGCGCTGTTGACCGCCGCCGCCTTCGCGATCGTCAACCTGCCGCTGGTCTGGCGACCGGCCATTCCCATGGCCCTGGTCGTGCTCGCCATCGCGCAGATGGGCGTCCACCTCGTTTTCTTCCTTCACGTGTCGAGCGGGCCGGACAATACCAACAATGCGCTGGCGCTCGCCTTCGGCACGCTGGTGGTGCTGCTGCTGATCGGCGGATCGGTGTGGATCCTCGGCCATCTCGATCATGCGATGATGCGATGATGCCGATGGGGTGGCAGATGCACGGCTTCCCGTGAGGGAAAGCCACAGTTGACGGGGGCCGCGCGCGGGGCGCAGCATCGCCGCACAACGGAGTCGCCCATGCCCGCCCAGTTGCCGCGCCATGCCGATATCGTGCTGGATACCGTCCGCTCGCCGAGCAGCGCGGCCGTGTCGCCGCTCGCTGCCTCGTGGTGTCGGTCGGCGCTGCACCACCAGCTCGATCCGGAAACGGGCAACCGCGAACGCATCGACGGTGCCGCGCTGGCCGAGCGGCGGACGCAGCATCAGCCGCTGCTGGCGGTGGCCGCGCCGGTGCTCGACGAGATGTTCCGCACCGTCGGCCGCAGCGGCTGCGGCGTCGTGCTGAGCGATGCCGAGGGCGTGATCCTGGAGACGCGCGCCGGCCCCGGCGACGTCGATGCCTTCGCCCGCGCCGGACTGGTCGAGGGCGCGCGCTGGGGCGAGGCGGAGGAGGGCACCAACGGCATCGGCACCTGCCTGTTCGAGGATCAGCCGGTGATCATTCACCGCGACCAGCATTTCGCCAGTCGCAACATCGGGATCAGCTGCATGGATGCCCCGGTCCATGATCCGGAAGGCCGGCTGGTCGCCGCGCTCGACGTATCGAGCTGCCGCGCGGACCATGGCCCGGCGATGGCGGAGATGATCGCCTCGTTGGTGCGCGACGCCGCCCGCCGGATCGAGCGCGACTATTTCTGCCGCCACTTCGCCGACCGCCGCATCCTGTTCCTCGCCGAGGAAGCGGCGACGGGCACCGCGCTGCTCGCGGTCGACCGGGACGATCTGGTGGTGGGCGCCAGCCGGGGTGCGAGGCTCCGGCTGGGGCTGGGTGCGCGCGCGCTCGTCACCCCGCAGCCGCTCGAATCGCTGCTGGGCGAGGGCGCCGCGCCCTCGTTCGACGATGCGGATCGCGCGGTGCTGCGCCAGGCGCTGGCCCGCGCCGGCGGCAATGCGAGCGCGGCCGCGCGCATGCTCGGCATTGGCCGGGCAACCTTGTACCGGCGGCTGAGCAAGGCCGGCATCCGCCACTGAGCGCCGCCTGTCTCACAATCGAGACAGGTCCACCGATCCTGTCGGCCGTTCCCCTTCCGGGTCGCGGCCCGAAGGCGCATCCTCCGCCCCGACGCCGAGAACGGCGCTGACATCTAGGCAAGAGGATCCAGGCAGATGGACATGCTGGTTGAGAACCGCCCGAGCGCGCTGAAGGCGCCGTTCGCCGCGCGCTACGACAATTTCATCGGCGGCCGCTTCGTTGCCCCCACCGCCGGGCGCTATTTCCAGAACGTATCGCCGGTTACCGGACAGGTGGTGTGCGAGATCGCCCGCTCCGACGCGGACGACATCGAGCGCGCGCTCGACGCCGCCCATGCCGCCGCCGATGCCTGGGGCCGCACGCCGGTGGCCGAACGCGCGCGGATCCTCAATCGGATTGCCGACCGGATGGAGGCGAATCTGGAGAAGCTCGCCACCGCCGAGACCTGGGACAATGGCAAGCCGATCCGCGAGACCATGGCCGCCGACGTGCCGCTGGCGATCGACCATTTCCGCTATTTCGCGGGCGTGGTGCGCGGCCAGGAAGGCTCGATCGGCGAAATCGACCACGACACCATCGCCTATCATTTCCACGAACCGCTGGGCGTGGTCGGCCAGATCATCCCGTGGAACTTCCCGCTGCTGATGGCGGCCTGGAAGCTCGCGCCAGCGCTGGCCGCGGGCAATTGCGTCGTCCTCAAGCCCGCCGAGCAGACCCCGGCCTCGATCCTGGTCTGGGCCGAGCTGATCGGCGACCTGCTGCCGCCCGGCGTGCTCAACATCGTCAACGGCTATGGGCTGGAGGCCGGCAAGCCGCTCGCCTCGTCGCGCCGGATCGCCAAGATCGCCTTCACCGGCGAGACCAGCACCGGCCGGCTGATCATGCAATATGCCAGCGAGAACCTGATTCCCGTCACGCTGGAACTGGGCGGCAAGTCGCCCAACATCTTCTTCGAGGACGTGACCCGCGAGGACGACGATTTCTTCGACAAGGCGGTCGAGGGCTTCGTGATGTTCGCGCTCAACCAGGGCGAGGTTTGCACCTGCCCGAGCCGTGCGCTGGTCCACGAGAAGATCTATGACCGCTTCATGGAGCGCGCGCTGCAGCGCGTGCAGGCGATCGTCCAGGGCAGCCCGCTCGATCCCGCGACGATGATCGGCGCGCAGGCCTCGTCCGAGCAGCAGCAGAAGATCCTGTCGTATATCGACATCGGCCGGCAGGAAGGCGCCGAGCTGCTGATCGGCGGCGGCGCGGCCGATCTGGGCGGCGATCTCTCGGGCGGCTTCTACGTCCAGCCCACCGTGTTCCGCGGACACAACAAGATGCGGATCTTCCAGGAGGAGATCTTCGGGCCGGTGCTCTCGGTCACCACCTTCAAGGACGAGGACGAGGCGCTGCATCTCGCCAACGACACGCTCTACGGCCTTGGCGCCGGCGTGTGGAGCAGAGACGCCAACACCTGCTACCGCTTCGGCCGCGCGATCAAGGCCGGGCGGGTGTGGACCAACTGCTACCACGCCTATCCGGCGCATGCGGCGTTCGGCGGCTACAAGCAGTCCGGCATCGGGCGCGAGAACCACAAGATGATGCTCGACCACTATCAGCAGACCAAGAACATGCTGGTCAGCTACAGCCCGAAGAAGCTGGGCTTCTTCTGATCTACCGGATTCCCGCGCCGGCAGCCCGGCGCGGGGATCAGCCCATGATGCCCAGCAGGCCGAGGATCAGCAGGAACAGTGCGGCGATGATGAGGATGAACCACAGCAACAGGCTGGTCCGGAAGATCGCGGAACGCCATCCCAATCCATAGGCCTGCTTCAACTGCCGGCACATATGCACCGGCGGGACAAAGGTCGCGAGCGTGCCCAGGACGCCGGGGGATACATGCACGGCGCTCAGCAGGGTGATGACGATGAAAAACAGCGACATCGCCGCAATGGAGTAGGTGACGAACACCGCGTGGTCATACAGCTTGTACTGCCGCTTCCAGAAGAACAGTAGCCACACGAACGGCAGCGACAGCGGGATCAGCAACCACGAGAACTTGTAGACGCTCGACTGGAGTTTGTAGAGCATCAGTGCAGGATTCTTCTGCCACTTTTCGATGCCGTGATCGAGCGTGTGCCAGCCAGTGTGCACTTCCTTGATCTCGTCGCTATCGTCGCGCATCACGGCGGGCATCTGGGCGATGGCGGCCTTGAACCCGGCGATGTCGCGGTCGGCCTTGGCGATCTCTTTCTGGAGATCGGCGCGATCCGGATCGCCCGCGTCCAGCTTGGCGAGCTTGGCCGCCTTGCTGCTGCGGGTGGCTTCCGTCTTGGCGATCGAATGCTGGAGCGCGACCGTCGGCTTCATGCTGTTGGTGTCCAGATCGGTCGGCGTCGAGATGCCGAGGATCTGGAAGATCGCGAACATCGTGAAGATCGAAAACAGGAACATCGCCATCGGCGAGACGAAACGCGCGCGCTCGCCCGCGATATAGCGGCGGGTGAGGTCGCCCGGCCGCCAGGCGAGCAGCGGCAGGGTGCGCCACATCTTGCCCTCGAAATGCGCGACGCCGTGGAGCAGCTCGTGCCCGATCGCGCCCAGCGAGCGGTGGACGTGCCCCGATTGCCCGCATTGGTGGCAATGCGAACCGATCAGCGCCGTGCCGCAGTTCAGGCAGATCGTGCCATGCCCATGCCCATGGCCCTCGCCGGCATGCGGCTCCGCCGCACGGCCGAGCAGGCCCCCCATCACCAGTTCGCCGGCTGCGTCGAATTCCCCCATGGGACCTGAGGCTACCAGCTTCCGGCACTTCGTGCTAGCGACCGCAGCATGGCAGACATCGACACGCTCGACACCCAGATGCTGATCGCCGACATGGGCCGCCGCGCCCGTGCCGCCGCCACGGTGCTGGCGGCGATGCCAAGCCCGGCCAAGGCCGCCGCCCTCCGCGCCGCTGCTGGCGCGATCCGCGCGGCGGAAGCCGCGATCCTCGCCGCCAATGCCGAGGACATGGCGGCCGGCGCGGCCAACGGCCTGTCCGGCGCGATGCTCGACCGACTGCTGCTCGATGCCAAGCGGATCGACGGCATGGCGGCCGGGATCGAAGCCGTCGCCGGGCTGGACGATCCGGTCGGCAGCGTCATCGACGAACGCAGCCGCCCCAATGGCCTGATACTCAAGCGCGTGCGCGTGCCGATCGGGGTGATCGGCATCATCTACGAGAGCCGCCCCAACGTGACGGCGGACGCCGGCGCGCTCTGTCTGATGTCGGGCAATGCGGCGATCTTGCGCGGCGGATCGGAGGCGATCCGGAGCAACCGCGCGATCCATGCCGCCTTGGTGCAGGGCCTGGTCGCGGCCGGCGCGCCCGCCGATGCGATCCAGCTGGTGCCGATCACCGACCGCGCCGCGGTGGGCGCGATGCTCACCGCCGAGGGGCTGATCGACATGGTCGTGCCGCGCGGCGGCAAGGGGCTGGTCGCGCGCGTCCAGGCCGAGGCGCGGGTGCCGGTGCTCGCCCATCTCGACGGCATCAACCATACCTATGTCGACCGTGCCGCCGACCCGGCGATGGCGGAGCGCCTCGCGGTCAATGCCAAGATGCGCCGCACGGGTATCTGCGGATCGACCGAGACGCTGCTGATCGACCGCGGCTTCGCCGATCCCGGGCCGATCCTTGCGGCGCTGGCGGAGGCCGGCTGCGAACTGCGCGGCGACGCCCAGGTGCAGGCGCTCGACGCCCGCGTGCAGCCGGTGGCCGACGAAGACTGGGACACCGAGTATCTCGATGCGATTCTCTCGGTGAAGCTGGTCGATGGTGTCGAGGAAGCGATGGCCCATATCGCCGCGCACAGCTCGCACCACACCGATGCGATCCTGACCGAGGATGCCGACACCGCGTCGCGCTTCCTCAACGGCGTCGACAGCGCGATCGTGATGTGGAACGCCTCCACCCAGTTCGCCGATGGCGGCGAGTTCGGCCTCGGGGCGGAGATCGGCATCTCCACCGGTCGCCTGCACGCGCGCGGGCCGGTCGCGCTGGAGGGGCTCACCACCTACAAGTGGCTGGTGCTCGGCACCGGCCAGGCGCGGCCTTGAGCCTCTCCCTCCACCCTTGAAGCGAATCGGTCTTCTCGGCGGGTCGTTCAATCCGGCGCATCGCGGGCATCGGCGACTATCGCTCCATGCCCTGCGCGCGCTCGATCTGGACGAAGTGTGGTGGATGGTCTCGCCCGGCAACCCGCTGAAGGACAAGGCGGGCATGGCGCCGTTCCAGGCGCGACTCGCCTCGGCGCGGGCGATGGCACGACACGCGCCGATCCGGCCGACCGCGATCGAGAAGAAGCTCAAGACCCGCTACACCGCCGACACGCTGACCAAGCTGCCCCGGCTCTACCCGAATCACCGCTTCCTCTGGCTGATGGGGGCGGACAATCTGGCGCAGTTTCATCGCTGGGAACGGTGGCGCCACATCGCCCGTCAGGTTCCGATTGCGGTTATCGCGCGTCCGGGGTATGATAGGGGGGCCCATGCAAGTCCTGCAATGGGTTGGCTGCGGCGCGCTGTGCGGCCCGCAGGCCAGGCGAAACATTGGACGCGATGGAGATTGCCGGCACTCGTGCTGTTGCGCTTCCGCCCCGATCCGACGTCGGCAACACGCCTTCGGGCTGCCGATCCCGCCTGGCACCGGCGATTCCTCGGGTCTTCTCCGCAGTTGGAACAGGAGAGCCCGGCGCCGTCTCCACTCACTTCGCACACACCGTCGCTAGACTAGGAGCAACCTTGGCCACTTCCCCCAATATGCAGCGTTCGAACGACGCCGACAGCGTCGAAGCGCTGCATAGGCTCGTGCTCACCTCGCTGGAGGATGACCAGGCGGTGGAAACCGTCTCGATCCCGCTCGCCGGCAAGAGCAGCATCGCCGATTACATGGTGATCGCATCGGGCCGCTCGACCCGACAGGTCGCCTCGATGGCGATGAAGCTGGCGGACAAGCTCAAGGCCGAGCAGGGCCGCACGCCCCGCATCGAAGGCCTGCCGACCGCCGACTGGGTGCTGATCGACGCGGGCGACGTGATCGTCCATCTGTTCCGCCCGGAAGTGCGCAGCTTCTACAATCTCGAGCGGATGTGGTCGTTCGAGGGCCAGGCCTGATCTGATCCCGAAGGTCCGCGCGCAATGCTGCTGCACATCGTCGCGCGCGGCCGGATCGGGCGCAGTCCCGAGGCCGAACTGGTCGACCGCTATCTGAAGCGCGTCACCTGGGGTACGCGGGTCACCGAACTGCCCGACACCGGCGGCAAGATGCCTGTGCTGGCGCCCGGCACCCGCGTGGTGATGCTGGACGAACTCGGCGAGAACCTGCCCTCGAAGACGTTCGCCACCCGGCTCGGCGCATGGCGCGACGACGGGGTGCGCGAGACGCGCTTCCTGATCGGCGCCGCCGACGGCTTCGACGATGCCGCGCGCGCCGAGGCGGACATGCTGCTCAGCTTCGGCAAGGCGACCTGGCCGCACATGATGGCCCGCGCGATGCTCGCCGAGCAGCTCTGGCGCGCGGTTTCGATCCTCGCCAACCACCCCTATCATCGCGAAGGCTGATGGGTCCCGGCCGCAGCCTCGGGATCGCGGCGGCGCTGATCGCGATCACCGCCACGGGGTTGCTCGCCCAGCCCCGGCCCGACGCCACCCAGCAGACGGCCCGTACCGCAATCGAGGCCAGTGCCGCCGCGAAAGCCGCCGAGGCACGCGCGGCGGAACTCGATCGTGCCGCCGCCTCCGAGCGGGACGGCGAGGCCCGCGCGCGCGCCGAACAGGCGGCCGCGGCCCAGCGGATCAAGGCCGCCGAAGCCGAACAGGCGGCCGCCGAAGCGCGGCTGGCGTTGCTCGATCGGCTGCTCGCCCGTCAGCGCGTCGCCTTCGCGGAGCGGCAGCGCCCGGCGCTGGAGCTGGTCGCGGCGCTGCAGGCGATGGCGCGGCGACCGGCGGTGCTCGCGCTCGCCCAGCCGGGATCGGCGCAGGATCTGGTCCATGTCCGTGCGACCTTGGCCAGCCTGCTTCCCGCCATCGAGGCGCGCAGCGCCGGGGTTCGGGCGGATCTTGCCCGGTCGCGCGCCCTGCGGACCGCGACGGCCGGGGCGGTGGCCGATCTGAAGAAACGCCGCGAGGAGCTTGAAGCCCGGCGGCTGGCGGCGCTTCAGCTCGAATCCGAGCATCACCTGGCGGCCGTGGCGCTGGGCCGGGATGCGCTGGTCGCCTCCGATCGTGCGCTCGCGCTGGGCGAAAAGGCACGGGAACTGGCGGCGGACGCGGATCGCGGGCAAAGCGCCGCCTATGTGCGGTCCGACCTGCTCCCCTTGGCCGGGCCCCTGCCGCGCCCCGGCACGGCTGCCGCCCCGCCTGCCGGCCCCGCCCCCTATCGTCTGCCGCTCCAAGGCCGGCTCGTCACCGGCTTCGGCGAACTGTCGCCGGCCGGCGTCCGGGCGCGCGGGCTGACCTTCGAGGCGACGCCAGGAACGCCGGTCATCGCTCCCGCGCCGGGCACGATCGCCTATGCCGCGCCCTTTGCCGGCTATGGTCAGGTGGTGATCGTCGACCATGGCAAGGGCTGGACCAGTCTGCTCGCGGGCCTCGCCACGCTGACCGTTCGCCCGGGTGCGACGGTGGCGCAAGGGGCGCCGCTCGGCACGGGCAGCGGGCGCGTCACGGTCGAACTTCGCCGGCGCGGGCAGCCACTGGACCTGACCCAATTGCTCGACTGACACTGCGTGCAAATCCGGCTATCCTCGCCTACATTAGCAAGGTCGCCCTTCCGGAAAGTCTCTTGATGCTGCGTTCGTTTCTTCAGGTTTCCGCCGCCGTCGGCGCACTCGCGATCATTCCCATCACATCCGGTGCCATGGCGGGGGTCGATACCAGCAGCTATCGCGAGCTCGACACCTTCATGGAAGTCTACAACACCGTGAAGGCCAACTATGTCGACAAGGTCGACGACAAGACGCTGGTGAAGGGCGCGATCGACGGGATGCTGGCGGCGCTCGATCCGCACAGCAGCTTTG
The DNA here is from genome assembly GCF_000226955.1 of Sphingomonas elodea ATCC 31461. Taxonomy (GTDB): domain Bacteria; phylum Pseudomonadota; class Alphaproteobacteria; order Sphingomonadales; family Sphingomonadaceae; genus Sphingomonas; species Sphingomonas elodea. The sequence continues at coordinate 151,277 of NZ_AGFU01000002.1, forward strand.
CCGACGGGCTCGATTTCGACAATCTCAAGATCCAGACCGAGGGCAATTACGGCGGCCTCGGCCTCACCGTCACCCAGCAGGACGGCGCGGTGAAGGTGATCGCGCCGACCGAGGACGGCCCCGCCGCCCGCGCGGGCGTCAAGTCTGGCGACTTCATCACCCATCTCGACGGCAAGTTCATCGTCGGCGGCAGCCTGGACGAGGCGATCACCCAGATGCGTGGGACGCCGGGGACCAAGATCGCGCTGACGATCGTGCGACCGGGCGCCGACAAGCCGCTGCAGTTCACGCTCACCCGCGAGATCATCACCCAGAAGCCGGTGAAGTGGGAGATCAAGGACGGCGTCGGCATCCTCAACATCAACACCTTCACCGCGCACACCGGTGGCGACACTGCGCTCGCCATCCAGGCGATCGAGAAGAAGCTCGGCCACAAACCGCTCGGCTATATCGTCGACCTGCGCGAGAATGGCGGCGGCCTGCTGACCGAGGCGATCGCCGTGGCCGACGTGTTCCTCAACCATGGCGAGATCGTCTCGCAGCGCGGCCGCGAGAAGACCGATATCGAGCGCTACTATGCCGAGAGCGTGTTCCCGGGCGACCTCGCCAAGGGGCTCCCGGTGATCGTGCTCACCGATTCCGGCACCGCCTCCGCATCGGAGATCGTCGCCGGCGCGCTGCAGGATCACCATCGCGCGATCGTGATGGGCGTGCGCAGCTTCGGCAAGGGATCGGTGCAGACCATCCTGCCGATGGGCCAGCGCGCCGCGCTGCGCCTGACGACCGCGCGCTACTACACGCCGTCCGGCCATTCGGTGCAGGAGGGCGGGATCAAGCCCGACATCGTCGTGCCGCAGCTCTCCGACCCCGACTACAAGTCGCGGCCGGTGCTGCGCGAGGCCGATCTGCGCCGCCACCTGATCAACCAGGAGAAGGTGGACGACGGCGTGCTCGAGGAAGACACCGCCACCGATCCGCGCTTCACCGCCACGGCGGAGGAACTGAAGAAGAAGGGCGTCGAGGATTTCCAGCTGAGCTATGCGGTGCAGACCATCGCCCGGCTCGGCAAGACCGTGTCGGCGGGGGCGGGCAAGTGAGCGCGATGCCGCGCACCGTGCCGGTGCTCGCCCGCTGGCTGGCGCTGCTGCTGCCGCTCGCGCTGCTCGGCGGCGCGATCGGGTCGCAGTTCATCGGCGGTCTGGTGCCGTGCGAGATGTGCGTGTGGCAGCGCTGGCCGCATCTGGCCGCGATCGTCGTCGCCACGCTCGCCTTCTTCGTGCGCGGGCGGCGGCAGGTGGCGGCGCTGGTGCTGCTCGCCGCGCTGCTGATCGCGGTGAGCGGCGCGATCGGCGTCTATCACGCCGGCACCGAATATCATTGGTGGCAGGGCATCACGAAGTGCACGGCGGCGCCCACCCAGGGTTCGCCGATGGACATGCTGACCGAGGCGCTCCGTCGCCCGATCGTGCGCTGCGACGTGCCCCAATGGACGATGTTCGGCATCAGCCTGGCAGGCTATAACGCTATCCTGTCGCTGGGCGGCGCGGTGCTGATCGCGCTGCTGGCCACGCGGAGGACGGTACGATGAGCTGGAAGCCGGGCGATCGGCGCGAATCCCATGACGCGATGGTCCGGGTGGACCAGGCGGGCGAATATGGCGCCACGCGAATCTATGCGGGCCAGCTGGCGGTGATGGGCGACCGCACTGCCACGGCGCGCCTGATCAACGGCATGGCCAATCAGGAAGAGCATCACCGCGCCTTTTTCGATGCGCTGATCGCCAGGCGCGGCGTGCGGCCGACCCTGCTCCAGCCATTCTGGGACGTCGCGGGATTCGGCCTGGGTGTGGTCACCGCCGCGCTGGGGCCGCAGGCGGCGATGGCCTGCACCGCCGCGATCGAGACCGAGATCGACCTGCATTACCAGGCGCAGCTCGAACAGCTGGGCGACGAGGATCCGGAACTCCGCGATGCCGTCGCGCGATTCCGGGACGAGGAGATCGAGCATCGCGATACCGCGATCGCATCGGGCGCGGAAAACACGCCGGGCTATCCGGTGCTTTCGGCGCTGATCCGTGCCGGATGCCGGGTGGCCATTGCGGTTTCGAAGCGGATCTGAAAGCGGCTGTTAAGGCGCATCGGGCCATGGTTGCGCGAGGACAGAGGAGAAACAGGGTGCTCAAGAGCTTCGCCATCGTCATTGCAGCCGCTGCGGCACCGCTGCTCGCGGCCGCGCCGGCACACGCCCAGAATGCCGTGCAGAACGGCGTGCTGATCATCTACGGCAACGACAAGTGCCCGACGAACAAGAATGGCGAGGAAATCGTCGTCTGCCAGCGACTGGATGAGGCGGAGCGCTTCCGCATCCCGAAGAACATTCGCGACAACACGCCCACCGATCCGCAAAAGGGCCAGTCTTGGGCGGTGCGTTCGCAGGACGCGCTGACCGTGGGCAATTTCGGCACCGGCAGCTGCACCACCGTGGGTGCGGGCGGCGGCACCGGCTGCTTCGTCCAGCGCGCCACTGCCGCCCGCGCCGAGCGCCGGGAAATGAAGAAGGCCGAGACCGAACTGCCGCTGCCCTGAAACGGGCTCAGGCCGGCGCGCGTCTGATCCAGGCGGGTGCCGGCAGCCGCACCGCATCGGCGATCAGCCAGAGCATCGCGACGCCGCGTACGCTGGCGGCCAGCAGGATGTCGTGCGGGGTGGCATAGGGCCATGCACCCGCCATGCCGGCGAACCACCAGAATTCGGCGAAATAGGCGGCAATGTCGCCGATCACGAACAGGGCCAGCGGCTTGAGCCTCGGGCTGGTCATCACCAGCAGCGGGTAGAGCCACAGGTCGAACTGCGGCGACCAGACCTTGTTGGTCAGCAGGAACCAGGCGAGCACCGGGGTGAACAGCACCCACAGGCGATCCCGATGCTGCCGCCAGCCCAGCCCGACGATCGCCGCCGCGCCGCCCAGAAAGGCTATGGAGGCGTAGAGGTTGCGCTGGGCGACGTCGGTCACCCAGACGCCCTGGTTCGACAGGATTTCCCAGGTCGATCCGGCGGTGCCAGAGCGCGCCTGCGAGAAGCGGTAGAATTCGGACCAGTTGTCGGGTGCCGCCAGCGCGACCGGCAGGTTCACCGCCGCCCAGGCGCCGATCGCCACCAGCGTGCAGGTGGCGGCGGTGCCGATGCGGGTCCGCCAGGATTCGCCGGGGGCGAACAGCGCGGAAAGGCCGATCAGCGGCAGCAGCAGCGCCGGGAACAGCTTGGCCGCCGCGCCCAGCGCCGCCAGCGCTGCCGCCAGCACCAGCTTCTGCCGTTGCGCCGCCAGCATCGCCGCCACGGCGAAGGTCGCGGCGCCCAGATCCCAGTTGTGGCCGAGATAGAGGATCAGCGGGGGCGCCAAGGCCCATAGCCACAGCCGCGTGCGGTCCATCCCGGCACGGGCGAACATCCACAGGATCAGCCCGGCGAGCAGCGCATTGACGATCGTCACCGCGCCCAGGAACGCCGCATCATTGGCGGAAAGGCCGAACACCGCGCGGGTGATCGCGCCCTCGATCCAGATCTGCAGCCCGGTGAGTACCGGATACTCCATCGGCGTCTGGAAATAGGGGATCAGCCCCTCGTTGACGTGCCGCCCGGCCCAGAACGGCATCGCGTCGCTGTAGCAGCCCGTCGTGTACTGGATCGCGCCGACCCAGCCGTGCACCGTGCAATGCGCCTTGAACAGCCAGCCCAGCAGGCAGGTGACGACCATCGCCAGCGCCAACGCGGCCACCCGTTTGTCGATCGTTCGCGCCATGTTTCGCAATCCCTCCGCCAGCCGCTGCTACAGGGCCGATGGCCGAGCGTCCATCTGGACAGCAAACGACTGAGAACATAGAAAGAACGAATGGCGCAACTCGACACCCGTGCGAAGCTCGCGATCCTTGCCGATGCCGCGAAATATGATGCGTCCTGCGCGTCCTCGGGGACGACCAAGCGCACCTCGAAAGACGGCAAGGGGCTGGGCTCCACCACCGGCATGGGGATCTGCCACGCCTATGCGCCGGACGGGCGCTGCATCAGCCTGCTCAAGATCCTGCTGACCAACAGCTGCATTTTCGACTGCCATTACTGCATCAACCGCAAGAGCTCGAACGTGCGCCGCGCGCGGTTCACGCCGGCCGAAGTGGTGGATCTCACGCTCAACTTCTATCGGCGCAATTACATCGAGGGGCTGTTCCTCTCCTCGGGCATCATCCGCTCGTCTAACTACACGATGGAGCAGATGGTCGAGGTCGCGCGGTCCTTGCGCGAGGACCATCATTTCCGCGGCTATATCCATCTCAAGACGATCCCCGATGCCGATCCCGAGCTGATCCACCAGGCCGGGCTCCATGCCGATCGCGTCTCGATCAACGTCGAGCTGCCGACCGTGGCGGGGCTCACGCGCCTCGCGCCGGAAAAGTCGGCGCCGCGGATCGAAGGCGCGATGCTGGAAATGCGCACTGCCATCGAAGACGGGGCGGATGCGCGGAAACGCTATCGCTCGGCGCCCAGGTTCGCGCCCGGCGGCCAGTCGACCCAGATGATCGTCGGCGCCGACGCCGCGACCGATGGCGACATCATCGGCCGAGCGGCGGGGCTCTACGGCCGGTTCGGCCTGCGCCGCGTCTATTATTCGGCGTTCAGCCCGATCCCCGATGCCAGCGCGGTGCTGCCGCTCCAGCGCCCGCCCCTGATGCGCGAGCACCGGCTCTATCAATCCGACTGGCTGATGCGCTTCTACGAATTCCGCCCCGACGAGGTGGCGCAGGCGGCCGACCCGGCAACGGGCATGCTGCCGCTCGACATCGATCCCAAGCTCGCCTGGGCGCTGCGCTTCCGCGATCGCTTCCCCGTCGACGTCAACCGCGCGCCGCGCGAGGCGCTGCTCCGCGTGCCGGGGCTGGGCACCAAGGCCGTCGCCTCGATCCTCGCCGCGCGCAAGTGGCGGCGGTTGCGGCTGGAGGACGTCGCGCGGCTCACCGTGTCGCTCGCCAAGATTCGCCCGTTCATCGTCACCGCCGACTGGCGGCCGGTGGCGCTGACCGACAAGGCCGATCTGCGCGCCTGGATCGCGCCGAAAAAGGAGCAGCTGGAGCTGTTTGCCGCATGATCGGGGCCTTGCGAACGACTCGTGGGAGCAACCTGCGCGATCTTGGCCGGTTGGGAGGGGAAACCCAGGGAGACTCCCACATGGCCGACCAGCCCCGCATCTTCGCCGACCTCATCGCCGATCACGATCGCCAGCGCGACCTGATCGCGAAAATCGATGCCACCTCGGGCGACAGTGCCGAACGCCGCGACCTGTTCGAGCAGCTCCGCCTCGAGCTTCAGTCGCACGCCGCCGCGGAAGAAGAATCGCTCTACGCGACGATGCTCGCCAATCCCGAGCTGCGCGAGGATGCACGCCATTCGGTGTCCGAGCACAAGGAAATCGACGACATGCTCGGCGAGCTGATCGACATCGACATGGCCTCGTCCGCCTGGCTCTCCAGGTTCCGCGCGATGAAGGATCGCTACCTCCACCATATCGACGAGGAGGAGGAAGAGATGTTTCCGACCGCCGAGAAGCATCTCTCCACCGCCGACGAGGAACGGCTGGGCAAGCTGTTCGAGAAGCGCAAGCCCAAGGAGCTGGAGCGCGCCGAGGCGCACCCGCCGGGCGACGACCGCGAGTAAGCGTTGCGAGCCGTCACGCTTTCTGCCGAGGATGATTTCGAGGGCTGGCGCGATGCGGCGCGGGCGCTGGCCCAGGCGCAGGTCGCGCCGTCCGAGATCGTATGGCGGGTAGGCGAGGGCGGCGGCGACCTGTTCGCGGCCGAGCCGATGGCGCTGCCGACGGCGGCAACCACGACGCTCAAGGTGCCGCGCGACTTCCTCCAGCTGGCGCAGACCGTCGTCCTGCATTCGGATCCGCAGCGTTTCGCCCTGCTCTACACGTTGCTCGCCACCGACCCGCACCGGATCGAGGACCGCGCCGACCCGCTGGTCCGCCGGGTGGAACTGATGGCCAAGGCGGTGCGGCGCGACATCCACAAGATGCGCGCCTTCGTCCGCTTCCGCGAACTCGTCGATGACAGCGGCCCGCGCTACATCGCCTGGTTCGAGCCCGAGCATCACATCGTCCGCGCCAATGCCCGCTTCTTCGTCGAGCGGTTCGCCAGCATGCGCTGGTCGATCCTGACGCCCGAGGTCTCGATCCACTGGGATGGCAAGACGCTCAGCGAAGGGCCACCCGCGACGCGCGGCGATGCCCCGGCGGACGATCCGGTCGAGGCGGTGTGGAAGACCTATTACGCCTCGATCTTCAATCCCGCCCGCCTCAAGACCGGCGCGATGCTGAAGGAGATGCCGCGCAAATACTGGAAAAACATGCCCGAAACCGCGTTGGTCAAGGCGCTTGTGGCCGGTGCCCGGGCGCGGGAGACGGCGATGGTGGAAACCGCGCGCAGTGCGGTCGGCGGCAATGTCGAGGGTGCGTGGACGGCGCTTCGCGACGAGGCGGCGGCATGCACCCGCTGCCCGCTCTACAAGCCGGCGACGCAGACCGTGTTCGGCGAGGGGCCCCTCGATGCCGACATGATGCTGGTCGGCGAGCAGCCGGGCGACCAGGAGGATCTGGCGGGTTGCGCGTTCGTGGGGCCGGCCGGGCAGATGCTCGACAAGGCGCTCGACGAGGCGGGCATCGACCGTGCCCGCGTCTATCTCACCAATGCGGTCAAGCACTTCAAGTTCGAGCCGCGCGGCAAGCGGCGCATCCACGCCAAGCCCGATGCCGGCGAGATCACCGCCTGCCGCTGGTGGTACGAACAGGAACTGGCGCTGGTCCGCCCGAAGCTGGTCGTGGCGCTGGGCGCCACCGCCGCGTGGCAGATCACCGGCAAGGCGGCGACGATTTCGAAGCTGCGCGGCCAGCAGCTGGCGCTGCCCGAGGGCGGCACCGGCTGGGTGACGGTGCATCCCAGCTATTTGCTGCGCCTGCCCGATGCCGAGGCGGCGGCGCAGGCCTATCGCGACTTCGTCGCGGACCTGCGCGCCGCCCGGGCGCTGGTGGGCTGATCAGTCCGCGAAGGGATCGCGGACGAGGATGGTGTCCTCGCGCTCCGGGCTGGTCGAGACCAGCGCCACCGGGCACTGGATCAGCTCTTCGACGCGGCGGATATATTTGATCGCCTGTGCCGGCAGCTCGGCCCAGCTGCGCGCGCCCGCAGTCGATTCGGACCAGCCTTCCATCGTTTCGTAGATCGGCTCCACCGCCGCCTGGTCGGGCGCGCTGGCGGGGTAATAATCGAGCACCTCGCCGTTCAGACGGTAGCCGGTGCAGACTTGGATCTCCTCGAACCCGTCGAGCACGTCGAGCTTGGTCAGCGCGATGCCGGTGATGCCCGAGACCGCGACCGACTGGCGCAGCAGCACCGCGTCGAGCCAGCCGCAGCGACGCTTGCGGCCGGTGACGGTACCGAACTCATGGCCGCGCGTGCCGAGCCGCTCCCCGGTTTCGTTGTCCAGCTCGCTCGGGAAGGGGCCCGATCCGACGCGGGTGGTATAGGCCTTGGCGATGCCGAGCACGAAGCCCACCGCGCCCGGCCCCATGCCGCTGCCGCTGGCGGCCGTGCCGGAGACGGTGTTGGACGAGGTGACGAACGGATAGGTGCCATGATCGATGTCGAGCAGCACGCCCTGCGCGCCCTCGAACAGGATGCGGCGGCCGCGCGAGCGTGCCTCGTTCAGCATCTTCCACACCGGCTGGACGAAGGGCAGCACGAAGCCGGCGATGCCGCGCAGCTCTTCGAGCAGGCCCTCGCGATTGATAGGCGGCTGGCCGAAGCCGGCGCGCAGCGCGTCGTGATGCGCGGCGAGGCGATCGAGCTGCGGCCCGATCGAATCGAGATTGGCGAGGTCGCACACCCGGATCGCGCGGCGGCCGACCTTGTCCTCATAGGCCGGGCCGATGCCGCGACGGGTGGTGCCGATCTTGCCGGCGCCGCTGGCATCTTCGCGCAGCGCATCGAGATCGCGGTGGAACGGCAGGATCAGCGGGCAGGTATCGGCGATCTTCAGCGTGTCCGGCGTCACCTCGACGCCCTGCTCGCGCAGCTTCTCCACTTCGGCCTTGAGCGCCCAGGGATCGAGCACCACGCCGTTGCCGATCACGCTCGGCGTGCCGCGCACGATGCCCGAGGGAAGCAGCGAGAGCTTGTAAATCTTTTCGCCGATCACCAGCGTGTGGCCGGCATTGTGCCCGCCCTGGAAGCGGACCACCACGTCGGCGCGCTCGGCGAGCCAGTCGACGATCTTGCCCTTGCCTTCGTCACCCCATTGGGCGCCGATCACTGCCACATTTGCCATGGATACACGTCCTCCGCCTGCCGGGCGGACCCTGGCCGCCCTTCGACAGGACTCGGCGGCAGGGACTGGTCAACCGGACGCATCGCCCGAAGCCGCGGCGCGAATGGCGAAACCCGCCCGCAAGGTCAAGCCTTTCTTGGCGCTCAGCCGTCGAGTGCGGTCCGGATCGCGACAGCCAGCGTGGCGATGTTGAACGGCTTGGCGAGGATATTTTCGGCAGCGCCGTCGGCCGGGGCATCGGGCGCATAACCGCTGGTGAGCAGCACCTTCAGGCCGGGCATGCGTGCGCGCACGCGCGCGGCCAGTTCGCGCCCGCTCATCTCGGGCATCACGACGTCGCTGAACAGCAGCGAGACTTTCTGGCCGCGATCGAGCAGCCGCAACGCTTCGATCCCGTCACGGGCGAACACCACGCTGTAGCCGAGCTCGCGTAGCGCCTCGACCGAATAGGTGCGCACCCGGTCCTCGTCCTCCACCACCAGCACCACTTCGCTGGCACGACCCCGCGGAAGTTCGCGCGCGGTGTCGCTTGCGGCCGGGCTCGGTACCGCCTCGGGCCGCGCCGGTAGCAGCACCCGCACGCAGGTGCCGCGGCCGGGCTCGCTGTCGATCGTGACATGCCCGCCCGACTGGCGAACAAAGCCGAACACCTGGCTGAGACCAAGTCCGGTGCCCTTGCCGACGCCCTTGGTGGTGAAGAACGGATCGAAGGCGCGCGCCGCCACTTCTGCCGGCATGCCGACGCCCGTATCGCGGATGCGGATCTCGACATAGTCGCCCGCCTCGATCTCGTGGCGGACGGCATCCTCGGCATCCAGGGTGCGCGATTCGGTCTCGATCGTCAGCGTGCCGCCGTGCGGCATGGCGTCGCGGCCGTTTACCGCGAGGTTGAGCACCACATTCTCGAGCTGGTTGCGATCGGCGACCACCGGATCCAGCCGGCGCGCGAACTGGGTTTCGATCACGACTCCTTCGCCGAGGGTGCGGACCAGCAGCTCGATCATGCCCCCAAGCATGTCGTTCACGTCGAGCGCGGTGGGGGCAAGCGGCTGGCGGCGAGAGAAGGCGAGCAAGCGCTGGGTGAGCGCGGCTGCGCGGCTCGCCCCGTCGCGCGCGGCGACCAGGTAGCGGTCGATGTCGGTCCGGCCCTGGCTCAGTCGACGCTCCATCAGATCGAGCGCGCCGATCACCACCGCCAGCATGTTGTTGAAATCGTGCGCGATGCCGCCGGTCAGCTGGCCCACCGCCTCCATCTTCTGCGCCTGGCGGAGCTGCGCCTCGGCTGCCATCAGTCGCTCGGTACGCTCGCGAACCGCCGCTTCCAGTTCCTCGCGCGAGCGGGCGAGCACTTCGCGCGCGTCGACAATGTCCTGGATGTCGGTGCTGGTACCGAACCAGCGGACGATGCGGCCGGTCTCGTCGCGTAGCGGCTGCGCGCGGCCCAGCGCCCAACGATAGATGCCGCTGTGGTGCCGCATGCGATATTCGATGCGGTACAGCTCGCCGGTGCGGACGCTATGCTCCCAAACCGCCGCCGCACGGTGCTGGTCGCCGGGATGAAGCACCTGACCCCAGGCATGGCCGTCGGTACTGCCGCGCGCGACCCCGGTATAATCGTACCAGCGGTCGTTATAGTAATCGACCGCACCATCGGCATCGGCCGACCAGACCATGTGATCGATCGAATTGGTGATTGCGCGGAACTGCGCCTCGCTCTCGCGCAGCGCCAGCACCGCATCGGCGCGTTCGACCGAATCCCAGGTGGTTTCGACCACCGTTTCGAGGAAGGCGATCTCTTCCGGGCGCCAGACGCGCGGCCCTGCCGCGTTGGCGTAGAAGGTCGCCACCCATTGTCCGCCGCGCAGCAGCGGCACGCCGATGGCCGAGGGAGAGATGCGGCTGAGCGCGCTGTCCGGAAACTCTGTCTTGCTGTCGCTGAAGACGACGGTGCGGCCTTCGCGGTAGCTGGGAATCAGCGGCGCGACCGCCTCGAGCACCCATTCGCCGGCAAGCAGCGGGAGTTCGCCGCTGGTCCAGCAGGGGCCCAGCACGATCTTGTCGCCGACGACGCGGTAGAATCCGACGCGCGCCAGCCCGAGCTTCGCCGCCAGTTCCTTGGCGGTCAGCTCCATGATCGCGTCCGGCGTCTCCAGCGCGCGCTGGCGCTCGGCGAGCGTGTGGAGGAAGGTCTGCGCTTCGGTGGCGGTGCGCAGATCGTCCGCGGCGTCCTGCGCGGCTTCCTCGGCCAGCTTGCGATCGGTGATGTCGAAGCTCACGCCCGGAAAGCGCACCGGACGTCCCTCGGCGTCGAAGGTGCAGCGCCCCTGGGTCAGCAGCCAGCGGACGGCGCCGTCGGCGCGCACTACCCGGAATTCGAGTTTCAGCGCCGTGCGGTTGGCAATCGACTGGCGGACTTCCATCGCGATCCGCATGCGGTCGTCTGGATGGATGAAGTTGAGCACCGCCTCGAAATTGCCGCCGTTGCTCACCCGTTGCGGGTCGATTCCGAACAGGGCGGCGAAGCGCTCGTCGCCGGTCACCCGCCCGCTTTCGGCGGTCCAGTCCCAGGTGCCGATGCCGGTGGAGGCATTGAGCGCGAGTTGCAGCCGCTCCTCGCTCCGCCGCAGTGCGTCCTCGGCGAGCGCCCGTTCGGTGATGTCGTTGGCCGACACGAAGATGCCGGTGGAGGCGCCGGTCGCGTCCTTGATCGGCTGGAACACGAAATCGAGCACGCGGCGCTCGGGCTCGGTATCCGGGCGGCGTTGCAGCATCACGTCGCGGTTTATCGCGCGGTAGGGCTCGCCGCTCTGAAAGACCTGGTCGAGCACCGTCACATACCCCTGCTCGACGATTTCGGGCAGCGCCTCGGCGACGCTCTGCCCCACGACCGACTCGCGGCCGACGATCGCCAGATAGGCGGGGTTGGCGAGCACGAAACGATGATCCTTCCCCTCCAGCAGCGCGACGGCGCCGGGGGCTTGCTGGAAATAATCGTGCAGCCGCTCCAGCTCGGCCTGCTTGGCGCGCTCGGCCAGCACCGTGCGGGTCGTCTCGTTGCCTTGGTTCAGGATGCCCAGCACCCGGCCCTCGGCATCGCGGATCGGCGTGAAGCTGTAGTTCCACCAGGTATCGCGGAGTACCCCATCGCGCGCCATGCGCAGCAACTGGTCGTACACCGCGAAGCCCCGCCCGGTCGCAACCACCTCCTCCATCTGCGGACCGACCACGTCCCAGATTTCGGCCCATACCTCGCTGCCCTGCCGACCCAGTGCCCAGGGATGCCGGTCCGCCGCGATCGGAGCCCAGGCATCGTTGTACAGCAGGCGGAACTCGGGGCCCCAGTAGAGCGCCTTGGGGAAGCTGGAGGCCAGCATCAGGTCGACGGTCATGCGCAGGGGCTCGCACCAGCTGTCCGCTGCGCCGAACGGATGGTTCGCCCAATCGAAGGTGCGGATGCGTTCCGCCATATCGCCGCTATGTTCCAGGAATCGAAGCGGAGCGGCCATGTACAATTCGTTGATCATGGCCCGCCCCGAAGTCAATGCGACTGGGCAAAATACGTAGCAAGGGGTTACGGTTCCGCGGCGCGCGAAGTTGCTCTATGGCAACCGCCGAAGGAGATGGTGTCAAATGAAACTAGCCAGCCTCAAGCAGGGACGGGACGGCAAGCTCGTCGTCGTCTCCAATGATCTCGCCTGGTGCGCCGATGCCGGCCATATTGCCCCCACGCTGCAGGCGGCGCTCGACGATTGGGAGCGGGTAGAGGGCGATCTGCGCAACCTTGCCACCGATCTTGAGCATGAAGCGATCCCGATGATGCGTTTTCACGAGCGCCAGGCCGCGGCGCCCTTGCCGCGTGCGTACCAGTGGGCGGACGGGTCCGCCTATGTGAACCATGTCGCGCTGGTCCGGCAGGCGCGCGGGGCCGAGCTGCCCGAGAGTTTCTGGCAGGATCCGCTGATGTACCAGGGCGGATCGGACGGTTTCCTGGGGCCGCGCGACGCGATCCCGTTGAAGGACGAGGCCTGGGGCTGCGACCTGGAAGCCGAGGTGGTGGTGGTGACCGGCGACGTGCCGCTGGGCGCATCGCGGGAAGAGGCGCTGGCGGCGGTGCGGCTGGTGGGGCTTACCAATGACGTTTCCCTGCGCAACCTGATCCCGGGCGAACTGGCCAAGGGATTCGGCTTCTTCCAGTCCAAGCCCGCCAGCGCCTTTTCGCCGGTGTTCGTGACCCCGGATGCGCTGGGCAGCTGGTGGCAGGACGGCAAGCTCCACCGCACGCTGATGGTCGACCTGAACGGCAAGCCGTTCGGCCGCGTCGAGGCGGGCGAGGACATGACCTTCGACTTCGGCACGCTGATCGCGCACGCCGCCAAGACCCGCGCGCTGGGTGCCGGCACGATCATCGGATCGGGCACCGTTTCCAACCGCGATGCCGATGGCGGTCCGGGCAAGCCGATCGGCGAGGGCGGCAAGGGCTATTGCTGCCTCGCCGAGGTGCGCACCGTCGAGACGATCCTGCGGGGCGCGGCGGAAACGCCGTTCCTCAAGGCCGGCGATACCGTGCGCATCTGGGCGGAGGACGACAAGCACCACCCGATCTTCGGCGCTATCGAACAGACCGTGGTGGCGGGCTGATTTCGGGTCGGCGCGGCGTTCTAGAGCGTTTTCACCTTGGGCGAAGACGCCCTAGGTTTTCGATTGCCGCATTTTCCGAGTCGTTGACCGTAAACGGTCAACTTGAAAATGCTCTAGCGATGCCGCGCCGGTGGCGCCGCGGGGCAGGGCGCGGCCTTCAGCCGATAGGCGGCAAAGGCCTGTTCCTTGCCCGCGGTATCGCGTGCGATGATCGTCCAGTCGAGGGTCTGGGCCATGCGCCGCCAGCGGTTGACGAAGATGTCTTCACCGAAGCGGTAGCGCATCTCGAAACCCTGCGCCTCCGCCTCCCCCTCTCCAGGTGCGGCGAAGGCGCCGCCGAAACTGTCCGCCCAATAGCCGGTGAGCGCGCCCGCCGGGCCCCCGGGCTTGGCCGGAAGCCAGCCGAAGACGAGGTGCGCGGCGTAGCGGTCGGTGGCATCGGTTGCGGCGACGCTGGTCGTATCGACCGCGATCATCGCACCCAGTGCGGCCGGCGCGGCGTGAAGCGTGAGGGTGACGGGCTTGCCCATCACGGTACCGTTGCCCTGCCAGCATCCCTCGATCGCGTGGAGACCCGCTGGCGGCGGCGCCACGCTCTGCGCTTGCGTGGTGAATGCGAGTGGTAACGCCGCGCCGGCGATCAGAAATCCGAGCATGTGTCCCCCGGGGAGATGATGCGGCGAGATAGCGCGTCCCCGCATCAGTGGAAATCGTGCGACTTGATGGGGATGACGTCCTCGCGGCGCGACGGCCAGCTCTCGGGCGTGCGCTGCCTCGGATAGGCGTGCGCGGGGTCGGTGGCGCGGGTCTGCGTGCGGTCGCGCGAATCGATCGTGCCGCCATGCGTCGCCCCGTCGCCCGGCATCGTCATGCGTGGCAGGTCGCGGTTGCCGACGCTGCGCAGCAATTCGGTCAGGTCGGTGATCGTCTCGGCGATCAGGTGCAGCACCTCGCCCTCGCGCTGGAGCCTTCCCCGCACGGAGATCATCGGCGCGGCGAGGATGATCGGGCGGTACAGCGCGAAGCGTGCCGGCCAGACGATCGCATTGGCGATGCCGGTCTCGTCCTCCAGCGTGAGGAAAATGCTCTTGGCGCTGCCCGGCTTCTGGCGGACGAGCACGATGCCCGCCACTTCCACCCGTGCCCCGTCCTTCAGCGTCTTGAGGTCGCCGCACGGGCGGATCCGCCGCGCGGCGAGCGTGCCGCGCAGGAAATGGAGCGGATGGGCGCGGAGGCTCAGCTGGGTAGCGCGGTAATCCTCCACCACCTCGCGACCCGCGCTGAGGGGCACGAGCGACACGGCGGGCTCGGCCGCCTGTATCGGTACCTCGATCCCCGCGAACAGCGGCAGCGGCGCCTGGTCGAGCGCCTTGATCGCCCACAGCGCCTGGCGGCGATCCTGGCCGAAGGCGCGGAAGGCATCGGCCTGGGCGAGCTTCGTGAGCGCGGCGGGCGCGACGCGGGCGCGGCGCCAGACATCCTCGATCGAGGTGAAGGGGCGTTCCGCGCGGGCGGCGAGGATGGCCTCGGCATCCCGCGCGGACAGCCCCTGCACGACGCGCATGCCGAGCCGGAGGGGGAGGAGGCCAAGATCCTCCCCGGAACGGGGAGGGGGACCGCCGCCGAAGGCGGTGGTGGAGGGGGAGCTCGGCAAGGGATGCCCGTGTGGAGACCCCCCTCCACCATGGGCTGGCGCCCATGGCCCCCCTCCCCGTGCCGGGGAGGATTGCAGCACCCGCGTATCCCAGTCGCTGTCGTTGACGCACACCGCGCGCACCTCGACGCCGTGCTCGCGCGCATCGCGGACGATCTGCGCCGGCGCGTAGAACCCCATCGGCTGCGCGTTGAGCAGCGCCGCGCAGAAGATGTCGGGGTGGTGGCACTTCATCCAGCTCGACGCATAGGCGATCTTGGCGAAGCTCGCCGCGTGGCTCTCGGGAAAGCCGTAGCTGCCGAAGCCCTCGATCTGCTTGAAGGTCCGCTCGGCGAAGTCCTGGGTATAGCCCTTCTTCAGCATGCCGCTGATCATCTTCTCCTTGAAATGGGTGACGCCGCCGGTCGACTTGAACGTCGCCATCGCCCGGCGCAGCGCATCGGCCTCGGCCGGCTTGAACCCCGCGCCGACGATGGCGACCTTCATCGCCTGTTCCTGGAACAGCGGCACGCCGAAGGTCTTCTCCAGCACGTCGCGCAATTCCTCGCTCGGATACTCGACCTCCTCCTTGCCCTCGCGGCGGCGGAGGTAGGGATGCACCATGTCGCCCTGGATCGGCCCCGGCCGCACGATCGCGACCTGGATGACGAGGTCGTAGAAGATCTTCGGCTTCAACCGCGGCAGCATCGACATCTGCGCGCGGCTCTCGATCTGGAAGGTGCCCAGCGTGTCGGCTTGTCGGATCATCGCGAAGGTGGCGGGATCGTCCTCCTGCATCGCGTCCGAGGCCAGGGTGAGCTTGATGCCCTTGTGCTGCTCCAGCAGATCGAACGCCCGCCGCATGCAGCCGAGCATGCCGAGCCCGAGAATGTCGACCTTCATCAGGCCGAGCGTCTCGATATCGTCCTTCTCCCATTCGATCACCCGCCGGTCGACCATCGCCGCCGGTTCGATCGGCACGATCTCGTCGAGATTCGCCTGGGCGAGCACGAAGCCGCCGGGATGCTGCGAGCGGTGGCGCGGCGTCCCGATCAGCTGGCGGGCAAGGTCGAGCGTCAGCGCGAGGCGCGGCTCGCTGGCGTCGAGGTTGAGCGCGGCGGCATCGGCCTCGCTTACCCCTTCGTTGGACCAGCCCCAGACCTGTCCCGCCAGCCCGGCGGTGACGTCCTCGGGCAGCCCCAGCGCCTTGCCGACCTCGCGGACCGCGCCGCGGGTGCGGTAGCGGCTGACCACGGCGGTGAGCGCGGCGTGGCGCGCGCCATAGGTTTCGTAGATCCACTGGATCACTTCCTCGCGCCGCTCATGCTCGAAATCGACGTCGATATCGGGGGGCTCGTTGCGGTCTTCGGAGAGGAAGCGCTCGAACAGCAGCTTGTGCACCACCGGGTCGATCGAGGTGACGCCGAGCAGGAAGCAGATCAGCGAATTGGCCGCACTGCCGCGCCCCTGGCAGAGGATTTCCTGCGCGCGGGCGAAGCGGACGATCGAATGGACGGTGAGGAAATAGGGCGCATAGCCGAGCTTTTCGACCAGCCCGAGTTCCTTCTCCAGCAGCGCGGCATAAGCGGGCGGCGGCCCTTCCGGGAATTTCGCGGCGAGCGCATCGCGGGCGAGCTTGGCCAGGGCCTCCTGCGGGCTGCGGCCGGACATCACCACTTCGTCCGGATAGCGATAGAGTTTGCCGAGTTCGCGGGGATTGAAGCTGCAGCGCTCGACCACCGCCTCCACCGCGTGCAGCGCCTCGGGCCAGGCGGCGAAGCGGCGTGCCATTTCGTGCGGGGGCTTCAGATGGCGATCCGCGCTGCGGGCGCGGCGGAAGCCGAGATCGTCGACCGTCGTGGTATGCCGGATTGCGGTCATCACATCGTGCAGCATCCGCCGGTCCGGATGATGGTACAGCACGTCGCCGGTGGCGAGCGGGGTGAGGCCATGCGCGGCGGCGGCCTCCGCCAGCCCGTGCAGCCGCACCGCCTCCTGCGGGCGGCGATGGCGGGTGAGCGTGACATGGCCGCGCTCCCCGAACACATCCGCCATCCAGCGCAGCGCCGCCGGGTCGCCGGCATCCGCCATGCCGGGCACCAGCGCCGCGACCAGCCCGTCGGCATGCCCCGCCACATCCTCCCAATGGAGGAAGCACTGCCCCTTCTCGCCATGCTGCGCGTCCGCCCGCGCCTTGCCGATGCTGAGCAGCCGGGTGAGCCGCGACCAGGCGGCGAGATCCTCGGGCCAGACCAGCACCCCGCTGCCGTCGGTCAGGTCGAGCCGGCAGCCGGTGACCAGCCGCACGCCGGTCTCCTCCGCCGCGACCAGCGCGCGGACGATTCCCCCGACGCTGTTGTGATCGGTGATGCCGAGCGCGGGCATGCCGTACGCCGACGCCGCCTCGAACAGTTCGGAGGGTGCGGAGGCGCCGCGCAGGAACGAATAATGGCTGGTGACCTGAAGCTCGCTGTACATGGCCGTCACC
>NZ_AGFU01000001.1 GCF_000226955.1 Sphingomonas elodea ATCC 31461
CCGCCGGTGCACCTGGCGCAGGCGGCGCCGGCGGTGCGGGTGGTGCGGCCTGCACCTGGATTGCCGCACCTACGCTGGTGCGGATCCGCTCGGCGGCCTGGCTGCCCGAGGCGGTCAGCGCCAGCGCGGCGAGCGACACGGTGGTGATCCCGGCCAGCCCCGCGCCGACGCGGATGGGGGAAAGCTTCCGGTGGATCGAGAGCATGCGTAATCTCCCTTTGACGTCGTTGATCGTGTGGAGGTGACAAGCCGCCGAGACCGCGCCCCCATGCGCGGACTTGACGATCGCACGGCCATAGGCATGGCGCAGTGCCTGGGCGCGGCCGGCGAGCACCAGGGCATCGCAGGCCATTTCCTGATCGGCGCGGAAGGCGCGGAACGCCCGCCATGCGACCGGATTGAACCAATGGGCGGCCAGCACGATCAGCGCGGCCCAGTTGGCGATCAGATCGCCGCGCAGATGGTGGCCGAGTTCGTGGGCGAGCGCGAGATCGCGTTCGACCTCGTCGTACCGCTCGGAAAAATCGCGCGGAAACGCGACGTACTTGCGGAAGATGCCGAAGGCGAGCGGCCCGTGCGCGGCATCGGTCTCGATCACCCGCACCCGGCCCTCGGCCACGGTACGATCCACCCGCGCCCGCGAGAGCAGGTGGCGGCAAAAGCGGCGGTGCGCGATCAGGTGATAGCCGAGGAAGATCAGCGCGCCCGCACCCCACAGCGCAAGCACCAGCAGGGTGAGGTTCAGCCCCTCGGCCACCGGCGTCGGCGCAACCAGCGCGGCCGGCAGGTGATGGCCGCCGGCGCTCAGGTCGATGGTGAGCACCGCCCCCTGGTCAAGGTTCGCCGGTAGCTTGTCGGGGTTGAGCACCCCCATCGCCACCGCCGGCGCCTCGGCCGCCTTGCGGGTGAGCGGTGCGAGCAGCGCGCTCAGGTGCCATTGCCCCGGCAGCGGCGGCAGCAGCATCCGCAGGGCGGGCAGCACCCACAGCGCGTAAGCGAGCTGCGGCCCGAAGGCGCGGCGCACAGGGCCCCGCAGGGCGAGTGCCAGCAGCATCAGCAGCGTGCTCGCCAGCAAGGTCTCGATCCACCAGCCGATCATTGCTTCAGCTCCTTCAGGAGAGCTTCGATCTCGGCGATGTCCTGATCGGTGATGGCATCGCGTTCCGCCAGATGCGCCACCAGCGGGGTCAGCCGGCCGCCGAACAGCCGATCGATCAGTTTGCGCGATTCGCCCACCACATAATCGCCCCGCGCGACGAGCGGGCGATAGCGATAGCGCCGCCCCTCTTCCTCATGCGCGATGACGTTCTTGGCGAGCAGCCGCCCGAGCAGCGTCTTGACCGTGTTGGCGCTCCAGCCGCGATCGGCGGGCACCCGCTCGGTCACTTCCTGCGCGGTGAGCGGCGATTCCTCCCACAGAACCTCCATCACCGCATGTTCGGCTTCGCTGATTCGCTCGGTCATACACCCTCACTGACTACGCATGTAATCGTCTCGATTACGTCTGTAGTCAAGTAGGTGAATGCTGGGTGAACGCAGGCGCACGCCGCGAAAAGCGTCGGCCCCGCTTACACCTGCCGACGAAGGTTAACGCTGGTTGACCACCGTGTGGCACGGCAACGGGCAGGTACGCGATTCTGGCACGTCTTCTGCAACCTTCGCAGTACCCCAAAGCGTCCTACCCCAGACGCTTCAGGGCGGGTCGATGGTTCACCGGCATGGCCATCGACCCGCCCGCACCGGCCTCCCTTTCAGTCCCAGCCGCTGTCATTCCGGCGAAAGCCGGAATGACGATCGTTAGAGTCGTGACGTGACGTGCCGACAAACGAAAAGGGCCCCCGCCAACGGCGAGAGCCCTTTCATCGATCGGTACGAGCCCGCGCGTCAGGCCGAAGCCGCGACGCCCTTGTCGGCCATCAGCTGGGTCAGCTCGCCGCTTTCGTACATTTCCATCATGATGTCCGAGCCGCCGACGAACTCGCCCTTCACATAGAGCTGGGGGATGGTCGGCCAGTCGGAAAAGGTCTTGATGCCCTGGCGGACGCCCTGGTCCTGCAGCACGTCGACGCTCTCGAACTCGACGCCGAGATGGTTGAGGATCGCCACCGCGCGGCTGGAGAAGCCGCACTGGGGGAAGAGGGGGCTGCCCTTCATGAACAGCAGCACGTCGCTGCCGTCGACCAGTTGCTGGATGCGGGCCTGGGTATCGTCGGTCATTGCTTACTCCTCGGGCGTCGCTTCGGTGGTCAGCTGGAGCGCGTGGAGCACGCCGCCCATCCGTCCACCCAGCGCCGCATAGACGGCCTGGTGTTGCCGCACGCGCGGCATGCCCCGGAACATGGGGGCGACGACGCGCGCTGCATAGTGGTCGCCGTCGCCGGCCAGATCGGTGATCTCGATTCTGGCATCGGGAATGCCGGCGCGGATCAGCGCCTCGATCTCGGCAGCGGCCATCGGCATGTTACTTGGATTCCATCAACTGGCGGCGCGCCTCGACGGTCTGCTCCTCCAGCGCGCGACGCACGGTAGCATCGTCGATCTCGACATTCGCCGCGAGCAAGTCGCCGAGCAGCTTGCGGATCACGTCCTCGTCGCCGGCTTCCTCGAAATCGGCCTGGACGACCGCCTTGGCATAGGCGTCGGTCTCTTCGGGCGTGAGGCCCATCTTGGCGGCGGCCCACTGGCCGAGCAGCTTGTTGCGGCGCGCAGTGATGCGGAACGCCATATCCTCGTCGCGCGCGAACTTCTCCTCGAACGCATGCTCGCGATCGTCGAAAGTGGTCATCATATGCCCCTTGCTAAACTCGGGCCCGAGATAGGAGGGCGGGGCCGCGCTGGCAACGGGGGTGGTTG
The DNA here is from genome assembly GCF_000226955.1 of Sphingomonas elodea ATCC 31461. Lineage (GTDB taxonomy): Bacteria > Pseudomonadota > Alphaproteobacteria > Sphingomonadales > Sphingomonadaceae > Sphingomonas > Sphingomonas elodea. The sequence goes on from NZ_AGFU01000001.1 coordinate 2,854, forward strand.
CGGATGGCGGGCTTGGCGCGCCGCCCTACTTCACCAAGGCACGGTTTATCGACTTCGACGCCGAGGAGGGGCGGCACCTCCAAACCATCGTCATTCCCGCGAAGGCGGGAATCCATTCGCCTGTGCGCTGGAGGAAAGAACCGCGGCTTCAGCGCCAATGGATCCCCGCCTTCGCGGGGATGACGCGGATATTGCGACGATTGGGCGAGTCCAACAGCGACGGGAAGGATAGAGGTGCGGACGATTGTTGGGGTCACACGTTTAGCGCGATGGCGATGAGCCCGGCAGCAATCAGAAACGGCGCCAGAAACGCCGCAACGCCGCCGAACCAGCCCCATTTCCGGTAGGCGCGCTCGATACCGAACTCCCAGCAGAATTCGAAAACAGCTCCAATGACCTCCGCCATGCCAACGCCCCCGGACCGGGATGAGCCGAACCCAGCCCCGACTAGTTCAACCGACGACAATCAACGCAATGCCGAACAGCGCAAGTCCACTCCAAAACACGGTAGCAGCCCAGAAGGCAACTGGAGCCGATCGCCTCCCGGTATCAATCGCTGGCCCTGCTCCATTGCTGAGATACATGTTACCAGACGCGAATCCTGCTCCCAAGACCATCACGGAAAGAAGGAGAATTGCGGCACCAGCGATGGCGGACATGGACATGCCAGATCATCGCGCGCCAATGCTATGAAGGCAAGCTGGCGACTGAAAATCGGGCGCTGGTTCGCCCCTACTCTCCCACCCGCACCACCACCTTCCCGATCACCGCCCGCGCCGCCATCTTGGCGATCGCCGCGCCGCCTTCCACAAACGGAAACACTTCCGTCACCCGCGGCGCGATCTTGCCGTCGCTCCACAGCCGGAACAGCGTGTCGACATGCGCGCGGTTGGCCCCTGGGTCGCGCGCGGCGAAGGCGCCCCAGAATACGCCGCACACGTCGCAGCTCTTGAGCAGCGTCAGGTTGAGCGGCAGCTTGGGGATGCCCGCCGGGAAGCCTACCACCAGATAGCGCCCCTCCCAGCCGATCGCGCGCAGCGCCGGCTCGGCATAGTCGCCGCCGACCGGATCGTAGATCACGTCCGCACCCTTGGGGCCGACCGCCGCCTTGAACGCCTCGGCCAACGCCTTCGAGGCCTCCTTGTCGAGGGGCCCGCGCGGATAGACGAGCGTCGCATCCGCCCCCGCCGCGCGCGCGGCCTCGGCCTTTTCCTCGGAGGAAACCGCCGCCACCACCGTCGCGCCGAACGCCTTGCCCAGTTCGATCGCCGCGAGCCCTACGCCGCCCGCAGCACCCAGCACCAGCAGCGTCTGGCCGGCCTTCAGCTTGCCCCGATCGAGCAGCGCATGGATCGTCGTCGCATAGGTGAGCAGCAGCGCCGCGCCGTCCTCGAAGCTGCGGCCTTCGGGCAGGCGGTAGAGCTGTGCCGGGCTCAACACCAGCTTCTCGACCAGCCCGCCATGGCCCGGCACCGCGATCACCCGGTCGCCCGGCGTCCAGTCGGTGACGCCCTCGCCTACCGCTTCCACCACGCCGGCGATCTCGCCGCCCGGCGCGAACGGGCGGCGCGGCTTGAACTGGTAGCGATCCTCGATGATCAGCACGTCGGGATAGTTGATCGCACAGGCCCGCACGCCAACCAGCACCTGGCCCTTGCCCGGAACGGGATCGGCCACCTCTTCCAGGCTTAGAGTATCAGGTCCGCCCGACGCCTTCGACAGCAACGCCTTCATGTCCGCCTCCTACAGCGATCCACGGGCGTTCATGCGCAACCGCGGATTCGAATTTCGAAATCGCGGTATCTTGTGCCAGCGTCATGCCGATCTCGTCCAGCCCCTGCATCAGGCAGTCGCGGCGGAACGGGTCGAGTTCGAAGGCGAAGCGATCCTGGAAGTCGGTGGTGACGGTCATCGTCTCCAGGTCGACGGTGATTTCGTTGGCCGTCGCCACCTGCACCAGCCGGTCGATCGCCTCCTGCGGCAGCACCACGGTGACGATGCCGTTCTTGAAGGCGTTGCCCGAGAAGATGTCCGAGAAGCTCGGCGCGATCACCGCCTGGATGCCCATGTCCGCCAGCGCCCAGGCGGCATGCTCGCGGCTGGAGCCGCAGCCGAAATTCTCGCCCGCCACCAGGATCGGCGCGCCTGCATAGCGGGGATCGTCGAACAGGTTCCCCGGCTCCGCGCGCACGCTCTCGAACGCGCCCTTGCCCAGCCCCTCGCGCGTCGTGGTCTTCAGCCAGTGCGCGGGGATGATGATATCCGTATCGATGTTCTTGGCGCCCCAGGGATAGGCGCGGCCCGAAACCTGCTGGATCGGCTCCATCAGCGGCGCTCCGCCGACACGGTGTTCAGATACATGGACACAGCTTTCCTAACGAATGGCCGGCGGCCATCCCCAATTTCCGGCAATCGGCCGCCCGCGTCAGCGCGGTGCGACGACGGTCCGCTCGAGCGCCGGGATGGTCTTGATCGGCGTCTCCGGCCGCGGATAGGCACCCGCATAGGCCGCGGCGACACCGCTCAGGATCGTTCCGGCAATCAATGCGACGAGCGCCTTTTTCACGGCGTCTCTCCCCTTCACTATTACGCCTGGTCCGCCATCAACGCGCGAACGTCCGTCAGGTGCCCGGTCACCGCCGCCGCCGCCGCCATCGCGGGCGAGACGAGGTGGGTGCGCGATCCCGGCCCCTGGCGTCCTACGAAATTGCGATTCGAAGTGGAAGCACAACGTTCTCCGGCGGGAACCTTGTCCGGGTTCATCGCCAGGCACATCGAGCAGCCCGGCTCGCGCCACTGGAAGCCCGCTTCCAGGAAGATGCGGTCGAGCCCCTCTTCCTCGGCCTGGCGCTTGACCAGTCCCGAGCCCGGCACGATCAGCGCCTGGCGGATGCGGTCGGCCACCTTGCGGCCCTGCACCACCGCGGCGGCGGCGCGCAGGTCCTCGATCCGGCTGTTGGTGCACGATCCTATGAAGATGTGCTCCACCGGAATGTCCTGCATCGCGGTGCCGGGGGTGAGGCCCATATAGTCGAGCGAGCGCTGCGCGGCGGCGCGCTTCGAGGGATCGTCGAAGCTCTGCGGATCGGGGACGACGCCGGTGATCGGCACCACGTCCTCGGGGCTGGTGCCCCAGGTGAGCGAGGGCGCGATGTCGGCCGCGTCCAGCGTCACCACCTTGTCGTACACCGCGTGCCTATCGGTCGGCAGCGTCTTCCAATAGGCGACGGCGCGGTCCCATGCCTCGCCGGTGGGAGCGAGCGGGCGGCCCTTGAGATAGGCGAAGGTCTTTTCGTCCGGCGCGATCAGGCCCGAACGCGCGCCGCCCTCGATCGACATGTTGGAGATCGTCAGCCGCCCCTCGATCGAGAGGTTGCGGATCACCTCGCCGGTGAATTCGATGACATAGCCGGTGCCGCCGGCCGCGCCGATCTTGCCGATGATCGCCAGCACCACGTCCTTGGCGCTGACCCCGTGGCCGAGCGTGCCGTCGACGCGGACTTCCATCGTCTTCGATTGCTTGAGCAGCAGCGTCTGCGTGGCGAGCACATGCTCCACCTCGCTGGTGCCGATGCCGAATGCCAGCGCGCCGAGCGCGCCGTGCGCCGAGGTGTGGCTGTCGCCGCACACCAGCGTGGTGCCGGGCAGGGTGAAGCCCTGTTCGGGCCCGACGACATGGACGATCCCCTGCCGCGCATCGAGCGCATCGATATAGGGCACGCCGAACTCGGCGACATTGCCGCGCAACGCGGAGAGCTGGCCGGCGCTGGCAGAGTCCGCGATCGGTAACGCGTTGCCGGCGGCATCGACGCGCGGGGTGGTCGGCAGGTTGTGATCGGGCACCGCGAGGGTAAGATCGGGACGACGCACCTTGCGATCCGCCGCGCGAAGGCCGGCAAAGGCCTGCGGGCTGGTGACTTCGTGGACGAGGTGCCGATCGATATAGATCAGGCAGGTGCCATCGTCCCGGCGCTCGACGACATGGTCGGCCCAGATCTTCTCGTACAGGGTGCGCGGTTCACTCGACATGCGCGGCGCTTTAATCGAATCGTGCGTGGATGCAAGGCTGGGGGACATTTTCTGCTGCCGCCGCCGCGCACCTATCGGCTCGGTCGCCAATGTCGCAGCGCTTTGGGAAGCACAGACAATGGGGCGGCAACATCCCATCGCGCCCCTTGCAAGCGTTGGCGCACCGGTTGCATAGCGTCTCGAATAATCGGAACGGGGGCGGGCCAGTGGAAGACGAAGAAACACCGGCGGATCACGACGGCGCCGCGCTGCTCTACGACTATTTCAAGCATCTCACCGGGCTATGCCTGTTTTCGCTGGGCGGGGTGGCAGCGCTGACCGACAAGGTGGCGGGACGATCGCTGGTGCTGCTGATCATCACCTTTCTCGTGATCGGGCTGGCGGGCCTTATTTCCTTCACGGCGACCGGAAGCATCGTGGACTCGCGCGCCAAGGGCAAGCCGATCCGGCGCGACATCACCTATTGTCGCCATGCGGCGCCGCTGATGCTCTCGGTCGGCCTCGGCATGTTCCTCTACCTGTTCGTAACCGCGCGCGGCCACTGAGCGGCGGGCCCAGGCGGGCCGGTTACTGCGCCGCCCCCCCGCGCAGATAGCGCTGCACCGCCTCCACCTCGTCCGGCCGGAGCGCGTGGAGGTTTTCCTTCACGATCGTCCCCATGAAGCCGACGTTGCGCCCCCCTGCACCGACGCCCTCGTGGAGCAGCCGCTGGAACTCCGCCGGCGCATAGCTGGCCGCCATCGGCGCCAGCGGCGGCACGGTGTTGCCGTCATGGGCACGCAGCTCGGTAAGCGCATGACATTCCGAGCAGAGCACCTGCGTCAGGTACCGCCCCGGATCGGCGGGTCGCTTGGCCACCCCATGCGCCTCCGCCACCACGCTCGGCCGGGTCGCGCCGGTCAGGATCTTCCAGCGGCCGACGGGTCCGAACCAGGTGGTCGCCTGCACGTCGTCGGGCGCGGGCCTGAGGCTGCGGACCCAGGCGATGATCCGACCGACATCGTCGTCGGCGAGATAGGTCATCGACCAGGCGGGCATGAGGAAGACCGTCCGCCCTTCCTTGGTCACCCCCTGACGGATCAGCCGGGCGAGTTCGGCATCCGAATAGCGCGCGGCGCTGCGGGCGATCGGCGGCGGGGCAACCTGGCCCTCGCGCCAGTCGACGGGCGTCCACACCGCGCCCTTGCCGTCGCCATGGCAGCTCTTGCAGCCGGTGAGGGTCGCAAGCCGCGATCCCTCCGCCAGCGACGCCGCGTCGTGCGGCACCGCAATGGGTCCAAGCGGCACGGCATGGCTGCGGCGAAGCACCCATTCGGAGGCGCCGTACAGCCCGCCCGTACCCAGCACCGCGAGCGCCGCCGCGCCCAAGCCACTACGCGCCCAGATCCGCATCGCCATTCCCCTGCCCCACGTCCCTGTCCCGCACGCGGGAGGGGGACAGCGTGGCTATGCCAAAGCGGGGCGGGGTTCGCCAGCGTCGCTCAGAACTTGAACCGCACGCCGGCCCGGTACACCCGGACGATCTGGTCGTAGAGCGCGGGATTGTTGAAGATGGTCGAACGCGCGGGATCGCGATCGAACAGATTGTCGATCTTCCCGTACAGCGTCACGCCCTTCACCACGTCGAAGGTCGCGCCCACATCCAGATAGAAGGCGCCGCGGATGCGCAGACCCTCGATCGGCAGTTCCCAGGTGCCGCCGATCTTCCACGCCCAGACCGTGCCCGAGGTGGTATAGTCGGTCACTCGCACCGCGCCGTTGAGGTTGGCGTGGCCCAGCTTCTCCGAATTGAGGAAGGGCAGGTTCGCCTCGAAGAACGCTTCCTTGACGCTGTAGGCGCCCCTCCCGTTCTTGTAGTTGCCGGCATACCAGTTGTTGCCGGTGCTCAGCAGCACCGGATCGTTCGGATAGTCGCCGCCCGGCGCGGTCGCGTCATAGCCGGCACCGTACGGATCGGCGCGGACCTTGTAATATTCGTGGCGGAACTCGCCGCCGAACGCGATCGACAGCGGCCCCGCCCACAGGTCCACCGGCGAGCCCGAGATGTTGATGCTCGCCACGTCCTGGGTCTGGCGGGTGCGCTGGTACGGGCCCTTTTCGGGCATAATGTAGGACAGCGCCGCAGCCGAGGGGGTGCCCCCGATGATGTTGAGCGGCTGGCAGCCATTGGCCCGCGCGAGCGCGTCGCGGCAGACGATCGCGCCGTTCAGCGTGGTCGCGTCGATCGCCGATTTGAGCGAGCGCCCGGCATCGACATTGCCCGAAAGGTCGCCGCCCTCGCAGAAGCCGGGGAAGCAGCCGAGGATCGTCCCGGCCGCGTTCTTCGCCGGCACGCCGTTGGAGCCATAGCGGAACTGGAAGGGCTGGCCGCTCTGGTCGAAGACGATGCCCTGCAGCGGGCCGGCGGTGATCAGGCCGTATTTGGTGAAGGTGGTCGATTGCGCCCAGTCGCGGACCAGATATTGCGGCGAACCATCGTTGAGCACGCCGCGATTGACCAGCGTGCGCTGGGTGAACCAGGTACGGCCGTTGGCGAGCTTGGTGCCGAACTCGCCGCCGCCGATGCCTTCTTCCTTGTCATATTCGGCACTGCCGACCAGGTGGAGCCGGTCGCCCAGCGCGCTGGTGCCCGCGGCGAGCTGCACCAGCCTGGTGGCATCGTCGCCGTAGGTGGTGATGCCGCCCTGGATGTTGCGGCGAATGCCCTTGAAGTGGGTGTCGGTGATGAAGTTGACCACGCCGCCCACCGCGTCCGATCCATAGGAGGCCGAGGCACCGGCGTTGACGATGTCGACCCGCTTGACCAGCAGCTGCGGAAACAGGCTCACGTCCGGCACACCCGTCACGTTGGCGCCGACGACGCGCTGCCCGTCGAGCAGGGGCAGCGTGCGGATCGTGCCCAGGCCGCGCAGCGAGAAGGAACTGAGCCCCTGTTGCCCGCTCGCGGTGCTGAAGGTGTTGACCTGGGTGCCCGACGAGCCCTGCAGCGACGGCAGCTGGGCGATGGTGGTGAACACGTTGGGCTGCGCATTGGCAGCGATCTGCTCGTCGCCCAGCCCGGTGGTCGGCGTCGGCGCGTTGGAGCCGCGATGCGCGAGCCGGTGACGATGATCTCGCTGGCCTGCGCGTCGTTGGGCGCCTCGCGCATCTGCGGCGGCGGCGGCGCCTGGCTCTGGGCATGCGCGGCGAAGGGCATGCGCGGCGAAGGGTACGCAGGGCAGCCCCGCGGCGATCAGTTGCAGCGATGTCGTGCGCAGCAAGGCGCGGCGGCCGCGCGCCGGGACGAGCGGCGACCTCAGGACATATGCATCCTGTCGCAGTGCAACAGATGCACTACGGCTGCCGAGCGGCTCCTCTCCAGTCCAATCTTTTGCCTCGTCTTCGTGGCCGCACTCCAGGCCGTTCCGAGGTAAGTCCACTCGCCCCGCAACTAGGCCGGGATCGAAGGATGCTCACGTTAACATAGGCAAGCTATTGTTCAACGCTGCGCGAGTCAATAGTCCGTGTAGAGTAGGCGAAAGCGGCATCGCGCCGGTGAGAACTGCGCGCGACCGCGGGGTTATTGGTAGGCGTCAGCCGCCCCGTTCCTTTGTCGGGAGATAGTCCGGATCGTGCACGAAGGGCAGTGGATCGCCCGTACGCAGCGCGTCGAGCACGACGGCGAAGTCGGTCCGGCAGCGAAAGCCCAGAACGCGATCGGCCAGGCCCGCATCATAGACTCGGCCGATCGTCGCCGGCAGCGTCCAGCCCCGCGCGGCGTAGAGGGCCGCCGCATCGGGGAACAGGCGGGCGATCACGCCCGGCGCATCGGCCTTGAGCGCGGCCGCATCGGCGGGCGAGAACGGCGTCGGCGCCGAAACGACGAACACGCCATGGCCGATCGCGGGCGCCCGCTCCAGCGCCCGCAGGTGCGCGCGCGCCGCATCTTCCACCGTCAGCCGGCGGTGGAGCAGTTCGTTCGCCTTCAGATTCTCGCCCGACGGCGTGGCATGAGTATCGTCGTCCTCGGGGAAGAAACGGCTGGTGCGCAGCACCACCGTCGCCAGCCCGTGCTCGGCATGCGCGATCCGGCACAGCCCCTCGGCGGCGAGCTTGGTGACGCCGTAGATGTTGCGCGGCGCGAGCGGGCCGCTGGTCTCGTCCAGCCACACCGCCGAATCGCCGCCCTCATCGCGGATCGCCTGACTGATCATCAGCGAGGTGGTGGAGGTGAAGACGAATCGGTCATGCCCCGCCGCTGCCGCGCATTCGAGCAGGTTGAGCGTGCCGGTGACGTTCACGTCGATAAAGGTCTGGGCGGGGTAGCGAACGATGTCCGGCTTGTGCAGTCCGCCGGCATGGATCACCGCCTCGATGCCGTGCTCGGCGAACACCCGATCGACCAGCGCCCGATCGGCGACCGAGCCCAGCACCTGGGTGTCCGCACCCGGCGCCACATCGAGCCCGATCACCTGATGCCCTGCCCGCCGCAGCATCGGCGCCATGAAGCGTCCCAGCCAGCCCGACGATCCGGTGAGCAGCACCCGCATCAGGGGCGGCCCCCATATTTCCGCGCCAGCACCGCGCAGACGAACAGCTGGAGCTGGTGGAAGATCATCAGCGGCAGCACGATCAGGCTCACCGCGCCGCCGGGGAACAGAATCGTCGCCATCGGGATGCCGCTCGCCATGCTCTTTTTCGAGCCGCAGAAGACGATGGCGATCTCGTCTTCCTTGCTGAAGCCGAGCCTGCGGCTGCCGAACATCGTCACCGCGATCACGATGCCGAGCAGCACCGCGTTGAACGCCAGCACCAGCGCCAAGTCGGTGAGCGATACCCGACCCCACACGCCTGCGACCATGCCTTCACTGAACGCCGCATAGACGACGAGCAGGATCGATCCGCGGTCGACTACCATGGTCAGCGCCCGGTGCTTGAGGATGAAGCCGCCGATCAACGGTCGCGCCGCCTGCCCCGCCGCGAAGGGCAGCAGGATCTGCATCGCGATCGATTCGAGCTGGCCGAGCGAGAAGCCCGCCCCGCTCCCGTGCGGCAGCAGCAGCGCCACCAGCAGCGGCGTGATCAGCACCCCGACAAGATTGGAAAGCGACGCGCTGCACAGGGCCGCCGGCACGTTGCCGCGCGCGATCGAGGTGAAGGCGATCGACGACTGCACGGTGGAGGGCAGCAGGCACAGGAACAGGGTGCCGAGCAAGATGCCTCCCGGCAGCAGCTGCCCTGCCAGCGCATAGGCGCCCACCCCCAACAGCGGAAAGAACAGGAAGGTGCTGAGGAACACGGTCAGCTGCAGCCGCCAGTTGGTCAGCCCCGCCCAGATCGCGGAGGGCGCCAGCCGCGCGCCGTAGAGGAAGAACAGCAGCGCCACCGCGATGGTCACCGCCTCGTCGGCGATGCTCGCCCAGATGCCCCGCGCCGGGACCAGCACCGCCAGCCCCACCGTGGCCAGCAGCATCAGCAGATAGGGATCGATCCAGCGACGAAGGGCAGCCATGCAGGTACTCGCATCAGGGAAACCGCGCCCGCCCATGCGCGCCGCCTTTCCCGGGTGCAAGCGCTCAGGCTGCAGCCGGCATGTGGCGCCGCTGCAACGGCTCGTCTGCGTCCGCCCAGTCGGTACGGCGGCGAACGAAGGGGTTGAGGAACAGGAAGGGCAGCTTCACGAACAGCAGTTCGGAATGGATGAAGCTGTCCACCGCCCGCTCCCACCAGCGCGGTTCGCGCTTGCCGTTGGCGCGCAGCCAGCTGTCATAGGGCGCCCAGTGGCTCGGCTCGTCCTTCTCGATGATGCGGAAGATGCGGGTGAGCACCTTGTCGCCGAGCACCGCCGGATGGTTGAGCAGGATATGGACCTGGCGATGCCCGCGCTGCTCGGTCAGCGAGATCACCCGGCAGAGCTTCTCGAACTGGGCATCGTCCTCGATCAGCTTTTGCGTGTCGAGGGCGTCGATGGTGCGGCGAAACATGATCTCGACGAAGCGATCGATATGGCCGCAGGTCCGGTCGACGGTCAGCGGCATCCGCCCCTGCAGCTCGAACCAGCGCTTGAACATCTGATAGTGCTTGCGCTCGTCGGCGCGGTGCTTCTCGATCGCGGCGATCAGCGCGCGATCGTCCGGCGCGCGGGCGCGGACCGCCTCCAGCACCCGATCGATGCTCGTATAGCCGCGATGCTCGTTGTAGATGTAGATCGATCCCAGCAGATCGAGATAGCGGCGGCGGAACGCGGTCAACATGGCAGGCACGCGATGCACCTGAAATATGGCGGCAATCAGTCGTTCTTGACGAAGAACCGGTCGATCACGTCCTTGGCCAGCCGCGCCGGGCGCTTGGTCTCGGCATCGAGGCAGCACCAGCTGGACTTCACCTCCGCCAGCACCTCGGACCCGCGGCGGATGACCGTCTCGTAAAAGGCGCGCGCGCCCTGCACCTTCTCCAGCAGCACGGTGGCGACCACGTCGTCCTCCAGAAAGGCCGGGCGGCGATAGGTGATCTCGTGCTTGAGCGCGACCCAGAGATGCTCGGCCACCGCCTCCACCGGGGCCAGTGCCTGCCAGTGGCTGACCACCGCCGCCTGTACCCATTTGAGGTAGGAGGCGTTGTTGACATGCCCCATGAAGTCGATGTCGTCCTGGGCGACGTCGACCCGGAATTCGAAGGGAATCGCGGTGTTGCTCACCCTGGCATCATAGACCATCGGGGGCGGACAAGCGACCCGGCGCCAAGGATTTTCCTGCGCCGCCCGATTGCTCGCGCCAGCCCGCGCATGCCGTAGCGGCAGGCGATCAGGCCGGGCCGATTTCCAGCCGCTTGGCCAGCGTGTCGCGGCGCGCGTCGAGTTCGTGCCGGGCGCGTTCGATCAGCTCCAGCTCGGTGGCCTCGAGCAGGTCGTCGACCACCCCGCGCAGGTGCCGCCGCATCGCCGAACGGGCGGCATGCGGATCGCGAGCGTGCAGCGCATCGAGGATCGGGCGATGCTCGTCGACGCGCGGGTTCACGCCGTTGCGGCGGGCGCGATCGAACATGTTGGCGCAAAGCGGCGAGCGGGTGCGCAACTCCCACAGATACTCCACCACGCTGCGGATCGCCGAGTTACCGGTCGCATTGGCCACCGCGATGTGGAAGCGGTGATCGGCATCGAACAGCGTCGCATTGCCGGTCGCAGGATCGGCCATTTCCTTGGCGATCTGGTCGAGTTCGGCCAGTTGCTCCGCGGTGATCGACACCGCCGCCAGCGCCGCCGCCTCGCCTTCGAACAGGATGCGCGCCTCGGTGAGGTCGAACGCGCCGATGTCGAGGTTCAGCGCGTCCTCGCGCAGCCCGCCCGAATTGTCGCGGTGGGTGACGTAGAGGCCCGAGCCGTGCCGCGCCTCGATCCAGCCCTTCATCTCGAGCGCGATCATCGCCTCGCGGATCGTCGGACGGCTGACCTTATACTCCTCGGCCAGATCGCGTTCGCCGGGCAGACGCGTGCCCGGGGCCCAGCGGCCCGCCTCAATGCCATCGGCGATCGACGCGGCCACGCGCTGGTAGAGTTTGCTTCGGTTGAGTTTCATCACCCTGTCTCATAGGCGAGCGGCGGCTTTTCGCAAAGCCTTTGGCCTTACCAATCAGTCCCGGAAACGATCGGGCCGGTAACGGTCGGGATCAATGGCAGGTACCTCGCGCAGCAGCAGCCGGCAGGCCAATAGGCTGGCCGCCGGTGCGGTCTGGATGCCGAAGCCCCCCTGCCCCGCGCACCAGAAGAAGCCGGGCGCGACCGGATCATGGCCATAGACCGGCCGCCGATCGGGGGCGAAGCTGCGCAGGCCTGCCCAGCGATGCTCGAGCGCGGCAACCCGCCAGTCCACCACGTGCTCGAAACGGTGGATCGCAGTCGCCACGTCGATCTCCTCGGGGGCCGCGTCGCAGGGCGTGCTGTCCACCTCGTCATGCGGGGTCAGCCATAGCCGTCCACCCGCCTCGGGCTTGAAGTAAAAGCTGCCGCCCAGGTCGCTGACCAGCGGGCAGCCGGCGGGCGGCGCCGGATCGGTGCGCAGCTGCACCATGGTGCGGCGATAGGCACGGATGCCGACCGGGGGGACCCCGGCAAGCGCGGCGATCCCGTCCGCCCAGGCGCCGGCGGCATTGGCCAGGAGATCGGCCATGAACGTGCCAGCGCGCGTTTCCAGCCGCCAGGCGCCGCCTTCCCGGACCGCCCCGGTCAGCCCTGCCGAGCAATGGAGGACCGCCCCCGCCGCCTTGGCGCGGGCGAGGAAATGCTGATGCAGCGCCGCCACGTCGATATAGGCGCAGCCGGGCTCGTGGACGCCGAGCGTCCAGTCGTCGCGCAGGCCCGGCACCATCGTGCGCGGATCGACGGCGTGGAGCGCGACCCCACTGTTCTCGAACGCCGCGAGAAACATATCAACCTTCGCCTGGTCGCCGCTGCGCGCCAGATGCAGCTCACCCAGCGGATCGAGAAAGCCGCCGTCGCGCAGCGCCGGGCCGGAGGCAGTGGTCAGCGGCTGGATGTCCGGACCGCCATAGGTTTCGGACCAGAAGGCAGCAGAGCGTCCGGTGGCGTGATAGCCCGGCCGCTCCTCCGCCTCGAGCAGGAGCACCCGGGCGTGCGGCGCCAGCGCGGCGGCAAGGCTCGCGCCCGCGATGCCGGCGCCGACGATCGCAACGTCGAAGCGAATCACCGGCGCGCCGCCCGCGTTTCGAGAAAGCCGTCGATCGCGCCCAGCGCGCGGCTGCGCACCGGATCGGCCTCGCGGAGGATTTCATGCGCGCTTTCGGGGCCGAAGCGCAGCAGCTCGGCATCGGGCAGACGCGGGGCGATGCGGAGCGCGGCACGCGGGTCGACCAGCCCGTCCGCATCGGCGACGAGGAGCAGCAACGGCGTCCGCACCGCCTCGATCGGCCCGGCCTCCAGCTCCGCCATCGAACGGAACGCCTCGACCAGCCATTGCCAGGAGGGGGCGCCGGTCAGCAGCGCGGGGTCCTGCGCCTGCCACCACAGCTCGTCGGCATAGCGATCGGGATCATGGGTGAGCAGGTTGGCGCGCGTCTCGGTGGTGTAGGGCTTTTCGTTCCCCTTCCAGGCCGGGCGGCGCTTGTCGCCGAGGCCCGCGAGCAGCCGCGCCATCGTCGGCGCCATCCGCCCGAGCGCACTGCGCACGCCCAGCATCGGCGCGATCAGCACGGCCGCATCGGGGGCGATCGCGCGATCGACCAGCCCGCGCAGCACCAGATGGCCGCCCATCGAATGCCCCATCACCACGTGCGGACCGGGCGTCTCCGCCTTCCACGCGTCCACGAACGCCCGCAGGTCGCCGATATAGGCCGCGAAGTCGCCGATATGGCCGCAATCGCCGCGCGGCGTCAGCCGACCCGAGCCGCCCTGCCCCCGCCAGTCGAAGGCGGAGACCGTCCAGCCCCGGGCATGCCAGTGGGCGAAGCTCTCCAGATACTTTTCGAACACGTCGCCGCGCCCGGTCTGGAACAGGATGCTGCCGCGCCCGCCGGCGGACGGCCAGTGAAAGCGGCGGAGCATCCAGCCATCGGGCGCCGGCCAGCGATCGACGCGCGCATCCGCGGGGATCTGACGGGAAACATTCCGGGAAACTGCCATGCCGCGTGGTTACGGTTTCGTAAGCGGGTCCGTCTACCCATTTGGGCCATGGGGGCGATCTTCCAGGCATGTCTGCTCGGTGCGCTTGCGCTGATCCTGGTCTCCGCCGGGATCGAGGACGTGCGGTTCCGCACCATTGCCAACGCGAAGAACACCGCCGTCGCCCTCGCCGCGCCCCTATGGTGGTGGGCAAGCGGGATGGCGCCGTGGCCGGATGTTGCCATCCAGATCGGATGTGCCGCGCTGGTCTTCGCGTTGTTCGTCGGCGCCTTCGCGCTGGGCATGATGGGCGGCGGCGACGTGAAGCTGATCGGCGCGCTGGCGCTGTGGCTGCCGCTGGCACCGCTGCTGCGCATGCTGGTGCTGATGTCGCTGCTGGGCGGCGCACTGACCCTGCTGATGCTGGTGGACAGCTGGATTCGCCGGCGTGGGTCTGCGGCGATCGAGGTGCCCTATGGCGTCGCGATCACTCTTGCCGCCCTGATTATCCTTTGCGAACCGATTCTTAACCGAATTGGATGATGCTTAACGCCGCCAATACCGGGTCGGCCAATGATAGTGTGAAAAGGCGTGATGCAGGATGGACGCACGTAGGCTCTTGTTGCTCGTAGGTGCGCTGGTGATCGCCGCGATCACCGCGTTCATGGCGCGCAGCCTCGTCGTGGGCACGCCCGCGCCGGTCGCCGGCGCGATGCCGAACGGAGTCGCCGCCCCGCCGCCGCCGCCGGTCAACACCACCGAGGTCCTGGTCGCCAAGCGCGCGCTGCCGGTGGGTACCATCCTCGATCCGACCGCGCTCGAATTCCGCGCCTGGCCCAAGGATCTGGTGCAGGGCGCCTATTATGTCCGCGGCCAGAGCGATCCCGCGAAGTTGCAGGGCACGGTGGTCCGCTTCGCCATTCCCGCCGGCCAGCCGGTGACGCAGGGCGCGCTTGTCAAGCCGGGCGACCGCGGCTTCCTCGCCGCCGCCCTCGGCCCCGGCATGCGCGCGGTGACCGTGCCCGTCTCGGCCCAGAGCGCGGTGGCCGGCTTCGTCTTCCCCGGCGACCATATCGACCTGATCCTGACCCAGACCGTCTCCGGCGACGGCCCGCCGCTGCGCGCCTCGGAAACGGTGCTGCGCAACCTGCGCGTGCTCGCCACCGACCAGCGCACCGACCGGCAGACCGACGACAAGGGCAAGACCGTCGTCATCGGCTATTCCACCGTCACGGTGGAGGCTACGCCCAAGATCGCCGAGAAGATCGCCGTCGCCCAGACGGTCGGCACCCTCTCGCTGTCGCTGCGCTCGCTCGCCGACACGCAGGGCGACCTCGAGGAGGCGATCGCCAGCGGCGCGGTGAGCGTGCCCGACGATCCCGCCAAGGAGAAGGCATTCCTCGCCCGCGCCGCCAGCCGTCCGCAGGACGATGGCGACAGCTATGTCACCGGCGCGGATGTGTCGCGCTTCCAGCGCCGCACGGTGCCGGCCAAGGAGGGGCCCCCTCCGGGCATGGCCTCGGTCGGCCCGGCCCCCGCCCCGGGCTATGCCGCCGCCGCCCCGCAAACGACCGGGCCGATGGTGCGCGTGGTGCGCGGCAGCGATGCGAGCCTCGTCCCCGTGAGCGGAAAGAACTGAGATGCAGCGCACCCTCCCCCTCGGCCTGGGCGCCCTTGCCATACTGCTCGCCGGCCAGCCCGCGCTCGCCCAGAAACAGCCCGCCAAGCCGGTCGCGCGCATGGCGCAGTTGCCCGCCGGCAGCCAGCGCCCGAGCCGCGAAGTGCTGCTCTCGATCGGCGAAGGCGAACTCGTCACCCTGCCCGCCGCCGCCGCCAATGTCTGGACGTCGAACCCCGGCGTCGCCGATGTCTATGTCGCGAGCAGCCGCCAGATCCACCTCTATGGCAAGGCCTTTGGCGAGGCGACGGTGTTCGCAACCAACGCCGCCGGGGCGGTGGTTTATTCCGCCAATGTCCGGGTCAGCCAGAACATCAGCAGCATCGATGCGATGATGAAGGCGGCGATGCCGGATTCGGACATCACCGTCACCACCGTCGGCCAGATCGCGGTGCTGAACGGCACGGTCCGCTCGCCGCAGGACAGCGAGCAGGCGCAGCGGCTGGTCACCGGTCTGCTCAATCCCGGCGTGAACACCAGCGATGCCAATGCCGCGCTGAAGATCGGCGTGGTCAATCGCCTGCGCACCGCAACCCCGCTGCAGGTGCAGCTGCAGGTGCGCTTCGCCGAGGTGAGCCGCAGCTTCGTCAAGAACCTGAACGTCAACCTGACCAACCGCGACCATGGCAGCTTCCTGTTCGGCATCAACCAGGGCAAGCAGGGATCGATCACCACCTGGACCGGCGACACGCAGGATGCCGCCAGCGGCGCGGTGAAGGGCAACAAAGTCTTCACCTTCCCCAGCCCCAGCACCGGCAACACGCTGCTCGGCGCGGCGGGCCATTTCCTCGGCACGGACCTGCTCGCCAGTCTCGATTTCGGCGAGACGATCGGCCAGGTCTCCACGCTCGCCACGCCCAGCCTCACGGCACTTTCAGGAGAAACGGCGAACTTTCTGGCGGGCGGCGAGATCCCGATCCCGATCGCGCAGGCGCTCGGCACGACGACGGTGGAATACAAGCAATACGGCGTCAGCCTGGCCTTCACTCCCACCGTGCTGGCCGATGGCCGCATCTCGCTGCACGTCCGGCCGGAAGTGTCGCAGCTGTCCTCCTCGGGCGCGGTGACCTTGGCCAACACCACCATCCCGGCACTCACCACCCGCCGCAGCGAGACGACGGTGGAACTGGGTTCCGGCGAGAGCATGGTGATCGGCGGGCTGCTGCAGAACACCCACAACAACTCGATCAGCAAGACGCCCGGCCTGGGCGACATGCCGATCCTCGGCGCGCTGTTCCGCTCGAACGGCTTCCAGCGCAACGAGACCGAGCTGGTGATCGTCATCACCCCCTATCTCGTCCGCCCGGTCAACGCGAACCAGATCCGCCTGCCGACCGACGGCTACAAGGCGCCGAGCGACTTCGACCGGATCTTCCTGGGCGAGCTCGCCGGCGGCAAGAGCGGCGCCGAGCGGCCGATGCCGCGCATCGCCCCGCCCAGCGCAGCCCCCGCCGCCGAAGCGCCCGCGCCGATCACCCCGCCCTCTTCCGGCCGCAAGTCCAGGGGCGCCGCCGCCGCGCCGGGCTTCGGCCTGTGATGCGCCCGCTGAGGAGAACCGCGATGTTCCCGCGCCCCGTTCTAGCCATCCTTGCCCCCTCGCTGCTGCTGGCCGGGTGTGCCGGCTATAATGGCGGCCTCGATTCCGTGCACCAGCCGGTCGTCAGCCGGCAGGACCTGACGCTGGACCTGCAGGCAGAGAATGGCCGCCTCGCCGCGGGCGAGGGCCAGCGGCTCGCCGACTGGATGGCGGCCATGGACCTGCGCTACGGCGACCGCATCGCCATCGACGACGGCCTCGACGGCAGCACCGCGCGCACCGATGTGGCGGCCGCCGCCGGGCGCTACGGCCTGATGCTCGCCGATCGCGCGCCCGCCACCCCCTCACCCCGTGCGGCCGGCACGGTGCGCGTGGTGCTGACCCGCACCACCGCCAGCGTACCGGGCTGCCCCGATTATTCGCACCCGAGCATGATGACGGCGGACGCCAGCACCAGCTCGAACTTCGGCTGCGCCACCGCCGCCAACCTCGCCGCGATGATCGCCGATCCGGCGGACCTCGTGCGCGGCGCGCCCGGCGCCCCCCTTTCCGATCCGCAGACCGCGACCAAGGCGGTCGGCGCCTATCGCGCCGCGGTGCCGTCGGGCGGCGGCGGCCGGACGGTGAAGAGCGAATCCGCCGGGGGGCCGAAGTGAACGCCCCCTTCCATCCCGCCCGTGCGGCAAGCCGCGAACCCTTCACCGCCTTTGTCTGCGACGAGGCCACCGCCGAGCTCATGCGCCCGATCGCGGTCGAGCTCGGCTGGTCGCCCGAAAAGGTCAACAAGGGCGGCCTGCGCAACGCGGTACAGACACTCGCGGTCTCGGCCAGCCCCAACGTGCTGTTCGTCGACCTTTCCGAATCCGGCGACCCGCTCAACGACATCAATGCGCTCGCCGAGGTGTGCGAACCCGGCACGATCGTGCTGACCGCCGGCGCGGTGAACGACGTGCGGCTGTACCGCGACCTGATCGCCAGCGGCATCCAGGACTATCTGCTCAAGCCGATCCATCCGGACATGCTGCGCGACGCCTTTCTCCAGGCGCAGACCGCGCTGGCCGCGCCCAAGCAGGTCGAGGCGAGTGTCGGCCATCCGCACTGCACGGTGGCGGTGATCGGCACGCGCGGCGGCTGCGGCGCGACCAGCATCGCCGCCTCGCTCGCCTGGCTGATCAGCGAGCGGCAGGCACGCACCACCGCCCTGCTCGACCTCGACGTCCATTTCGGCACCGGCGCGCTGGCGCTCGATCTGGAACCCGGCCGCGGCCTGACCGACGCGATCGAGAATCCCAGCCGCATCGACGGGCTGTTCATCGAGCGCGCGATGGTCCGCGCCTCGGAACGGCTGGCGGTGCTCTCGGCCGAGGCGCCGATCAACGCGCCGCTGCTCGGCGACGGCGCCGCCTTCTACCAGTTGCAGGAGGAGATGCGCGGCGCGTTCGAGTGCACCGTCACCGATCTGCCGCGCCAGATGCTGGTCCATCACCCGCACCTGATCGCCGACGTGCAGGTGGCGGTGCTGGCCACCGAACTGACGCTGGCTGCCGCGCGCGACGCGATCCGCATCCTCAGCTGGTTCAAGTCCAATGCGCCGCAGACCCAGGTCTTCATCGTCGCCAACAAGGTGCCGCAACCGGCGCTGCTGGAAATCAGCCGCAAGGATTTCGAGGGCTCGATCGAGCGCCAGGTCGATTTCGTCGTGCCGTTCGAACCGAAGATTGCCAGCCAGGCCGCCAAGCTCGGCAAGACCATGGCGGAAGTAGGCCGCACTCAGCGCAGTCTGGCGCCGCTGGGCGAGCTGGCGCGCCTTGTCCTCGAGATCACCGATGCGGGCGAGGACGGCGCCGCCAAGGCGACCGCCAAGGGCGGATCGCTGCTCAGCAAGCTCGGCGACCTCAAGGCGCTGATGGCGAGCAAGAAGAAATAGACCGGCGATGGCACTGCTGCCGCTCCTGATGGTGGGCCTGGGCGCCGCGGCGGTACTCGGGCTGTTGTGGCTGGCGCTGTCCGGCCCGTCCGCGCAGCGGGCCAGCGCGCGGCGGCTCACCTCGCTGCGCGACCGCCATCTGGTGAGCGCGACCGGCTCGAACGCGATGGAAGCACAGCTCCGCCGCATCTCGACCACCCCGGCAAGCGGCCTCGAACTGACGCTCACGCGGCTGCTGCCCAACCGGGAACAACTGGAAAAGCGGCTGGCGATGACCGGCAAGAGCTGGACGCTCGGCCAATACGGCCTCGCCACGCTGGGCGTCGGCGTGGTCGTCGCGGGGCTGCTGCTGGTCGAGGGCACGCCGGTGCTGCTCGCCCTGGTGTTCGGTGCCTTTCTCGGGCTCGGCCTCCCGCACCTTGTGGTGAGCCAGTTTATCAAGCGCCGAATCGCCAGGTTCACCGCCGCGTTTCCGGACGCGATCGACCTGCTGGTCCGCGGACTGCGCTCGGGCCTTCCCGTCACCGAGACGATGGGGGTGGTAGGCCAGGAGGTCGACGGCCCCGTGGGCGAGGAATTCCGCGCGATCATCGACAAGATGAAAATCGGCCGTACGCTGGATGCGGCGCTGCAGGAAACCGCCGATCGGCTGGGCACACCGGAATTCCAGTTCTTCACCATCACCATCGCGATCCAGCGCGAGACCGGCGGCAACCTCGCCGAGACGCTGAACAATCTGTCCGACGTACTGCGCAAGCGCGCGCAGATGAAGCTCAAGATCAAGGCGATGTCGTCGGAGAGCAAGGCATCAGCGCTGATCGTCGGCTCGCTGCCGTTCATCGTCTTCGGCCTCGTCTGGTTCATCAACAACACCTACATGATGCATTTCTTCACCGATCAGCGGCTGATCGTCGCCGGCGGCGGCGGGCTCGTGTGGATGGCCATCGGCGCCTTCATCATGGCCAAGATGGTCAATTTCGAGATCTGACGGCGATGGAACCCACCGGCCCCACCCTGCTCGGCATCGACGTCACCTGGGCGGCGACCATCCTCTCGGCCATCGCCGCCTTCTCGGTGCTGGTCGCCATCTATGCCGCCACCACCGTGCGCAGTCCGATGTCGCGCCGGGTGAAGGCGCTCAACGAGCGGCGCGAGGAACTCAAGGCCGGCATCGCGGCGACGCCCTCCAAGCGCCGGGTCAAGCTGGTCCAGCGCAGCGACACCACCGATCGTATCCGCAACCTGCTGTCGTCGCTCAAGGTGCTGCAGGACGAGCAGCTGACGGTCGCCCAGCTGAAGCTCCTCCGCGCCGGCATCCGGCGCCGCGAATGGGCGGTGGGGGTGATCTTCGGCCGGCTGATGCTGCCGATCCTGATCGGCGGGCCGATGCTCTACTTCGTCTACGGCACCGACGACTTCGCCGACTGGTCGCCGCTCAAGGCCTATGGCCTGGTCGCGGGCAGCTTCCTCCTCGCCTACAAGGCGCCCGACCTCTACCTCAAGAACCGCATCCAGAAGCGAACCGACGCGATCCGCAAGGGCCTGCCCGACGCGCTCGACCTGCTGGTGATCTGCGCCGAGGCGGGCCTGACGGTGGACGCCGCCTTCGGCCGCGTCGCCAAGGAGCTGGGGCGCGCCTATCCGGAGCTGGGCGAGGAATTTTCCCTGACCGCCATCGAGCTCGGCTTCCTCACCGACCGACGCGCCGCCTTCGAAAATCTGGCGATGCGGATCGACCTGGAGGCGATCCGCGGCGTGGTGACCACCATGATCCAAACGGAGAAATACGGCACCCCCCTCGCCTCGGCACTCCGCGTGCTGTCGGCCGAGTTTCGCAATGAACGCATGATGCGGGCGGAAGAAAAGGCCGCCCGTCTGCCGGCGATCATGACGGTGCCGCTGATCCTCTTCATCCTGCCGGTATTGTTCATCGTCATCCTGGGCCCGGCGGCCTGCTCGATCAACGATGCACTGATGCATTGATGCATTGATTCTGCCGGAACCTACACCGGACTAACAGGTTGTGGGCGGGACGCCTGGAGCCCGACCCATGAATGACTTGCCCTACACTACACCGCTGCAATTCATCGGGCTCGCGCTCGCGCTGATTGCGGGGCTGCTGCTGGGGCTGGCCAGCAATCGCAGCGGCCGCCGCTGGCGGGAACGCTACGAGGCCGAGCGCGACGCGCATCAGGCGCTGAGCGAGGAACTCGCCGCCGCCAACACCCGCATCCGCGACCTGGAAGCAGCCAATTCGCGGCTCGAGCGCAGCCTTGCCGATCGCCGCCCCGCGCCCGTCGCCGATCCGGCGCCGAACAAGCGCGATTCGGCGATCCGCAGCTGGTTCTATGGCGGCACCGATGTGCTCGCCCGCATCCGCGGGATCGACGAGCATCGCGAGCGCCAGCTCAACCAGCTGGGCATCCAGCATTTCCGCGACATCGAGAATCTGCCCCGCGAAGACGAGCTGCCGCTGGAAGAGCGACTCGGGCTGGCACGCGGCACGATCGTGGACGAAAACTGGCGCGAACAGGCAGCCCTGCTCCGCGCCGGTCACACTGACGAGCATGCCCGGCGGTTCGGCCACCACGCCTGACACGATAGGAAAAATTTAATCCGATAGGGCCCGGGCATCATGCCCGGGCTCTTTTGCGTGTGCGAAATGCGCCACGTGATTTCGCTTACGAAATCTTAAATTCATATACGATATCATTAGTATTTTCAGTACCTTGCCTGAGTTTCTGAAACTCGGCCTCCCGCCCCACTCGCGCGGCGAAATTTGCCCTCATCGGCCGCTGGATAGTCCGACAAGTTACATAATCACGTCTTGAATAGGTCATAGGTTTGTCTCCAACTGGCTTGACAATTGGTCAGGCCTCTATGACTGTCGCGGCCGTACCGGGCGTTAGTTCCGGACGCACAAAACAGCGCACCACAAGCAGGGTACGCCAATTACTTCGAGGGGTGGTTAGATGCCGTTTCACACACATGTCGGGGCGCGCCGCGCCCGTTCCGGTCGCAAGTTGGTATTGCTCTCCGCAGGCTGCGTAGCCGCGCTCGCACTCGCTGGTCCGGCCTTCGCCCAGACCAGCGATGGCACCGCCGCCGCACCCGCGCAGGACGAACAGGGCGGCGAGATCGTCGTCACCGGCTTCCGCTCCAGCCTCGCCTCGGCGCTCGACGCCAAGCGCAAGGACATCCGCATCACCGACGGCATCTCCGCCGAGGATATCGGCAAGTTCCCCGCCCAGAACATTACCGAGGCGATCCAGCGCATCGCCGGCGTCCAGATGTCGAACATCAACGGCCGTGGCTCGACGATCAGCATCCGTGGCCTGGGCGCGCAGTACGCCCGCACGACGATCAACGGCCAGACCTTCGCCAGCGCCGATTTCAAAGACGGCTTCCGCTACGATATCATCCAGACCGACCTGGCCAGTGCGATCCAGGTGGTCAAGTCGCCGACGGCGGACATGGACACCGGCGGCCTGTCGGGCACCGTCAACATCGATACGGTCAAGCCACTTGCCTATAAGGGCCCGCGCTTCATCGTCGGGGTGAAGGGCTACAACTCCGACTATCGCGGCAAGGAAGTGACGCCAAAGGTCAGCGGCGCCTATATCGACAGCTTCGCCGGCGGCACGCTCGGCGTAATGGCGAACGTCAGCTTCCAGAAGCTGAAGGATCGCGGCGACTATGTCTTCATCAAGAATTGGTACAATGCCGGGGTCATCGATCCCGAGGTGCGCGTCCCGGGCAACCTGCGCTATCGCCGCATCGACCGCGATACCGAGCAGCTGATGGCCAGCGGCGCGATCCAGTGGAAGCCGAGCGAGAATTTCGAGGCGCTACTCCAGGGCGAATATTCGCGCGATCACACCCGCTACACCACCCGCCAGTTCGTCTTCGGTCGCTGGGCGGCGAGCGCGGTCAAGGTGAACGGCAAGGCCAACGGCATCGCCAACAACATCACCATCAGCAACTTCAACGTCGACAACAACACCCAGCCCGAACTGCGCAACCTGAAGACGCAGGCCTATACCGGCACGATCAACTGGCAGCCGGGCGATACCTGGAAGGTCCACGCCGTCGCCCACTACACCAAGGGCAATGCGGCGCTCTACGAGTGGGCCTCGATCGACGAAGTGAGGTTCGCGCAGGGCGGCACGCTCGACATCTCGAACCCGCAGAACATCAAGTGGACCACCCAGAGCCTCACCGACGGTTCGGTGTGGAACAACGCCAACCGCACCTGGTTCGCGTTCGTCGACGGCGCGACGCACATCCAGACCGCCAAGGACAAGGCCGCGCAGGTCGACGTGACCAAGGAGCTCGGCTGGAACGGCATCCAGTCGCTGGTGGTCGGCGCCAAATACCATCATGAGAGCTTCTCGACCCGCGCCTTTCGCCACGATCGCGACGGCGACGTCAGCGATCCGGCGAAGTTCCCCGAGTTCAACTTCATCCCGGATCTCGGCACCACCGGCCAGCTGGTCAGCAACTTCCTCGACGGCGCGATGTCGATCCCGCATTCGTTCCTGTCGACCAACGCCGCCGAGTGGCAGCGCGTGCTGGCCTCGAAGGGCATCACCGTGCCGGACGTGCCGGACTGGCCCAGCACCTATCGCGTCGACCGCTACATCCCGTCGGTCTATGCGATGGCCAATGTCGACACCAATGTCGGCGGCATGGCGCTGCGCGGCAATCTGGGCGTGCGCTACGAGCACACCCACCAGAACGTCACCGCCAGCCTGACCGACGGCACCGGCAGCGAATCCGCGCTGCTCGGCCTGCAGCACATCGTCCAGGATTACGGCAACGTCCTGCCGAGCGCGAGCTTCGCCCTCGACCTGACGCCCAAGCTGGTCGCCCGCTTCGCCGCCGCCAAGGTGCTGGTGCGCCCGCTGCTCAACAGCCAGACGCAGATGGCGGACACCATCAGCACCGGCATCTCGCAGCAGAAGCGCCCCTTCACCAGCGTCTCGGCGGGTGAATCGCGCCTCAAGCCGCTGACCGCGAACCAGCTCGACCTCAGCCTGGAATTCTACCATGGCCGCGGCAACTCGGTGAGCATCGCCGGCTTCTACAAGGCGGTGAAGAACGGCACCTTCACCCAGTTCTACTGCCCCAGCTCGTATAACGGCGTGGCGCTGAACGGCGTGGTGACGGACTGCCAGTCGGCGGACCTGAAGAGCGACTACAGCTTCAGCCGCGTGCTCAACGACAACCGCACCATCCACATCAAGGGTGTCGAGTTCGCCGCTTCGGAGAATTTCGACGCGATCCTGCCGGTCAAGGGCTTCGGCGCCACCGGCAACATCACCCTGGTGGATACCAATGCCAGCGCGCTGGGCACCGGCTTCAACCTGCGCGACCTGTCCAAGTTCACCGCCAACATCACGCCCTATTGGGAAAACGAGATGTTCAGCGTGCGTTTCTCGGTAAACCATCGCAGCTCGTACAAGCAGGATGCGGCGAGCAGCTTCTTCGTGAACGGCGGCGAGACCCATGTCGTGCGCGCCCGCACCCAGATGGACCTGGCGCTGGGCGTCACGCCGAACCAGTGGCTGGGCTTCACGGGTGGCGTGATCAACCTGAACAACACCCACGAAGACGCCTATCAGACCACCGCCGACACCTTCCAGATGGCCAGCCGCACCGGTCGCACCTTCTACCTGTCGGCAACTGCGAAGTTCTGATCGACGGACACCGGGTTATCCCCGGGAACGCCCCTCTTCCGCAAGGAAGGGGGGCGTTTCTCGTTCGGGGCTCCGGCGCCGCGGCTGGACCGAAAAGCACGGTGGACGCATGGTGGCACCAGACGAAGCGCGCGCTGCGTGGCGCCGCCGGATGCCATGGATGGGGATGCTCATGCGACGACGTCAACTGCTGTGCGCACTATCTGCCGGGTGCGCCCTCGGCTTGCTGCCCGGGCCCGGGCGCACGCAAGCGCTTCCGGCCGTGCCTCGCCGCCGCGTCATCATCGACAATGATTTCTCGGGGGATCCGGACGGGCTGTTCCAGCTTGCCCACCACCTGGCCTCCCCTGCGACGGAGGTGTCGCTGATCATCGGATCGCACATCCATGTCGGCGACTTTCTCGATCGATCCTCGACGCAGGCCGAGAATGCTGTTCGTGCCGTCCGGGAGATGATGGGGCACATGCGGCTGCCCCGCCAGCCAGAGGTGCTCGCCGGGCGCAATGCCGCGCCGCGCCCCGATGCCGCGCCCGAAGCGACGCCGGCGGTCCGCCGCATCCTTGCCGAGGCGATGCGCGACGATACCGATCTTCCGCTGTTCTACGTGGCCGGGGCAGGCCTCACCGAGATTGCCGAGGCGTTGCGGCTGGAGCCGCGGATCGCGCGCAGGCTGACCCTCGTCTGGATCGGCGGCGCCGAATACGCCGCGCTCAACCCCAGCCTGCCGCCGCGCACGGACCCCGAATACAACGCCACCATCGATCTGGCCGCGACACGCACCGTGTTCAACGAGTCCGCCGTGGAGATCTGGCAGGTGCCGCGCGACGCCTACCGGACCATGCTGATCAGCTTTGCCGAACTGGATGCCGGCCTGGAGCAGGCGGGCGCCCTCGGGCGCTATCTGCGCGCCCAGCTGCGCCGTGCCGTGGAAGCCACCGGAACGCGCGGCGAGACCTATATCCTGGGGGACAGCCCGCTGGTGACGCTGACGTCGCTCCAGTCCTATTTCGAGCCGGACGCATCGTCCAGCCGCTACCTGATCCGGCCCACGCCCCAGATCGACGAGCGGGCGGGCTATGCAGCGGTAGCGGGAACGCGCCCGATGCGGGTCTATACCAGCATCGACACCCGCCTGACCTTTGCGGACATGTTTGCGAAGTTCCGGCTAGTCAGCGCCCCCTGATCGCGGGGCGCGCGCCGATCGCTTCAGCCAAGTACGGCCGCGGTATAGTTCTCGACCACCTCGGCCAGCACCCGCCCATCGCCGTCCAGCACCAGCGCGCGGTGCCGCAGCACATAGGGGGCGATGCCGGTGAGCACCTGCTCCAGCGGTTTGCGATGGGGCTTGAGCGGGCGAATCACCGCGCCGAACGGGGTATCGCCCTGCTCCAGCGCGGCGTTCATTTCCGGGGTGAGCCGGGCGGGCACGTACCAGTTCTCGGCGACCGAGAAGGGCACGCCGCCGCAGCGGAGCACGACGCTGCGATACACCACCCGCTCCTCGGGCCCGACGCCCAGCCGCATCCGCTGCTCGGCCGTCGGCTCCTTGCGCGCGGTGCGGTCCACCTCGGCGACGATGGGGGCGCCGCAGCGGCGCTCCAGCACGGCGGTGGCGGTAGGGCTGGCGAGAAGCTCGCGGCTGAGTGCCGCCGCATCGTCCGTCACCGCTGCTACCGCCACTACCAGCATCACTTTCCTTTTATGGCCGCCTGCGCTGCCGCGAGCCGCGCGATCGGCACGCGATAGGGCGAAGCCGAGACATAATCGAGCCCCGTCTGCTCGCAGAACGCGATCGAGGCCGGATCGCCGCCATGCTCGCCGCAGATGCCGAGCTTGATGTCGGGCCGGGTCGCGCGGCCGCGCTCGGCGGCGAGCGCGATCAGCTGGCCGACGCCCTCCACGTCCAGGCTGACGAACGGATCCTTGGCGTAGATGCCCTTCTCGACATAGGTGGTCAGGAAGCGCGAGGCATCGTCGCGGCTCACGCCCAGCGTGGTCTGGGTGAGATCGTTGGTGCCGAACGAGAAGAAGGCGCCGACCTCGGCGATCTCGCCCGCCATCAGCGCGGCGCGGGGCAGCTCGATCATCGTGCCGACCAGATAGTCGATCGTGCGGCCCTTCTCGGCGAACACCGCCTGCGCCGCCTTGTCGACCACCGCCTTCATCAGCTCCAGCTCGCGGCGGGTGCCGACCAGCGGGATCATCACTTCGGGCACCGGCGCCGCGCCGGACTTCTCCGCCACCGCGATCGCCGCCTCGAAGATCGCGCGCGCCTGCATCTCGTAGATTTCGGGATAGGTCACGCCCAGGCGGCAGCCGCGATGGCCGAGCATCGGGTTGAACTCGTGCAGTTCGCCCGCGCGGCGCTTGAGCGTGTCGACGTCCACCCCCGCCGCGGTCGCGACCTCGGCGAACTCGGCCTCCTCGTGCGGCAGGAATTCGTGGAGCGGCGGATCGAGCAGCCGGATCGTCACCGGCAGGCCGGCCATCACCTCGAAGATCTCCAGGAAGTCGCTGCGCTGTTCGGGCAGCAGCTTCTCCAGCGCAGCGCGGCGGCCGGTCTCGTCCTCGGCGAGGATCATCTGGCGCACCGCGGTGATGCGGCTCTGTTCGAAGAACATGTGCTCGGTACGGCACAGGCCGACGCCCTCGGCGCCGAACTCGCGCGCAGTGCGGCAGTCGAGCGGCGTCTCGGCATTGGCGCGCACCTTCAGGCGGCGGACTTCGTCGGCCCAGGTCATCAGCGTGCCGAAATCGCCCGACAGCTCGGGCTGCACGGTCGGCACCTGGCCGGCCATCACTTCGCCGGTGGCGCCGTCGATCGTCACCATGTCGCCCTCGCGGACCTCACGGGTGCCGACACGCATCACCTTGTCGCGCGCGTTGATCGAGAGGCTGCCCGCGCCCGAGACGCAAGGCCGCCCCATGCCGCGCGCCACGACCGCCGCATGGCTGGTCATGCCGCCGCGTGCGGTGAGGATGCCGCGCGCCGCGTGCATGCCGTGGATGTCCTCCGGGCTCGTCTCGACGCGGATCAGGATCACCGAATCGCCGGCATTGGCGCGCTTCTCCGCCGTATCGCTGTCGAACACCGCGTAACCCGAGGCCGCGCCTGGGCTGGCGGGCAGGCCCTTGGTCAGCACGTCGCGCGGCGCCTTGGGATCGAGCGTCGGATGGAGCAGCTGGTCGAGCGCGGCGGGGTCGACGCGCAGGATCGCCTCCTCCCGCGTGACCAGCCCCTCATTGGCCATGTCGACCGCGATCTTGAGCGCCGCCTTGGCGGTGCGCTTGCCGCTGCGCGTCTGGAGCATCCACAATTTGGCGCGCTCGACGGTGAACTCGATGTCCTGCATGTCGCGGTAATGGGTCTCGAGCCGGTCGAACACCGCCGCCAGTTCGCCATAGACCTCGGGCATCGCCTCTTCCATCGAGGCGGGCTTGGCGCCTGCCGCCTCGCGGGCGCGCTTGGTGAGATATTGCGGCGTGCGGATGCCGGCGACGACGTCCTCGCCCTGCGCGTTGATCAGGAACTCGCCGTAGTAAGCCCGCTCGCCGGTGGAAGGATCGCGGGTGAACGCCACGCCCGTCGCCGAGGTGTCGCCCATATTGCCGAACACCATCGCCTGGACGTTCACCGCCGTGCCCCAGTCGGCCGGGATGTCGTTCAGGCGGCGATAGACCTTGGCGCGCTCCGACTGCCACGATCCGAACACCGCGCCGATCGCGCCCCAGAGCTGGTCGTGCACGTCCTGCGGGAAAGGCTTGTTCCACAGCTCCTCGACGATCGCCTTGTACTCGGCGACCAGCGCCTGGAGATCGCCGGCCGACAGCTCGGTATCGAGCGTGAAGCCGCGATCTTCCTTGGCGATCTCCAGCGCTTCCTCGAACCGGCCATGGTCGAGGCCGAGCACCACATCGGCATACATCTGGATGAAGCGGCGATAGCTGTCCCAGGCGAAGCGATCGTCGCCGCTGGTCGCCGCCAGCCCTTCCACGGTCCGGTCGTTGAGGCCGAGGTTGAGCACCGTGTCCATCATGCCGGGCATCGACACCCGCGCGCCCGAGCGGACCGAGACGAGCAGCGGATCGGCCGCGTCACCGAATTTCTTGCCCGTGATGCCCTCGATATGGGCGATGCCGTTCGCGACTTCGGCCTTCACGCTTTCGGGAAAGGTCTCGCCTTCCTCATAATAGCGCGTGCACATCGCCGTGGAGATGGTGAAGCCCGGCGGCACCGGCAGCCCGATCGAGGCCATCTCGGCAAGGTTCGCGCCCTTGCCGCCGAGCAGAAACTTGTCCCCCGCACCACCGTCCGAAACACCACCGCCGAAGCGGTACACATATTGCGTCATTCTGATCCCCTTCCGATCGAAAGCGCCGCACCATCGATAGGTGCGGCGCTACCGCGCTTGCGAAGAGGGAGGAACTGCTGACTACGTTGTCGGTAGCAGATTATTTCGGAACAATGGCAGTTTCTGGCCAATTTACCAGTGATTAATCGTACAATTAGACCGGTTATCCCTCGATCTTGGCGAAGTCCGCGACCTTGTGCACTGCATCACGCATCCGCGCGAGCAGGCCCAGGCGCGCGGCACGCTTGACCGGATCGGCATCGTTGACCGTCACGGAATCGAAGAAGGCGTCGATCGGCGCGCGCAGCGTGGCGAGCGCGGCCATCGCGCCCTCGAAGTCCTCGGCGACGATCGCGGCAGTCGCCTTGGGCTCGGCCGCGTCGAGGGCGGATGCGAGTGCGGCCTCGGCGGGTTCCGCGTCGTAGGCGAACCCGGACGCGTGCTGCGCGGTTTCGCTCCCCTGCGAAAGCAGGGGTCCAGGGTTGGACGGACCTTCGCCACCCTGGGCTCCTGCTTCCGCAGGAGCACTGGCAGTGGCGACACCTTCCTTCTTGAGGATGTTCGCCGCGCGCTTGTAGCCGGCGAGCAGGTTGGCGCCGTCCTCGGTAGTGACGAACGCCTGCAACGCCTTCACCCGCGCGAGCAGCCGGACGAGATCGTCCTCCCCGCCGAGCGCGAACACCGCGTCGATCAGGTCGTGGCGAACGCCCGCCTCGCGCTGCTGGACCTTGAGGCGGTCGGCGAAGAAGGCCGTTGCGTCCTTCACGGCCGCGACAATTTCGTCGATCAGTTGCTGCCATGTCGATCCCGCAGGCCCCTGTAGGGGTTGAGCAAGGCTGGCTTCGAGCGCAGCTTTCAAAGCCTTGCCATTGGGAACGATGTTACCAGGAACAAAGCTTAAGCTATCAAACTCAAGATGTTTCCGACTGAAAGGGAGTGCCGCCCCCATCGCCTTCGCGAGTGCATAGTGCAACGGCAATCGAGTACCGTTAACCTGACAAAGCGCAAGAATACCAAGCGACGCGCGGCGCAACGCGAACGGATCTTTTGAGCCCGTTGGTTTCTCGTCAATTCTAAAGAACGCGGCAATCGTATCCAGCTTGTCCGCCAGCGCAACCGCCACCGTCACCGGATCGGTGGGGACGTCGTCGCCCTGCCCGACCGGCTTGTAGTGATCGCGGATCGCCGCGGCGACCGCCGGGTCTTCCCCTTGCGCAGCGGCGTAATAGCCGCCCATCAAGCCCTGCAGCTCGGGGAACTCGCCGACCATGCCGGTGACGAGGTCCGCCTTGGCGAGCCGCGCGGCGCGTTCGGCGAGGGAAGCCAAATCAAGCCCCTCCCCTTCAGGGGAGGGGTTGGGGGTGGGGGCTGAACTGGGAGCGAGTCCGCCGGTCGAGGCGGAGTCCCCCACCCCAACCCCTCCCCTGAAGGGGAGGGGCTTTATAACACCACTCTCCACCAGCCAGCGCGCGAGCTTGGCGACGCGCTCGACCTTGTCGGCCACCGTGCCCAGCTTTTCGTGGAAGACGATCTTCTCGAGCTTTCCCGCCTGCGCCTCCAGCGGCACCTTGAGGTCCGTCTCGTAGAAGAAGCGCGCGTCGCTCAGCCGGGCCGCCAGCACCTTCTGGTTGCCCGCGACGATCTTCTCGCCGCCATCGGCCGCGTCGATATTCGCCACGCAGACGAACGCGTTGGCCAGCTTGCCCGCGCTATCGCGGCACACGAAGTATTTCTGGTTCACCCGCGCGGTGAGCTGGATCACCTCGGGCGGTACCGCCAGGAACGCCTCGTCGAAGCGGCCGAGCAGCGGCATCGGCCATTCGGTGAGCCCGGCATTCTCGAACAGCAGGCCCTCGTCCTCGATCAGGCTGAGCCCGGCCTTCTGCGCCGCCATCTTGGCGCCCAGCGCGATGATGTTCCGCCGCTCGGCCCCGTCGACGATCACATGGGCGTCGCGCAGCTTTTCGACATAGTCGTCGGCCGAACCGATGGTGATCGCGCCGGGATGGTGGAAGCGGTGTCCCACCGTCGCCGCGCCGCTCGTCACGCCGGCGATCTCGCACGGCACCACGTCGCTGCCGAACAGCGCGACGATGCCCTGGAGCGGGCGCACCCAGCGCAGGCTCTCGGTGGAGAGCGAGTCCGCGCCCCAGCGCATCGACTTGGGCCAGGGGAAGGCGCGGATCACCGCGGGGATCGCGGCGGCGAGGACCTCGGCCGTCGCGCGGCCGGGCTTGTCTACAATCGCGAACAGCACGCCGTCGCGCTCGACCAGCTGGTCGGCGGTGAGGCCGGTCTTGCGGAGAAAGCCTTCCAGCGCCTGGGGCGGCGCGCCGACGCGCGGGCCCTTGGTCTCCTCGGAGACGGCGGCGGTCTTGGCGGGCAGGCCCTTGAGGATCAGCGCCAGCCGGCGCGGCGTGGCGTAGGAAACTACCTCGGCGGCCTTGAGGCCGGCCTTGTCCAGCTCGGCGACGAACAGGCGCGCGAGATCCTCCCGCGCCTTTTCCTGCATGCGGGCGGGGATTTCTTCGGAGCGAAGCTCGAGGAGGAAGTCGGTCATGATTTCTTTTCACGCGAAGGCGCGAAGGCGCGAAGGAAGGAAGGGGTTTCGAGCAGAGGCGCGAAGGACGCAGAGGAGGCAGAACGCGCTGCGGCGCCAGCCGCCCCAACAGCCACCGGCTTGGCGGACGTTGCGGAAAAAAGGCCGCTGGCGCGGCGGAGGCGCCGCCCCCTCTGCGCTCTCTGCGCCTCTGCGCGCAAAACCTTCTTCGCGCCTTCGCGCCTTCGCGTGAACGAAAGGAGCATCACGCCGCCCACCCAGGGTACGCGGCTTCCCATTCGGGGCTCTTCTTCTCGATCCACGCCGCACAAGCCCCCTTCGCCAGATCGCGCACCCGGCCGATATAGGCCTGGCGCTCCGCCACCGAGATCACGCCGCGCGCGTTCAGCAGGTTGAAGATGTGGCTTGCCTCGATCGCCTGCTCATAGGCCGGGATCGGCAGCTTGGCCTCCAGCGAGCGCTCGCACTCGGCCGCGGCCTTGCGGAACAGGTCGAACAGCGCATCGGTATCGGCGATCTCGAAGTTCCACTTCGACATCTCGCGTTCGTTCTCCAGGAACACGTCGCCATAGCTCACGCCCTCGTCGTTGAAGGCGAGATCGTACACGCTGTCCTTGTTCTGGATGTACATAGCGAGGCGTTCGAGCCCGTAGGTCAGCTCGCCCGCCACCGGCTTGCAGTCGAACCCGCCCATCTGCTGGAAATAGGTGAACTGGGTGACTTCCATCCCGTCGCACCACACTTCCCAGCCCAGGCCCCAGGCGCCGAGCGTCGGCGATTCCCAGTCGTCCTCGACGAAGCGGATGTCATGGCGGGTGAAGTCGATGCCGATCGCGGCCAGCGAGCCCAGGTACAGCTCCTGCAGGTCGGGCGGGCTCGGCTTCAGGATCACCTGATACTGGTAGTAATGCTGGAGCCGGTTGGGGTTCTCGCCATAGCGGCCGTCGGTCGGGCGGCGGCAGGGCTGGACGAAGGCGGCGTTCCACGGCTCCGGCCCCAGCGCGCGGAGCGTGGTGGCGGGGTGGAAGGTGCCGGCGCCCATGCGCATGTCATAGGGCTGCAGGATCAGGCAGCCGCGCGTGCTCCAATAGTCATGGAGCGTCAGGATCATGCGCTGGAAGCTGAGAGGTTCGGACAAGTTGGTCACCCTGTGAGGTTTAGGGAGCGCTTTGGCGCAGGGCGCACAGGGGGTCAACCGGTGCCCCTCACCCCAGCCGTCATCCCGGTGCCCACAGACCCTCCCCTTCATCGTCATCCCGGCGAAAGCCGGGATCCATTGGGGTCACCGGTTCGGCGCCATCCCAGCCCGCATGGCGTCTGGATCCCGACTTTCGTCGGGATGACGACGTTCGGAAGCAGCGGCACCCGTTGACTCCCCCATCCCCGCCCCGCCAAGCCACCCCCATGTTCCGCGCCTTCCTCCTCGCCGCCCTCCTCCTGCTCGGCAGCTGCGGCGCCGCCCCGCGCGATGCCAAGCCCGCGCTCTGGGCGGTGCGCGAGGGCGGCACGACCATCTATCTGTTCGGCACGGTGCACCTGCTTCGGCCGGAGCTGCGCTGGTTCAGCGGCCCGGTGCGCAGCGCCTTCGAGCGCTCCGACACGCTGGTTCTCGAGCTGGTGATGACGCCGCAAGCGGAGACGCAGGCGCTGCTCGACAGGCTCGGCCGCACCCCCGGCGATCCCAAGGTCGCCGCGCTGCCCGCGCCCGAGCATGCCAGGCTGGCGGACGCGCTGC
Source organism: Sphingomonas elodea ATCC 31461 (assembly GCF_000226955.1). Classification (GTDB taxonomy): domain Bacteria; phylum Pseudomonadota; class Alphaproteobacteria; order Sphingomonadales; family Sphingomonadaceae; genus Sphingomonas; species Sphingomonas elodea. The sequence continues at coordinate 35,963 of NZ_AGFU01000001.1, forward strand.
GCGCGGCAGGCCTCGCCCCCACCGCGCTCGACCGTGACGAGCCCTGGCTGGCCGCGGTCACCTTGTCGCTGCTGCCGCTCCAGAAGCTGGGCTTCGACGACGCCAACGGTGCCGAACAGGTGCTGGAGGGCGCCGCGCGAAAGGCCGGCAAGCGGGTGCTGGGGCTGGAGACCGCCGAGCAGCAGTTCGGCTATTTCGACCATCTCTCCGCCGCTGCGCAAGGCCGCCTGCTCGACGACACGCTGCGCGGCCTGCCCCGCACCGAACCGCAGACCGACGCGATGCTCGCCGCCTGGAGCAGGGGCGATGCCGACGCGCTCGCGCACCTGCTCAACGCCGACCTCGCCGCCAATCCCGAACTGCGCGACACCCTGCTGCTTCGCCGCAACCGCGCCTGGGCGGCATGGATCCGCGCGCGGCTGAGAACCCCCGGCACCGTCTTTATCGCGGTCGGCGCCGGGCACCTCGCCGGGGGGGACAGCGTGCTGGCGCTGCTCCAGCAGGGCGGGCTGAAGGTCGAGCGGCTGCAATAAGCCCGTGCCTTGCGATTTCCTCCCGTCTCGACTATAGGCGCGCGCTTGCCGGCACAGGGTCATCCCTGGAGGCCTGTATCGGCATGCACGTTGAAACATTTAGCGCATTGGAAATCGACACATGAGCGACACGCTTACGCTGTCGGCCGAAACGCGCGACCGGGCTGGCAAGGGAGCCTCCCGGGCGCTGCGTCGTGAAGGCCGCGTCCCCGCCGTGATCTATGGCAACAAGCAGGATCCTGCGAGCATCCACGTCAACGAGCGTGAGCTGCAGAAGCTGCTGAACACCGGCCACTTCTTCAACTCGGTGATCATGGTCAACGGCGAGCGCACGCTGGCCAAGGACGTTGCCTTCGACGTCGTGACCGATCGTCCGCTGCACGTCGATTTCCTGCGCATCTCCGAGCACGCGACCGTGCACGTCGAAGTGCCGATCGTGTTCGTCGATGAAGAGCTGGCACCCGGCCTGAAGCGCGGCGGCGTGCTCAACATCGTCCGCCACGAGCTGGAGCTGGTGGTCGACGCAGCGGAGATCCCCGAGCAGATCGAGATCTCGCTCAAGGGCCTCGAAGTCGGCGATTCGCTGCACATCTCGGCCGTGACCCTGCCCAAGGGCGCGACCCCGGCGATCACCGATCGCGACTTCACCATCGCAACCGTCGTTGCCCCGTCGGCGCTCAAGTCGAGCGACGGCGAAGCTGCGGACGCAGCGGAGGGCTGATCGCCCTTCCCTTTGCGGGTTCAAAAGATCGCCTCCGCATCTTAGGTGCGGGGGCGATTTTGGTTTTGGGGATTGGATGATGCAGCTCTGGGTGGGTCTCGGCAATCCGGGGCCGCAATACGCGATGCACCGTCACAATGTCGGCTTCATGGCGCTCGACGCGATGGCCGAGGTGCACGGCTTTTCCGCACCGAAGAAGCAGTTCCAGGGCTGGACCCAGGAAGGCCGGATCGGCACCGACAAGATCGTGCTGCTCAAGCCAGGTACGTTCATGAACGAGAGCGGCCGGGCGGTGCGCGCGGCGATGGACTTCTACAAGCTTGCGCCGGAGGACGTGACCGTCTTCCACGACGAACTCGACCTGTTGCCGATGAAGGTGAAGGTGAAGCGCGGCGGCGGCACCGCGGGGCATAACGGCCTGCGCTCGACCGACGCGCATCTGGGGCCGGACTTCCGCCGGGTGCGCCTCGGCATCGGCCATCCGGGCCACAAGGACCGGGTGACCGGCTATGTGCTGGGCAACTACGCCAAGGCGGAGATCGAGCCGCTGACCGACATGCTGGGCGCGATCGCCGCGGAGTCCCCGTGGCTGGCCGCGGGCGACGACGTGCGGTTCATGAACGAGGTGGCGCGGCGGATGCAGGATTGAGGCGCGGGCGCCGGCTTTTGGGTGGAAAGCGGACCTGAGATTCAGGCGCCGGATTTTGGCAAGCTGAACTTCCGGCCTGCAAAAAACTCACCGAAGAGCGTTCGAACCTGTGCCGTGCTCAATGCTCGCTCCGGAGAGGGGCGCAGAATGAATTGCTTGACGCGCTCCCAAATCGACCCATTGGCGTCGCCCATCTTCACTTGCCGATCGCTGTAATCCGTCGTCATTTCGGCCGCAAACGATGCAAGGGTGAAATAGCTTCCTCTTCTAGTGCTTACGGACCAGAGATCACCATGCCGAACAGCTTCGATATAGTGCCGTGGCCCTTGAGCGAGCTTAGCTGTTTGTCCCGATGCCAGACGAGGCAGGCCTTCCAAAGCTGCCTGAAGGTCGCTCTCTGTTTCAACCGCGATTTGTAATCCGTCCGCGAGAGCGAGCGTTGTGGGTTGCACTTCAGCTACAAGAACAGCGGTCATGTTATCAGCATGTCACGACGGGGCGAATGTCCGCAAGTGGGCGAGAACTGCCCCCAACCACCTCCAAAAGAAAAGGGGCCCGGTCGCCCGAGCCCCCTTCCCGCTATCGCTGAAGCAGCGCGTTACTGCTTGCGGCCGACCAGTTCGCCGACGATGCGGGTGTCCGCGCCGTTGATCGTGCCGGATGCGCCGAACACCACGCCGATGTTCGCGCCCTGCAGGCCGTAGAAGCTGCCGGCGATCGTGCCGGTCACCGGACTGCCGCTGTTGAAGCTGCCGTTGAACTGGTTCTGGCCGATCGGGATCGCAGCCTGGGCGCTCAGCGTGGCATAGGCGGTCTCCGCGCCGGTCGCCGGCACGGTCGTCAGGTTGAGCGTGGTGGTGACCAGGCCGGTGGCGAAGTTCACGGTCACCGTCGCGGTGCCGCCGACGCGGTTCAGCGTCGTCGCGCCGTTCGCCACGCTCACGGCGCGGCCGACGATGCGGGTGGTGTAGCTGGCGGTGCCGGTGGTCGGCACGTCATAGGTCAGCGTCGAATAGCCCCACACCGAATAGGTCAGGCGCTTCTGGCCGGTGGTCGAATCGCCGCGCCACCAATTGGCGTAGCTCACCGTCGTCAGCGAGCCGAGCAGCGCGTCGGTCGCGGTGGTGATCGCCTTGTTGCTGGTGTTGTTGAGGAACTCGAGCTGGGCGAAATTGCCCGCCAGCGCGTTGGTCGCGGTGCTGGTGCTGCGGAACGAGAATTCCGGCACGGTAGCAGCCGGCGTTACCAGGATGTTGGTGTTGGTGAAGCGCGATTCCTCGGCCGCTTCGTTGAACACATAGGTGCCCGTCGTCACGTCCGGGGCGGTCGCCAGCTTGACGCGGGTGGTCAGCGTCTCGGTCGCGGTCACGCCCAGGGTGACGGCGCCCGCCGTCGGATCGCCGGTGTAGCTGGTGGTCGCGTTGAGCGTGGCGAACTCGGCCGCGGCAGTCAGCGGGAACGCGGCGTAGGTCGGGGTGGGCGTGGGAGTCGGCGTCGGCGTGGGGGTTGGCGTGGGGGTCGGGGTCGACGAGGAGCTACCACCGCCGCAGCTGGCCAGCGCGACCGCGGCCGCAGCCGTACCCATAATGAAAATACGGCGAATCATACGAAAACTCCTCGTGAACCTGCGCGCGGCAGGAAAGACCGTGTTGCCCCTGTACCCCAGATGAACGGCCCTGCGTCAAGGCTAGACGCTGGCGGAGACGCGTCGCACTGGAAAAAGCCGCCGCCTGCGCGTATCGAGCGCGCAACATCGCCGGCACGCCTGCCGGCCCCTTCACGACAGGATCGAACTAAATGGGTTTCCGTTGCGGCATCGTCGGCCTGCCCAATGTGGGCAAGTCCACGCTTTTCAACGCGCTGACCGAGACGGCGGCCGCGCAGGCAGCCAATTATCCGTTCTGCACGATCGAGCCGAACGTCGGCAACGTCGCCGTCCCCGATCCGCGGCTGAACAAGCTGGCCGAGATCGCCGGCTCGCAGAAAATCATCGAGACGCAGCTCGGCTTCGTCGACATCGCCGGGCTGGTGCGCGGCGCCAGCAAGGGCGAGGGCCTGGGCAACCAGTTCCTCGGCAACATCCGCGAGGTGGACGCGGTCGTCCATGTGCTGCGCTGCTTCGAGAATGACGACATCCAGCATGTCGACAACCGCGTCGATCCGATCGCCGATGCCGAGACCGTCGAGACCGAGCTGATGCTCTCCGACCTCGAAAGCCTCGAGAAGCGTGTGCCGAACCTCGCCAAGAAGGCGGCGCAGGGCGACAAGGAGGCCAAGGCCGCCGCCTCGGTGCTCGGCCAGGCGCTGGAACTGCTGCGCGACGGCAAGCCCGCGCGGCTGACCGTCCCCAAGGACGAGGACGAAGCGCGCCACCTGCGCATCGCCCAGCTGCTCACCGCCAAGCCGGTGCTCTACGTGTGCAACGTCAACGAGGAAGACGCCGCCAACGGCAACGATCTTTCCGCCAAGGTCTTCGCCAAGGCGGCGGCCGAGGGTGCGCAGGCCGTCGTCGTCTCGGCGGCGATCGAGGCCGAGATCGCAACCATGCCGCTGGACGAGCGCGGCGAGTTCCTGGGCGAACTCGGCCTGGAGGAAACCGGCCTCGCCCGCGTGATCCGCGCCGGCTACACGCTGCTCGACCTGCTGACCTTCTTCACCGTCGGCCCCAAGGAAGCGCGCGCCTGGACCGTGAACCGCGGCGCCACCGCGCCCAACGCGGCGGGCACCATCCACAGCGATTTCGAGAAGGGCTTCATCCGCGCCGAGACGATCGCGTTCGACGATTTCGTCAGCCTGGGCGGCGAAGCCAAGGCGCGCGAGGCCGGCAAGCTGCGCGCCGAGGGCAAGGCGTACATCGTGCAGGACGGCGACGTGATGCACTTCCTCCACAGCTGAGTCCGCGCCACACGAAAAAGGGCTCGCACCGAAGGAGGGTGCGGGCCCTTTTTCTTGCGCGCGCTGGCGACAGCCCTCAGCGCGGGGCGAGTCTGGCCGCCAGAGCGGCATTGCCCTGCCCCGCCGCCACGCTGGCTGCGGTGCGTCCGCTTGCATCGGCGATCGCCGGATCGGCCCCGGCCGCGAGCAGCAGCTCGATCTGCCGGGCGCGCCCGAACAGCGCCGCCATCATCAGCGCGGTCTGCCCGGCCTTGTTGCGGGCGTTGACGTCGCACCCGGCCTTGAGCAGCCGCGCGGCGATCGCGTCGTCGCCCTTGAAGGCGACGCCCATCTGCGCGGTGTTGCCCTGGCCGCCATCGGCCTGGCAGGGATCGGCGCCGGCCGCGATCAGCGCCTCCAGCGCCGCCGCCTGGCCGTTATAGGCGGCGAGGATCGCGGGCGTGAAACCGCGGGCGTCGCGGGCATTGGGATCCGCCCCCAGCCGCACCAGTTCCGGCACCAGATCGGCCCGGCCGGCGCGCGCGGCTTCGAACAGCAGCGCCTGGCGCCGCTCGGGCGACGGCAGCTCGGCCGCGGCCGTCTGGGCGGCTGCCATCGGCACCGGGGCCAGCACGGCCCCGGCCAGCAGAAACAACAAGAAACGCATCACATGCTCCGATACCGCGAATGCCCGGGCCGGTACGTGCCGGCCCGGGTCTTCGGGGGGACCTCAGTTGGCGGCCAGCTGCTCGGCGTGCGCCGCGCGATATTCGGCGACCGCCTTCTCCACCTCGGCCAGCGGCACGTTCACCGCCTTGGCGAGCCGGGTGCCATAGTCCTTGTCGGCCTGGTAGAAGTAGCTGACCATGATCGTCCGCGTGCGCGGCGACACGACCTTGCCCAGATCGCCCGACAGGTTCTTGATCAGATCCGCCTTCTCCGCCGCCGGCAGCGCGCGGTAGAAGACGCCCGCCTGGGCGAAGTTGCTGCTCTTGGCGATCGGCTTGACGGCGACCGTCGCATCCACCGCATAGGGGGCAGCGCCCGCCTCGGCCGGGGTGGTCTTCGGGGCCAGCGCGGCGGGGAAATAGTTCACCCGCGAGGCCCGGCCCGAGGCGTTGAGCTGGCCGTCCTGGCTGTTGTTGACCACCGTGACGCGCGGCTTGTTGACCGGCAGCGCCAGCGCGTTGGCGCCGATGCGGTAGCGCTGGGTATCGGCATAGCTGAACAGCCGGCCCTGCAGCATGCGATCGGGGGAGGCCTCGATGCCCGGCACCATGTTCGACGGCGCGAAGGCGGACTGTTCGGTCCATTCGAAGAAATTGTCCGGCACCTTGTTCAGCGTCATCTCGCCGATCTTGCGGAACGGCACGCCCAGCCATTCCTTGGTGTCGTCGAACGGGTTGTAGTCGAGCTTGGCGAAGTCCTCAGGCCGCATCACCTGCACCATCAGGTCCCAGCTCGGATAATTGCCCTTGGCGATCTCGGTGTAGAGATCATGGGTGTGATAGTCGAACGCCTGCGCGCCGGCCTGGGCCGCGGTGAGGTTGTGGACGCCCTGGCGGCTGATCCAGCGGAACTTGGCGAACACCGTCTCGCCCTTGGCATTGACCAGCTTGAAGGCATGGACGCCGTTGCCGTCCATCGTGCGGTACGAGGCCGGGGTACCCAGGTTCGAATAGAGCTGGGTCAGCATGTTCGTCGATTCGGGTGTTGCCGAGAAGAAGTCGAAGAAGCGGTTCGGATCCTGCCGGTTGGTGACGGGATCGGGCTTCAGCGAGTGCACCATGTCGGGGAACTGCATCGCGTCGCGGATGAAGAAGATCGGCAGGTTGTTGCCCACCAGATCCCAGTTGCCCTGATCGGTGTAGAATTTGGTGGCGAAGCCGCGCGGGTCGCGCAGCCATTCGGGGCTGTCCTTGCCGTGGATCACGCTGGAGAAGCGCACGAACACCGGCGTTTCCTTGCCCGGCTGGAACAGCGACGCCTTGGTGAGATCGGAAATGTCGGCGGTCGCGCGGAACACGCCGTGCGCGCCGGTGCCGCGGGCATGGACGACGCGCTCGGGCGTGCGCTCGCGATCGAAGCGGGCCAGCTTCTCGATCAGATGCGAATCCTCGAGCAGCACCGGGCCGAGATCGCCCGCGGCCTTGGAATTGCGGTTGTCGCCCACCGGCGCGCCATTGTCGCGGGTCAGCACCGGCGCGGCACCGGCCTCCGCCTGGATGGGGGTATCGGCCTGGGCGCTGACCGGCGCCGGGCCGGTCGTCATGCGGCCGGAGACCTGGGTCTCGGTCTGGGCGGCGGCTGCGGCAGGCACGAGGGCGCCGCCGAGCAACGCGGCCATCGCCGCGCCGCTCCGGGTGGAACGAAGCATGAGGAAACTCCCTTTCTGGTCGGCGGCGGCGCGTCCGGCGCACCACATCACCTCGAGACATCTATGCAGGCGCGAGGACGGCAAGGGGAAACGCAAAGACGCGTTCACAGAAATCGAGCGGGCCGCTCAACGAGGGAGGAGTCGCCAGCTTGCACGGCGTGCCCCGCACCCCCTATACGTTCCGCATGTCCGAAGACCTCTTCGCTGCGCCCTCCGTCCCCTCCGGCACCTATGACGCTTCGTCGATCGAGGTGCTCGAAGGCCTGGAGCCGGTGCGGCGGCGGCCGGGCATGTATATCGGCGGCACCGACGAGCGGGCGCTCCACCATCTGGCGGCCGAAATCCTCGACAATGCGATGGACGAGGCCGTTGCGGGGCACGCCAACCGCATCGAGGTGACGCTGGCGGCGCCCAACCGCATCACCATCGTCGACAATGGCCGCGGCATGCCGGTCGATCCGCATCCGCGCTTTCCGGACAAGTCGGCGCTCGAGGTGATTCTGTCGATGCTGCACTCGGGCGGCAAGTTTTCGGGCAAGGCCTATGCCACCTCGGGCGGCCTGCACGGCGTCGGCATCTCGGTGGTCAACGCGCTGTCGGTGGACACGGTGGTCGAGGTCGCGCGCGACAAGCAGCTCTACCGCCAGCGCTTCAGCCAGGGCCAGACGCTCGGGCCGCTGGAGAAGCTGGGCGGCACCCCCAACCGGCGCGGCACCAGCGTCGCCTTCACCCCCGATCCCGAGATTTTCGGCGAGATGCTGTTCAAGCCCGCGCGGCTGTACAAGCTCGCCCGCTCCAAGGCCTATCTGTTCGCGGGCGTCGAGATCCGCTGGAAGTGCGATCCCTCGCTGATCACCGATGATACGCCTGCGGAGGCGGTGTTCCAGTTCCCCGGCGGCCTTGCCGATCACCTGAAGGAACAGGTGGGAACACGCGAATGCGCCACCGCCGATTTCTTCGCCGGCACCCAGGAATTCCCCGAGTCGCAGGGCCGCGTCGAATGGGCGGTCGCCTGGCCGCTGTGGAGCGAGGGCAGCTTCAGCTGGTACTGCAACACCATCCCCACCCCCGATGGCGGCACCCATGAACAGGGCCTGCGCCAGGCGCTGGTGCGCAGTCTCCGCAGCTTCGCCGATCTCGTGCACAACAAGAAGGCCAAGGATCTGAGCCCGGACGACGTCGTCACCGGCTCCGAGGTGATGCTGTCGGTGTTCATCCGCGAGCCGCAGTTCCAGAGCCAGACCAAGGACCGGCTGACCAGCCCCGAGGCGACCGCACTCGTCGAAAAGGCGGTGCGCGACCATTTCGACCATTATCTCACCGACAATATGGAGCGCGGCAAGGCGCTGCTCGGCTATGTGCTGGAGCGGATGGACGATCGCCTGCGCCGCAAGCAGGAGCGCGAGGTCAAGCGCAAGTCGGCCACGACGGGCCGCAAGCTGCGCCTGCCCGGCAAGCTGACCGACTGTTCGGCCGACAGCCCCGAGGGCACCGAGCTGTTCATCGTCGAGGGCGATTCGGCCGGCGGCTCGGCCAAGCAGGCGCGCGACCGCAAGACCCAGGCGATCCTGCCGATCCGCGGCAAGATCCTCAACGTCGCCAGCGCCACCTCGGCCAAGATCCTCGCCAACCAGGAAATCGCCGACCTGATCCAGGCGCTCGGCTGCGGCACCCGCAAGGACTGCGACGCCAGCCAGCTGCGCTACGAACGCATCATCATCATGACCGACGCGGACGTCGACGGCGCGCATATCGCAACGCTCTTGATGACCTTCTTCTTCCAGGAGATGCCGGACCTGGTGCGGAAAGGACATCTCTACCTCGCCCAGCCGCCGCTCTACCGCCTGACGGTGGGATCGAAGAGCCTCTACGCCCGCGACGACGCGCACCGCATCGAAATCGAGAAGACCGCGTTCAAGGGCAAGAAGGTGGAAGTCAGCCGGTTCAAGGGTCTCGGCGAGATGAACCCGAACCAGCTCAAGGAAACCACCATGGATCCCAAGACGCGCGGCCTGCTGCGCGTGACGCTGCCGCAGGAATATGAGGAGCGCGCCGGGGTAAAGGACCTGGTCGACCGGCTGATGGGCAACAATCCCGCCCATCGATTCGCCTTCATCCAGGAAAATGCGGCACGACTGGACGACGAGGTCATCGACGCCTGAGCGGGCTACCCTCAAAACCTGTCGCTTTCCGAAGATCGATCCGCCACGACAACGAAATATCACCGGCAACTACTCGACATCCCTACATTCTTGTGTTTGATTATTGCGATGTACTGATCTTTGGGAGAGTCGAGATCATGCGTCTGATTTCTTTGGCTGTCGTCACTGCTACTGCGCTGGCCTCGCAGGCACAGGCGCAGGATGTCCAGCAAGGTCATGCGATTGTCGTTACCGGCAGCTCCCTCAAGGAAACCGAGCGGCAACTGCGTCTATGTCTGAGCGGACAATGCGATCCCAGACAGGACATCGACGCCTCGCTTGCCCATGCCGAGAACCTGTTCCTTGCCGGCAATTATGCGGCAGCACGGGAGACCCTTGCCAAATCGGTGGATCGCAACGAGCGTCACCGCCGCACGCTGCCGGTGGAGGTTTCCGATCTGCAGCGTGCCTATGGGCGGATGGTCGACGTCAGCGGCCAGCCCGATATCGGCCGCATCGTCCAGATCGACGCGCTCGACAGCCTCAAGGCCGGGTTGGGGCGAAAGGATTATCGCGTATTCCAGCAGCGCATGCTGGTGGCGGACCAGTTCGCCCAGGCCGGTCGCATCCGTCTGGCCGAGGATATGTACGGCGCGGTCGAGCGGAAGGCGGCTTCCGCAGGACTGCCTCAGGTGTCCGCCTATGCACTGCTTCGTCGCGCCAAGCTGCTCGGCTCGGTCTCTCAGCTTCGGCCTGCCTACCGCTCGCAGTATCGAGCGGCACTGGGCCGCCTGGAGAAGTTGAAGGGCGAGGAACTGGCACAGTTCCGGGTGGCAGCCGCCGTGCTGCGCGCCCAGGATGCCGCGCGCCAGAACGATCCGTCCAAGATCGACGCGATCGTCGCGACGATGGACGTCAGCCAGCTGAAGCGCCCTTATCTGATCTACGCACCAGTGATCGAGTTGCAGCCCGCCCCCAGCCGGATGCCTGTCAGCGGCGCGGGCCGTCCCGCGGAATGGGCCGATGTCCGGGTCACGGTGCGGCCCGACGGCCGAGTCGACGGTTATGAGATCCTGCGTCAGTCGGGCGGGATCGACGAACGGCTGATGGGCAAGGTCACCGACAGCATCGCCCACCGACGCTACACGCCCTACACGCCGGGCAAGGGCAAGCCGCTCGCCTATCGCGTTGAGCGTTTCTCGTTCGTGAAGGACTGGTGGACCGGCGAGAACAAGATGTCGGGTAATTCACGTGTCCGGATGCAGAACGTGAACGCACGGCTCGCCTGGCTGGACCTCACGCCCGAAGAGTCGCTGCCGGCGAGCAAGAGCGCGGGCGGCTGACGCCCCCGCGCGCCCTGCATCAATAGCCGACGCGCAGCGACGCCCGGACCGTGCGCGGGGCGCCCGGATAGACCCAAAGGCTGCTGTACGAGCTCATCGCGTAGCGGGCATCGAACAGATTGTCCGCTTCCAGGCGCAGCGTCATCCGGCGCGACAAGGCGTATTCGGCCGCCGCCTTGGCCTTGACGTAGCTCGGCAGGATGAGCCCGCTGCCGTCGATAGCGCCGGCGCGATCGCCGACATAGGCGAGTCCGCCGCTGATCGACGGCCCGCGCCCGTCCGCATCGAGGAAACTGCCAAGGACGAACAGCGTGCCCGCGTGCGCCGGCACGTCCAGCACGCGATCGGTCGCGAAGCTGCGATCAAGGGTGCGGGCATGGGTCCAGGCGTAGTTGGCGACGAGCTGCCAGTGGCGCCCCAGCCTGGCCGATCCGTCGAACTCGATACCATGGCTGCGCAGCCGCCCGACCGGCGCGTTGAAGTTGGGATCGACCGGATCGTTGGTGAGGATGTTGCGCTTCTCGATGGAGAACCAGCTGGCCGACAGCGCCACGCCCGGCAATCGCACCGAGGCCCCGAGCTCATAGCCCTTGCCCGCCTCCGGCGCGAAACCGCTGCCGTCCCTGCCCGTGCCGGAATTCAGCACGAAGTTCTCGCCCCAGTTCGCATGCAGCGCGAAACGGGTGTCGAGCCGATACTGCGCACCCACGCGAAAGTGCACCGGATCGTCGACCGCGCGGCCCACCGCACCGGTGCGGACGTTATGGATGCGCTGGCGATAGGGGTCGTAGCGTACCCCGCCGCTGAGCGTGACCCGGTCCGCCACCTCCCACAGATCCTGCACGTAGAACGTTGCTGCCCAGCGCTTCTCGCGATTGTCGGTGAACGGCAGCAGCGGCAGTGCGGTGCCGCCATAGACCGGCGCGAACACGTCGATCGCATAGGGAGCCGCCGCACTCGGACTGCGGCGGAGCAGCAGCTCGTGATAGTCGAGCAGATAGCCTTTGGCGCCGAAGCTCAGCTGGTGGCGTCCGACACGCCCGGCCAATTCCATCCGCGCCGACAGATCGTCGACCGTATAGCCTCGCTGGCGGCGCTGGCGCCACAGCGTCGTCCCGTTCACCAGGCGCGACTGGTCCGCCGAGAATCCGCGCAACGAGCCTGTCCGCCAGGCCACGCCGCCGTTCAGCGCCCAGCCGCCACCCAGCGCCACCTCGCCGGTCAGCTGGTGGCGCTCGTTGCGGAAGCGGGTGACGCCATTGGCCGGCTCGCCGAAATAGCGGCTGCGGGGCAGGGCGTTGGCATTACCTCCGATCGCCGGCATGCCCCGGTCGAACGGCGTATCGAAGCGGGTGATCTCGCCGACATAGGTGAGCTGTGCCGAGTCCGACGGCCGCCAGGTGAGCGAGGGCGCCACCACCCGCCGCTTGAGCGTCACGAAGTCGCGCCACCCGTCGCTGTCTTCTCCGGCCGCGACCAACCGCGCCGCCAGCGTCGTGGTGATCGGCTGATTGACGTCCACTTCGACGCGCCGCGTATTAAACGAGCCATAGGTGAGCGTCGCGGTCCCGCTTGCGATGGCGCCCGGTGTTTTGCTGACCAGATTCACCCGGCCGCCCGGGTCGGCATCGCCGAACAGCGCTCCCATCGGGCCCTTCAGCAGCTCGATGCGTTCGGTCGTGGCGGGATCGCGCGGCGGGGCCATGCCGCGATTGGCGAGGAAGCCGTCCACATAATATTCGGCGCCGCCATCGGGCGTGCCGAGGAAGCCGCGAATTGCGAAATTGTCCATCACGCCGCCGCGATTGTTCTGGTTGCTGACGCCACTGATCAGCTCCAGCGCATCGGACAGGCGATAGGTCCCTGCGGCAGTGAGCAGGTCGCGCTCGAGCGCACGGCTCGACTGCGACATGCGCTCGGTCGCCGGATCGGCCGAAAGTGTGCGCTCGGTCCGTGCCGCCCTTGTGCCCAGTACGACGATTTCCTGACCGGCCGAATCTGGGTCGGGTTCCCGCTCCTCGGCGGCGGCGGGAAGGATCGCGCCAAGCGAAAGCAAGGCGGCCGTGGCGAGTGTCACGCGCAAAATGGGTTGCCCTTTGTGTAATGTTGTATCATTGCGCTGCAATATGAAGCAGACATTGTCAACCGGTGACAGCGCCTCGCCCCGCCCCCGCATCCGCTCGATCGACGCCCTGCGCGGGCTGGTGATGCTGCTGATGCTGGTCGATCACACCCGCGAATCCTTCTATTCGACGGTGCCGGTCCCCGATCCGCTGGGCACCGACACCCCGACCGCGCTGTTCCTCACCCGGCTGACCGCGCATTTCTGCGCGCCGGTGTTCGTGCTGCTCACCGGGCTGGGTGCCTGGCTCTATGCCGATAAGCGCGGCGGAGCGGCGGCGGCAGCGGACTTTCTGTGGAAGCGCGGGCTGTTCCTGGTCGTGCTGGAGGTGACGCTGGTCAACTTCGCCTGGGGCTTCGATCTCACCCCACCGATGCTGTATTTGCAGGTGATCTGGGCGATCGGTCTCGCGATGCTCGCGCTGGCGGTGCTAGTCCACCTGCCCCGCCCGGCGCTGATCGCGATCGGGCTGGGAATCGTGCTGGGGCACAACCTGCTCGACGGCCTGCACGTGGCGGGCGAACCGGGTCATGCGATATGGGCGGTGCTGCACGAGCGCACCGTGTTCGAGCTGCCCTGGGGCCAGCGCCTGCGGATCAGCTATCCGCTGCTGCCCTGGATCGGCGTGATCGCGCTCGGCTATGCGCTGGGCCCCTGGTTCGCCGCCACGGTCGATGCGGCGATGCGGCGACGGCGGCTGGTCACGCTCGGCCTGGCGGCGCTGGCGCTGTTCGTGCTGCTGCGTGCGACCAATATCTATGGCGATCTCCACCCCTGGCGGGCGGGCGCGGATGCGCTCGGTACCGCGCTCCAGTTCGTCAACCTCACCAAATACCCGCCCTCGGCCGATTTCGTGCTGGCGACGCTGGGCGTAGGACTGATCGTGCTCGCCGGGTTCGAGCGGCTGCCGGATCGCCTCACGGCGCTGCTGGCGGTGCTGGGCGGGGCACCGCTGTTCTTCTACCTGCTCCACCTCTACCTGCTGAACGGGCTGAACCAGCTCGGCCGGCTGCTGCTGGGCGTGGCGGGGCCGGTGAGCGTCCCCGATGTCGCGGCGCTGTGGCTGCTGGCAGCGGCGGTCGCGGTGCCGTGCTGGTTCGCCACCCGCGCCTTCGGCCGGATCAAGCGGCGGAGCAGTGCGTGGTGGATGCGCTACCTATAGGTCGCCGCGCATCCGCCGCTGGTGGTATTTCACCCGCACGGTGACGCCCAGCACCATCAGGAATAAGGCGAGGCCCAGCACCGCCGCGGGCACCGCGACGGGCATCGGCAGCACCCGGGCCCGCAGCGCCGCCAGCAGCGCGCCGAGCACCGCCAGCCACACCGCGCCCATCCGCAGCGGCCGCGCGATCTGCTTCAGCTCGGCCTTGTAGGCGGCGCGCTCGGCGGGATCGTTCAGGTTCGGCGGGGTCGGCATGTCCAGTCTTCCTTGAGCAGCCCGTAGAGCGTCGTGTCGCGGATGCCGATATGGGTTTCCCATTCGGCCCGCAGCACGCCCTCCAGCCGGAATCCCAGCCGTTCGAGCAGCCGGCGCGAATACACATTGTCCGGGTCCGTGTCCGCAAAAACCCGCCGATAGCCCTCTGCGAGGAAGAGCTGGTCGAGCACCAGGGTCAGCGCCTCGGCGGCGATGCCCGTCCCCCAGTGCGGGCGGGCGAGCAGATAGCCGATCTCGCTCACGTTCTTGCGCTTCTCGTTTACCGCGACGAAGCCGATCGCCGCATCGTCGCCAGCCCGCGTGATCGCCCAGTGGCGCCAGCCTTCCTCGTCCTCCTCGGCGAACCAGGCCCGGGTCTGCGCGAGATCCGCATGGGGCGCGTGGCTCCACCAGCGCATCAGCTCCACATCGGCATAGGCAGGGTGGAGCGCGTCCGCATCCTCCGCGACGAGAGGACGCAGCCGCAGTCGAGCGCTGGTCAGGACGGGCGTGTCGGGCGCGTCGCCCTCCGGCTCAGCGATTGCCACCGATCAGGTCGCCCAATCCGCCCAGCACCGAACCCTCGCCGCGATTCTGCCCGCCGCCGCTCGCCGCCGCCATCATCCGGCCGGCAAGCCGCGCGAACGGCAGCGACTGGATCCACACCTTGCCGGGCCCGCGCAGCCGCGCGAAGAACACGCCCTCGCCCCCGAACAACATGCTGCGCACCCCGCCGACCGAGACGAGGTCGAAATCCACCGACGGCGTCAGCGCGGCGAGGCAGCCGGTATCGACATGCAGTTCCTCGCCCGGCGCCAGCTCCCGCTCGACAATCGCGCCGCCCATCTGGACGAACACCCAGCCATCGCCGTCCAGCCGCTGCATGATGAAGCCCTCGCCCCCGAACAGCCCGGTCATGATCCGGCGCTGGAAGGCGATGCCCATCTGCACGCCCTTGGCAGCGGCGAGAAAGGCATCCTTCTGGCAGATCAGCGTGCCGCCGATGTCGGCGAGGCGCAGGGGCACGATCGCGCCGGGCACGGGCGAGGCGAAGGCAACCCGCGCCTTGCCGCTGCCCTGGTGGGTGAAGACGGTGGTGAACAGCCCCTCCCCGGTGACGAGCCGCTTGCCCGCCCCCAGCAGCTTGTCCATGAAGCCGCCGCCCTGGTTGCTGCCGTCGCCGAACACGGTCTGCATGGCGATCGGTGCGTCCTTCCACACCATCGCACCGGCTTCCGCCACCGCGCTCTCGCCCGGGTCAAGCTCGATCTCGACGAACTGCAGTTCCTGGCCTTTGATCTCGAAATCGATATCATCGGCATAGCCTTCGCGGCGCGTGTGCGACCAGGGGCTCATCGGCGGCATGCTTCTCTCCTCAACCTGCTGGCGGCAGTTGCTACACGAACAAAACGTCCGCGCGAAGTCTTGCTGCAATGCAACCTGCGGCTCGACCGCGCTTTGCTTTGGAGCTACAGGGAAGCCCATGACCGACCAGACCCTGCCGCATGTCTCCGTGCTCGTGGTTGCCTACCACTCCACCGACTTCATCCGGCAGTGCGTCGACGGGATCGCGGCGGCGGCACCGAATACGCCGTACGAAATCCTGATGATCGACAATGGCGGCGGCGATACCGAAGCGTTCGTCCGCGCAGAATTGCCGCAGGTCCGCATCGTTCCTTCCGAAGGCAATATCGGCTTCGGTGCGGGCAACAACCGCTGCGCGGCGCATGCGCGCGGCCAGTATATGATGCTGGTCAACCCGGATGCGGTGCCGCAGCCCGGCGCGCTCGACCGGCTCGTCGCCTTCGCCCGCGCGCATCCCGAGGCGGCAGCCTGGGGCGGCCGTTCCTACGACACGGCCGGCAAGCTCGATCCCGGCAACTTCCTGCCGCTGCCGACGCCGATGGACTTCGTCGCCTCGATCGTTTCCGCCCGTCGCTTGCGCCGCGGCGGCCTAGCGGAGGATGCGACCGAGCCTGGCCCGGTCGACGTGCTCAACGGCGGCTTCATGATGGTCCGTGCCGATGTCTGGCGCGAGATCGGCGGCTTCGACGAGAGCTTCTTCCTCTATTCGGAGGAAGTCGACATGTTCAAACGCATCCGCGAACGCGGTTATGCGGTACTGGTCGATCCCGGCGTCGCGGTGGTCCACGATGCCGGCAGCGGCCATTCCCTTTCCTCCAGCCGTATCATGTTCATGACGACCGGACGGATGCACTATGCCCGCAAGCATTTCACCAAGGGCGGCGCGCTCGTCACCGGCTGGGCGATCTGGCTCGCCGCGCTGAAATATCAGCTGCTCGGCAGCCTGCTGGCGCCGCTGTTGCCGAAGAAGCGCGAACGCCTGACCGCGGTCAGCCGCGCCTGGGCGCCGGTCGTGCGCGAACGGCGGCGCTGGTGGGCGGGATATCCCGCCAAGAAGTGATCGCGGGCTTCGCGCCCCGCAATCCGTGGGGGAGGAAGCGAACTTCCTCCCCGCTGGATTTACTGGCTGTTCTGCATCGGCGCCTCGGGCGCAGGCGTGGCCTTGGGCGCAGCGCCGCCCTTGAGCTGCGGCGGCGCGCCATAGCCCGGCTGGTACTTCACGGTTTCCCGCGCCTTCTTCAGCCGCTCGTTCAGCTGGGCGTCGGCTGCCTTGCTGAAGCGTTCGGTGCGCAGCGCGTTCAGCGCCACTTCGCGCGCCTGGTCGCCGGTCAGCGGCTGGATCGTGGTCGCGGTGATCACATTGGCGGTGATGCCCTGCTGGGTCGGCAGGATGAACATTTCCGCCGCCGGCAACGCCGCGATCTTGCCGGCGATTTCCGGCGGAAGTGCTGCGGTGTCGAGCTGGGTGGGCGCGCGGCGGAACTGCACGCCGTCGGCAGTCAGCTTGGCGGCGAGCTGGTCCAGCGTCTTGAGTGGCGCGAACTCTTTGAACTTGTCCGACGAACTGGGCGGCGGGAACACGATCTGCTCGATGCTGTAGACCTTGCGCTGGGCGAACCGATCCGGATGCGCGGCCTGATATTGTGCCACATCGGCATCGGTCGGCTGGCTGATGCCGCCGGCGATCTTGTCGCGCAGCATGCTCGTGAGGATCAGCTCGTCCGCACGGCGCTGCTGGATCAGGAAGGACGGCGTCTTGTCGAGCTTCTGCTCACGCGCGATCTTCGACAGGATCTTGCGTTCGATGATGCGCTGCAGCGCGAGCTGCTCGGCCAGCTTGCGGTCGGTCCCCTGCGGTACCGGCGCGGCCTGCACCTCGGCATTGAGCTCGAAAACGGTGATCTCATCGCCATCGACGGTGGCGACAACCTGCCCCTTGTCGAGCTTGCCTTCCTTGCTGCCACATCCGGAGACGGCGAGCGCGGCCGCGGCCACTGCCGTTACCAGGTACAATTTCTTCATGAAGACCTCCCTGCCGGCACGGAATTGCGCACGGCACAAACTTCTACTTGAACCTATTCGGACGGGCGGGCATCCGCAATAGCGTTGGCAGTGCAGCATGGCTCCCGCCCCGGGGGCCAGCCGCGAAGGCAGGGGGACAGCATGGCAGAAGCGACCGAGGCGGCGCACACGACGGGCAAGCGACTGAAAATGTGCCTCGCAGCGTCCGGCGGGGGCCATCTGCGGCAGATCCTGGATCTGGAGTCGGTCTGGCGCGAACACGATTACTTCTTCGTCACCGAAGATACGGCCCTTGGCCGCAGTCTCGCGGAGAAACATCCGGTGGAGCTGGTCGGCCATTATGCGCTTGGCCAGGCCCGGCTGGGCCACCCCTTCAAGATGCTCGGCGGCGCCCTGCGCAACCTGCGGCAGAGCCTCGCCATCGTCCGCAGGCACAAGCCGGACGTCGTAATCTCGACAGGTGCCGGCGCGGTCTATTTCACCGCGCTGTTCGCCAAGCTGTTCGGCGCGAAGTTCATCCATATCGAAAGCTTCGCCCGCTTCGATCACCCCTCCGCCTTCGGCAAGATGGTGAAGGGCATCGCCACGATCTCGATCGTCCAGTCGCCGGCGCTGAAGCAGATCTGGCCCGACGCCGAACTTTTCGATCCGTTCCGGATGCTGGACACGCCGCGCCCGCCCAAGCAGGCGCTGACCTTCGCCACGGTGGGCGCCACCCTGCCCTTCCCGCGACTGGTGCAGGCGGTGCTCGACCTGAAGCGTGCGGGCGGCCTGCCGGGCAAGCTGATCCTGCAATATGGCGATCAGGCCCTGACCGATCCCGGCATCCCCGACGTCGAGATCCGCCCCACCATCCCGTTCGACGAATTGCAGCTGATGCTGCGCGACGCCGACATCGTGATCTGCCACGGCGGCACCGGCTCGCTGGTTACCGCGCTGCGTGCCGGCTGCCGGGTGATCGCCTTCCCGCGCCGCTTCGACCTCGGCGAACATTATGACGATCACCAGGAAGAGATCGCCCAGACCTTCGCCGACCGCGGCCTGCTCCAGGCGGTGCGCGACGAACGAGAACTCGGCGCGGCGGTCGCCGCCGCCAAGGCGACGGAGCCCAGGCTCGCCACCACCGATCACACCGCGCTTGCCGCCCGGCTGCGCACCCTGCTGGCCGAATGGGGGGCGAAGCGATGACCGGGCCGCGGATCAGCGTCGTCATCCCGCACTACAACGATCTCGAGGGTCTGACGAAATGCCTGGAATCGATCGACCGGCAGACGATCGACCGCGGCAGTTTTGAGATCATCGTCGGCGACAACAACTCCCCTTGCGGCATCGCCGCGGTGGAAGCCGTGGTCGCCGGGCGCGGGCGCGTTGTCCCCGTGCTGGAAAAGGGTGCCGGCCCGGCGCGCAACGGTGCCGCGGCGGCAGCGCGCGGCGAAGTGCTCGCCTTCACCGACAGCGACTGCGTGGTCGCTCCCGGCTGGCTGGCCGGCGGCGTGGCGCAGGTCGCACCCGGGCGGTTCGTCGGCGGCCACATGTTCGTCATCAAGCCCGAGGGCCCGTTGAGCGGTGCCGAGGCGCTGGAGCTTGCGGTCGCCTTCGACAATGAGGGCTATGTGCGCCGCGCCCAGTACACCGTGACCGCCAACCTGTTCGTCATGCGGGCGGATTTCGAGCGCGTGGGCGAGTTCAGGACCGGCGTGTCCGAGGACATGGAATGGTGCCACCGCGCAATCGCGAAGGGCCTGACCATCGACTATGCCGCCCAGGCGTCCGTCGGCCACCCGCCACGGCGCGACTGGGAGGCCCTGCTGGTCAAGACGCGCCGAATCCAGCGCGAGCTGTACCTGTTCTACAAGGAGCGTCCGCAGGGGCGACTGCGCTGGCTGGCGCGCTCGGCCCTGCAGCCGGCGCTGCTGCCTTCGGACGCGGCCAAGATCCTCCGGACGTCCACCACGCAGGGCGCGCGCGCAAAGGCGCTGTTGACCGCGTGCCGGCTGCGGTTCTGGAAGAGCGGGGTCGGACTGCTCCAGCTGCTCGGGCGCCCCGCCTGATCGGGGGGGGGGCGTGCCGACACGCGCCGACACCCCGCCCCTTCGCGACTTCAGGCCGTGGCCAGCGCTTCTTCGAGCGTGCCGCTGTCGAGCCGAAGGCGGCCCACCATCAGCCACAGATAGACCGGCAGCGAATCGTCGGTGAAGCGGAAGCGCCGGACGCCATCCTCCATCTCGGCTTCCAGGCCCAGCTGGCCGGCAAGCGTGGCAAGTTCCTGCTCGACCTGCACGGCCGAGACCGGTGCGCCGGGCAGCAGATCCACCACCGTACGCGCATCGAACCAGCTGTCGACCGAGCGCGAGGCCTCCGCCAGCGCCGCGACCAACGGATCGTAGCGGCCGCCAACGAACTTGCGCATGTCGACCACCGTGCGCGGAGCCATGCGCCCCTCGATTTCGAGGATCGCCTGGTCGAGCGCCCGGCTGAGATGGCCGACATCTACCGTAAGACGGCCCTGGTCGAGCGCCTCCAGCGCCGCGTGATGGCACAGCAGCCGCGCCAGATAGGGAGACCCCAGCGCCAGCAGGTGGATGATGCGCGTGAGATCGGGATCGAACCGCACACCCGAGGCGGCCTCGCCCAGGGCGATCATTTCCTGAACCTCTGTCTCCTCGAGCCGCGGCATCGGCAGGCCGATGACGTTGCGGCGGATCGACGGCACATAGCCGATCAGCTCCTGCAGGTTCGAGGCGACGCCCGCGATGACCAGCTGGACCCGCGCCGAGCGATCCGACAGGTTCTTGATGAACTCGGCGACCTGCTGGCGGAAGGCGCTATCCGTCACGCGGTCATATTCGTCGAGGATAATCAGCACACGCGTACCGGTGATCTCCGTGCAGAGATCGGCCAGCTCGGCTGGCCCGAAGGCGCCTTTGGGCAGGCGATCGGCGATACTGCCGCCACTCTCCGCTTCGCCCGCATTGGGCGCGACGCCGCGGTGGAACAGCAGCGGCACGTCCTCGAGCACGGCGCGGAACAGATCCGGGAAGTTCGCATTCGCCCCGCAGGTGGCGTAGCTGACGATGTAGCTGCTCTCGCGCGCGACGTCGGAGAGGACGTGGAGCAGCGAGGTTTTGCCGATACCGCGCTCACCGTACAGCACGACATGGCTGCGCTGGCTTTCGATCGCCGAAATCAGGCGGGCCAGCACGCCCAGGCGTCCGGCGAAACTCGAACGATCCGCCACCGGCTGCGTCGGCGTGAAATAGGTACCAAGCGCGAAGCGCGCGCGGGTTATCTCGCGCCGTTCCTCGCGCCGCTTGTCCAGCGGGCGATCGAGCGCGGACGCACGGAAGGTCGGAAAATCGGGACGGCCGCGTCCGCTGTGCGCGTCACGATGCGGCACGACCGTGGCGGTCAGCGGAAAATACCCATCCTCTTCGGGCGCAGACCGACGCCCGAAGGGCCACAAGAACTTCAGCGCAGAACCTACAGCCACTCGAACACCTCATCTAATGAACGCCACCGCGCGGATGGTCGCCCCTGGCTCGCGCCCTCTGGCGCCCCCTCCCTGCGAACCGACGCCGCCCTGGTCAGCGACGCTTGAAAAATTCGTACGGTTTGATGACGAAAGCAATATACGCCAGTACCAGTACGATCGTCAGGATCGCGAATACATGGTAGTTCTCGTTCCCGAGATAATTCGCCACTGCACAGCCAACTGCAGGCGGCAGATAGCTGATCATCGTATCGCGTACTACCGAATCGGCCTGGGATCGTTGCAAGAAGATAACGATCAGGCCAGCGAATATTGCGATGGTCACCCAATCATAGGGCGTCTGCATGCATGTCCTTTCTATTCGGCGCCGGGAGCGAAGGACTTCCGGCGTCGTCCCGTCACGCACTAGCAGGGCGGGCCGCAGCTCGCTAGATACCGCAGTGCGTGATAAAGGGCGGTTAAGATTTCGCGGCATCTCCGCGGGAAGTTCGAACCGATCGCCGCCCTGCGGCTGTGCCGCGCGACAGGAACCGGATAGGATGATGTTCCCGTAGTGGGATATTACGCACCATGGCATCGTTCGATCCAGTTGCTTGTACTGGAGGCCATTGATAATGAAGCCAGGAACCCGGGGGACATTCGTGCCAGTAAATCACGTTCGAACGGCTGCTAAACCTAGCGCCTCCACCCTGCTTGCGCGGGTGTGCGGATCGGCCGTCTTGTTCGCAGGTGCAGCATCGGCACAGCCCGCAATGGCGCAGCAGCGCTCGTTTCCGCCGCGCCCGACCGGCACGGAACGCCAGATCGACGTCCGGGCGACGGCAGCGCTGGAGTATAATGACAACGTCGTGCTGAACGACCCGCGGATCGCGCAAGGTGCGCCCCGCGACGACGTTTCCGCAGCGCCCTCGCTGGATCTCAACATCCTGCTGCCGCGCCCGACCGGATCGGTCTATGTGTCGGGCAATATCGGCTATCGCTTCTACCGGCGGTACAGCTATCTCAACCGCGAGATGATCTCGCTGAGCGGCGGCATCGACCAGCGGCTCGCATCCTGCGTCGTGCACGGCGACCTCGGTTATCAGCGCCGCCTGAGCGATCTGTCGAACCTCTCGCTGCAGGATTCGCCCGAAAGCTTCAAGAATACCGAGGAAGTACGTCGCTACGCGACGGACATCGGCTGCGGCGGTCAGTATGGCCTGCGCCCGGCGGTGGCATTCTCGCGTACCGAGGTGCGCAACAGCCGCTCGGAACGCAGCTACGCCGATTCGAACACCAATATGGTCACCGCGCAGCTCGGCCTGCTGGTGCCCGCCATCGGTACGGTTTCGGTATTCGGTCGCTATGCGGACAGCAGCTATCCGCGCCGCCCGGTGCCGGCCGGCTCCGAGCGCGACGGGCTGAAGAGCTATGCGGCGGGCCTGCAACTCGAACGCTCGGTCGGGCAAAGGCTCGATTTCCGGGGCTCGGCAAACTACACCAAGGCCGATCCGAAGCTGCGCGGGACGCGCGGGTTCAGCGGCTTCGGCTTCGACCTTTCGGCGGCCTACAAGGGCGATCCCTTCACCGTCCTGCTTTCCGGGTCGCGCAGTGCAGAACCGTCGCAGCTCTTCTTCATCAGCTACGAAGTCGTGACCACGTTGACGGGATCGGTGACCCGCCAGCTCGGCGACCGCACCTCCCTCTCGCTGCGCGCGAGCAAGACCTGGCGCGATCTTTCCGCCTCGGAACTCTTCCCCAACGCGCCGCGGGTAGGGAACAACGATATCGGCTCGATCTTAGCAAGCGCGGTCTATCGCCCCAGCCGCCGGCTGCGCTTCAGCCTCGAAGGGGGCTATGAACGCCGCACCTCGAACGTTCAGCTCTATCAATATCGCGCCAAACGGATCAATCTGACGACGTCGCTGTCGCTCTGACAAGGGCCTAATTCATGAACGAAAACCGCCGGTTCCACTTCGTTGCAATGCTCGCCGGTGCCGCTGTCTTCGCGGCGCCGGTTTCTGCGCAGATTCCCACCCGCTCGGTCCCCGGCCCTGCCAAGGCGCGTCCGGCCTCGCTGCCGCAGACGCCCCAGCAGCAGACTGCAAACGCGCCGGTGCAGGCCAGCGCTGCCCCGATCGCGTCCGGCACGGCGCCGGCCGGCTACAGGATCGGCGTTGACGACGTGCTGGAGGTCGACGTTCTAGGTCAGAGTGACTTCAAGACCCGCGCCCGCGTCCGCGCCGACGGCACCGTCACCCTGCCCTATCTGGGCGCGGTGCCCGTGCAGGGCGAGACCTCGGTCTCGCTCGCGGAAAAGCTCGCGGCCCAGCTGCGCGCCGGCGGCTATTACGCCAAGCCGATCGTCAGCGTCGAAATCGTCAGCTTCGTCAGCAACTATGTGACGGTGTTGGGCCAGGTGACCACCTCCGGCCTGCAGCCGGTGGATCGCGGCTACCATGTGTCCGAGATCATCGCCCGCGCCGGCGGCGTGAAGCCGGACGCCGGCGACTTCGTCGTGTTGACCCGCGCCGACGGCACCAGCGTCAAGCTCGACTACAAGAAGCTCGCCCAGGGCACCGCCGATCAGGACCCGACGGTGACCGCCGGCGACAAGATCTTCGTGCCGGAGGCCGAGCGCTTCTACATTTATGGTCAAGTAAACGCACCTGGCGTATATGCGATTCGGTCGGACATGACACTCCGCCGCGCGCTCGCCCAGGGTGGTGGTCTCACCCCCGCCGGGTCGGCGAAGCGCGTGAAGGTCACGCGTGATGGTCATGAAATCAAGTTGAAGATGGACGATCCGATCAAGCCCGGCGACACGATCGTCATCGGCGAACGGTTGTTCTGAGCTAAGGCAATGATGGCAGCGGACGAGGCACACCAGTGAGTATTACCCAATTCTTCCGCATTCTCTGGGCGCGCCGGTGGATCATCCTCCCCGCGTTCCTCGTCTGCGTCACCACCGCGGCCCTGGTCGTACAGTTCCTGCCGGAACGCTACCGTGCCACCACGCGAATTGTGCTGGAAACCTTCAAGCCGGACCCGGTGACGGGCCAAGTGATGAACTCGCAGTTCATGCGCGCCTTTGTCGAGACGCAAACTCAGCTGATCGAAGACTATGCGACGTCGGGCCGCGTTGTCGACGAACTGGGCTGGGCAAATGACCCCGCGAACATTGCGGCCTTCCAGGCCTCCAGCGCAGCGGCTACGGGCGACATCCGGCGCTGGCTGGCCAACCAGATTATCCAGAACACCAAGGCCGACGTGATCGACGGGACCAACATCCTCGAGATCTCCTATTCGGACAGCTCGCCGGATCGGGCCGAGCGGATCGCCAACATGATCCGCAGCGCCTTCCTGGCACAGTCACTGACCGCAAAGCGCCAGGCGGCGACCAAATCTGCCGAATGGTACACCCAGCAGGCCGAGGCCGCCCGTCAGGCGCTGCTCGCCGCCGTCCAGGCCCGCACGGACTTCGTAAAGAAGTCGGGCGTCGTTCTCACGGAGACCGGTGGCGACCTCGACACCCAGAAGCTGGAGCAGCTGCAGGGCCAGAGTGCCGCCGCGGCCGTGCCGGTCGCAGCTGCCGCCAGCGCCATGGGCCCGGCCCAGTTGCAGCTCGCGCAGATCGATCAGCAGATCCAACAGGCGGCAACCAATCTCGGCCCGAACCACCCCGCCTTCCAGGCGCTTCAGCGCCAGCGCGACGTTCTCGCCCGCGCGGCGGCGGCAGAGCGCAGCCAGGCAGGCGCCGCTGTCGGTTCGGGTCGCGGCGTGATCGAGAGCGCCGCCAATGCCCAGCGCGCGCGCGTGCTCGGCAACCGTCAGGACGTGGACCGGGTGATGCAGCTCCAGCGCGACGTGACGCTGAAGCAGGACCAGTACATGAAGGCCGCCCAGCGCGTCGCCGATCTGCGACTGGAAGCCAGCAGCAACGACACCGGCATGTCGACCCTCAGTGAAGCCTCGGCACCGGACACGCCCTATTATCCGAAAGTGCCGCTGATCATCGGCGGTGCCGCGGGCTTCGGCCTCAGTCTCGGCCTGCTGGTCGCGCTTCTGGTCGAGCTGCTCGGCCGCCGGGTGCGCAGCCCCGACGATCTGGAAGTGGCCGCCGACGCGCCCGTGCTCGGCGTCGTCCAGAGCCGCACCGCGCTTGCCGCGCGCCTTCGCCGTACCCATGAATCGCTCGGCGAACGCGCCGGCACGCACGGAGCTTCAGTAAACTGATGGACGCGATGACCAGCGAACCGCTGCCCGAAGGCGATCGCCCGAGCGCGATGCCGACCACGCCCGACACCGTAGGGGTCCTCGAGTATCAGCTCGTGCTGTCCGATCCGACCGGCATCGAGGCGGAAGCGATCCGCGCGCTGCGCACCCGCATCATGGCGCAGCATCTGCGCGAGGGCCGGCGCGCCCTCGCCATCTGCGCTGCCTCCACCGGCGTGGGCTGCAGCTTCACGGCGGTGAACCTCGCCACGGCGCTGGCCCAGATCGGCATCAAGACCGCGCTGGTCGATGCGAACCTGCGCGATTCAAGCATCGGCGCAGCTTTCGGCATCGCGTCGGACAAGCTGGGTCTTGCCGACTATCTCGGCAAGGGCGATGTCGACCTCGCCTCAATCCTCCACCCGACCAGCCTCGACCAGCTCTTTATTATCCCCGCCGGTCATGTCGAGCACAGCCCGCAGGAACTGCTTTCGTCCGAACAGTTCCACGACCTGGCGACCCAGCTGCAGCGCGAGTTCGACATCACGATCTTCGACACCACCGCCGCCAACACCTGTGCCGATGCACAGCGCGTGGCCCAGGTGGCCGGCTACGCCCTGATCGTCGGTCGCAAGGACGCCAGCTACATGCGCGACGTCACCACGCTCAGCCGCACGCTGCGCGCGGACCGGACCAACGTCATCGGCTGCGTGCTGAACGGCTACTGACTTGGATCAGATGACCGCAGGCGCGGCGGCAGGGCAGGCAAGGCGGCGGCTTCTGGCTTGCCGTCGCCGGGCTCGCCTCCCTTGCCATTCCCACCTTCGTGACGCTCGGCCGCCAGGTCTGGAGCGCGGAGGGCGGCGTGCAGGGACCGATCGTCCTCGCCACCGGCGCCTGGATGCTTGCCCGCCAGCGCGGCACCATCGAGGCGCTGCGCCAGCCGGGCAACCTGTTCTTGGGCGGTCTCGCGCTCTTGCTGGCCCTGTGCATCTACACCGGCGGCCGCGTGTTCGACTTCTCGAGCATCGAAACACTGGGCCTGGTCGCCACCCTGGTCGCCGCCGGCTTTCTCTATTTCGGAGGGCGCGCGATCCGGGCCACCTGGTTCCCGGTGCTGTGGTTGTTCTTCCTCGTGCCGCCACCGGGCTGGGCGGTCGATCGCGTGACCGCGCCGCTCAAGGAATTCGTGTCCTACGCGGCAACCGGCCTGCTTTCGCGCTTCGACTATCCGATCCTGCGCGAGGGCGTGACGCTCTATGTCGGCCCCTATCAGCTGCTCGTTGAGGACGCCTGCTCGGGCCTTCGATCGCTGTCGAGCCTTGTCGTCGTCACGCTGCTGTACATCTACATCAAGAACAAGCCGTCCTGGCGCTATGCGCTGTTCATCGCCGCGCTGGTGATCCCGGTGGCGGTGTTCACCAATGTATTGCGCATCATCATCCTCGTGCTGATCACCTACCATATGGGTGACGAGGCGGCGCAGAGCTTCCTCCACGTTTCCACCGGCATGGTGATGTTCGTGGTGGCCCTGCTGTGCATCTTCGCGATCGACTGGGTGGTCGAGCAGCTTCTCCTCGTACGTCGGAGGCATCATGTTCAACCGGCGTGACCTGCTGATCGGCGCGGGCTGCTTCGCCGCTGCCGGCGCCTCGCTCGGCCTGAAGCCGCATCGCCGCATGGACCTGCTCGGCGATACCAAGCTCGACGCGCTGATGCCCAAGGCCTTTGGCGCGTGGAAGGCGGAGGATACCGGCTCGCTGATCGCGCCGGCCCGCGAGGGCAGCCTGGAGGACAAGCTGTACAACCAGGTCGTCAGCCGCGCCTTTTCGCGTCCGGACGGCACCCAGGTGATGGTGCTGATTGCCTATGGCAACGCCCAGACCGATCTGCTGCAGCTGCACCGCCCGGAAGTCTGCTACCCGTTCTTCGGCTTCACCGTCGAGGAAAGCCATGCGCAGTCGATTCCGGTGACCCCCCAGGTGACCATTCCCGGCCGGGCGATGACCGCGAGCAACTTCAACCGTACCGAGCAGATCCTCTACTGGGCGCGCGTCGGCGAGTTTCTGCCCCAGAGCGGCAACGAGCAGCTGCTCGCCCGCCTGAAGAGCCAGGTGCAGGGCTGGATCGTCGACGGTGTGCTGGTGCGTATCTCCACCGTGACGACCGATGCGGCCGAGGGGCTCGAGGCCAATCTCGATTTCGCCCGCGAGCTGGTCAAGACGCTCGATCCGCGGGTGCAGCGTCCGTTGCTCGGCACGAACCTGACGCGGCGGCTCGCCGAGCGCGCCTGAACGCCGAAAGGGGCGGCAGCCGGTACCGCCCCTTCCCTCTCCACCGCACCGGAGCGGTATTTCAGCGTTCGTGGAGCGCGTCGCTTCCGGTCTCGAGCATCGGGCCGACCAGATAGCTGAGCAGGGTGCGCTTGCCGGTCACGATATCGGCGCTGGCGACCATGCCGGGCCGCAGCGGCACGCGCGCCCCGTTGGCGAGGATATAGCCGCGGTCGAGCGCGATTCGCGCCTTGTAGACCGGCGGCTGACCGTCCCGCACCTGCACCGCCTCCGGGCTGATCCCGACCACCGTCCCGGGAATCATGCCATAGCGGGTATAGGGGAAGGCCTGCAGCTTCACCTTTACCGGCATCCCGGTCCGGACGAAGCCGATATCGCCATTCTCCACCATCACCTCGGCCTCGAGGCGTGCATTGTCCGGCACCAGCGAAAGCAGCGGCTTGGCGCCCTCGATAACGCCGCCCTCGGTATGCACCTGCAGCTGCGAGATCGTGCCGCTGACCGGCGCGCGCAGTTCCCGGAACGAGCTGCGCAGGCTGGCCTTGGCCACTTCCTCCGTCCGGGCTCGCACGTCATCCTGTGCCTTCACCAGCTCCTGCAGGACCTGCGCACGGGCTTCCTCGCGGGTACGAACGGACTGGCTGCTGGCGCTTCGCGACTGCTGGCCGAGCCGGGCGACCGACGCGCGGGCGG
Source organism: Sphingomonas elodea ATCC 31461 (assembly GCF_000226955.1). Taxonomy (GTDB): domain Bacteria; phylum Pseudomonadota; class Alphaproteobacteria; order Sphingomonadales; family Sphingomonadaceae; genus Sphingomonas; species Sphingomonas elodea. The sequence continues at coordinate 64,198 of NZ_AGFU01000001.1, forward strand.
CGGTCAGGTCCTGCCGCTCCGAAATGAGCTGGCGGCGCATCTCGACGACGCGCAGCTTGGAGACATAGCCCTTGGCGGCCATCGCCTCGTTTGCGGCGATCTGCTGCTCCAGCAGCGGCAGCGACTGTTCCAGCTTGCGCACCTGCGCCTGCGCCTCGGCGGCGGCGGAGACGGCAGCCCCGCTGTCCGACCGGCCGGTGGCGAGGATCGCCTCGATCTGGGCAAGCCGGGCTCGGGCGAGGCCGCGATGCGTCTCCACCTCCGCGGCGCTGGCATCAGCGGGCGCCGCGAAGCGAAAACCGCGCCCGTCCAGCGCATCGATGATCGCCTGGTTGCGCGCTGCATCGAGCTGAGCGCTGACCAGCGCGACCCTGGCCTGGGCGGCATCCGCTGCGCTCATCGTGGGATCGAGCGTGATCAGCACCTGGCCCTTGGTCACCTTCTGCCCCTCGCCCACCAGGATCCGGCGCACGATACCCGATTCGGGCGACTGGACGATCTTGGTCTCGCCGATCGGCGCGATGCGACCTTGGGTGGGCGCCACCACCTCGACCCGGCCGATCGCCAGCCAGGCGCCGGTGATCGCCAGCCCTGCCAGCATCACCCGGCCGGTCATCCGCGCGGTGGGCGAAACCGGACGCTCGATGATCTCCAGCGCGGCGGGCAGGAACTCGGTGTCATAGGCATCGGCACGCGCCGGCAGCACCGTGCTCCGCTTGCGCGCGATCGGGCCGCCGCGGCCCAGCGAAACGACGGCGTTCATGCGGCAATCTCCCCATAGCCGCTCTGGCGGCGGTGCAGGTCGGCATAGCGGCCGCCAAGGCGCAGCAGTTCGTCGTGCCGGCCGCTCTCGACGATGCGGCCCTGTTCCAGCGTGATGATCCGGTCGCAGGCGCGGACGGCGGACAGGCGGTGCGCGATGATCACCAGCGTGCGGCCCGCCGAGATGGCGCGCAGGTTGTTCTGGATCAGTTCCTCGCTCTCGGCATCGAGCGCCGAGGTCGCCTCGTCGAACACCAGGATGCGCGGATTGCCGACCAGCGCACGCGCGATGGCCAGCCGCTGGCGCTGGCCACCGGAGAGGTTCACGCCGCGCTCGACGATTTCGGTATCATAACCGCGCGGCTGGCGCAGGATGAAGTCGTGCGCACCCGCCAGCGTCGCCGCCGCCACGACATGCTCGAACGGCATGGCGGGGTTGGACAATGCGATATTCTCGCGGATCGAGCGGCTGAAGAGGAGGTTCTCCTGCAGCACCACGCCGATCTGGCGGCGGAGCCAGGCGGGGTCGAGCTGGGCTACGTCCACTTCGTCGACCAGCACCCGGCCGAGATCGGGCGCGTTGAGGCGCTGGAGCAGCTTGGCCAGCGTCGACTTGCCCGACCCCGAGGAACCGACGATGCCGAGCGAGCTGCCCGCCGGGATGTCGAGCGTGATGTCGCTCAAGACCGGCGGCTGGTCCTCGGCATAGCGGAAGGTGACATTCTCGAAGCGGATCGCGCCGTGCAGCACGGGCAGCGTCGCCGCCGAGGCGGGCCGCGGCTCGACCGGATGGTTCAGCACGTCGCCCAGCCGCTCGATGGCGATGCGGACCTGCTGGAAGTCCTGCCACAGCTGCGCCATGCGGATCACCGGGCCGGAGACACGCTGCGCGAACATGTTGAACGCGACCAGCGCGCCGACGCTCATCGCGCCGCCGATCACCGCCTTGGCCCCGAAGAACAGGATTGCCGCGAAGCTCAGCTTCGAGATCAGCTCGATCGCCTGGCTGCCGGTGTTGGCGACGTTGATCAGTCGCTGCGACGAGGCGGTATAGGCAGCGAGCTGGCGTTCCCAGCGATTCTGCCAGTGCGGCTCGACTGCGGTCGCCTTGATCGTGTGGATGCCGGACACGCTCTCGACGAGCAAGGCATTGCTGGCCGAGCTCTTCTCGAACTTGTCCTCGACGCGGGTACAAAGCGGCCCCGCGACGCTGAACGAGACGACGGCATAGGCGACCAACGATACGACGACGACACCGAACAGCATCGGCGAGTAGAACAGCATCGCCCCGAGGAACACGATCGTGAAAAGGGGGTCGACCATGACGGTCAACGAGGCGTTGGTGAGGAACTCGCGGATCGTCTCGAGCTGGCGGACGCGGGTGACCGTGTCACCTACCCGGCGCTTCTCGAAATAGCCGAGCGGCAGCGCAAGCAGGTGGTGGAACAGGCGGGCGCCTAGTTCCACATCGATCTTCTGCGTCGTTTCGGTGAACAGGCGGGTGCGGATCCAGCCCAGTGCTACCTCCCATACCGAAACGGCGAGGAAGGCGAAGGCGAGCACGCTGAGCGTGCTCATGCTGTTGTGGACCAACACCTTGTCGATCACGCTCTGGAACAGGAGCGGCGCGGCAAGACCGAGCAGGTTGAGCGCCAGGGTGATCCCCAGCACCTCCAGGAAGAGCTTGCGATAGCGTTGAAACTGCGCGGTGAACCAGGAGAAACCGAAGCGCAGCGTCTGGCCGGCCACCGCGCGGGTGGTCAGCAACACCAGCGTGCCGGACCAGAGCGCGTCAAGGCCCTCGCGATCAACCTGCTCGGGCGCATGGCCGGGCCGCTGGATGATCACGCCATGTTCGGTCAGCCCGCCGATCACGAACCAGCCCTCCGGCCCGTCGGCGATCGCCGGCAACGGCTGGCGCGCGAGGCCGCCGCGCGGAACGTCGACCGCCTTGGCGCGCACCCCCTGCTGTCGCTTGGCGAGCAGGATCAGGTCGTCGACCGTTGCCGCTTCGGCATGGCCAAGCATGTAGCGGAGCTGTTCGGAGGTGATGGCGATGTTGTGCACGCCGAGCAGCAGCGACAGCGCCACAAGCCCGGATTCGCGCAGCTCGGCTTCACGCTCGGCGACTTCGGGCGCGACGAAGGCGTCCTGCAGCTGCGCGTGCATCTCGTCGGGTGTCATTCCGGTACTGTGCCTCCATGGCGCTACTGTCGGCACCATGTTGAACAAGGTCGGTAAAGACTCGCTTAAGCCAATTATTTCGGTGGTTTATACGTACCGCCCGCTGCTGGATCCCAAATCCGGTCCGGCTCCCGCTTCGGGTAGCGCGCCGCGAGTCCGTTAGTCCGGTCTTAAATTTCGACGGACTACCGTTCCGAGGGTTTGAAATCGCCGGATTGAAAGGAACGTTTGCGATCATCACTAGTTGCAGTGCAGCAATCTGAGCCATTTACCCCGCGAAACCATGCTGCAAGCGCGAGATGCGCACGCGTGCGGCAGGGTCGCGCAGGCCCCGGGGCTTGATTGCGGCTTTGCAATCAGGATAAGCCGCGCGCGGTCGCCAAAATCCGTCACAAACGATGACAATGGAGCGGGTGCAAGGGGGATATGCAGTGCCAACGAAGCGTTCATTTCCCTTCTCCGCCGCTTAGTGACAGGCAGATTGACCGTGACCTTGATTAATCCTTGTCTCAGAAAAGGACCTGTCGGTCGTCGCGCGGACTTTCTTAACCGTGATTGTCCCGTTATAGTGCAATGCAACAGGCCGAATCGGCCGCTGTCAGCGTGCACAAACCGTTGAGGGAGCCCGACGAGGCAATGAACGCTTTTGAAGCACAGCGCGCCTTCGAGGAACAGCTACGGGCCTATGCGGCACCGAAGCAGAGCGCGATGCCGGCCTTCCGCCGCTCGACGCTGCGCATGATCCTCTACACCGAACTCCTGCTGATCGACAGCATCGCGATCCTAGCCAGTTTCTACTTCGCCGCCTGCATGCGCGACAGCAACTGGCTGTCGCTGGCCGGCGTCAATGTCGGCATCTTCCTGCTGCCGATCACGCTCGGCACCGCGATCGCCAGCGGCACCTATTCGCTCGAATCGTTGCGCCACCCGATCAGCGGGGTGAAGAACATCCTGTCGGCGTTCCTCTTCTCGATCCTCATCGTGCTGCTGGGCAGCTATCTGCTCACCACCGAATTGCCGCTGTCGCGAATCCAGCTCGGTGCGGGCGCGCTGATGACGGTGGTGCTGCTGATGGCGGGCCGCCTGGTATTCCGCCGCCACGTGCGGGCGATGACCGGCGACAAGCTGCTGGACGAGTTGGTGATCATCGACGGCGTGTCGCTCGATCTCGCCAGCGATGCCGTTGCGCTCGATGCGCGGATCATCAATCTCTCGCCCAACCCGCGCGACCCGCAGATGCTGCATCGCCTCGGCACGACCGTAATCGGTTTCGACCGGGTGGTGGTTGCTTGCACCGAGGAACATCGCGCAGTCTGGGCGCTGCTGCTCAAGGGCATGAACATCAAGGGGGAGATCCTCGTCCCCCAGTTCAACGCGCTGGGCGCGATCGGGGTGGATGCCTATGACGGCAAGGACACGCTGGTCGTCTCGCAGGGCCCGCTCAGCATGCCGAACCGCGCCAAGAAGCGTGCGCTGGACCTGCTGATCACCGTGCCGGCCGTCCTTGCGCTGGCGCCGCTGATGATCCTGGTCGCAATCGCGATCAAGCTGGAGAGCCCCGGCCCCGTGCTGTTCGCGCAGGACCGTGTCGGCCGCGGCAACCGCCTGTTCAAGATCCTCAAGTTCCGCTCGATGCGCCAGGCGCTGTGCGACGCGAACGGCAATGTCTCGGCCAGCCGCGACGACGACCGCATCACCAAGGTCGGCCGGTTCATCCGCAAGACCAGCATCGACGAGCTGCCGCAGCTGCTCAACGTGCTGCGCGGCGACATGAGCGTGGTAGGCCCGCGCCCGCACGCACTGGGGTCGCGCGCGGCGGACCATTATTTCTGGGAGATCGACGAGCGCTACTGGCACCGCCACACGCTCAAGCCCGGCATGACCGGCCTCGCCCAGGTCCGCGGCTTCCGCGGCGCCACCGATCGTCGGATCGATCTGACCAATCGTCTGCAGGCCGACATGGAATATATCGACGGCTGGGATATCTGGCGGGACATCACCATTCTTTTCAAGACGCTTCGGGTGATCGTCCATTCCAACGCCTTTTGAGGCGGCGGAACCGCGCTGCCGCGCGCGCAGCAGCGCACAGGCGCATTGACAATCTTACCGCTTCCGCATTTCTCGTTTCGTAGTAGTTGCGGGGTTTCCCCGCGCCATGGGGGATTTTGAATGAAGGGCATCATCCTTGCGGGGGGCAGCGGCACGCGCCTCTACCCCGCAACGCTGTCGATCTCGAAGCAGCTGCTTCCCGTCTACGACAAGCCGATGATTTTCTATCCCCTGTCCGTGCTGATGCTGACCGGCATCCGCGACGTGTTGATCATCTCGACGCCCCGCGACCTCCCGATGTTCCAGGCGCTGCTGGGCGATGGCTCGGCCTTCGGCATGAACCTGAGCTATGCCGAGCAGCCGTCGCCGAACGGCCTCGCCGAAGCCTTCATCATCGGCGCCGATTTCGTGGGCAACAATCCGAGCGCGCTGATCCTCGGCGACAACATCTATCACGGCGAAAAGATGGGCGAGCGCTGCAAGGCGGCTGCCGAACAGGCGTCGCAGGGCGGCGCCAATGTGTTCGCCTACCATGTCGACGATCCGGAGCGCTACGGCGTGGTGGCCTTTGATCCCGAGACGGGCGTCGCCACCAGCGTCGAGGAAAAGCCGGCCGTACCCAAGTCCAACTGGGCGATTACCGGCCTCTATTTCTACGACAAGGACGTGGTGGACATCGCGAAGTCGATCCAGCCCTCCGCACGGGGCGAACTCGAGATCACCGATGTCAACCGTACCTATCTTGAGCGCGGCGATCTCCACATCACCCGGCTCGGCCGCGGCTATGCGTGGCTGGACACAGGGACTCACGACAGCCTGCATGATGCCGGCTCGTTCGTGCGCACGCTGGAGCATCGCACGGGCGTGAAGATCGCCTGCCCTGAGGAAATTGCCTTCGAGAACGGCTGGCTCGGGGCGGAGGACCTGCTCAAGCGCGCAGCCGGTCTCGGCAAGACCGGCTATGCCGCCTATCTCCGCAAGCTGGTGGCTGCCGCATGACCAAGGTCCATCACCACGAACTCTCCGGCGTGATCGAGTTCACCCCCCCCAAGTTCGGCGATCACCGCGGCTTCTTCTCCGAAGTGTTCAAGCAGTCGACGCTCGATGCCGAGGGCGTTGAGGCCCGTTGGGTGCAGGATAACCAGAGCTTCTCGGCCGCGGCCGGCACGATCCGCGGCCTGCACCTGCAGGCGCCGCCCTTCGCCCAGGCCAAGCTGGTGCGCGTGCTGCGCGGCGCGATCTACGACGTCGCGGTCGACATCCGCCGCGGCTCGCCCACCTATGGCCGCTGGGTCGGCGTCGAACTGTCCGCCGAGAAGTGGAACCAGCTGCTGGTCCCCGCCGGCTATGCGCACGGCTTCATGACGCTCGTTCCGGATTGCGAGATCCTCTACAAGGTCAGCGCCAAATATTCGAAGGATTCGGAAATGGCGATCCGCTGGGACGATCCCGATCTCGCCATCACCTGGCCGGACATCGGCGTCGAACCCGTCCTCTCCGAAAAGGACGCGGTCGCGACCCCGTTCGTCGAATTCAACACCCCCTTCTTCTATCAGGGCTGAGCCATGCAGCAGCAGACCTTCCTCGTCACCGGCGGCGCCGGCTTCATCGGCTCGGCGGTGGTGCGCCACCTCGTCCGCCAGGGCGCGCGCGTCATCAATCTCGACAAGCTCACCTATGCCGGCAACCCGGCCTCGCTCACCGCGATCGAGAACGCGCCCAATTATCGCTTCGTCCATGCCGACATCGCCGACACCGCGACGATCCTACCGCTGCTGCGCGAGGAGCAGGTCGACGTGGTGATGCACCTCGCGGCCGAAAGCCATGTCGATCGCTCGATCGACGGTCCGGGCGAATTCATCGAGACCAACGTCGTCGGCACCTTCAAGCTGCTCCAGTCGGCGCTGCAATATTGGCGCGAACTGGAAGGCGAGAAGCGGGAGGGCTTCCGCTTCCACCACATCTCCACCGACGAGGTGTTCGGCGACCTGCCGTTTGACAGCGGCATCTTCACCGAAGAGACGCCCTATGATCCCTCCTCGCCCTATTCGGCGTCCAAGGCGGCGAGCGACCATCTGGTACGCGCCTGGGGCCACACCTATGGCCTGCCGGTGGTGCTGTCGAACTGCTCGAACAATTACGGGCCGTTCCACTTCCCCGAAAAGCTGATCCCGCTGACGATCCTCAACGCGCTGGAGGGCAAGCCGCTGCCGGTCTACGGCAAGGGCGAGAACATCCGCGACTGGCTGTACGTGGACGATCACGCCAAGGCGCTGGCGACCATCGCCACCACCGGCAAGGTCGGCCAGAGCTACAATGTCGGCGGCCGCAACGAGCGCACCAACCTGCAAGTGGTCGAGACGATCTGCGACCTGCTCGACCAGCGCATTCCACTGGCCGACGGCCGCAAGCGCCGCGAGCTGATCACCTTCGTCACCGATCGCCCCGGCCATGACCGCCGCTATGCGATCGACGCGACCAAGCTCGAGACCGAACTGGGCTGGAAGGCCGAGGAGAATTTCGACACCGGCATCGCCGCGACGATCGACTGGTACCTCGAGAACGAGTGGTGGTGGGGCCCGATCCGCTCCGGCAAGTACGCCGGCGAGCGGCTGGGCCAGACCGCCTGATGCGCATCCTCGTCACCGGGCATGACGGCCAGGTCGCCCAGTCGCTGGGCGAACAAGCACAGGGCCACGAGCTGATCTTCACCAGCTATCCCGAGTTCGACCTCTCCAGGCCGGAGACGATCGAAGCGGCGGTAGCGAAGATCCAGCCCGAGCTGATCGTGTCGGCCGCCGCCTATACCGCGGTCGACAAGTCCGAGAGCGAACCCGAGCTCGCCATGGCGATCAACGGTGACGGCCCCGGCGTGCTCGCGCGTGCGGGCGCGAAGATCGGCGCGCCGATCATCCAGCTGTCGACCGACTATGTGTTCGACGGCAGCCTCGACCGCCCCTGGCGCGAGGACGACCCCACCGGCCCGCTCGGCGTCTATGGCGCGACCAAGCTGGCCGGCGAGCAGGCGGTACAGGCCTCGGGTGCGACCAACGCCGTGATCCGGCTGGCCTGGGTCTACAGCCCGTTCGGCAACAACTTCGTCAAGACGATGCTGCGCCTCGCCGAGACGCGCGACGCGCTGAACGTGGTGGAAGACCAGCAGGGCTGCCCCAGCTCGGCCCTGGACATCGCCTCGGCGATCCTGGCGGTGGTCGAACGCTGGCAGCGCGACGGCGCGTTCAGCGGCGTCTACCACTTCGCCGGCTCGGGCGAGACCAACTGGGCCGACTTCGCCCGCGCCATCTTTGCCGAAAGTGCCAAGCGCGGCGGCCCGACGGCGACGGTGACCGGCATCCCCAGTTCGGACTATCCGACGCCTGCCAAGCGCCCGGCCAACTCCCGCCTCGATTGCAGCCGCTTCGCCGATACCTTCGGCTATCGCGCGCCGGCCTGGCAGGACTCGCTGGCGGTGGTGATGGGACGCCTGCTCGGCTGAGCCGCAAAGGCTTGCCCACGCCCGGCCAAGCCCGTAACGCTGCCGCCGTGTCCAATGCCCGTCCCGATCGCATCGCCACCGGCCTGGTCCTGCGCCTGTTCGCGATCGCCTGCCTGTCGTCCATGTCGGCGTTGATCAAGATGTCGGAACTGCGCGGCGCCTCGCTGATCGAGACGATGTTCCACCGCCAGCTCTGGGCCGTGCCGCTGGTCACGCTGTGGGTGGCGATGGGGCCGGGGCTGAAATCGCTCAAGACGCAACGCTTCGGCGCCCATGTCTGGCGCACGGCGGTGGGGCTCACCGGCATGATCTTCACCTTCGGCGCGGTGATCCTGCTGCCGCTGGCGGAGGCACAGACCTTCCAGTTTACCGTGCCCATCTTCGCGACGCTGCTGGGGGCGCTGCTGCTCGGTGAGCCGACCGGCTGGCATCGCTGGGGCGCGGTGATCCTCGGCTTTGTCGGCGTGCTGATCGTCGTCCAGCCGGGCCATGAGGTGGTCCCGCTGTTCGGCGCGTTCGTCGGCCTGATGGCGGCGCTGTTCGTCGCGATCGTGGCGATCACGCTGCGCCAGATCGGCAAGACGGAAAGCGCGGGAACCACCGTCTTCTGGTTCTCGCTGCTGTCGGTGCCGGTGCTGGGCGCCATTTATGCCTTCCACTACAAGCCGCACGATGCCGAGACCTGGGCGATCCTGATCGCCACCGGGCTAGTCGGCGGCGTCGGACAGCTCGCGCTGACCGGGGCGATGCGCTTCGCCCCGGTCTCCGCCGTGGTGCCGATGGATTATTCCGGACTGATCTGGGCGACCCTCTACGGCTGGCTGCTGTTCGACGTGTTCCCGACCTTCTCGACCTGGCTCGGCGCGCCGGTGATCATCGCCAGCGGGCTCTACATCGTCTATCGCGAGCAGAAGCTGGCGCGCGGCCAGGCTAGCTACGCCGAAACGCCACTATGAGGTTGTTGGCGGGCATTGCCACCCGCCGATCGAACACCAGTCCCTGCGCTTCCGCCGCCGCCGCCACATCGCCGAACCACCGCAGTCCCCAGCCGGGATTGCGCGCGCGGAGCGACTGGTCGAACGCCTCGTTCGACGGCGCGGTGGGCAGCCCCGCCTCACGATAAGGGCCATAGAGGATCAGCGGGCCGCCCGGCGGCAGCAGCCGCCCCGCCCCCGCCATCAGCCCGAGCGTCGCCGTCCAGGGGCTGATATGGACCATGTTGATGCACAGGATGGCGTCTGCATGGCGGACCGGCCACGTCGCCGCTGCCGCGTCCAGCGCAACCGGCGGGCGGACATTAGCCAGCCCCTCGCACCAGGACGCGATCGAGGCGAGCGCGTCGGGGTCCGGATCGCTGGGATGCCATTCCAGCTTGGGGAAATGCTCGGCGAAATAGGCGCAATGCTCGCCGCTGCCGCTCGCCACTTCGAGCACGCGACCGGATGCGGGCAGCAGGTCCCCGAGCATGGTCGCGATCGCCGCGCGGTTGCGCAGCGTCGCGGGTGCATGGCGCCGCACGCCTTCGGGCGGGGCCAGCCAACTGCGCTCACGATCGCTCATGCCGCCGCCCGCGCCTCGGCGAGCAGTCTACGCCCACGGAGGTACATCTCGACCCGCATCGCGCTGAACAGCCCCACGACGAGCGCGGTGATGGCGTATTGGATCAGGTGCGGCGTATCGAACTGCATGGCCGAGCCCCCGGAAGCGATGCAGTGCAGCATAGGGGGAAGCACGACGGCGTCAAAACGCCGTTTTCACGTCCTGTCCCGGACCACAACGTCTGTCGCGGCCCGAGCGACAGCGATTTCAGTTGCCCGGCCGCCCGATCTTGAACTCTTTCGGCGGCGTCGCGCCCATCAGATGCTCGACGAAATAGTCCCAGCGTCGGCGCATCATGTACATGGACTGGTCGCCATAGCCGTGGTGCGCCCGCGGAAACAGGATCAGGTCGAAATCCTTGTTCGCCTTTTGCAGTGCATCGACCACCAGCAGCGTCGACGACACCGGCACATTATCGTCGAGCATGCCGTGCGCCAGCAGCAGCTTGCCCTTCAGGTTCTTGGCGATGTCCTGATTTGCCTGCAGGTCGTAGTTGGTCTTCTTCCCGTCGCTCTCCAGCAGGCCGAGATACTTCTCGTAGAAATCGTCCTCATAGTTGCGGTTGTCGTGGTTGCCGCTCTCGGCGATCCCGACCTTGAAGAAGTCCGGATATAGGAACATCGCGGTCGCGGTCGCATTGCCGCCGCCCGAATGGCCCCAGATACCGACGCGGTCGAGGTCGAGCCAGGCATAGCGCTTGGCCAGATCCTGGATGCCGCTCTTCTGGTCGGGCACGGCCTGCTTGCCCATGTCGCGATAATAATAGTCCTGGAAGGCCTTGGAGCGACGCGGCGTGCCCAGCGCGTCGATCTCGACCACGGCGAAGCCCAGCTGCGCCAGCGCGCCCGCATCCCCCTGCGCCGCGGCGAACTGCCGCGACGGGATCGTCCCCATGAACGGGCCGGGATAGACATAGTCGATCACCGGATATTTGCGCTGCGGATCCAGCCCCGCGGGCTTGAACAACAGGCCGTGGCACAGCGTCTTGCCGTCGCTGCACTGGACGGCGATGCTCTCCGGCGCCTGCCAGCCCGCCGCCCGCAGCCGCGTCGCGTCGCCCTTGGCCAGCTGCTGGACGACCGATCCGTCGGCACGGCGCAGCACCGCGGTCTGCGGTTCCTGCGGGGTCGAATAAATGTCGACGAAGTAGCGCCCGTCACTCGACGGGATCGCGATATGGTCCTGCTTCTCGGGGGTCAGCAGCTTCGGCGCCCCGCCCTTCAGGTCGATCGCGTAGATGCTGCGGTAATAGGGATCGTTGCCCGGCTCCCGCCCGACACCCGCCACGAGCATCTTGCCGCTACGCTCGTCGATATAGACCGGATGATCGACGTTCCACTGGCCCTGGGTCACCTGGCGCACGAGTTTGCCGGTGGCGGCGCTGTACAGATAATAATGGCCCCAGTCGTCGCGCTGCGACCACCACAGGATCTCGCCGCGCTCGGAAAGATAGCGCCAGTTGATGCCCTCGTCATTGTAACCGCTGTCGAACCAGGTCGGCACCGTTTCGGTGAACACGTCGCGCACCGCACCGCTGGCCGCATCGGCAATGCGGACGGTTTCCACCTTGTGGTCGCGCGAGGTGGAAACGAAGGCGAGCGTCTTGCCGTCCTTCGCCCATTGCATGTCCTGCGGACCCTCGCCGCACACCACGTCGTCGCACAGCGACGAGCGGTGCGGCTCCGCCGGCATCTTGAGGCGGATGACCTGGCCTGCGTCCACATCGACGATGACGCGCTGGATCTGGATGATCTCCTTGTCGCCGACGAACGGGTATTTCCACGTGTCGACCTTCGAATGGCCGACCTGGGTCGTGGTGATGGAAAAGTCCGCCACCGCCCGCTGATCCTGCTGGAAGGTAGCCAGCTTCTTGGAGTCCGGCGACCAGATCACGATCGCCTGGTCCGAATGCTTCCAGCCGGCATTGTCCGTCGCGTAGCCGAAATCCTTGACGCCGTCGGTGGTCAGTTGCCGCTCCGCGCCGGTGGCCATGTCGCGGACCCACAGGTTCCAGTCGCGCACGAAGGCGGCGCGCTTGCCGTCCGGGGAGAGCACCGCATCGGCCGGGCCCTGCTGGGCCAGATAGCCTGCGATCTGCCCCGCGCTCGGCGCTGCCGATTCCTTGCAAGCATAGGGCTGCGCCATCGCGCACGCATAGCGCTTGCCGCCGACGCTGAGCACCGCGCTGTTCTTCGCCAGGTCCGGCACGAAATCGCTGATGGTGAGCTTCGACGCGTCCTGCGCCTTCAGCCCGGCCGCGTTGAGCGAGGCGAGCAGCGCTGTGGTCTCGAAAGCGGCCTTCTTGGTGCGCTTGACGGCGTCTACCAGCAGGATCGTCGGCACGCCGTGGTCGGTGTCGACATACCAGAAGCGGCGGGCGTCGATCCAATGTGCCGAGCGCACCGCATGATCGACCAGCGGCGCGGTCCACGGACCCAGCTGGTGCACGGCGCGGCTGTAATCGGCATCGGTCAGTACCGGGCGTTGCTGCGCGGTCGCAGCGCCGGCAGTCAGGGAAGCCAGGAGACAGCAGGCGATCAGGCGCATCGAGCAACTTTCCGAAGAAGAGGATTCGGCCAGCCGCAGGAAGAAGAACCCGAGGCGTGTGACCTGCCGCTTCCCCATGCGGACCCGGCGCGGTGCGAACGGGCAAAACCTGTATGCAGAGCAGGGACCGCGATCGCAAGTGTCCCGGCAATCTCCCCAAACGCAAAACGCCGGCTGGAAGCGGGGGCTTCCAGCCGGCGTGTGCGACCCTCTCGGGGGTGTCGGGTCAGGGCTTACTCGGCCGCTTCGGCCGGTGCCGCGCCCTTGTACGCCAGCACCGGTTTGCGCGCGGCGAGCGTCTCGTCGAGGCGGCGGCGCGGGGCGAAATGAGGTGCGCTCTTCAGCGCCGCCTCGCCCTGCTTGGCCTTGGTCGCGACGTTGCGGAACGCGCCGATGAACTGGTCGAGCGCCGCCTTGCTCTCGGTCTCGGTCGGCTCGACCAGCATCGCGCCGTGGACGACGAGCGGGAAATACACCGTCATCGGGTGATAGCCCTCGTCGATCAGGTCCTTGGCGATGTCGAGCGTCGAGAAGCCCTCGGGCAGGCCCTTGTCGCTGAAGATCGCCTCATGCATGCATGGGCCGGACTTGGCGAAGGGCGCGTCGAGCACGTCCTCCATCGCGCGCAGCACGTAATTCGCGTTGAGCACCGAATCCTCGGCGACCTGGCGCAGGCCATCGGCGCCGTGGCTGAGGATATAGGTCAGCGCGCGGGTGAACATGCCCATCTGGCCGTGGAAGGCGGTCATGCGGCCGAAGGTGCCGGCATGATGCTCCTCGGCATTCTCTTCCTCGACGATGCGATAGCCGGCCTCGGTCTTCTCGACGAAGGGAAGCGGCGCGTAGGGCGCCAGCGCCGCCGACAGCACCACCGGGCCCGAACCCGGACCGCCGCCGCCATGCGGGGTGGAGAAGGTCTTGTGCAGGTTGATGTGCATCGCATCGACGCCGAGATCGCCCGGGCGGACCCGGCCGACGATCGCGTTGAAGTTGGCGCCGTCGCAATAGACATAGCCGCCGGCGGCATGGACCGCGTCCGAGATGTCCTTGAGGTCCGGTTCGAACAGCCCGCAGGTGTTCGGGTTGGTGATCATCACACCGGCGATGTCCGGCCCCAGCCGCGCCTTGAGCGCTGCGACGTCCACGCGGCCTTCCGGCGTCGCGGGGATGTCCTCCACCGCGAAGCCGGCGAAGGCCGCCGTCGCGGGGTTGGTGCCGTGCGCCGATTCAGGCACCAGCATGATGCGGCGCGCGGTCTCGCCCTTGGCGTCGAGCGCGGCGCGGATCGCCAGCACGCCGCACAGCTCGCCGTGCGCGCCGGCCTTGGGGCTCATCGCCACCGCCTGCATGCCGGTGAGCGTGATCAGCCAGTGCGCGAGCTGGTCAATCGCCTCCAGCGCGCCCTGCACGGTATCGACCGGCTGGAGCGGGTGGATGTCGGCGAAGCCCGGCAGGCGCGCCATCCGCTCGTTGAGGCGCGGATTGTGCTTCATCGTGCAGCTGCCCAGCGGGAACAGGCCGAGATCGATCGCGTAGTTCTGGCGGCTGAGGCGGGTATAGTGGCGCACCGTCTCCGGCTCGGACAGGCCCGGCAGGCCAATGGCCTTGGAGCGCTCCATGCCGGCCAGGCGCGACTTGCCCGCGGGGGCCTCGCCGAAATCGACGCCGGTGGTGTCGGTGGAGCCGATCTCGAAGATCAGCGCCTCTTCCAGCATCAGCGCGCGGTTGCCGGTGAAGGTGCCCTCGGCGCTAACGCCATCCTGCGACGGCGTGGTGGGGCGCCAGCCCGACGGATTGATCGTGCTCATGCCAGCACCTCCTCGAGTGCGGAGGCAAGCGTCTCGACGTCCTCCTCCGTGGTGGTTTCGGTGACCGCGACGACGAGGCCGTTCTGCAACTCCTCGACGCCCGGATAGAGGCGGCCCAGCGACACGCCGGCCAATATGCCCTTGTCGGCAAGCTGGCGGACGACGGGGCGGGCTTCCTTGGACAGCTTCAGGGTGAATTCGTTGAAGAACCGGTCGGTGACCAGCTCCACCCCGTCCACTTCGGCCAGGCGATCGGCAGCCGCGCTGGCGCCGACATGGTTGAGCTCGGCGAGCTGGCGCAGGCCCTTCTCGCCCAGCAGCGTCATGTGCACCGACATGGCGAGCGCGCACAGCACCGAGCTGGTGCAGATGTTCGACGTCGCCTTTTCGCGGCGGATATGCTGCTCGCGGGTGGAGAGCGTCAGCACGAAGCCGCGCTTGCCGCTGGCGTCCACCGTCTCGCCACAGAGCCGGCCCGGCATCTGGCGGACCAGCTTTTCCGAGCAGGCGAACAGGCCCACGTAAGGCCCACCGAACTGCAGGCCGACGCCGAGCGACTGGCCTTCGCCGACGACGATATCCGCGCCCATCTCGCCCGGCGCCTTGATCGCCCCCAGCGCCACCGGCTCGGTGACCACGGCGATCAGCAGCGCCTTCTTGACGTGGCAGGCGTCCGCGAGTGCCGACATGTCCTCGATGCGGCCGAGAATGTCCGGGTACTGGACGACGACGCACGAGGTATCGGCATCGATCGCATTGATCAGGTCGAGCGTGTCGGGCTCGGGGCTCAGCGTCGGTACGCCGGTCACCAGCTGGTCGCCGGTGAAGCGCGCCATCGTCTTGGCGACCGAGACATAATGCGGGTGCAGGCCGCCCGAGAGGATCGCCTTGCCGCGCTTGGTGACGCGGCGCGCCATCGAGATCGCTTCCCAGCACGCGGTCGAGCCGTCGTACATCGAGGCGTTGGCGACGTCGCAACCCAGCAGCCGGGCGATCTGGCTCTGGAACTCGAACATCATCTGCAGCGTGCCCTGCGCGATTTCCGGCTGGTAGGGCGTGTAGGCGGTGAGGAACTCGCCGCGCTGGATGATGTGATCGACCGAGGCCGGCACATGGTGGCGATAGGCCCCTGCCCCCAGGAAGAACGGCGCTTCGCCGGCCGCCAGGTTCTTGCGCGCCAGCGCGGTCATGTGGCGTTCGACCGCGAGCTCCGATGCGTGCATCGGCAGGCCGGCGATCGGCCCGCTGAGGCGGGCGCTTTCGGGCACGTCGACGAACAGGTCGTCGATCGACTGGGCGCCAATCGTGCCAAGCATCGCCTGACGGTCGGCCGGGGTAAGGGGCAGGTAGCGCATCATGGTTCCTTCTTCCCGGGCTCCGATGTTCGGAGAGGCGGGCAAGGGGCTGAAATGGCGTCGGGAAGGATTGGCCGAGGGCCTGCCCTTCCTCAGATATTCCCCTTCTTAAGCCCCTCCCCTTCAGGGGAGGGGTTGGGGGTGGGGCAGTCAGCTCAGCGGGGCGGATCGCTCGTGGAGAGTCCCCCACCCCAACCCCTCCCCTGAAGGGGAGGGG